>NZ_JBIUAP010000002.1:0-317424 GCF_044547525.1 Promicromonospora sp. NPDC052451
GCGCGCGTCGGCCGGGGGGGGGCTGCTAGGACCAGGTCCTTGACCGCGGCGGCTGCCAGCCGGCCAGCCCCGGCCGGGCCGGCCCCCCCCCGGGGGGGGCCCCCCGGGGGGGGGCCCCCCCCGGGGGCCCCGCCTCTCGTGGTGCGTGCGGTCAGCCGCGCGCGAAGGCCTGTTCCAGCAGGGTCTTCTGCTGGGCCTGGTGCAGCTTGGCCGTACCGGCCGCCGTCGAGGCCGACGCCGGGCGGGAGACCACCTTGACGTACGGCACGTCCATCGGCAGTGCCAGGTGGATGAAGCCCCACGCGCCCTGGTTCTGCGGCTCGTCCTGGACCCAGACCACCTCGGCGTCGCCGTACTTGGC
Source organism: Promicromonospora sp. NPDC052451 (assembly GCF_044547525.1). NCBI lineage: Bacteria > Bacillati > Actinomycetota > Actinomycetes > Micrococcales > Promicromonosporaceae > Promicromonospora > Promicromonospora sp. NPDC052451. Next base: position 362 of record NZ_JBIUAP010000002.1, read on the forward strand.
GAGCTCCGCGCGGATCTGCTCCTCCGGGAACGGGTAGAGCTGCTCCAGGCGGACGAGCGCCACGCCCTCGTCGCCGCGCTTGGTGCGCTCGGCGAGCAGGTCGTAGTACACGCGGCCGGTGCACAGGATCACGCGGTCCACCTTCGCCGGGTCCGCGGTGGTGTCCGCGAGAACCTCGCGGAACGTGCCCTCGGTGAAGTCCTCCGCCGCGGACGCCGCCGCCTTGAGGCGCAGGAGCTGCTTGGGCGTGAACACCACGAGCGGACGGCGCGGCCGGGCGTAGGCCTGACGGCGCAGCAGGTGGAAGTACGACGCCGGCGTGGACGGCTGCGCGGCCGTGATGTTGTTCTCGGCGCACAGCTGCAGGAACCGCTCGATGCGGGCCGACGAGTGGTCGGGCCCCTGGCCCTCGTACCCGTGCGGCAGCAGCATGACCACCGAGGACGACTGGCCCCACTTCTGCTCGGCGGACGAGATGAACTCGTCGATCACCGTCTGGGCGCCGTTGACGAAGTCGCCGAACTGCGCCTCCCACAGCACCAGGGCGTCCGGGCGCTCCACGGAGTAGCCGTACTCGAAGCCGAGCGCCGCGTACTCCGACAGCGAGGAGTCGTAGACCCAGAACTTGGCCTGGTCGCTCGACAGGTACAGCAGCGGGGTCCACTCGGCACCGGTCTCGCGGTCGTGCAGCACCGCGTGGCGCTGCACGAACGTGCCGCGGCGCGAGTCCTGGCCGGCGAGGCGCACCGGGGTGCCCTCCACGAGCAGCGAACCGAAGGCCGCGAGCTCGCCGAAGCCCCAGTCGATGCCGCCTTCCTTCGCCATGAGCTGGCGCTTCTCCAGGAGCTGCGCGAGCTTGGGGTGCACCGTGAAGCCCTCGGGGGGAGTGGTGTGCACGTCGCCGACGCGCTGCAGCAGCTCCTGCGAGATCGCGGTCTGCCAGCCGACCATCGTCCCGGCGTCCTCACGCTGGGACTCGGGCCGCTCCAGGCCGGCGAGGTGCTCGGTCTGCGGCGCGGGCGTGAACCCGGACTTGGTCTCGGTGAACACCCGCTCGAGCTGCGACTGGTAGTCCTGCAGTGCGCCCTCGGCCTCCTCGACGGTGATGTCACCGCGCGCGACCAGGTTCTCGGTGTAGAGCTTGCGCACCGAGCGCTTGGTCTCGATGAGGTTGTACATGAGCGGCTGCGTCATCGACGGGTCGTCGCCCTCGTTGTGCCCGCGGCGGCGGTAGCAGATGAGGTCGATGATGACGTCCTGGCCGAACTGCTCGCGGAACGCGAAGGCCAGCTCGGCGGTGCGCACGACGGCCTCGGGGTCGTCGCCGTTCACGTGCATGACCGGGACCTGGTAGCCCTTGGCCACGTCGGTCGCGTAGGTGGTCGAGCGGGACGCCGTCGGGCCGGTGGTGAAGCCGACCTGGTTGTTGACGACCACGTGGATGGTGCCGCCGGTGCGGTACCCGCGCAGCTGCGACAGGTTCAGCACCTCGGGGACCACGCCCTGGCCCGCGAAGGCGGCGTCTCCGTGCACCAGGATCGGCAGCACGGAGAAGCCGTCGCCACCGAGGTCGATGCGGTCCTGCTTGGCGCGCACGATGCCCTCGAGCACCGGGTCCACGGCCTCCAGGTGCGACGGGTTGGCCGCGAGGTAGACGCGCGTGGTGGCGCCGGACTCCGAGGTGAACGTGCCCTCGGTGCCGAGGTGGTACTTGACGTCACCGGAGCCCTGGACGCTCTTCGGGTCGAGCTGGCCCTCGAACTCCTTGAAGATCTGGCCGTAGCTCTTGCCCGCGATGTTCGCCAGCACGTTCAGGCGGCCGCGGTGGGCCATGCCGATGCCGACCTCGTCGAGGCCACCCTCGGCGGCCTTCGACAGGATCGCGTCGAGCAGCGGGATGAGGGACTCGCCGCCCTCCAGCGAGAAGCGCTTCTGCCCGACGAACTTGGTCTGCAGGAACGTCTCGAACGCCTCGGCGGAGTTCAGGCGGCGCAGGATGCGGAGCTGGTCCTCGCGCGGCGTCTTGGCGTAGCCGGCCTCCAGGCGCTCCTGGAGCCACTTGCGCTGCGCCGGGTCGGCGATGTGCATGTACTCGATGCCGATGGTGCGGCAGTACGAGTCGCGCAGCAGGCCGAGGATCTCGCGCAGCGTGGCCTTCGGCTTGGTGCCGAAGCCCGCCGTCGGGAAGGTCCGGTCCAGGTCCCACAGCGTCAGGCCGTGGTTCTGGATGTCCAGGTCGGGGTGCTTGCGCTGGCGGTAGGCGAGCGGGTCGGTGTCCGCCATGAGGTGACCGCGCGAGCGGTACGCCTGCACGACCTCGGCGATCTTGGCCGGCTTGGCGGCCTCGACGTCGGCGTCGACCGTGTTGTCGCGCACCCAGCGGACGGGCTCGTACGGCACGCGCAGGGCCGCGAAGACGCGGTCGTAGAAGCCGTCCAGTCCGAGCAGCTTCTCCGCGATGATCTTGAGGAACTCGCCGGACTGCGCGCCCTGGATGATGCGGTGGTCGTAGGTCGACGTGAGCGTCATGACCTTCGAGACGCCCATCCGGGCGAGCTGCTCCTCGGACGCGCCGGCGAACTCGGCCGGGTAGTCCATGGCGCCGACGCCGACGATGGTGCCCTGACCCTGCATGAGCCGCGGCACGGAGTGCACGGTGCCGATGCCGCCCGGGTTGGTCAGCGAGATCGTGGTGCCCTGGAAGTCCGGGACGCCGAGCTTGCCGCCGCGAGCCTTGCGGACCAGCTCCTCGTAGGCCGCCCAGAACTCGGCGAAGTCGAGCTCCTCGGCCTTCTTGATGCTGGGCACCAGGAGCTGGCGCGAGCCGTCGGGCTTGGCCAGGTCGATCGCGAGGCCGAAGCCGACGTGCGCGGGCTGGTTCACCCCCGGCTTGCCGTCCACCTGCTCGTAGTGGGCGTTCATGACGGGCATGTCCGCCAGCGCCTCGACCAGCGCGAAGCCGATGAGGTGCGTGAACGAGATCTTGCCGCCACGGCCGCGCTTGAGGTGGTTGTTGATGACGATGCGGTTGTCGACCATCAGCTTGGCGGGCACGGCGCGCACCGAGGTGGCGGTGGGGACCTCGAGAGAGGCCTCCATGTTCGTGACCACGCGCGCGGCCGGGCCGCGGAGCTTCTGGACGTCGTCGACGGCGTCCGGGTGCGCCACCGGGCGCTCGAACGTGTCCGCGTAGTGCGTGGTGGGCGGGGTGGCGATGGGGTTCGCCGGGTTGATCTTCGGGTCGGCCGGGAGGACCTTCTCGCGCACCGGCTGGCCGGCCTCCGAGGCGGCGGTGCCGCCCGTGACCGGGGCCTGCTGCGCGGGTGCTGCCGGCGCGGGGGCGGCCTCGGCAGGTGCCGCGGGGGCGGCCGCCGGGGTCGCGGTGGGGGCCGCTGGACCGCCGTCCTTGGCGGACCCGTTCTCCCCCGGGGTGTAGTCGGCGAAGAAGTCCCACCACGCGGGGTCCACCGCGTTCTTGTCCTTCAGGTACTGCTGGTAGAGCTCGTCCACAAGCCACTCGTTGGCTCCGAATGACGAGCTCGCCACGCTGATCGACTCTGAACCAGCCTTAGGGGACACGCGCGGATCGCCCACCTTCACCACAGTTGCGTTCGTAGCGCGCCACGTCTGGTCGCGGCGCGCGCAGCCCGAATGTTTTCGGACCCTCCAAGGGTAGGCCCTTTCAGCCCTCCGGTGGGGTGTGGTCGCACGGGCCCAGCCGTGTGCCACGGCACCAATGAAGGTGGTTCGTCATGCTTCCCGCAGCCAGAGCAAAACGCGGGCAACATTCGCCCTCGAAGAGGCCAACGCCGCGTTACGGGGTTTTGTTGCAGGCTGGACGTTCTTTGCGTGTGTGACGGAAATCACGGGACTCCGTCTCACGCTCCGACCGACAGGACCCCTAGGCTGCTGGGTTTCCTGCGGGCTTCGCCCGGTTCACACCGTGTGCGTGGTTGTGACACCCGGTGCCGGGTGTGCCCGCGCGGGGAGGGTGACGCGCATCGTCGCGCCCCGCTCGGAGTCCACCACCTCGACGTGCCCGCCGTGCAGCTCGACCGCCCAGCGGACGATGGCGAGGCCGATCCCGGTCCCGCCGCTCGACCCGACCGTGCCGCCGGCGGTGCTGCCGACCGTGCTCCCGGCCGTGCCGCCCGCGGCGTCCGCGAACGGCTCTGACGACGAGCCGTTGCGCCCCCTGCCGTCGCCGGACCCCGTGCCGCGGACGAACCGCTGGAAGATCCGCTCCCGGTCCGCCGCTGCGATCCCGGGACCCTCGTCACTCACCTCGAGCACGACGTCGGCCCCCTCGCTCCCGTCCACCGGGTAGGCGTCCAGGCGCACGACGCCACCGGCCGGCGAGTGCCGGATCGCGTTCTGCAGCAGGTTGGTGACCACCTGGCGCAACCGCTCGGCGTCGCCCTCGATCACCAGGTCCTCCGGGGTGACGTCCACGACGTAGTGCAGGTCCTTCGCCGCGTCGACCATCGACAGGTCCTCGGCGCAGTCCTCCAGGAAGTCGCCCACCGCGATGGTGCCGACGTTGAGCGCCGACGCGCCCGCCTCGATGCGCGACAGGTCCAGCAGGTAGGTGACGAGCCGGGTCAGCCGCTCCGTCTGCGCGTGGGCCTGCTCCAGGGCTGCCGGGGTGGGCGGCACCACGCCGTCGACCATGTTCTCGAGCTGGGCCTGCAGGGCGGCGACCGGCGTGCGCAGCTCGTGCGACACGTTGGCGATCAGGTCCCGGCGGGTCTGCTCCACCGACGCCAGGTCCTCGGCCATCCGGTTGAAGGCGTGCGCGAGCTGACCCACCTCGTCGCTGCTCGTGGCGCGCACCCGGCGCGTGTAGTCGCCGTCCGCCATGGCCTGGACGGCCTCCGTGATCTCGCGCAGCGGCGACGTCATGCCGCGGGCCAGGACCTGCGTGACCAGCAGCGACAGGATGATCGCGAGCGGGAACGTCCGGCTCGGGCCCAGCGACGCCTGCAGGCCCAGCCACGTGATGAGCACGGCGGCGGTCACGGTGGCCGCCACCAGCACGCCGAGCTTGATCTTGAGCGAGCTGAGCGGGTCGAGCGGGCGCACGTCCGGCACGCGGGGACGGGGCACGTGCGGCCGCATCATCGGGACACCTGGTCGTGAGACCCGCTCACTGGCCGGCGGGCGGCTCGAACGCGTAGCCCACGCCGTGCACCGTGCGGATCAGGTCGGGGCCGAGCTTGCGGCGCAGCGCCTTGATGTGCGAGTCGACGGTGCGGGTACCGCTCGCGTCCGCCCAGTCCCACACCTCGGCGAGCAGGCGCTCGCGCGTGAGCACGGTCTTGGGGGACCCGGCGAGCATGACCAGCAGCTCGAACTCCGTGGGGGTCAGGTGCACCTCGTCGCCGGCCCGGTACACGCGCCGCTGGGCGCGGTCCACCGTGACGTCGCCCATGGTCATGGGCGGGTCGGCCGGGGTGGTGGCGGCGGCCTGCGCGGCGCGGTCCACCCGCCGCAGCAGCGCCTTGATGCGGGCCACGAGCTCGCGCATCGAGAACGGCTTGGTCATGTAGTCGTCGGCGCCCACACCGAGGCCGACCAGCATGTCCGTCTCGTCGTCGCGCGCCGTGAGCATGAGGATCGGGGTCGGGTGCTCGGCCTGGATGCGGCGCGTCACCTCGAGGCCGTCGATCCCGGGCAGCATCACGTCGAGCACGACGACGTCGGGGCGCAGCCGCGAGGCCGCGTCGACACCGGACAGCCCGTCGCGGGCCACCTCGACGCGCCAGCCCTCGGCGGACAGGCGCTGAGCGATCGCCGTGGCGATCGTCGGCTCGTCCTCGACCACGAGCACGGTCGCGCTCTGCTGGCCGGTCGAGGCTGCGGCCGACGCCGTACCGGGCTGCTGCGGGGCCCCAGACGGCTGGGGAATACCAGATGACATAGGTCAATCATGCCCGTACTTGCCTGACAAGACACTGAGACGAGCCTGAGAGTCCGCCTCCCGCTACGATCTGTCGCACGATGATCGAGCGATATCCCGACCGGAATTCCTGGAAGATCCTGCACCCCCCGAGTGCCTTCCGGAGCGCGAGATGACCGGCGACTGGATCATGGTCGCCGTCGGCGTCATCCTCACAGCAGGTACTGCTGTCTTCGTGGCAGGGGAGTTCTCCCTCGTCACCATCGACCCCGCCGTGATCGGCGACTCCGACGACTCGGAGGGGGACAGACCCGGCCGGACCGGGTCCGGATCCACCTCCGCCCATGCCGCCCGGCCCGCGCTGGGGCACGGCATGCGGGACCGCAGCGTGCGCACCGCCCTGCGGCACCTCTCCACGGAGCTGAGCTCCGCCCAGGTCGGCATCACGCTGACCACGATCCTGCTCGGGTACACGGCGCAGCCGGCCCTGAACTCCCTGCTGTCGGCGGCCCTCGGCACGGCGTCCGTGCCGACCGCGGTCTCCGCCGGCCTGGCGGGGGTCCTGGCGCTCGTCCTGGTGAACGCCTTCTCGATGGTGTGCGGCGAGCTGATCCCCAAGAACTTCGCGCTCTCGGCCCCGCTGGCCACCGCGCGCCTGGTGGTGCCGGTGCAGCGCGTGTTCACGATCACGTTCAAGCCGCTCATCGCGGTGCTGAACGGGTCCGCCAACGCGCTGCTGCGCCGCCTCGGCGTGGAGCCGCGGGAGGAGCTGTCCGGCGCGCGGTCTGCGTCCGAGCTCGCCTCGCTCGTGCGGCGCTCCGCCGAGGAGGGCACGCTCGAGGAGTCGGTGGCGACCCTGCTGACCAACTCGATCGAGCTGGACACGCTCAGCGCCCGTGACGTCATGACCGACCGGCTGCGCATGTCCGTGCTGGACCGTGGTGCCACGGCGGCCGACGTCGTGGCGCTCGCCCGGCGCACGGGCCACTCGCGGTTCCCCGTGATCGGCGAGGATCGTGACGACGTGGTCGGCCTGGTGCACCTGCGGCGTGCCGTCGGGGTGCCGCACGACCGGCGCGACGAGGTCCCCGCGGCCGCGCTCATGGTGGAGGCCCCGCGGGTCCCGGAGACCGTGCGTCTCGGCCCGCTGCTCGTGGAGCTGCGCGAGCTCGGCATGCAGATGGCGGTGGTGGTCGACGAGTACGGCGGCACGTCCGGCGTCGTCACGCTGGAGGACGTGGTCGAGGAGCTGGTGGGCGACGTCGCGGACGAGCACGACCCGCGGCGCGCCGGTGCCGCCCGGGCCGCCGACGGGTCCTGGATCGTCCCGGGCGTGCTGCGCCCCGACGAGCTGATCGAGTACACGGGCATCGAGGTGCCGGAGGGCGCGGCGTACGAGACGCTCGGCGGGCTCGTCATGGCCGAGCTGGGACGGATGCCCGCCGTCGGCGACGAGGTCACCGTCCGGAACGCGGCGTCGCGCGTGACCCTCCGGGTCGAGGCGATGGACGGGCGGCGCGTCGAGCGCGTCCGGGTCCGGCCGCTGCCCGGCGACGGCACGGGCGACGACGCGTCGCGCATCGAGAAGGGCACGAACCGATGAGCACGACCACCGCACTCGTCGTCGGGCTCGTGCTGCTCGCGGGCAACGCGTTCTTCGTCGGCGCCGAGTTCGCCGTCATCTCGGCACGGCGCAGCGCCATCGAGCCGCTCGCCGCGGCGGGTGACCGCCGCGCCGCGACCGTGCTGTGGGCGATGGAGCACGTGTCGCTCATGCTGGCGTGCGCGCAGCTCGGCGTGACCGTCTGCTCCACGGGTCTCGGCATCGTGGCGGAGCCGGCGCTCGCCCACCTCCTGGAGGGCCCGCTGCACGCCCTGGGCGTGAGCGACGAGCTCACGCACCCGATCGCGCTGGTCGTCGCGCTGTCGCTGGTCGTGTACCTGCACGTGGTGCTCGGCGAGATGGTGCCGAAGAACCTCGCCGTGGCGGGTCCGGACAGGGCGGTCATGTGGTTCGGGCCGCCGCTGGTGCTGCTCGGACGGGTGCTGCGCCCCGTGATCGGCGCGCTGAACTGGATCGCCAACCACGCGGTGCGCCTCGCCGGTGTGGAGCCGAAGGACGAGGTGGCCTCGGCGTTCACGGCCGAGGAGGTGCAGTCCATCGTGGAGCACTCCCAGGCCGAGGGCGTGCTGCGTGACGAGCAGGGCCTGCTCGCGGGTGCCATCGAGTTCTCCAACCGCACCGCGGGCGACGTGATGGTGCCGGTCGACGGCCTGGTCGCCGTCGACGAGGCCAGCACGCCCGACGACATCGAGCGGCTCGTGTCCAGGCACGGCTTCAGCCGGTTCCCGGTGGTGGCCCGCCGGGACGAGGGGGACGAGCTGGTCGGGTACCTGCACCTCAAGGACGTGCTGTACGCCACCGGCCCGGCACGCTTCGAACCGGTGGCCGCCTGGCGGGTGCGCGCCCTGGCCGCCGTCGCACCGGGCGACGAGGTCGAGGACGCGCTGCGCGTCATGCAGCGCTCCGGGGCGCACCTGGCCCGGGTGGAGGACGCCGAGGGGCAGGTGCTCGGCGTCGTCTTCCTGGAGGACATCCTCGAGGAGCTGGTGGGCGAGGTGCGCGACGCCATGCAGCGTCGTTGATCGCGGGTTGACCGTCCGCCGGCTCCCGGTCGCGCACGGGTAGGGAACGCGTCACGCACGGGTAGCGCACTTCGCCCGTCAGGGCTTGGCAGGGGGCTCGACCAGGGTTAGTGTCGCGTGCGACATGTTCACCGCGAGGGGCCGCGGACACACGATGACGGAGGGCCAGTGGAGTCCACGGCTGTGACCAGCGTGCAGCCCGCGCCCATGACGCGCCGGGCACGGCGTGAGGCGGAGCAGCAGGCCCAGGCGCTCCGCGCCCGCGGAGCACGGAACCACCCGACGCACCCGCCGGTGGCACATCCTCCCGTCACGCACCCGCCTGTCACGCGCCCGCCCGTGCCGCACCCGCAGGCCTCCGCGCCGTGGTCGGCCGCGGGCAACCGGATCGCCGCGGAGACCCGGGTCGCGTTCGCGCAGCCGCCCGTCCCCGCGTCGCTGATCACCCACCAGACCCTTCCCGTGGCGCCGATGTCGGTGCCGCTCCCGGCCGTGCAGGTCACGCCGCTGCCCGCGGCGGCTCCCGGCCGTCCGTCGGTGCCGACGGCGCGGCCGCCCCGGCTACCGCACCCCTCGGGCGAGATCCCGCTGCTTCCGCGGCCCGTGCCGGCCACGCCCACCGCGCCGCCGGCCGCCCGGGGTACGGCCTCGTTCGACCAGCTCGTCACCGGCGCGATCCCGCGGCCGGTCCGCGCACCCTCGGTACTCGCGGGGCAGCGCCTCATCTCGCGGGCCACGGTCATCGGCACGCTTGCCGCGGCGACCATCGCGGCCCCGTTCGCCCAGGGCCTGGCCCCGTCGGGCGAGTCCCCGTTCGAGGTCGAGGCGCCGCCGACCGGGCCGAACGTGCTCGACCTCGTGACCCAGCCCGTGGAGCGGCCCGAGACGTCCGGCGCGGTGCTGCGCGCGGAGGCGATGACGCGGCCCGAGTCGGCGGCGAGCCGGTCCTTCGACCGCAGCCCGCTGCCGGACTGCGACGTCGACGCGCCCGTCGAGGGCACCAACGGTGCGCTCGCGGACCACTCGCTGTGCGAGCTGTGGCAGGCGGGGGAGTACCTGCGGCCCGACGCCGCGATGTCGCTCAGCGCCCTCAACGAGGCGTTCCGCGCGTCGTTCGGGCGCGAGATGTGCCTCGTGGCGAGCTACCGCGACCTGGACACGCAGTACGAGCTCAAGGCGTCCCGCGGCTGGTACGCCGCGTCGCCCGGCACGTCGATGCACGGCTGGGGCCTCGCGATCGACCTCTGCTCGAAGGAGACCGGCGACAGCGAGGTCTTCTCGTGGCTCTGGGCCAACGCGCCGTCCTACGGGTGGCAGAACCCGTCGTGGGCGCAGCTCGGAGGCAGCAAGTACGAGCCGTGGCACTGGGAGTTCGTGTCCGGCGTCGTCGAGAAGGGTGAGTGGCACGGGTAGAGCCCGGTGCCCGCGCCCGCCCCTGTCAGAGGCGTAGGTGCGTGTTGGGCCCGAAGTCCTGCCGGAACACGGGGCCCTCGCTCGCGAGCTCCGCGGCGAAGGCCGGGGCCCAGCCGCTGTAGGGCTCCATCGCGAGGGACTCGTTCGAGAAGCGGCGGTCGTCGGTGATCTCCGTGACGCAGAAGTCCGGGATCTGCAGGCCCGTGACCGGGCCGGAGCGCTCGCACTCGGCCACGACGAGCGGGTGGTTGGCACCGCCGAACACGTCGATGGACCAGCCGTCCGCGCCCAGCCACGCGGCGTACCGCACCTTGACGATCGGGGCACCACCGCGGCGCACCAGCTCGACGCCGACGTTCGGGTCCAGCTCGCGCTCCGCCTCGTACCGGGTACCGCCCACGGCGGGACCCTTCACGGTGACGGCGGCGAAGTCGATGTCGGCGGTGTGCGCCCGCAGGAGCTCCGCCGGGTCGGTGTCCGCCGTCAGGTCGGCGTCGACGTCGCCGGCCTGGACCCGGACGCGGAGGGCGTAGCCGTCGTCGGCCAGGAAGTAGGACTGCACGATGAGGGCGGGTGCGTCCCGGAGCTCGTCCGGGAGGTCGCGCACGAAGAACCGGCGCTCGAACTCGAAGTCGGCGTAGCCGCGGTCGGGATCGGTCTGGCCGGGTTCGTAGCGGTCGTCGCTCATGAGGCCCCTCGCCCTGCTGGGTGCGCGGTGCTTGTCCGCGGATGATTCAGGAAGTCTACGCAACCGGGGCGGTGTCAGGCGTGCGTCCCGCCACGAACTGGGACAACGTGGCCGAGAGCTCCTCCGGGCGCACGGCGATGCTGCCCGGCTTGAGCACCACGGGCGTGCCCACCAGCGACGCGTGCACGGACGCCGCGACGCGCCGGACGACGGTGCGCTGGCGGGCGACGACAGCCCGCGGGTCGGCGACGTCGACGGCGAGCACCCGGCGGAAGGCCAGCCGTGCCTCGCGGACCCCGGTGACCTCTGACCAGAGCACCTGCTCGACGCCGAGGTTGGGCAGCCAGTCGACCAGGCCGTCGCCGTCCAGCGTGAGCACGGGCCAGGTGGGCAGGAGGAGACGGCGCAGCACGATGAGACCGAGTCCCGTGAAGACGAGGACGCCGATCGCGCTCACCGACACCACGGCCAGCGCCGCGCGGGAGCCGCTGGTCTGCGCGAGGCCGAAGCCCAGCCAGGCGACGACGGCGCAGAGCGCGACCAGGGCCAGGGCGCCGAGCGCGAGCAGGAGGACGTGGGCGCGGGACGGGTAGAAGTCCACGGACTCGTCGGGCATACCGGGACAGTAGCCGCAGCGTGGGATGTATCGGTAGTTCAGCCGACCAGGAGGCGTGCGCCGGCCACCGCGGTCATCACCAGCACGACGGTGCTGAAGACGGGGCCGGAGACGCGGTGCGCCACTAGGCGGCCGAGCAGGAGGCCCGCGACCAGCCCCGGGAGCAGGACGAGCGAGATCCGGAGGGAGTCGGCCGAGACGAGGCCGAGCCCCGCGCTGAACGGCAGCTTGGCGATGTTCACGGTGAGGAAGAAGAGCGCGACCGTGCCGAGCAGGCCCGCGCGGGAGACGCCGGTGCGGAGCAGGTAGAGGCTCATGGGTGGGCCGCCGGCGTTCGCGATCATGGTCGAGACGCCGGCGATGGCGCCCAGGGTAGCGCGGGTCAGGCGTTCGCGGGCGTTCGGTGTGCTGCTGTGGGCTCCGGTGGCGGTCTCGGCACCCGGGCGGCCGGCCGCGCGTCGTGCGGTGACCTGCCGCACGAGGTCGCCCAGTCCCGCGAGGAGGAGCAGGGCACCGACGATCCGTGCGCTGACGTCGGGCGGGGCCCAGCGCAGGGCGGCGAAGCCCACGACGAGGCCGAGGGTGACGCTGGGGAGCAGGGTACGCAGGATCTGCCACCGCACGTCGCGGCCGTAGGTGGCGACGGCGACGAGGTCACCGACGATGAGCAGGGGCAGCGCGACGCCGGCCGCCGGGACGGGCGGGAGGACCGACGCGATGACGGCGGCGCCCAGTGCGCCCAGGGGCGGCAGGCCGGTCTTGGCCAGGCCCATGAGGAGGGTGGCGAGGGTGCCGCCGATGACGACGGTGGTCGTGAGGTCGAGGGTGGGGGTCATGACGGGGCGGACATTACGGGGTGCGGTGGGTGATGTCGGTGCCGGTGGCTGGTCTGGGTGCTGCTTGCCTGGCATCCTGACCTGCCGTGACGCAGTTTCCTGGGGGCGTTCCACTCATGGGATGGCTTCTCGTCGCGTCGGGTGTCCTCGGGGCGATTCGTCTCTGGCGTGAAGCCAAGAAGTACCGCACGAAGGCAGTCCCAAGGCCTGGCGGGCGGATGGCCAGAATTAGTGAGGGACTGGCACTCGCCCTCGCGTGGCTCATGGGCGGGGCGCTGGTTCTCTTTCCTGTGGCCCCGGCGGCTTCCGTGGTGATGGCGGTGGTCGCCGTTCTGTGCCTTCCCGTCGTAGTCGTCTGTACGGGGCTGGTTGCTCTCTTCCGGGTCGATGAACTCGCCGAGTGGATGGGCTGGCCACGATCTGAGGGACGGTGGCGCCGTGGCGTTCTCCAGGGCGTGGGTTTGGCGCACACCGTCGGGGGCGTCGGGATCTCGGTGATCATTGTGCGCGCGGCCCTGGCGCTACTCGATGGGTGAAGAACGTGTCTGCCGGCGATCTGCCAGGGTCGCGTTCGAGCCGTCAGATGACGGGACGAAGGTGCGCTTCTACCCAGTCATTGCGCCCAGAATCCCGCTCGGTTCTGGGCGCAATGACTGGGTAGAAGCGCACTTCCCGTGGACGGCCGCGGACAGTCGGCCACCCGCCGGGCTCGCAGCGAGGGATTCGCCGACCGGTTGACCCAGAGTGTCGGAGGCAGAGTGTCGGAGGCGCGCCTCGACCCACGCGCGCGCCGCGCACTGTGAGGCGTGGTGGGGAACTGTGCCCGGCCCTGGACAGTGAAAGGGCCCCTCATCTGGCGTTATGCCTGATGAGGGGCCCTTTCTCGGTGGGTGCGCCTGAAGGGATTCGAACCCCCGACCTTCTGCTCCGGAGCCAAGCTGGGTCGGTTTTGGGCGCCGGTCGGCTAGTGCGCGCAGCGATCCCGTCGTCCAGACCTGTTCCGGGGCGTCCAGCGTAGGACGCTGCTGTAAACCAGCAGATAGTCCAGCAGACGGGGGCTCCGAAGCGGCCAGGTCAAAAACCACCCGCTGTCCCCGTTCGGTCGTGGACCAAGCCGGGGCATGCTGTGCACGTGATGTCATCGGAAACGGAGCCCCTGCGTCCTGAGCTCTGGGATCATGTCCTACCCGCAATCAAGGCTGCTCGTGACGCTGGCAGGGCCTATGCCCGCAGCGGCCGGTACGTCCCTCGACTCCCACTGGTCGAGTACACGCAAAATGACGCTGGTTGGCCCGACGTGACACGAGACCGACTGGGAGCCGGTTCGGGCCGCGGGCCGATGAACTGGTGCGACCTGTTCTCGTTCCACGACGGACCCACCACCCATGTCTTCGTCCCAGCCGAGCCCGATCTGGCCCGTGCCGTGCATGACGTCGTACGGATGGCGTTGCGTGACCCTGACCTCCTGCGTGGGCTCAGCCGGATCGCGCCACTGGTCCCAGAGGAAAAGCGTCAGGGGCAACTGGAGTGGGAACTGATTGGACAATTCATCGGGCGCATACTTAACCGCGCTGACGCTGTCCATGCCGAGACCGATCAGGAACTCTTCGCGATCTACCGTCAAATCGAGCAGGCGCGATTCGCTCCACGGCTCACTGGGGATGTGATTATCCCGCTAGTGGCGGTCAGCTTCGATACGACGGAGCCAATCCATGTGGACGGGGAAACTTGGATCGAGCCCTTGACCGAGGCTGACCACCGCTCCCGGTCTATGAACTGGATCAGGCACGACGGTGTATCAGCGTGGGTCGCGGCGGCGGCAACCCACGCCGTCGTCACACGAGGCGTGACGTTTGCCAATCAGGTCCACCCGTTGGGAGTGGGATCGCAAGGGGGTTTGCCCCCGGAATTTCAGTATTCGATGGCTCACGCTGTTGCTGAGGCAACCTATATCGTGGCAGGTTCAGTTACGGGGCACGCGCAAGTTCTGGTTCGACCCCACGGTTGGGCCGACGACTGGCTTCACGACTTGCCCCCGCTCTGGTCCGCATGGGAGGCCCGGGCATACCCAGAGTCACTAAACGAGCGGTCGTGGCTCAACGAGCGGACGCCTATCAGTGGTGAGCAAACTGCTGAGGTGGCTCAGGTATCGAAGGCCCTGCGCACGGCGCCGGCGAACGTCAAACTCGCCGCTCGTCGCTGCCGACAGAACGTATTCCGCGGAGATGTTGAGGACATGGTGCTTGATTCCGCGATCGGGCTGGAAGCGCTCCTCGGCAAGGACCGTGATGCGCTGACGCACCGGATGGCGCAACGTGCGGCACTTATTTTGGCCGAAGATGTCGAACCGTCATTGACCTATGACGTACTCAAGCAATTTTACGGTATCAGGTCGACAATCGCTCACGGCGGAAAGCCAAAGCGATGGACGCTGAAGGTTGGAGACGTAAATCTGGATGTGGCTCAGACGGGCACCTTCTTCCTGAAGATGCTACTCCGAAATATTCTGCTGGCGAAGGAGCCATGGACTGCCGAGTCAGTCGATGAACTGATGCTAGAGCGATTTGCTCGGGAGTGAATCAATGCTCTTTGAGGTGCCGATAGAGCCGGGCGCAAATAATTGCGCTGGCTCGTGCTGGCGCTGCTCCCGTTCGGCCTTAGGGGCCGAGATGCGGTTTCAAGGCCTTCCTAGGCGGCAGTTCGGCGCTCCAGGTCGACCGTTACAAGGGTCTTGTCGTCATGGACTTTGGAGCGTGGCCATTGCTGACCGCTGAGGTCAGCCTCGGTTCCGCCGGGTGAACATGCAGGGCGTACCCCAGCAGTTAGTCCAGCAGTAGCGGAGAACTCATCAATCGATCAGAGAATGAAGAAGGCCGTGACCAGCGTTCGCGCTGGTCACGGCCTGTTTTTGTCTGTGCGCCTGAAGGGATTCGAACCCCCGACCTTCTGCTCCGGAGGCAGACGCTCTATCCACTGAGCTACAGGCGCGGGGCCGTCGGCAGAGAGACCTTGCTCTCGTAACGGCCGAAGCGAGACTACCAGGTAAGCGGCCCGTCATGTGCATCGGTGCGCGTGACGTGCGCCAGGCCCGGAGCGATGCTGCAGCACGGCGCACGGGCCGCGTCACCGCCGCCCGCCACCTGTGGACAACCGGGGCGGCCGACCCGGACCGGCCCGTAGAATCGATCCGTGACCCCCACCGAGCTCTCCGAAGCGCTGAGCGCTGCCCTGGCCGCGGCCGTCGCCGACGGCACACTCGCCCTGCCTGCCGACGCCGTCCCGGCGTCGGTCCACGTGGAGCGACCCAGGCAGCGAGAGCACGGGGACTGGGCCACGAACGTGGCCCTCCAGCTCGCGAAGAAGGCGGGCACGACGCCGCGGGCGCTCGCCGAGGACCTGGCGGCCCGCCTCGGGGCGACGCCGGGCATCAAGTCCGTGGGCGTCGCCGGCCCGGGCTTCCTCAACATCACGCTCGACGCCGCGGCGGCGGGCGAGCTGGCGCGCACCATCGTCGAGGCCGGCGCGGCGTACGGCCGGGGCGACGCCCTGACCGGCCAGGTCATCAACCTGGAGTACATCAGCGCCAACCCGACCGGGCCCCTGCACATCGGGCACACCCGCTGGGCCGCGCTGGGCGACTCCCTGGCACGCATCCTGCGCGCGGCCGGCGCCGACGTCACCGCCGAGTACTACATCAACGACGCGGGCGCCCAGATGGACCGCTTCGGCGCATCGGTGCTGGCGCGGGCCACGGACGGCGAGGTCCCCGAGGGCGGCTACCGCGGCGAGTACGTCAAGGAGCTCGCGACCAAGGTGCTCGCGGACCGCCCCGACCTGCCGGAGCTGCCGCACGACGAGGCCGTCGCGGTCGCCCGTGAGGCGGGCTACGCGCACCAGCTCGCGGAGATCCGCGAGGTGCTGGAGAACTTCGGCGTGCACTTCGACGTCTGGTTCTCCGAGCGTGACCTGCACAGCTCCGGTGCCGTCGAGAAGGCCGTCGCCCGCCTGCGGGAGCAGGGGCACGTCTTCGACCAGGAGGGCGCGGTCTGGCTGCGCACCACGGACTTCACGGACGACAAGGACCGCGTGATGATCCGGGCGAACGGCGAGCCCACCTACTTCGCCGCCGACGCCGCGTACTACCTGTCGAAGAAGGACCGCGGGTTCCCCGGCAAGATCTACCTGCTGGGCGCCGACCACCACGGCTACATCAACCGCCTCAAGGCCATCGCGGCCTGCGCGGGGGACGACCCGGAGACCAACATCGAGGTGCTCATCGGGCAGCTCGTCAACGTCGGGGGCGCCAAGCTGTCCAAGCGCGCCGGCAACATCATCGAGCTGCGCGACCTGGTCGACTGGATCGGCAAGGACGCCGTGCGCTACTCGCTCGCGCGCTACCCCGCGGACACGCCGCTGGAGCTGCAGGGCGAGGACATGCTCAAGCAGACCAACGACAACCCGGTCTTCTACGTGCAGTACGCGCACAGCCGGACCGTGCAGATCGGCACCAAGGCCGAGGAGCGGGGCGTGCGCCGCGCGGACGGGTTCGACCCGGCGCAGCTCTCGCACGCCTCGGAGACGGCGCTGATCGGCCGACTCACCGAGTTCCCGCGGATCGTCGCCCAGGCCGCGGAGCTGCGCGAGCCGCATCGCGTGGCCCGCTACCTGGAGGCGCTCGCCGGCGACTTCCACTCCTGGTACAACGACGACGAGAAGCTGCGCGTCACGCCGTACCCCGACGAGGACGTCACGGACGCCCACCGGGCCCGCCTGTGGCTGAACGACGCCGTCCGCACGGTGCTGGCCAACGGCCTGGACCTGCTGGGCGTGAGCGCACCGGAGCGGATGTGACCGGCGCGCCCTGGTCCACCGGGGTCGGCCGGCTGCCCGACGGCGCGCTGGCCGTCGCCGGCGTCGATGTCCGCGACCTCGTGGCCGAGCACGGCACGCCGGCCTACGTGCTGGACGAGGCCGACTTCCGGGCGCGCGCCCGCGCCTACCGCACGGCGTTCGAGGCGGCGTTCGGCGCCGTCGGCACCGGCGTGGACGTGTACTACGCCGGCAAGGCGCTGCTCACCGTGGCCGTGGCGCGCTGGGCGCGCGAGGAGGGCCTGCGGGTGGACACCGCCTCGGGCGGCGAGCTCGCCGTCGCGCTGCGGGCCGAGGTGCCTGGTGCGGAGATCGGCCTGCACGGCAACAACAAGTCCGACGCCGAGATCCGGCGTGCGCTCGACGCCGGCGTGGGCCGCATCATCGTGGACTCGCTGGTCGAGATCGAGCGCGTGGCGCGGCTCGCGGGGGAGCGCGGCGTCGTCACACCGGTGATGGTCCGCGTGACCACGGGCGTGCACGCGGGCGGGCACGAGTACATCGCGACCGCGCACGAGGACCAGAAGTTCGGGCTGTCGGTCAACGCGGCCGACGGGGCGGAGAGCCCCGCGATGACCGCGCTGCTCGCGGTGCTCAAGCACCCCGAGCTGCGGCTGCTCGGTATCCACTCGCACATCGGCTCGCAGATCCTCGACCCCGACGGCTTCGAGGCGGCGGCGCGTGTGGTGCTGCGGCTGCGGGCCGACCTGGCCGAGCGGTCGGGCGTGCTGGTGGACGAGGTCGACCTCGGTGGTGGGTACGGCATCGCCTACCTGCCGGGCGACGTCGCGCTCGACCCCGAGCGGGTCGCGAAGGACATCGCACAGTCCGTGGCGGGTGTCTGCCAGGAGCTGGGCACCAACCTGCCGCGGTTCTCGATCGAGCCCGGCCGGGCGATCGTCGGGCCCGCGGGCCTCACGCTCTACACGGTCGGCACGGTCAAGCCGGTCACGGTCTCGGCCGACGGCGGAACCGACTTCACCCGCACCTACGTGTCGGTCGACGGCGGCATGAGCGACAACATCCGCCCCGCCCTGTACGGGGCTGCGTACCACGCGGAGGTCGTGGGGCGGTCCTCGGACGCCGAGCCGATCCTCGCGCGCGTGGTGGGCAAGCACTGCGAGTCCGGCGACATCGTGGTGCACGAGGTGCAGCTCCCGGCCGACGTGCGCGCGGGCGACCTGCTCGCCGTCGCCGCCACGGGCGCGTACGGGCGCTCCATGGCGTCGAACTACAACATGCTGCCCCGCCCGCCCGTCCTGGCGGTGTCCGACGGCGCCTCCCGGGTGCTGGTGCGGCGGGAGACCGAGGACGACCTGCTCGGGCTCGACCAGGGCTGACCCGCCCGATGACCTGACGGCACGGCGTCGAGCGGGCATGGCAGTCCGGCCACGCATCCGCTCGACGGTGGTGCGCGGTCTCCGGCCGTCATGGTCCCGGTCACCTCCGCCGGGTGGCTGCCTGCGCTGCGTCCGCCGTCACCACGCCAAGCCCGACACCGCGCCGGCCTCGCCCCGGGGGTGGTGGGGTGCGGAGAGAGAACGGCGGCCGGTGCGGCGTCGGGCGGATGGAAGGGGCGCCCCGACCGACGGCGGGGCGCCCCGGCTCTGTGACCGGTCGGATGACCGGCCGCGTGACCGGTCGGATGACCGGCCGCTCGACCGGTCCGATGACCGGCCGCGCGTCCGGTCGAGGTGCTACGGCCGGTCGACCGCCGAGTCCACCAGGTGACCCTGGTAGGCGGGGCTCGTGAGGAACGGCGGGAAGTCGTCCTGCAGGGCCACCTGGCGGAAGATCGCCGCCGCGTCCTCGAGCCGGTTCCCGTGCTCGTGCGGCAGCGACGCGACGACGTCGAGCAGGATCGCCTCGACGCGCTCGCGGGTCACGGGCTGCTGGTCGTCCTCGGTCACGGTGCCGGACGCGATCCACTGCCACACCTGCGACCGCGAGATCTCCGCCGTGGCGGCGTCCTCCATGAGGCTGTCGAGCGCCGCGGCCCCGGTACCGCGCAGCCAGGCGTCGAGGTAGCGGACGGCGACCGACACGTTCGACCGCAGGCCGGCCGAGGTGACCGTCGCACCGGCCCGGCGGGCCGAGGCGATGTCGAGCAGCTCGTGCTGGCCCACCGTGACGTCGTCCCGCAGGCGCGACACCTGGTTCGGCGCGTCGCCCAGGACGGCGTCGAACTCGGCCTGCGCCACCGGGATGAGGTCGGGGTGGGCCACCCAGGTGCCGTCGAACCCGTCGGACGCCTCACGCTTCTTGTCGGCGCTCACCTGGGCGAACGCCCGCTCCGTGACCTCCGGGTCGCGGCGGTCGGGGATGAACGCGCTCATGCCGCCGATGGCGTGCGCCCCGCGCTTGTGGCACGTCGCCACGAGCAGCTCGGTGTACGCGCGCATGAACGGCGCGGTCATGGTCACCTGGGCGCGGTCCGGCAGCACGTACGACTCCCCGCGGGTGCGGAAGCACTTGATCACCGAGAACAGGTAGTCCCAGCGGCCCGCGTTCAGGCCCGCGCAGTGGTCGCGCAGCTCGTAGAGGATCTCCTCCATCTCGAAGGCCGCGGGCAGGGTCTCGATGAGCACCGTGGCGCGCACGGTGCCGCGCGGGATGCCGAGCGCGTCCTGCGCCACCTCGAAGACCTCGTTCCACAGCCGTGCCTCCCGGTAGCCCTCCAGCTTGGGCAGGTAGAAGTACGGGCCCCGGCCGCGCGCGACGAGCTCGGCCGCGTTGTGGAAGAAGTAGAGACCGAAGTCCACGAGGCTGCCCAGGGCGTTGCTCGTGATGCCGTGCGCGTCCGTGTACCGCAGGTGGGCCTCGTCGAGGTGCCAGCCGCGCGGCCGGAACACGATGGTCGGCAGGTCGGTGATGTCCGACGACCGCAGCCGGTACTCCTTGCCCGCCTCGTTCGTGAACGCGAGGGTGCCGCGGATGGCGTCGTGCAGCGCGAGCTGTCCCTCCACCACGTTGGGCCACGTGGGGCTGGAGGCGTCCTCGGCGTCGGCGAGCCAGCACCGGGCGCCCGAGTTCAGGGCGTTGATCGTCATCTTGGGGTCGGTGGGGCCGGTGATCTCGACGCGGCGGTCCTCCAGCCCCGGCGCGTTCCGGGAGCCGGCGACCCGCCAGTCCGGGTCGTCCCGCACCGGCCGGGTGGAGGCCCGGAAGTCGGGGTCGGTACCGTCCGCGATGTCCTGCCGGCGCAGCTGGCGCTGGGCGATCAGGTCGTCGCGGGCGGCGTCGAACCGGTCATGGAGCAGGGCCAGGAACCCGAGGGCCTCCGGTGTGAGGATCTCGTCGTACCGCGGCCCCACGGAGCCGGTCACGGTGATCACGCCGCGGCGGGCACCGGTCCCGGAGGCGCCCACCCCGCCGTTCGGCAGGGTGCTGGGCGCCGAGCTCCGCGGCGCGGGGGCGGCGGCCTCTGACGTCCGGGCGGGGGCGGGCGACGGCGCGGGGGCGGGCGACGGCGCGGCCGGCGCGGAGACCGACGCCGTCCGCGACGCCGGAGGTGTGCCGATACCGGCCAGGCCGGCGTCGGCGTCGTACGGGCTGGTGCCCTGGGCGCGGGTGTCGATGGTGGCGGTCATCAGAACTGCGCCTCCTCGGTCGAGCCGGTCAGTGCGGTGGTGGCCGAGTCCGGGTTGAGCGCGGTGGCGACCCGGTCGAAGTAGCCCGTGCCCACCTCGCGCTGGTGCTTGGTGGCGGTGTAGCCGCGCTCCTCGGCGGCGAACTCCAGCTCCTGCAGCTTCACGTAGGCCGACATCTGCTCGCGGGCGTAGCCGTGGGCCAGGTCGAACATCGAGTAGTTCAGGGCGTGGAAGCCGGCCAGGGTGATGAACTGGAACGTGAAGCCCATGGCGCCCAGCTCGCGCTGGAACTTCGCGATCGTGTCGTCGTCGAGGTGCTTCTTCCAGTTGAACGACGGCGAGCAGTTGTAGCTCAGCATCTGGTCGGGGAAGTCGGCCTTGACGGCCTCGGCGAACTTGCGCGCCAGCTCCAGGTCCGGTGTGCCCGTCTCCATCCAGATCAGGTCGGAGTAGGGCGCGTACGCCTTGGCGCGGGCGATGCACGGCTCGATGCCGTTGGTGACCTTGTAGAAGCCCTCGTTGGTGCGCTCGCCGGTGATGAACGGGCGGTCGCGCTCGTCGACGTCCGAGGTGATCAGCGTCGCCGCCTCGGCGTCGGTCCGGGCGATCACGATCGACGGCACGTCGGCGACGTCGGCCGCGAGACGGGCGGCGTTCAGGGTGCGCACGTGCTGCTGCGTCGGGACGAGCACCTTGCCGCCGAGGTGGCCGCACTTCTTCTCCGAGGCGAGCTGGTCCTCCCAGTGCACGCCGGCGGCGCCCGCCTGGATCATCGACTTCATCAGCTCGTACGCGTTCAGCGGGCCGCCGAAGCCGGCCTCGGCGTCGGCCACGATCGGGGCGAGCCAGTCGCGCGTGGGGGCGCCGTTCTCCGAGACGTCGATCTGGTCGGCGCGCAGCAGGGCGTTGTTGATGCGGCGCACGACGGCCGGCACGGAGTTGGCCGGGTAGAGCGACTGGTCGGGGTACGTCTGGCCGGAGAGGTTGGCATCGCCGGCGACCTGCCAGCCCGAGAGGTAGATGGCCTGGAGCCCGGCCTTGACCTGCTGCACGGCCTGGTTGCCGGTCAGCGCCCCGAGGGCGTTGATGTAGTCCTCCTCGTGCAGCTGCTTCCAGAGGCGTTCGGCGCCGCGGCGGGCCAGCGTGTTCTCCTCGCCGACCGAGCCGCGCAGCGCGACGACGTCCTCGGCGGTGTAGGTGCGCTCGATCCCGGCCCAGCGGGGATCGGACGCCCAGGACCGCCGCAGCTCGTCCGCGGTCTGCACCTGGTCGCCAGCGCGGGGAGTCGCCGGCACCGCGGTCGTCGCGGACGTGGTCGCCTCGGACGTGGGATGGATCGTGGGTGCGCTCATGGCGGGTCTCCTTCTCGGGACGGAACGTTGTCACCGCGTCTGCCGGTGACGTGTTACGACCTTCCGCCCCGCACAACCCCCTTCTCAAGCAGATCTGAGTAGAAGTTCTTCTGTTCTTCTGTTGATCGGAAGGCTTTCCGTATGTCACCCTCGGGCATGGCAGGAACCCCAGGAAATCGCAGAACCGCGCGAAACGCGACATCCTCGCGTTCTCCGCAGAGCGGTCAAAACGCTTCTAGGGTCACGGCGGCGACCACGGCGACGACGCCGCCGGACGCCGAGCCGGACGCCCTCACGATCGGTCGCCGCATCCGCCACCTGCGCACCGGCAAGGGCATGACCCTGGAAGACCTCGCGGCGGCCATCGATCGTGCTCCGTCGCAGGTCAGCACGCTGGAGAACGGCAAGCGGGAGCCCAAGTTCTCGCAGCTCCAGGCCATCGCGCGGGCGCTCGACGCCGGCGTGGACGACCTGCTCTCGGCCGAGCCGCCGTCGGAGCGGGACGCGCTGGAGATCGAGCTGGAGCGCGCGCAGCGCGGCCCCCTCTTCGCGTCGCTCGGTATCGACGGCGTGCGCATCGGCAAGTCGCTGCCCCACGACGCACTCTCGACGATCCTGGCGCTGCACCGCGAGCTGGAGCGCCTGCACACCGAGCGTGCGGCCACCCCGGAGGAGGCGCGCCGGGCCAACGGCGAGCTCCGCGACGAGATGCGCGCCAAGGACAACTACCTGCCGGAGCTGGAACAGGTGGCCAAGGGCCTGCTGGCCGACGTCGGGCACACCTCCGGGCCGCTGCCCCAGCGCATGGCCGCCGAGATCGCCGCGCACCTCGGCTTCACGCTGCACTACGTGAGCGACCTGCCGCACTCGACGCGGTCGGTGATCGACACCCGCAACCGGCGCCTCTACCTGCCGTCCAAGGGGTTCCGCGGCCGGTCCAACACCCGCTCCGCGCTGCTGCAGGCACTCGCCTCGCACGTGCTGGAGCACACGGAGCCGGGGCACTACGGCGAGTTCCTGCGGCAGCGGGTCGAGGCCAACTACCTCGCGGCCGCGCTCATGGTGCCCGAGAAACCGGGCGTGAAGTTCCTGCGCGACGCCAAGGACGAGCGGGCGATCGCCATCGAGGACCTGCGTGACGCGTTCGGGGTGTCGTTCGAGACCGCCGCGCACCGCTTCACCAACCTCGCCACGCGCCACCTCGGCATCCCGGTGCACTTCATGAAGGTGCACGAGTCCGGGATCCTGCACAAGGCCTACGAGAACGACGGTGTCCGGTTCCCGTCCGACGCCCTGGGCGCCGTCGAGGGCCAGCACGTGTGCAAGCAGTGGACGGCGCGCCGGGTGTTCGACGTCGAGGACCGGTTCAACCCGTATGCGCAGTACACCGACACGTCGTCGGGCACGTACTGGTGCACGTCCCGCGTGGAGAACACCTCGGACGGCGCCTTCTCGGTGTCGGTCGGCGTGCCGTTCGCGCACGTCAAGTGGTTCTCCGGGCGGGAGACCACCCAGCGCGCGGCCTCCCGTTGTCCCGACGAGTCGTGCTGCCGGCGTCCGCCCGCGGAGCTGTCGGAGAAGTGGGGCGACTTCGCCTGGCCGTCCGCGCGGCCGCACGCGTCGATGCTCGCCGCGATGCCCTCGGGCGCGTACCCGGGCGTGGAGACGACGGAGGTCTACAAGTTCCTGGAACGGCACGCTCCGGAGGACTGAGCCCCCCCGGACCGACGAGCGCGGACCTGGTGGCGGATTCGGGGCTCTTACCGCCACCAGGTCCGCACTCGACGTCAGGGGGAGGTCGTGAGCCCCAGCATGTGGTCGCGCTGACGGGCCATCTCGTCGGCCAGCACCTGCACGACGGCGGCCACGGCCGGCCGGCGCCACGACTCGCTGCGGATCACGGCCCAGTAGGGCAGCCGCTCGGTGACCTCGTCGGGCAGGAGCCGCACCAGGTCGTCGTGCCGGTCGGCCATGAAGCAGGGCAGGAAGCCCAGTCCAGCGCCGGCGCGCGTGGCCTCGACGTGCACGAACACGTTGGTCGACGCCAGGGCGTCCGGCATGCCCGGGACCAGGCGCCGGGGCGCGTCGAGGTCGTTGACCTGGAGCATCGAGTCGACGAAGTAGACCAGCCCGTGCCGCGACATCTCCTCGACCGTGGCGGGCGTGCCGTGTCGCGCCAGGTAGTCCCGCGAGCCGTACATCCCGAGCACGTACTCACCCAGGCGCACGGCCTTGGCCCGCTGCACGTTGGGGTCCCCCACCACGACGTCGACGTCGACCCCCGACCGGTGGTGGGTGGCCACGCGGGTGACCGTGACGAGCTCGACGGACAGCTCCGGGTGCTCCCCGCGGAGCCGGGCGATCGCGGGGGAGGCCACGTAGGCGCTGAACCCGTCGGTCGCCGTCATCCGCACGACGCCGGTCACCGGGTCGGCCTCGGTGTCGCCGCCCACGAGCCGGTCCACGGCGTCGGACACGGCCTCCCCGGCCCGGGCCGCGCGCCGGCCGAGCGCCGTCAGCTCCCAGCCGTCGGCGCCCTTGACCAGGAGGCGTCCGCCCAGGGCACGTTCCAGCGCCGTGATGTTGCGGGCGACCGTGGTGTGGTTGACGCCGAGCGCGCGGGCCGCCGTCGTGTACCGGCCGGTGCGGGCCACGGCCAGGAGCACCAGGAGCTGGTCGGCGACCTGGCCGGCCGGCGGGTCGTTGCGGGCTGACATGCGGTGACGCTACCAAGTGTGCATTCCTGCACACGCCGTCTGCCGAGTTCGTCATTGCTGCGCACAGTGCTTCCGGGAAAACTCGGGCGGGTCATCCGTGGCGGTCCGCGCGGACCACACCGGGCCGGCCACGTCCCGTGTCAGAGTCGACACCTAGGAGCAGCAGCATGTCCGCACAGCAGAGCCAGGGCGCACCGGGGGACCGGTCGCTCATCCGGCGCATCGTCGCCGCCTCGATGGCCGGCACCGTCGTCGAGTGGTACGACTTCTTCCTCTACGCGACCGCCGCCGCGCTCGTGTTCAACAAGGTGCTCATGCCCGAGACGGGCAACGCCTACGACGCGATCATCGCCGCGTTCGTCACCTACGCGGTGGGCTTCGTGGCCCGTCCGCTGGGCGGCGTCATCTTCGGCCACCTGGGCGACAAGCTCGGACGCAAGTACACGCTGCAGTTCACGATCGTGCTGATCGGCGTGGCGACCGTGCTCATGGGCTGCCTGCCCACGTTCCAGCAGGTCGGCTTCCTCGCCCCGGCGCTCCTGGTGATCCTGCGCTTCGTCCAGGGCGTGGCGCTCGGCGGCGAGTGGGGCGGCGCCGTGCTGCTCGTCGCGGAGCACAGCCGCGACGACGAGCGCGCCCGCTGGACGGCGTGGCCGCAGGCCGGCGTGCCCGCGGGCAACCTGCTCGCGACCGTCGTGCTCTACACGATGTCGGCCACCCTGACCGACGAGGCCTTCCTCGCCTGGGGCTGGCGCGTCGCGTTCTGGCTGTCCGCCGTCGTCATCGTCGTGGGCTACTACGTGCGCACCCGCGTCTCGGACGCGCCCATCTACGAGGAGGCGAAGGCCGAGATCGACGAGGGCGACAAGGGCTACGGCGTGCTCGAGGTGATCAGGCGCTACCCGCGTGGCGTGCTCACCGGCATGGGCCTGCGGTTCGCCGAGAACATCCTGTACTACCTCGTGGTCAGCTTCTCGATCGTCTACCTCGGCACCGCGCTCGGCATGGACACCACGCGCATCCTCGGTGTGGTCGCGGCCGCGCACGCGTTCCACTTCGTGGTGATCCTCGCCGTCGGGCGCCTCGCGGACCGCGTGGGCCGCAAGCCGCTGTACATCACGGGCGCCGTGCTCGGCGCCACCTGGTGCTGGTTCGCCTTCCCGGCCATGGACACCCAGAACGCCTGGGTGATCCTGGTCGTACTCATGGCCGGCCTGCTGTTCCACGCGCTGATGTACGCCGTGCAGCCCGCGATCATGGCCGAGATGTTCCCCACCCGGATGCGCTACTCCGGCGTCTCGATCAGCTACCAGGTGACCTCCATCGTGGCGGGCTCCCTGGCGCCGATCCTCGCCACCACCTGGCTCAAGAACACCGGCTCCTGGTGGCCCACCGCCGTCTACATGGGCGTCGCCGCCCTCATCACCCTCGTCGCGGCGATCGCGCTGCGCGAGACCAGGGGCGCATCGCTGCACGCCCTGGACGCCGAGGACCAGGCACGCGAGCAGGCGCTCGCGGCGAAGGGACTCGCACGGGACTGAGTCGCGCGGGCTCCCGGTCGTCAGGCGGCCGGGAGCCCGCCGGGCGGCCCGCCGGGCGGCCCGCACGGCCGCGAGCACGCGGGCGAGAGGACGAGCGGTGGAGGCGTACGTGGTGGAAGGCCGAGGAGAAGGACCGACGATGGAGCTGACGCTGACGGGCCGCCGGGCCCTCGTGACGGGTGGCGCGAGCGGGATCGGCGCCGCGTGCGCTCGCGAGCTCGCCGCACGCGGTGCCCACGTGACGGTGGCGGACGTGGACGGCGACGGCGCCAAGGCCGTCGCCGAGGAGGTGGGCGGCGAGGCCTGGGTGGTCGACCTGTCCGACACCCGGGCCCTGGACGACCTGCGGCTGGACACGGACGTGCTGGTGAACAACGCGGGCATCCAGCGCGTCAGCCCCATCCAGGACTTCGTGCCGGACGACTTCCGGCTGGTCCAGCGGATCATGCTGGAGGCGCCGTTCCTGCTGGTCCGCGCCGCCCTGCCGGGCATGTATGCCCGAGGCTGGGGGCGGGTGGTCAACATCTCGTCGGTGCACGGGCTGGTGGCCTCGCCGTTCAAGGCGGCGTACGTGGCGGCCAAGCACGGCCTGGAGGGCCTGTCCAAGGTGACGGCCCTGGAGGGTGGCGAGCACGGCGTCACGAGCGTGTGCGTCAACCCCGGCTACGTGCGCACGCCCCTGGTGGAGAAGCAGATCGCCGAGCAGGCTCGGGTGCACGGGATCGGTGAGTCCGAGGTGATGGCGAAGGTCATGCTCGCGGAGTCCGCGGTCAAGCGGCTCGTGGAGCCGCACGAGGTGGCCGCGCTGGTCGGCTGGCTCACAGGCCCGGACGCCGCCATGGTGTCCGGTGCCTCGTGGGCCGTCGACGGCGGCTGGAGCGCCCGGTGACCCCCGGGCACCCGGGGTGTGACACTGGCTCATGGCACGACCTGCCGGTACTGACCTGATGAAGGAGTCGACGATGACTGGAGCACGCACCGGGTTCGACAAGGTGGTCGCCAGCGCGGCCGAGGCGGTGGCCGACATCCCGGACGGCGCCTCGCTGGCCGTGGGCGGGTTCGGGCTGTGCGGCAACCCGATCGCGCTGATCGAGGCGCTGCTGGCGCAGGGCACCAGCGGCCTGTCCGTGGTGAGCAACAACTGCGGCGTGGACGACTGGGGTCTCGGGGTGCTGCTCGGCGCGCAGCGCATCGCCAAGATGACCAGCTCCTACGTGGGCGAGAACAAGGAGTTCGAGCGTCAGTTCCTCTCGGGCGAGCTCGAGCTGGAGCTCACCCCGCAGGGCACGCTCGCCGAGAAGCTCCGCGCCGGTGGCGCGGGCATCGCGGCCTTCTTCACGCGGACGGGCGTGGGCACGCAGGTGGCCGACGGCGGCCTGCCGCGCAGGTACGACGGCGCGGGCGGCGTGGCGATCGCGTCGCCGCCCAAGGAGGTGCGCACGTTCGGCGACGATGGCGCCGAGTACGTGCTGGAGGAGGCCATCAGCACCGACTTCGCGCTGGTGCACGCCCTGCGCGGCGACCGGCACGGCAACCTCGTGTTCAACAGGTCGGCGCGCAACTTCTCGCCGCTCGCCGCGATGGCGGGGCGGGTCTGCATCGCCCAGGTCGAGGAGCTCGTCGAGCCGGGGGAGATCGACCCGGACAGCGTGCACCTTCCGGGCGTGTACGTGCACCGGCTGGTGCACGTCGGCACCGACATCGAGAAGCGGATCGAGCGGCGCACGGTGACGGAGCCCGCGCCGTCGGGCACGCCGTCGGGCACCTCGACGAGCAAGGAGGGCTGAACCATGGCACTGACGCGACAGGAGATGGCCGCGCGCGCCGCGCGCGAGCTGGCCGACGGGATGTACGTGAACCTGGGCATCGGGCTGCCCACGCTCGTGCCGAACTACGTGCCGGCCGACCGGCACCTGGTGCTGCAGTCCGAGAACGGCATCCTCGGGGTGGGCCCGTACCCGACCGAGGACGCCGTGGACCCCGACCTGATCAATGCGGGCAAGGAGACGGTGACCCTGCTCCCGGGGTCGTCGATCTTCGACTCCGCCACGTCGTTCGGGATGATCCGCGGCGGCAAGATCGACGCCGCGATCCTCGGCGGCATGCAGGTCTCGGCCACGGGCGACCTGGCCAACTGGATGATCCCCGGCAAGATGGTCAAGGGCATGGGTGGGGCGATGGACCTCGTGCACGGCGCGGGCCGGGTGATCGTGCTCATGGAGCACGTGGCGCGCGACGGGTCACCGAAGATCCTGCGCGAGTGCTCGCTGCCGCTGACCGGCAAGGGTGTGGTGAACCGGATCATCACCGACCTGGCGGTGCTCGACGTGACGCCGTCCGGGCTGGTGCTCCGGGAGCTCGCGCCCGGCGTGACGGCCGAGGAGGTCGTCGAGAAGACCGAGCCGGAGCTCGCCGTCGAGCTGGTCGGCTTCGCGGGCTGAGCTCGTGCGTGACCGGTGCGCCCTCGACCGCGGGGCTCGCCGGTGAATCCGGGGGATACGCTGGGAAGAACGGCCAAAGGAGGTCTCATGAGTGACGCATTTTCCGCCCCCACGGGTGCCACGAGCACCGGTCCGGGCGCCACTGGTTCGGGCGCGACACACGGCGCCGACGACGTGGTGATCGTCTCCGCGGCACGGACGCCGCAGGGACGGCTGAAGGGTTCGCTGTCCGCGCTGAGCGCCGTGGAGCTCGGCGCCGTCGCGGCACGCAAGGCGCTGGAGGGCGCGGGTGCGCTCGCGGCCGACGTGGACAAGGTGGTCTTCGGCCAGGTGATCCAGGCGGGCGCGGGGCAGAACCCGGCCCGGCAGACGGCCGTGGCCGCCGGGGTGCCCTGGGACGTGCAGGCCGTGACGGTGAACAAGGTCTGCCTGTCCGGGCTGACGTCGATCATCGACGGCGCCCGGCTGCTGCGCACGGGCGAGGCGTCCGTGGTGCTGGTGGGCGGGCAGGAGTCGATGACCAACGCCCCGCACATCCTGGCGGGCGCGCGGACCGGGTTCGGTTACGGCTCGGCCGAGCTGGCCGACTCCGTGGCGCACGACGCCCTGACCGACGCGTTCGACGACGTCTCCATGGGCATCTCGACCGAGGAGCACAACACCGGCGACGTGTTCGTGTCGCGCGAGGAGCAGGACCAGATCGCGGCGGCCTCGCACCAGCGTGCCGCTGCCGCGGCGAAGGACGGGTACTTCGAGGCGGAGCTGGCGCCCGTGTCGGTGCCGCAGCGCCGCGGCGAACCCGTCGAGGTGCGCACCGACGAGGGAGTGCGGCCCGACACGACGCCCGAGTCGCTCGCGCGGCTGCGCCCCGCGTTCACGAGCGACGGGACGCTGACGGCGGGCAACTCGTCGCAGATCTCGGACGGCGCAGCGGCGCTCGTGCTCACCACGCGCGCCCGGGCCGAGGCGGCTGGGGTGCCGGTGCTCGCGACGGTCCGCTCGCACGGCCAGGTGGCCGGGCCGGACAACTCGCTGCACTCCCAGCCGGCCCGGGCGATCGGTCAGGCCCTGGAGCGTGAGGGCTGGTCGGCGTCCGACCTCGACCTCGTGGAGATCAACGAGGCGTTCGCCGTGGTGGTCGGGGTGTCCGCGAAGGAGCTCGGCGTGCCGCTCGACATCGTCAACGTGCACGGCGGCGGCATCGCGCTGGGACACCCCGTGGGGGCGTCCGGCGCGCGCATCGCGGTGCACGCGGCGCACGAGCTGGCCCGGCGGGGCGGTGGCCGGGCCGCCGTCGGCCTGTGCGGCGGCGGGGGCCAGGGTGAGGCGCTGCTGCTGGAGGTCTGACGCCGCCGTCGGCTCAGCGCCGGGTCAGTGCGCCTCGCGGTCCTCGGCGTCGCCGATGTAGGCGCGGACGTCGTCCGCCCGCCCGTCCAGGTTCATGTCCGAGGTACGGGCGCGGCGGGCGTCCCAGCGCAGCGAGACGCCGCCCAGGATCGCGGCGAGCACCGAGGCGCCGAGGATCGCGATCTTGGCGCCGTCGGTGTGCTCGGAGTCGCCGAAGGACAGCTCGCTGATCAGCAGCGACACGGTGAAGCCGATACCGGCGAGCAGCCCCACGGGCAGCAGGTCGCGCACGCCGATGCCGTCGGGCAGCCGCAGCGGCGTGACCCGGGTGACCAGCGCCGTGGTGCCCAGCACGCCGACGAGCTTGCCCACCACGAGCCCGGCGGCGATCGCGGCGACCACCGGCTGACCGACCACGGCGCCGGGTCCGCCGCCGTCGACCAGCGAGACGCCCGCGGCGAAGAACGCGAACACGGGCAGCGCGATCCCCGAGGAGATCGGCCGGAGCCGGTGCTCGTACCGGGCGGTGCGCGCCGTCGGCTCGCCGTGGCGGGCGATCGCCGGGACGGTGAAGCCCAGCAGCACGCCCGCGATGGTGGCGTGCACGCCGGAGGAGTGCATCAGCGCCCACGCCACGACGGCGAGCGGCAGCAGCACGTACCAGCGCGGCGCGCGCGAGCGCACGTGCCAGGCGTACAGCGCCACGCACACGAGTGTGCCCAGCAGCGGCAGCCAGTGGATCTCGCTCGTGTAGAAGATCGCGATGACGACGATCGCCAGCAGGTCGTCGACCACGGCGAGCGTGAGCAGGAAGGTGCGGATGGCGGCGGGCAGCCCGCGGCCGAAGATCGCGAGGACGCCCACCGCGAACGCGATGTCGGTGGCCGTCGGGATCGCCCAGCCGTGCAGCGCCCCGGGCTCGTCGAGCAGCAGCAGGGCGCCCACGTAGATCAGGGCGGGCATCGCCATGCCCCCGACCGCGGCGATCATCGGGACCCCGGCCTCCTTGGGGTTGCGCAGGCTCCCCGCGACGAACTCCTGCTTGAGCTCGACGCCGACCACGAAGAAGAAGATCGCCAGCAGGCCGTCCGCGGCCCAGGTCGCGAGCGTCAGGTCGAGGTGGACGGGCAGCGGACCGATCGCGGCCGGCCCCACCACGGTGCCCGACAGGGCCTGGTAGGACTCCCGCCACGGCGAGTTGGCCCACACCAGGGCGAGGAACGCCGCACCGATGAGGAGCGCACCGCCCGTCGTCTCACGCGACACCCACTTGCGCAGGCGCTGGATCCGGGTGGGGGCAGGGGCGGTACCGCTCAACGGGCGTCCTCTCGGGCTGCTGCAGGTCGTGTGGTGCGGACCGATCCGACCCGGTCTCCACCGACCAGGCCTCCCGGCACGCCCGGATCTTTACCCTACCTGACCCCTCCTCGACGCTACCTCGACCCCGGATCGGCGCACGCGGCACGCAGCTTGGTGATCGTGTTCCAGTTCCGCGCCGTGGTGGGCACGCCCACGGCCCGGTCGATCACGGTCGCCGTGAGCTTCGACCGGCCGATGCCGTCCACGTAGTGCACGTACAGCACGCCCGCGGCCGTGGCCAGCATCTCGCGCCCGGCGTTGGCCAGGTCGAGCCGCGCCACCCCGGCCGCGTCCACGTCGCCGAACGGGACGTGCACCTGGAGCCGGGCCGGGTCGTCGCGTGCCGCGGCCGGGAACGGGTTCGCCCGCGCGATCTCCTCCAGCCGCGCACCACTCAGTCCGACGGCGGCCACGGGCCGGCCCACGCGTTCGGTCAGCCGCTCCTGCACGCGCCGCACGACGTCGCCCGGATCGGCGCCGTCCGTGGCGACCACGAGGTTGCCGCTGTTCAGGAGGGTTCGGGCGTCGCCGAGGCCGACGTCCTCGGCGGCGCCGCGCAGGTCCGCCGACGAGACGCGCAGACCCGGCCCGATGTTCACGGCGCGCAGCAGGATCGCGAGATGAGGCATGCGTCCATCCTCCCGCTACGGCACGCCTTCCTGCGAGTTTTGCGATTCTTTGACTCGTGGGTGAAGCCATTGCCACCATGTGAACAGTTCGTGACAACTTGCGACCCGCCGAGGGATAACTCTGGCCACAGGATGGCAGTGCGCGTAGGTTCCAGTTCAGGGACGGCACCCAGTCGCCCCTTCGGGAGGCCAACCTATGGAGTGCTTGCTCCGTGGAGAAGGGCCGGTCCCGGCTCTGCGCCACGACGCGGCGCGCCGAGCCGGTCGCCCGGCCCATCCACCAGCCCCGGTTCGACCGGGTCGGTTCCGCCGACAGGCGGTGCCCGCCAGGTAGCGACGAGGCTGTCACGGCGTTTCGGCGCCGGAGGGAGAGCCGCAGTGAGCCATTCCGCATCGACCACCCGTCCGACCGACCAGAGTGCCGACGCCGCAGCCGGCGCGGTCGGTGACGATCGCAGGACCTTCGTCATCGACACGTCTGTGCTGTTGAGCGACCCGAAGGCGATGTTGCGGTTCGCGGAGCACGACGTCGTCCTGCCGATCGTCGTGATCACGGAGCTGGAGGCCAAGCGTCACCACGCCGAGCTCGGGTACTTCGCCCGCAGCGCACTGCGGATGCTGGACGGGCTGCGGGTGCAGCACGGCCGGCTCGACTCGCCGGTCCCCGTGGGGGACACGGGCGGCACGCTGCGCGTGGAGCTCAACCACGTGGACCCGACCGTCCTGCCCGCCGGGTTCCGCCTGGGGGACAACGACACCCGGATCCTCGCGGTGGCGGCCAACCTCGCTGCCGAGGGCAACAGCGTGACCGTGGTCTCCAAGGACCTGCCGATGCGGGTCAAGGCGTCGGCGGTCGGTCTGCAGGCCGAGGAGTACCGGGCCGAGCTCGCCGTCGACTCCGGCTGGACCGGCATGCGCGAGATCGACCTCTCCGACGAGCAGATGGGCGCTCTCTGGGAGAACGAGTCCGTGGAGATCGCCGCCCTGGACCCGGCGACGGTCGAGGCGGCGTCCCCGCTCCTGGTGCACACCGGCATGGTGGTGCACTCACCGGGTGGTTCCGCGCTCGGGCGCGTGACCGCCGACAAGCGCGTGCAGCTCGTGCGGGGCGACCAGGAGGTGTTCGGCGTGCACGGCCGCTCGGCCGAGCAGCGCGTGGCGATCGACCTGCTGCTCGACGACGAGATCGGCATCGTCTCGCTCGGCGGCCGGGCCGGCACGGGCAAGTCGGCGCTCGCCCTGTGCGCCGGGCTGGAGGCCGTGCTGGAGCGGCAGCAGCACCGCAAGGTGGTCGTGTTCCGGCCCCTGTACGCGGTGGGCGGTCAGGACCTGGGCTACCTGCCCGGATCCGAGTCCGAGAAGATGAACCCGTGGTCGCAGGCCGTCTACGACACCCTCGGCGCGCTGGTCTCGCCCGCGGTCGTCGAGGAGGTCATCGCCCGCGACATGCTCGAGGTGCTGCCGCTCACGCACATCCGCGGGCGGTCCCTGCACGACTCGTTCGTCATCGTCGACGAGGCGCAGTCGCTGGAGCGGAACGTGCTGCTGACGGTGCTGTCCCGGATCGGTCAGAGCTCCCGCGTGGTGCTCACCCACGACGTCGCCCAGCGCGACAACCTGCGCGTGGGGCGGCACGACGGCGTCGCGGCGGTGATCGAGGCGCTCAAGGGGCACCCGCTGTTCGCGCACGTGACCCTGACCCGGTCCGAGCGTTCGCCGGTCGCGGCGCTGGTGACAGACATGCTGGAACGCCTGGACGTCTGAGGCGACCCCACGCTCCGACATGTCAGAAGCTCAGGCCACCTCGGTGACCTGAGCTTCTGACACGTGCGGAACTTCTGACACGCGAGAGGCGCGCCGCCGGACGGAACCCCCCAGCCCCGCAGTCCCGCGGTACGCCTCTCGATGCGTGCACGACCGACAGTAGCAGACTTAGGTAAGCCTAACCAAAGAGACGGCCAACCTGGCGATCGTCTCAATTAGGGGTGTGTCGCCCTTGTCGGATATAGCATCGGGGCATGCTGATAGCCGAAGACTTCCTGCTGCTCGCCGTCGACGACGAGACGGGCAAGACCGCCAACGTCGACAACCTGGGCGTTCGCCTCGCCGGTGCACTCCTGGCCGACCTCTCCGACGCGCGCAAGACCCTGCTGCGGGGTGCTCCGGAGGCCGGTGCCACCAAGGAGGAGCGCGAGAAGGCCGGTGACGCGACGATCATCGTCACCGACAACAGCCCCGCGGGCCACATCGCCCTCGACGCCGCGCTGCAGGCCGTGCTCGCCACGCCGGACGCCCCGGCGCGCAAGGTCGTCGAGGCGATCTCCAAGGACGCCGAGGAGAACCTCCTGGCGGCGCTCGTCGAGCGCGGCATCCTGGAGAAGGAGGAGTCCAAGCTCTTCCGCATGCTCCCCGTGACCCGCTGGCCGGCTGCCGACTCGAGCCACGAGACCGCGCTGCGGGCGAACCTCACCAAGGTGCTCGTCGAGGGCGCCGAGCCCGACGAGCGCACCGCCACCCTGATCTCCCTGCTGCACGGCTCCGGCCTGATCGCCGGCCTGGTCGGCAAGGAGCAGCGCAAGGCCGCCCAGGAGCGCGCCGAGGAGATCGCCGGCAGCGAGTGGGGCGTCGCCACGGTCGCCACGCAGGTCGCCATCGCCGCCTCGGTCGCGGCCGTCGCCACCGTCGGTGCCGCGGTCGCCGCTGCCGTGATCCTGCAGGCCCAGAAGGACGACGCCGAGGGCGCCGCCCCGGCCGAGGCTGCCCCGCCGGTCGAGACGCCGGCGGTCTGACCGGACCTTACGCCGGCCCGGACCTCACGCCGGCCCACCCGGCAGGGTGCCGAACGTAGGTTTCGTCGTGCCAAGACCCGCTCATCGAGCGACGAAGCCTGCGTTCGCGCGGGGTGCTCGGGCGGCGGTGGTCTGCTGGACCCGGCATGGCAGAGCGCCTGTCCCGTTCCTCCCGATCAGCGGGTGGGACGGGACAGGCGCTCTCTGCTGTCCGGGGCCTGCGGCGTCTCAGGCCTGCGGCGGCCTCGTCATCGACAGCACGTCGAGGGCCGTGTCGAGCTGCTCCTCGGTGACCTCGCCGCGCTCGACGAAGCCGAGGTCGAGCACGGCCTGGCGCACCGTGATGCCCTCCTTGACAGCGTGCTTGGCCACCTTGGCGGCGGCCTCGTAGCCGATCGCGCGGTTCAGCGGCGTGACGATCGACGGCGACGACTCGGCCAGCGCGCGGGCGCGGTCGACGTTCGCGGTGATGCCGACGATCGTCTTGTCCGCGAGCACGCGCGACGAGTTCGACAGCAGGCGGATCGACTCCAGCACGCCCTGCGCGATCACCGGGATCTGCACGTTCAGCTCGAACGAGCCGCTCGCACCGGCCCACGCGACGGTGGCGTCGTTGCCGATCACGCGCGCGCACACCATGAGCACGGCCTCGGGGATCACCGGGTTGACCTTGCCCGGCATGATCGAGGAGCCCGGCTGCAGGTCGGGCAGCGCGATCTCGCCCAGACCGGTGTTGGGGCCGGAGCCCATCCAGCGCAGGTCGTTGCAGATCTTGGTCACGGAGACCGCGATGGTGCGCAGCGCGCCCGAGAGCTCGACCAGGCCGTCGCGGGCCGACTGCGCCTCGAAGTGGTCGCGCGCCTCGGTCAGCGGCAGGCCCGTGTCCTGCGCGAGCAGCGCGATGACGCGCTGCGGGAAGCCGGCAGGGGTGTTGATGCCGGTGCCGACGGCGGTGCCGCCCAGCGGGACCTCGGCGGCGCGGGGCAGCGCGGCCTGCAGGCGCTCGACGCCGTAACGGATCGCGGCGGCGTACCCGCCGAACTCCTGGCCGAGGGTGACCGGGGTGGCGTCCATGAGGTGCGTGCGGCCGGACTTCACGACGGTCGCGAACTCGTCCGACTTGGCCTGCAGCGCGTCGGCCAGGTGGTTCAGCGCGGGGATGAGGTCGTTGACGACGCCCGACGTCGCCGCGACGTGCACGGACGTGGGGAACACGTCGTTCGACGACTGCGAGGCGTTGACGTGGTCGTTCGGGTGCACGTCCTTGCCGAGCGCGTTCGTGGCGAGGGTCGCGAGCACCTCGTTGGTGTTCATGTTCGACGACGTGCCGGAGCCCGTCTGGTACACGTCGATCGGGAAGTGCCCGTCGTACTTGCCGGAGGCGACCTCGTCCGCGGCGGCGACGATGGCGTCCGCGATGTCCTGGTCGAGCACGCCGAGCTCCGCGTTCGCCGTCGCCGCGGCCTTCTTCACGCGCGCGAGGGCCTCGATGTGGGCCCGCTCGAGCGGGGTGCCGGAGATCGGGAAGTTCTCGACGGCACGCTGTGTCTGCGCGCGGTACAGGGCGTTCGCGGGGACACGAACCTCGCCCATGGTGTCGTGCTCGATGCGGTAGGCGGTCGTGGTGTCGCCGGGCTCGGCGGAGCCCGGCGAGACGACGGTGTCAGCAGTCATGGGTCTATCGTGCCGCAGCCTCGCTCGGGCGACGCACCGCAGGGCGTGACTCCTGTCACCCCGCGAGGGGCTCCTGCGCGGCCGGCGGCACCTCGCCGATGTCACCGATCACGTCGACCATGCGCGCGCTGCCCTCGGCGAGGTCGTACTCCAGGCCGACCACCGCGCACCGGCCCTCCTCGACGGCCCGGGCGAGCCCGGCCGAGTACCCGTGCAGCATCCCGACGGTGTGCTTCACGTGCTCCCGGCGCAGCAGGTCCTGGTCGGACAGGAGGGCCATGGTCGCCGCCTGGTCGCCCGAGGTGATGCTGGCGATCGACGGGATGACCCGGTCCACCACGGCACGCACGAACCCGCCGGGCTGCTCGCCCGTGGCGAGCGTGTGCGCCGCCGCGGCCACCGCCCCGCACGAGTCGTGCCCCAGCACCACGACGAGCGACGCACCGAGCACGTCCACGCCGTACTCGATCGAGCCGATCACGGTGGTGTCGACGACGTGGCCCGCGGTACGGACCACGAACACGTCGCCCAGGCCCTGGTCGAAGATGATCTCGGCGGCCACCCGGGAGTCCGAGCAGCCGAAGATCACGGTGTGCGGGTGCTGCGCGGCCTGGAGCTCGCGGCGCCGGTCGGCGCCCTGCGACGGGTGCGCGGGCGCGTCCGCGACGAAACGGTCGTTGCCCGAACGCAGCAGCGCCCAGGCGTCACGCGGCGTGAGCCGCTCCGGCATCGGGACCGAGCTCATGATCCGACCTCCTCACGACGGGGCGGGTTGGCACCCGCCCGGGACACGGTGACGGCCGCGACAGCGACGCAGCCCTCCAGGACCTGCCGCACCGTGGCGGCGTCGACCTCGTCGAGCGCGGCCCGCCGGCCGGCGCCCAGCAGGTCGTGCTCCCACAGGCCGTCGATCAGGGCGCCCATGAACGAGTCGCCCGCGCCCACGGTGTCTACCACGTCGACCTGAGGAGCCACGACCTCGACCTCGCCGGCGTCGGACACGGCGACCGCGCCCTTGCCGCCCAGGGTGACCACGACGAGCGCGGGCGTGCCGGCCTGCCACTCGCGGGCGACGGCCACCGGGTCGGAGCCCGGGTACAGCCAGGCGAGGTCCTCGTCGCTCACCTTGACCACGTCGGACAGGCGCACCAGCGCCTCCACGCGCGGGCGGACCTCGTCGGCCTGGCCCATGATCGCGGGCCGGGCGTTCGGGTCGTACGTGGTGGTCGCCGTCGCCCGGGCGGCCTCCAGGAGCTCGCGCACCTGGGTCGCGCCCGGCTCGAGCATCGCCGCGATGGACCCGGTGTGGACGGCCAGCGCGCCGTCGGCTCCGGCACCGGGGCCGCCCGGCAGCGCCGCGGCGGGGACCTGCCAGGTGAGGTCGAAGTCGTAGGTGGCCGAGCCGTCGTCGTCCAGGGTGGCGACCGCGACGCTCGTGCGAGCCGCGCCGTCGCTGCCCTCGACGAGGCGCACGCCCGATTCGGCGAGCCAGCCGCGCACCAGGTCGCCCCGGTCGTCCGCGCCGAGCCACGTCGCCAGCCGCACCTCGCGGCCCAGGCGGCCGAGCGTGAGAGCGACGTTGGCGATGCTGCCGCCGGGGTGGTCGGCGGTGGAGCCGTCGGGACGGCGCACCTGGTCCACGAGGGCCTCGCCCACGGCGAGGACGTGCGCGCTCACCGGGCCTCCTCCGGGGAGTCGGCGGAACCGGCCGAACCTGCCGAACCGCCGGAGGCCTGCTGCGCGGCCGCCAGGCGTTCACGGGCGCCGTCGAGCCACTCCTGGCAGCGGGCGGCCAGGGCCTCGCCGCGCTCCCAGAGCGCGAGCGATGCCTCCAGCGGCTCGCCGCCGGCCTCCAGGCGGCCGACCACCTGCACGAGCTCGTCGCGTGCCTGCTCGTAGCTGAGGGTGGCGACGTCGGGGGCGTCCTTCGTCGGATCGGTACCGGTCACAGCTTCTGTACTCACGGGGACAGTCAACAGCACGTCGCCGACATCCGTGGTCCGTTGTCCACAGGTTCGACGTCACCGTGGAACCAGCGTGGCGGAATCAGCTTGGCCCGGGCGGGTGCGGCGTCGGACCATGTGACGCATGGGCCATCTCGAAGCAGCGCACGTCGAATACCACCTGCCGGACGGCCGCACCCTCCTGGGGGACGTCTCGTTCCGCGTGGGCGAGGGGAGCGCGACGGCGCTGGTCGGGCCCAACGGCGCGGGCAAGACGACGTTGCTGCGGCTGATCACCGGTGAGCTCACGCCGCACGGCGGCTCGGTGACGGTCAGCGGCGGACTCGGCGTCATGCGGCAGTTCGTGGGGTCGGTGCGGGACGAGACGACGGTGCGCGACCTGCTGGTCTCCGTGTCCGACGCGCGCCTGCAGCAGGCCGCACGCGCCGTCGACGAGGCCGAGCACGCCATGCTGACGGTCGACGACGAGGCCGCACAGATGGCGTACGCGCAGGCGCTGTCCGACTGGGCCGAGGTGCGCGGGTACGAGGCCGAGACGCTGTGGGACGTGTGCACCATGGCGGCGCTCGGCATCCCGTACGACCGGGCGCAGTTCCGCGAGGTGCGCACGATGTCCGGCGGCGAGCAGAAGCGGCTCGTGCTGGAGGCGCTGCTGCGCGGCACCGACGAGGTGCTGCTGCTGGACGAGCCGGACAACTACCTGGACGTGCCCGGCAAGCGCTGGCTGGAGGAGCAGCTCCGGACCACCAAGAAGACCGTCCTGTTCGTCTCGCACGACCGCGAGCTGCTGTCCCGGGCGGCGAACCGGATCGTGTCGCTGGAGCCCGGGCCGGCAGGCGCCGACGCCTGGGTGCACGGTGGCGGGTTCGCCACGTTCCACGAGGCACGGCGCGAACGGTTCGCGCGGTTCGAGGAGCTGCGCCGACGCTGGGACGAGAAGCACGCCCAGCTCAAGAAGCTGGTGCTCACGCTGCGGCAGCAGGCGGCGAACAGCCCCGACATGGCCTCGCGCTACCGGGCCGCCCAGACCCGGCTGCGCAAGTTCGAGGAGGCCGGCCCGCCGCCGGAGCCGCCCCGCGAGCAGGACATCACGATGCGCCTGCGCGGCGGGCGCACGGGCCTGCGGGCCGTGACCTGCGAGGGGCTGGAGCTGACCGGGCTCATGAAGCCGTTCGACCTGGAGGTCTTCTACGGCGAGCGGGTGGCGGTGCTGGGTTCGAACGGGTCCGGCAAGTCGCACTTCCTGCGTCTCCTCGCGGGCGGCGACGTCGCCCACACCGGCTCGTGGAAGCTCGGCGCCCGGGTGGTGCCCGGCCACTTCGCGCAGACGCACGCCCACCCCGAGCTGTTCGGCCGCACGCTGCTCGACATCCTGTGGGAGGAGCACGCGCAGGACAAGGGCAAGGCGATGGCCCGCCTGCGGCGCTACGAGCTCAGCGCCGCGGCCGAGCGGCCCTTCGACCGGCTGTCCGGCGGGCAGCAGGCACGCTTCCAGATCCTGCTGCTGGAGCTCGCCGGCTCCACCGCCCTGCTGCTCGACGAGCCCACCGACAACCTCGACCTGGAGTCGGCCGAGGCCCTGCAGGAGGGTCTGGAGTCGTTCGAGGGGACGGTGCTGGCCGTGACGCACGACCGCTGGTTCGCGCGGTCCTTCGACCGGTACCTGGTCTTCGGGTCGGACGGTGTGGTGCGCGAGACCGCCGAACCCGTGTGGGACGAGCGGCGGGTCGAGCGGGAGCGGTAGGCCGTCCGGGGTACGTGCCGTGCGGGGGTGTCACAGATCCGGGGTGCTCCCGGTCGAACGCGTGACGGGCCGGTCGGCCCGTCACGCGCACGGCGCGGAACCCAGAAGGAGCACACCATGAAGATCGTGGTCATCGGCGGTACCGGCCTCGTCGGGAGCCAGGTCGTCCGCAACCTGACCGAGCACGGGCACGAGGCGGTGGCGGCCTCGCCGCAGACCGGCGTGAACACCCTGACCGGCGAGGGCCTGGCCGAGGCGCTGGACGGCGCCCAGGTGGTGGTCGATCTCAGCAACTCGCCGTCGTTCGCCGAGGAGGACGTCACCCGTTTCTTCCGGACGTCCACGACGAATCTGCTGGAGGCCGAGGCGAAGGCCGGGGTGCAGCACCACGTGATCCTGTCGATCGTGGGTGCCGACGGCATCGACGCCGGGTACATGCGCGCCAAGGTGCTGCAGGAGAACCTCGTCAAGGACTCGGGCAACGGCTGGTCGATCGTCCGGTCCACGCAGTTCTTCGAGTTCCTGAACGCGATCGCCGACGAGGCCACCGTCGACGGCGTCACCCATGTCGCGCCCGTACGGTTCCAGCCCATCGCGTCGGCGGACGTCGCGCGCTTCGTGGCCCGGACCGCTGCCGGCACGCCGCTGGACGCCACCATCGAGATCGCCGGTCCCGAGGTGTTCGGCTTCGACGAGATCGTGCGCAAGCACCTGGCGGCCAAGGGCGACGAGCGCGAGGTCCGGACCGACCTCGACGCCACCTACTTCGGTGCGCGGCTCGAGGACAAGGAGCTCGTGCCGCTGGGCGAGGCCCAGCTCGGCGAGGTCAGCTACGAGCAGTGGCGGGCGGCTCAGGCGTAGCCGGCCCCGCCCCGTCCTCCGGCGCGGCCTGGTCCCCCCAGGCCCGCCGGAGCGGCTCCGTCTTGTCGGGGTTCATCTGCCACATCAGCTCTCGCACACCCTCGTCGGTCACGGACACGGCCAGCACGCCGATCAGCTCGCCGTCGCGCTCCATGGCGAAGCCCTCCGTGCCGTTGACCGCGATCGGCCGCGTGGTGATGCCGGCCCAGAAGACCTCCGCGAAGGTGGACAGCAGCCGGGCCACCTTGGCGCGGCCCGCCACGGCCACCCGGGCCACGTGCTTGGCCCGGCCGTTGCTGTCGGCGCGGGTCACGACGTCCTCGGCGAGCAACCTCTCCAGGCCCTGCACGTCGCCGGCGCGTGCCGCGGCGAGGAACGCCTCCAGCAGCGCGCGGCGCTCCGTGGGGTCCACGGTGTTGCGCCGCTCGGACGCGATGTGCTTGCGGGCCCGGCTCACGAGCTGGCGTGCGGCCGCCGGGGTCGTGTCGACGATCCGGGCGATCTCCGGGTACCCGTAGTCGAACGCCTCACGCAGCACGTAGGCGGCACGCTCCGTGGGGGTGAGCCGTTCCAGCAGCACCAGCACCGCGACGTCCAGCGCCTCGGCGCGCTCGGCGCCGAGCGTGGGGTCCTGGCTCGTGTCCACGGGCTCCGGCAGCCAGGGCCCGACGTACGTCTCGCGACGCGACCGCGCGCTCTGCAGCACGTTGATGGCCAGCCGCGTCGCCGTCGTCGTCAGGAAGGCCTGCGGGTTGCGGACCACGGAGCGGTCGGTCGTCTGCCACCGCACCCACGTCTCCTGCACCACGTCCTCGGCCTCGGCCGCCGACCCGAGCATGCGGTACGCGATGCCGAACAGGCGGCGCCGGGCAACCCCGAACGCCTCCGCCGCGTCGTCCAGCGTGCCCACATCACTCGTCATCGTGCGCTCCTTAGCCCGGCTCCTCGGCCCGACCCGACGACGGTACGTGACGAAATGGCCTTGGGGTCGGTCCAGCGACGGGTGAACATGGTGGTCATGACCACACCCGACCCGATCTTCGTGGATCCCCGCCTCGCCCGGCTCTACGACGCGTTCGACGACGACCGTGGCGACCTCGACCTCTACGTCGGCCTCGCCGAGCGGCTCGGTGCGCGGACGGTGCTCGACGTCGGCTGCGGCACCGGCGTGCTGGCCCTGCTGCTCGCCGCGCGAGGGCTGGAGGTGACCGGCGTCGACCCGGCCGCGGCGTCCCTGGAGGTGGCCCGGGGCAAGCCGGGCGCCGAGGCGGTCAGGTGGGTCGAGGGCGGTGCCGACACCGTCGGGGCCCTCGGTCTCGCGGCCGACCTCGCCACCATGACCGGGAACGTGGCGCAGGTGTTCACGGGGGACGAGGACTGGGCTCGGGCCCTGACCGCGATCCACGCCGCACTCCGGCCCGGCGGCGTCCTCGTGTTCGAGACCCGCGTGCCGGAACGGCAGGCCTGGCTCGGCTGGACGCGCGAGCACCGGTCGGCCCGCCGGGTCATCCCCGGTGTCGGCGAGGTCGAGACGTGGAACGACCTCCTGGAGGTGGACCTCCCGCTGGTCACCTTCCAGGGCACCTACCGCTTCCCGCCCGGCCTGCTGCCCGACGGCGACGTGGTCACCTCGGTCTCGACCCTGCGCTTCCGCGAGCGGGACGAGATCGAGGAGTCGCTGGACGCCGCCGGCTTCGTGGTCGAGCAGGTGCTGGACGCCCCGGACCGTCCCGGCCTGGAGTGGGTCTTCGTCGCCCGCCGCTCCTGACCGGCAGCGCTCACGCGGACGGCAGGCCGCCGAAGAAGGCGCGGATGTCGGCCGCCAGGAGCGCCGGCTCCTCCATCGCCGGGAAGTGGCCGCCCTCGGTGAACTCGCTGAAGTGGCTCATCGCGTTCCACGGGTCCAGCGCACGGCGCATGAGCGGGTGCGTGTCGAACACGGCCCAGCCGGCGGGCACGTTCGACGGCGCGACCCAGCCGAGCCCCGAGTGCTCGGACTCGTAGTAGAACTGCGCGCTCGACGCCCCGCTGCGCGTGAACCAGTAGAGGCTGACGTTGGTCAGGAGCTGGTCGCGGTCCACCGCCTCGTCCGGGGTGGCGTGGGCGCCGTTGGTCCAGGTCTGGAACTTCTCGGCGATCCAGGCGAGCTGGGCGACGGGGGAGTCGGTGAGTGCGGGCCCGATGGTGTCGGGCCGGTGGTTCTGCATCTCGAAGTAGCCACGCTCGGCCTGGTCGGTGGCGCGGACCGCCTCGATCTGGGCGATCTCGTCCTGGGTCAGCCCGTCCGGGTAGGGGAACTTGTCGCCGACCATGGCCAGTGCCCGGCCGTCGCTGCCGGTGTGGGTGCCGATCACGCGGTCCGGGTAGAGCGCCGCGAGGCGGCCGGCGGTCCCCGCGCCGATGTCCGTGCCGTGCGCGGCGAACCGCTGGTACCCGAGCCGGGTCATGATCTCGGCGTACGCCGCGGTGGTCCGCGCCAGCTCCCAGCCCGTGCCGGACAGCGGGGTGGAGAACCCGAACCCGGGCAGCGACGGGATGACCACGTGGAACGCGTCGGTCAGCAGCGGGACCAGCCGCTGGTACTCGACGAACGAGCCCGGCCAGCCGTGGTTCAGGATCAGCGGCGTGGCCTGCGGGTTGGCCGAGCGCACGTGCACCACGTGAAACGTCTGCCCGTCGACGACGGTCGTGTACTGCTCCCACTCGTTGAGCCGCGCCTCCTGGGCACGCCAGTCGAAGCCGTCGCGCCAGTACCCGGCGAGCTCCCGCAGGTACGCCTGCGGGATGCCGCGGCTGAAGTCCGTCCGGTCCTCGCGGCCGGGGACGGGGAGCGGCCAGCGGGTGCGCGCGAGCCGGTCGTGCAGGTCGTCGAGGTCGGCCTGCGGCACGTCGATGCGGAAGGGGACGAGGGCGGTGTTCTCGGTCATGACACCTACTGTGTCGCGGG
Organism: Promicromonospora sp. NPDC052451; assembly: GCF_044547525.1. Lineage (NCBI taxonomy): Bacteria > Bacillati > Actinomycetota > Actinomycetes > Micrococcales > Promicromonosporaceae > Promicromonospora > Promicromonospora sp. NPDC052451. The sequence goes on from NZ_JBIUAP010000002.1 coordinate 44,284, forward strand.
TAGCGGTCAGGTTCTGGCCGTTATCCGGAGAGACTTTCGGGTGCCGTCCCGCAGCCCTAGGGCTTGGCCGTGACCCTCGCGTCCAGTGCTCCCTCCGCCAGGCGTACGTGCAGATCGGCGCCGACCTCGACGTCGTCCGGCCGCCGGACCACGTGGCCGTCCGAGCGCTGGACGACGGCGTAGCCGCGCTCCAGCGTGGAGGCGGGGGAGAGCGCCCTGACCTGGGCGCCGAGCCGACCGATCTCACCGCTCGCCTGCAGCAGCAGGGAGTTGAGCGCGTGGCGGCTGTGCCGGAGCGCCTGGACCACGTCGCGCTCGCGCGACTCCAGCATGGTCTGCGGTGCGGCCAGCACCGGGCGGGAGCGGACGCCGTCGAGGCCGTGCTGCTCCCGGTCCAGCATCGCCGTGACCGCGCCGCGCATGCGGCTGCGGGCCTGGGTGAGCCGGAGCCGTTCCTCCGAGACGTCGGGCACGATGCGCTTCGCGGCGTCGGTGGGGGTCGAGGCGCGGTAGTCGGCGACCAGGTCGAGCAGCGGGGCGTCCGTCTCGTGCCCGATCGCGCTGACCAGCGGCGTACGGGCCTGCGCGACGGCGCGCACCAGCGACTCGTTGCTGAACGGCAGCAGGTCCTCGACCGAGCCGCCGCCGCGGGCGACGACGATGACGTCCACTGCCGGGTCCTGGTCGAGCTCCGCGATCGCGGCCGACACCTCGCGCACCGCGTTGACGCCCTGCACGGCGACCTCGCGGATCTCGAACCGTACCTGTGGCCAGCGGGCCCGGGCGTTCACCACGACGTCGTGCTCCGCCTTCGACTCGCGACCGCACACCAGCCCCACCACGGCGGGCAGGAACGGCAGGCGGCGCTTGCGGTCGAGGTCGAACAGGCCCTCCGCCGCGAGGACCTTCTTGAGCGCTTCGATCCGGGCGAGCAGCTCACCGACGCCGACGGCCTTGATCTCGCTGGCCTGCATCTGCAGCGTGCCGCGCTTGGTCCAGAACACCGGCTTGGCGTGCACGACGACGTGGTCGCCCTCGGCGGGCGGCTGCGGCAGCATGCCGAGCACACGGGAGAAGATCGTCACCGGCAGGGAGGCGTCCGCATCCGTGTCGCGGAGGGTCAGCCACTGCATGCCGGAGCCCGGACGGTGGTTGAACTGCACCACCTGGCCCTCGACCCAGACGGGCGGCATCTTGTCGATGTAGCCCCTGATCTTCTCCGACAGCACGCGGACCGGCCACGGGCTGGTGGCCGTGGTGTCGAGTGCCTTCACGGGGAGCTCGGTGGGCTGGGGCCGCAGGGTGGGTTCCGTCACGTGTCCAACCCTGCCACCCACCACCGACACAAGCCCTCCGCACACCGCCCCTAGACTGGCGACCGTGAGCGTCACGAGCCCTGAGCGTCCTGCTGAGACCCAGACCAAGCGCGTCCTGCTGGCCGCCCCGCGCGGCTACTGTGCCGGCGTGGACCGTGCGGTCGTCGCCGTCGAGAAGGCCCTGGAGACGTACGGCGCACCGGTGTACGTGCGCAAGGAGATCGTGCACAACAAGCACGTGGTGGAGACGCTGCGCGAGCGCGGCGCCATCTTCGTCAACGAGACCGACGAGGTTCCCGAGGGCAGCCGGCTCGTGTTCTCCGCGCACGGGGTGTCGCCTGCGGTGCGTGCCTCGGCGGTGGCACGGAGCCTCGACACGATCGACGCGACCTGCCCCCTGGTCACCAAGGTGCACAAGGAAGCGGTCCGGTTCGCCAAGGACGACTACGACATCCTGCTGATCGGACACACCGGTCACGAGGAGGTCGAGGGCACCGCCGGTGAGGCGCCCGAGCACGTGCAGGTCGTCAACTCGCCCGACGAGGTGGACCAGGTCGTGGTGCGCGACCCCGAGAAGGTCGTGTGGATCTCGCAGACCACCCTGTCGGTCGACGAGACCATGGAGACGGTGCGTCGGCTGCGCGAGAAGTTCCCGTCCCTGCAGGACCCGCCCAGCGACGACATCTGCTACGCCACGCAGAACCGCCAGGTCGCGGTGAAGAAGCTGGCGCCCGAGTGCGACCTGGTGATCGTGGTCGGTTCCGCGAACTCGTCCAACTCGGTGCGGCTGGTCGAGGTCGCGCTCCAGTCGGGCGCCAAGGCGTCCTACCGCGTGGACCGCAAGACCGAGATCAAGGACGAGTGGCTGGAGGGCGTCACCACGGTCGGCGTGACCTCGGGTGCCTCGGTGCCCGAGATCCTCGTGCAGGACGTCATCGCCCACCTCGCCGACCACGGCTTCGGCCACGTGGACGAGGTGCGGACGGCCACCGAGGACCTGATGTTCTCGCTGCCGCGCGAGCTGCGCGCGGGCCTCAAGGCCGCGGGCGAGGAGCCCAAGCGGCCCCGTCGCGAGACCCGCACGGAGCTCCCGCTGGCCTGAGACCGCCCGCCGACCCGGGACCGGGTTGGTCTGTGGGGCCGCGCGTGGCCGGTAGAACGTCTGGGGGCGGCCACCCCGGGTGGCCGACCTCCTGACGTTCTACCGACGGTTCTGGCCGTGGCCGTCGCCGTGTCAGCCAGCCTGGCCGACGGCGGGGGCGGAGCCGGTGTCGGTCGACGCCTTCTCGACCGCCTCCAGCGCGCGCTTGTCGGTCACGGCGAGCTCGGTGACCTCCAGCTCCTGCACCAGGATGCCGTCCGTCTCCTGAGCGCGGTCGATCGCGACGATCCCGCCCTCGTCCGCGGCCAGCAGCTCGGACTTGGTGATGGGACGGGGCACCTCCTCGACCCCCTTGAGCTCCTCCACGCTGTCCCGCTCGTCCACCACGTCGAGCTCGACCATGCGCCGCGCGGAGGTGAGCACGTTGCGCTCCAGCGAGCCGATCATCTGGTTGTAGCTCTTCGTCGCCGTCTCCAGCGCGCGGCCGGTCCGGGTGACGTGGCCCGTCATGGTGACCAGACGCGCGTACAGCTCCTTGCCGACGCTGAGCACCTTCTGCGCGTTCTCCGCGAGCGACTCCTGCCGCCAGGCGTACGCGACCGTGCGCAGCAGCGCGAGCATCGTGGTGGGCGTCGCGATGATGACGTTCTTCTGCGCCGCGTACTCGAGCAGCTCCGGCGACCGCTCCAGCGACGCCGACAGGAACGCCTCGGCGGGCACGAACATGACGACGAACTCGGGCGCCGGCTCGAACTGGTTCCAGTACTTCTTGGCGGCCAGGTCGTCCACGTGCTTGCGCATGTGCCGCACGTGCGCGTCGAGCCGCTGCTCGCGGTAGGCGGCGTCGTCCGACTGCTGGGCCTCCAGGAAGCCGAGGAAGGCCACCTTCGAGTCGACCACCACCCGCTTGCCGCCCGCGAGGTTGATCACCATGTCCGGACGGAGCGTGCCGTCCTCGCTGGTCACCTGGGCCTGCTCGGTGAAGTCGACGCGGTTGATCATGCCCGCGGACTCGACCACCTTGCGGAGCTGGAGCTCGCCCCACGCCCCGCGGGTCTGCGAGGAGCGCAGTGCCGTGACCAGGTCGGCGGTGCCGTTGCGCAGGTCCGCCGACACCTCGGCGACGTTGCGCATCTGCTCCACGAGCGCCCCCTGCCCCTCGATCCGTGCCTTCTCCGCCTGGAGCACCTCGGTGCGTACGAGCTCCACGGCCTTGGTCAGCGGGTCGACCAGCGACTTCACGGCTGCCTCCCGCTGCGCGAGCGCCTGCTCGCCGGCCGACGCCGACCGCTTGAGCCGCTCCTCGGCGAGCTCCAGGAAGCGCTTGCTGTTGGCGTCCAGCGCGTCCCCGGCGAGCGCCTGGAACTGCCGCCGGGCGTTCTCCTGCTCGGTACGCGCCGCGGCGATCTGCTCGGCGGCACGCTCGCGTGCTGCGGCGACCTGTTCCTCGGCCCGCTCGTGCGCGGCGGCGATCTGCGCCGCGGCGGACTCGGCCTGGGCACGCAGGCGCGCGGTCTCCAGGTCGGCCTCACGCTGGGCGGGCGCGATGCGCTGCGCATGACCGAGCCACCCCAGCAGCGCGCCCACGAGGAGGGCGCCGAGGGCCAGCAGAATCGTTGCGGCGATGTCCATGAGCGACAGGCTGCCACGAGCCACCGACACTCCGGCACGCTGACACCCCGGGCGGCCGGAATCGCCCGGTTTGTGGTTGGCGGCCCGCGGCCGCCGGATTCTCCGTCCACAGGTGGACCTGGTTTCTCGCCCGCACTCATCCCCGCGTCGGATCCACGATGTCCGAGGTCCCGGCTACGTTGGGTGCCATGACGATCCCCGCACCTCCGGGCAGCACAGGGACCCAGGGCGCTCCCGAACCTCCCCCGCACGACCCGACCGCGGCGCTCAGCGTGCGCGGCCTCTGGAAGCGGTTCGGCCAGAAGATCGCCGTCTCCGGCGTCGACCTGGACGTGCCCGCGGGCTCGTTCTACGGCCTGGTCGGCCCCAACGGCGCGGGCAAGACCACGATGCTCTCCATGGCGACCGGCCTGCTGCGGCCGGACTTCGGCTCGGCCTGGGTGCACGGCGTGGACCTGTGGGCACGCCCCGACGAGGCCAAGGCCACGCTCGGCATCCTGCCCGACGGCGTGCGCCTGTTCGACCGCCTGACCGGCCGCCAGCTCCTGACCTACGCCGGGATGCTGCGGGGGATGGACAAGGAGACGGTCGTCGAGCGCACCGCCGACCTGCTGCAGGCGTTCGACCTGGCCGGCGACGCGGACACGTTCGTCGTGGACTACTCGGCCGGCATGACCAAGAAGATCGCCCTGGGCAGCGCGATGATCCACGCCCCGCGCACCCTGGTGCTCGACGAGCCGTTCGAGGCGGTCGACCCGGTCAGCGCCGCCAACATCCGCGACATCCTCAAGGGCTATGTGGCGAACGGCGGCACCGTGATCGTCTCCAGCCACGTCATGGACCTGGTGCAGCGCATGTGCGACCACGTCGCCGTCCTGGCCGGCGGGCACGTGCTGGCCGCGGGCACCGTGGACGAGGTGCGCGGCGAGCAGACCCTGGAGGACCGGTTCGTGGACCTCGTCGGCGGCCGTCAGCACTCGGAGGGGCTCTCGTGGTTGCGCGGTTCCTGACCCTCAAGCTGACCCTCATGGGCAACACGTTCCGCAAGAGCGTGTGGCAGACGATCGGCCTGATCATCGCGTCGCTGTACGCGCTGGGCGTCGTCGGCACCCTGCTGGCTCTCGTGGGCGGGCTGGCCTTCCTGGAGGACCCGGCCTGGGCCGGTCTGGCCATCACGCTGGGCGGGGCGCTCACGGTGCTGGGCTGGTGGATCATCCCGATCTTCGCCTTCGGGGTGGACGCGACCCTGGACCCGCACCGGTTCACCACCTTCGCCATCCCGCGGCGCACGCTCGTGGCGGGACTGGCCGTCGCGGGGCTGATCTCGGTGCCGGGGTTCGCCACGGTGCTCCTCGCGCTGGGCACCGCCTTCGCCTGGGTGCTGGAACCGGGCGTGCTCCTGGTCGCACTCATCGGCGCGGTGCTGGGGGTGGCCACGTGCGTCATCGGGTCCCGGGCCATCACGACGGCGCTCGCACCCGTGCTGGAGTCGCGGCGCTACCGCGAGGTGGTCATGATCGTCGCGCTGGTGCTGGTCGTGATGATCGGCCCGCTCATCTCGTCGCTCTCCAACGGGTTCGAGGTCTCGGTCGACGGCAGCGTCGGCGACCAGCTCCGGCCGATGTTCGAGCAGGCGGCCGGCGTCGTCGGCTGGACGCCGTTCGGCGCGGCATGGTCGCTGGCGAGCACGGCGCACGACGGCGACTGGCTCGGCCTGGCCGGCCGGCTCGCCGTGGCGCTCGGCACCATCGCCCTGGGCTGGTTGGTCTGGGACCGGGCGCTGGGCAGGGCCCTGGTCAGCCCGCCCGTCGGAGACGGCGGGGGCGGCCGGGCGAAGGGCCTGGGCGCGTTCGGCCTGGTGCGGTTCTCGCCCACCTGGGGCGTCGCCGCGCGCACCGCCACCTACTGGCTGCGCGACCCGCGCTACTCCGGGTCCATCGCCGTCGTGCCGCTGCTGCCGGTCATCATCTACTTCACTACGCAGAGCACCGGCAACTACTTCATGCTGCTGGCCACCGGCCCGTTCGTGGCGTGGATCCTCGGCTTCAGCATCTCGAACGACATCGGCTACGACTACACCGCGTTCGCGCTGCACGTCGCCGCGGGCGTCGACGGCAAGGCGGACCGCTGGGGCCGGGCCATCCCGATGCTGCTGGTGGCCCCGCTGGTCGCGGCGATCACGGTGGTGGCCACCGTCTGGGTGGCCGACTCCTGGCACCTGCTGCTGCCTCTGCTGGGGCTGGCCCTCGGGCTCCTGCTGGTCAGTACCGCGGTGTCGTGCGCGGTCTCGGCGCGGCTCGTGTACCCGGTGGCCAAGCCGGGGGAGAGCCCCCTCAAGTCCCCGCAGGGAGCTGCGGTCGCCACGCTGGTCTCCCAGGGGCTCGGGTTCGTGATCACCCTGGGGCTGTCCGTCCCCGTGCTCGCGGTGGGGATCGCGGCGCTGGTGCTGGGCGGCGCGGTGTGGGGTGTCGCCACGCTGGTGCTGGGCGTGCTCTACGGGGCGCTGATGCTCGTTCTCGGGGTGCGGTTCGGGGCCCGCGTGTACGACAGGCGCCTGCCGGAGCTGCTCCAGCAGGTCCAGTCGTTCCCGTGACGGTCGCTGCCGGGCCACGGTGTGTCAGTGGTCCGGCGTAGCGTCCGTGTCATGAGGCACATCGAGGGCGAGGACCTGCGCGGGGCGCACTTCCGTGACGTCGACATGAGCGGTGCCCAGTTCCGTGAGGCCGTGCTCAACGGCGTCCGGATGCGGGGCGTGGAGCTCGTCGACGCCGACATCGACGGGGCGATCTACGGGCTGCGGGTCAACGGCGTGGAGGTGGCGCCGCTGGTCGAGGCCGAGCTGAACAGACGCCATCCGGAGCGTGCCCTGCTCCAGGACCGCACCGTGGCCGGGCTCCGCGCGGCCCTGGACGCCTATGCCCAGATGTGGGAGTCCACGTACGAGCGGGTCGCGTCGATGCCGGCGGGCACGGTGGACGTGTCGGTCGACGACGAGTGGTCGTTCGCGCAGACCCTGCGCCACCTCGTGTGCTGCACGGACGGCTGGCTGCGCTGGGGTGCGCAGGGCAGGCGGGACGCCGACGTGTTCTGGCCGGCCGGCGTTCCACACTCGCAGTTCTCGTCGCGGGCGGGTTCGATCGGGATCGACCCTGCGGCTGCGCCGTCGTACGACGAGGTGCTCGAAGTCAGGCGGCAGCGGGTGCAGGAGGTCCGCGACGTCCTCGCCGCGCTCACGCCCGAAGAGGCCGGCAGCCCGGCCGCGCCGCCGCCGTGGATGGACCAGTCGGAGCCGTTCACCGTCGGCAAGTGCATCGGGGTGGTGCTGTCCGAGGAGTGGGAGCACCATTCGTTCGCCACGCGGGACCTGGACCTCATCGACGCGGGCGCCGCCCCGTCGCCCGAGTCCACGTAAACTTGCGCGACGTGGCTCTCACTATCGGCATCGTCGGCCTGCCCAACGTCGGCAAGTCCACCCTCTTCAACGCTCTGACCCGCAACCAGGTGCTCGCGGCGAACTACCCGTTCGCCACGATCGAGCCCAACGTGGGGGTGGTCTCGCTGCCCGACGAGCGGCTGGACAAGCTCGCCGAGATCTTCGACAGCCAGCGGATCCTGCCGGCCACGGTGTCGTTCGTGGACATCGCGGGCATCGTCAAGGGCGCGTCCGAGGGTGAGGGCCTGGGCAACAAGTTCCTCGCCAACATCCGCGAGGCCGACGCGATCTGCCAGGTCACGCGTGCCTTCGACGACCCGGACGTGGTGCGTGTCGAGGGCTCGGCCGACGCCCCCGGCGACATCGAGACCATCTCCACCGAGCTGATCCTGGCCGACCTCCAGACCCTCGAGAAGGCGCTGCCGAGGATGGAGAAGGAGGTCAAGATCAAGCGCGGCGACCCCGTCCTGTACGCGGCCGCGAAGAAGGCCCAGGAGATCCTGGACAAGGGCATCACGCTGTACCAGGGCGCCGCCGACGCCGGCCTGGACCTCGCCGAGATCGCGAGCCTGCAGCTCATGACGGCCAAGCCGTTCATCTACGTCTTCAACACCGACGACGCCGGCCTGGCGGACACCGCCTCGCAGGAGGCGCTGCGCAAGGTGGTCGCCCCCGCGCAGGCGATCTTCCTGGACGCCAAGTTCGAGTCGGAGCTCGTCGAGCTGGAGCCCGAGGAGGCCGCGGAGATGCTGGCCGAGACCGGCCAGGACGAGTCGGGCCTGGACCAGCTCGCGAAGGTCGGCTTCGAGACCCTCGGTCTGCAGACCTACCTCACGGCCGGCCCGAAGGAGGCCCGCGCCTGGACCATCCACAAGGGCTGGACGGCACCGCAGGCGGCCGGTGTGATCCACACCGACTTCGAGCGGGGCTTCATCAAGGCCGAGGTCATCTCGTTCGAGGACCTGGTCGAGGCCGGGTCGGTCGCGGCGGCGAAGGCGGCCGGGAAGGCGCGGATCGAGGGCAAGGACTATGTGATGCAGGACGGGGACGTGGTGGAGTTCCGGTTCAACGTCTGACCTGCGGTATTAGGTGCAGGTCAGGGCGTTTTACGCCTTGGCAGTCCGCGAGGAGTCCGCAGTAGGAGCGAGTGCGGTTTGCATGAGAGAGCCCGCGGCGCGCCTGGTGCGATCCTCCGCTGTCGGCCACAGGTGGGCGTACGTGCGGAGCGTGGTCGTGGCGGACGCATGTCCGAGCGCCCGCTGGACGGTGACGACGTCGCAGTTCTCGGCGATCAGGCCCGACGCGTAAAAGTGCCGGAGGTCGTGGAGCGTGAAGCCGGTGACCTTGGCTTTGGCGACGGTCGTGCGCCAGCGATAGCCCACGGTGTTCTGGTGCGGTGGGTCGTCACCTGCCCCGACGAAGAGCCATCCGTCTCCGTGGGTGCCGTGCTTCTTGATGTGGGCTGAGAGCATCGTCGTCAGCTCGTCGGGGATGTAGACGTCGCGCTCGGATCCGTACTTCGGCGGCCTGATCTCGATCTTTCGGCCGTTTTCGCGCTGGATCTGCCGCGTCACATGAAGCGTCCGTCCCAGGAAGTCGATGTCGCCCACCTTGACCCCGGCCGCCTCGCCGAGTCGAAGCCCCGCAAACGCGCACAGCGCGATGAACGGCTTGAACGGTGACTCGGCCGAGGCGATCAGCTTTCCGACCTGTTCTGCTGTCGGAATGGTCAGGGCGTGCTCGGTACGCCGCATCCGAGGAAGCGTCACTCCGGTCGTGGGGTCAGTTCCGATGATCTTGTCTCGTACAGCGGCTCGAAAGACGCTACGCACATTGTTGTAGCGAGTCTTGACCGTTCCCGGCGCCAGGCCGTCAGTCGTCATCTTCTTGATCCAGCCCTCGATATGCGAGCGCTGGACGGACTTCATGGGCGTGTCCGTGAAGGTGGTTGAGGCGACGGCAAGAGCCATAGCGCGATCGGTTCCGTTCACCCAGACCTGACGGGCGGCCCACTGTTTGAAGTACGCCTGGAACGTGACCCGGCCTGCGCGTGGGTCCGCATAGATCCCGGTGACGATGGTCGCCGTGACTTCATCGAGCCAGGTCTGGGCATCGGTCTTGCGGTCGAAATGCCGGGCGTGCTCGTGGCCGGCTTCGTCACGGTAGCGGGCTCGCCACTTCCCGTTCGGTCTCTTCTTGATGGAGGCCATCGGTGTCCCTTCCTCTCGGGTGTGCGGCTCTTTCAGGTCGTTTCGGGTGTGGGCGGGTGGGATTCGATCAGCTCCACGCCGCGTTCGGCGCGCCAGGCGTCAGGCGAGAACGCCGTGCCATGGGCGTTGGTCAGGTTGTCGATCGCCTTGCGTTGCGTGTTGCCTGTCACGCTTCGATCCCTGCGGATGCGCGCGACGTCGGCCACGGTCTCGGTCACGCTCCCGAGTGCCTGTTCGATCAGGCCCGTCTGGACCTTGTCGGGCTGCCACTCGGGGAACGCGCAAGCGCGGTCGAGGGCTGTCCGGAGGTCTTCGTGTGCTTCGTTGAGCGTGTCGATCGCCCGGACGGCCTTCTGGTGCGCGGCTAGGACTTCCTCGGCGGCGTCGATCGCGTCGCGGGCGGACTGCGCGACCGATGGCATGGCCAGCAGGTCCTCGATCGAGATCTGGAGGACCACGGCAAGGTCAACGGCCTCGACCAGGCGCACGGGCCGGTCGCCCTTCTCGATCGCCCACATGGTGGCCTGGGACCACTTCCATCCGCGTTCGCGCATCGCGTCCGCGATGGCTTGCTGGGTGCGTGGTCCCCGGTAGCGGGCCACGTTCGTGCCGACGTTGATGTCTCGTTCTTCTGCCATACACCAACCGTACTAGCAATTCTTGTTTACAGCCACTAGACACTGTGGTGTACTTGACTTTCAAGTTTGCTACGACTAGGGGAAGTGGTCTTCATGGAGTCAGATCCGTTGCTGCGCACCCGGGAGGTGGCTGAACTCCTGGGTGTGCCTGAGAACACGCTGCGCTGGTGGCGGTACGTCGGTCATGGCCCGGAGTCGTTCCGGCTTGGCCCGCGCCGGGTGGTCTACCGGCGCTCGAAGGTGCTGGCGTGGCTGGCTGCGCAGGAGGCGGCTGGTGCCAAGCACACGATGGCCTGACTCCTTGTGGGATAGGCGGATGAACGGGGCTCGGACACTTCGGTGTCCGGGTCCCGTTCTCGTTGGTGGCAACGCCATCGGCCCGCGTCGGTCGGTCTCGGCGCTACGCCCTGAGATGTCCGCCGCCGCTGCGGAGCGCGCCATCGTCCGGGTGCACGGGGTGGGGCGGGTGCTCCGGCCCGCTTTTCCGTCCTGCCCGGCGTGCGCGAACGAGCAGCGCGACGGCGCGGCGAACTGGACGGCTACGGCACGCGCAGGGAACTGCGGCAGCGGCACGAGCTGCGGCATGCGGCTGGCTAGGTGCAGGCAGGCGGCGACGAACGAGGGGTTGTGGGTCGCCAGGAAACGCAGCACACCTCAGGCAGTTGAGGAGCGACGGGGCCGTTGGCGTTGGTGCGATTCGGCGCCGTTGGCGCGCCACGTGCGCACCCGGGCGCGCACCCGCCCGCGCCCGCCGTCCGCACGTCCCCGGGGTGGTGCTCGGTCATGACGGTGACCATCCATCCGATGAGCGTCGGCAACGGCACCGAGTACCTGACCGAGTCGGTAGCCAACGCCGACTGCGACGCCCCATGCCTGGGTGACGGTCTCGGCCTCGACCCGGTCACCGCGTACTACACAGCCGTAGGGACCCCGCAGGGCTACTGGCTCGGAAGCGGCGTGACCGACCTCGGCGGCGGTGCACTGACGGCCGGGGACCCTGTTACGACCACCCAAACTTCAGCGCCTCCTTGAAGCCGGGCGGGATCCGGTCACGACCGAACCCCTCGGGCGGGCCTATCCGAAGATCGCCCCGTTGCGGGAGCGGATCGAGACCCGGACCAGTGCCCTGGACCCGGACTTGAGTCCGGTCGACCGGAAGGCCGCGGTGGACGCGATCATCCAGGACGAGACCTGGGCCGGCCCCCGCAAGGCGGTCGCGGGGTTCGATCTGACGTTCTCCCCGACCAAGTCAGTGTCGGTGCTGTGGGGTCTGTCCGGCCGCAACACGCAGGCCGTGATCTTGGGCGCGCATCGGGCGGCAATGGCTGAGACCGTCCGGTTCATCGAAGAGCACATCGCCGCCACCCGGATGGGGACCGACGCCGGGGACGGGTCGATCATGCAAGCCGAGGTCACCGGAGTGATCGCCACCGCGTATGACCACTGGGACTCCCGGGCGCACGACCCGCAGTTGCACACGCACCTGGTGATCGCGAACAAGATCCGCACGGTCATCGACGGGAAATGGCGCACGCTGGACTCGCGGGCGTTGTTCAACGCGAACGTAGCGTTCAGCGAGCACTACAACGCGGTCCTGGCCGACCGCCTGACCGCGGCCCTGGGTGTGCAATGGGAGCGGCGTGTGCGGGGCAAGGACCGCAGCCCGCGCATGGAGATCATCGGCGTGAGCGACGAGCTGATCGAGGAGTTCTCCAACCGCTCGGCGGAGATCGAGCACTGCGCCGACCAGCTCATCAACGAGTATCGGGAGAAGCACGGGCGTGCCCCGTCGTCGGGCACGATCAACCGGCTGCGTGAGCAGGCCAACCTGGAGACCCGCCCACCCAAGACCATCAAGTCGCTGGAGGAGTTGACCGCGCAGTGGCGCGAGCGGGCCGGACGCATCCTCGGCCAGGACCCCACCGAGTGGGCACAAGGCTTGCTGTCTGCCGCCCTGACCGACCCTGGGCAGGTGTTCACAGCCGCCGATGTCCCCCAAGAGGTGGTGGACATGGCCGCCTCCGTCGTCCTCGGCGTGGTGGGGGACAAGAAGGCCACCTGGAAGCACTGGAACCTGTGGGCCGAAGCCGAACGCCAGACCATGCACTGGCGCATGACCACCCACCAGGACCGCGTTGAGGTCGTCACCCGGATCGTCACGGCAGCCGAGACCGGTTCGGTCACCCTGACTCCGCCCGAACTGGCACCCACACCGGTCGCGATGCAGCTCGCGGACGGGACCAGCTCCCTACGGCCGAAGCACTCGACCGTGTTCACCTCCCAGGCCGTCCTGGACGCCGAGAAACGCCTTCTCGCCCTCATGGATGACCGCACCGCACCCCGCCTGCCCGGCGACCTGCTGCGGATCGTCCTGAACGACGGGGTGCGCGACGGTGCACTGGACACCTCGCAGGCCGATGCCATCACAGTGGTCACTGGCTCAGGCCGCCGCCTGGACCTGCTGGTGGGTCCGGCCGGGACCGGGAAGACCACCACCCTGCGCGCGCTGCGGACCCTGTGGGAAGGACAGCACGGCCCCGGAACCGTCGTCGGTTTGGCGCCGTCCGCGGCTGCTGCTGACGTGCTGGCGACGGAGCTCGGGATCGAGTGTGAGAACACCGCTATGTGGCTCACCCGCCACCACCACAACCACGCCCAGTTCGAGGCGGGGCAACTGGTGATCGTGGACGAAGCATCCCTCGCCGGCACGCACACCCTGGACCGCCTCACCCTCGCCGCCGTGCAGGCCGGCGCGAAGGTGCTGCTCGTTGGAGATCCCGCGCAGCTCCCCGCCGTGGAGACCGGCGGAGCCCTGACCCTCCTGACCGGCGAACGCGCCCGCACGACCGGGGATGTGCCGACGCTGACCGAGGTGCACCGCTTCCACGCCGCCTGGGAGAAGCACGCGTCTCTGCGGCTACGTGACGGTGACCCTAGTGTCTTGACGGCCTATCAGGATCATGACCGCATCCAGGCGGGTGACACGGACACGATGACCGATGCCGCGTACACGGCATGGAAGGCCGACACCGACGCGGGACTGTCGTCGGTGCTGGTCGTCCCGGACAACGGCACGATGAACGACCTCAACCGGCGTGCCCGCGCCGAACGCGTCCTGTCCGGCCGCGTCTCTGACGGGCAGACCGTGCGCCTGGCCGGGCGGGTGCGGGCCTCGGCCGGGGACCTGATCGTCACCCGGCGTAACGACCGCACCCTGCGCTACGGACAGGCCGGATGGGTCCGCAACGGCGACCGCTGGCAGATCACCACCGTCCACCACGACGGGTCCGTCACCGCCCAGCGGATCGACCCCGACACGCACACCGACACTCGCAACACCGGTCGCGTGCATCTCAGCGGCGGCATGGTCCACCTGCCTGCCGCGTATGTGGCCGAGCACGTAGATCTGGGGTACGCGGTCACCGCGCACCGTGCCCAGGGGCTGACCGTGGACACCGCGCACACCATCGCCAGCCCCACCATGGCCCGGGAGAACCTGTACGTCGCCCTCACCCGAGGCCGCCACGCGAACACCGTATTTGTGCCCGTCGACCAGCCCGACCGCAACCAGAACCACCAGCACACCATCGGCGCGGACCTCGACCCCGACCGGCCCGACCTCGACGCCGCCCGCACCATCCTGACCGGCATCCTGCACCGGATCGGTGCCGAGCCCTCCGCACACCAGGCCCGCCGCGACGAAGAACACCACTGGGGATCGATCGCGCAGCTCGCCGCCGAGTACGACACCATCGCCAACCACGCCCAACGACCCCGCTGGACACGCCTGGTCGCGCACACCCTCGCCGGAGAGGGCCTTACGAGGGACGCTATTGCCCAGGCCGTGGACTCCGACGCCTTCGGGGCGCTGTGTGCGGAGCTACGCCGCGCTGAAGCGGACGGACACCACGTCGAACGCCTCCTGCCCCGGCTCGCCGCCGCACGAAGCCTCTACGACGCCGACGACATCGCTGCCGTCCTGCACGACCGACTCACCCACGCAGCCACACACGCCAACATCGGGCGGAACCGGATCGTCGGCCTCATCCCACGAGCCCAGGGACCACTGCCGGACGACGTACGCGAAGCACTCGACCGCCGCGCTGAACTCATCGAACACCGCGCGCGCACACTCGCCGAGAACGCGCTACACAACGGCGAAGTCTGGCCTCGGCGCCTGCCGCCACGCCCACAGGGGCACGGTGCGCCTGACTGGCAGGCTACCGTCATCGCTGTGGCCGCCTACCGGGACATATACGAAGTAACCGAAAACAGCTTGCTTGGCGGGCCACCCACCACGCTGACCCAGCGTGACCAGCTCAAGCGTGTGCGCGCTGCCTTGCAGCCCCGGACAGCGCTAGAAGGGCGGCAGTCGTACTCCGGCCTCACCGGGGAGCGAGAGAGCCAACGGGAACTGCCCGATCGGCCGTCGATCTAGAAGCTCGTCCTTGAGGTTCCCTGAGGGTTGGCGTTCGCGAGGACTTGTTCGGCGGCCTTGGATCAGGCGAAGGGGTGGGAGCGGTCGCTCCAGGCGCTATGAGGGCGCGGATCCTGGCACTGAGGTGGGGGCGGACTGGAAGACGCCGCGGCGGATGGCCTCATCGTCTCGAACGCCAACCATCAGGTCACTTACGACGCGCGACACTAGATCCTCGCCGGTCTGGGATCTGCTAGGGCCGATAGTCTTGGCCACATGAGCATGGACAGTCCCACAGCCAGCGAGATCGACGATGATCAGGATCTGTCAGCTGTGGATCCTGACGACCTGACAGACGAGGAGCGGGAGGCCGCTGTCGAATCTGAGGGTGAAGCGGAAGCAGTGAGTTACCAAGGCACTGATTTTGACGCCGAGGGACTCGTGAGGCGTCTGAATAGGCAAGACATCGTTATCCCGAGCTTCGGGCACGGGGACGAGGAAGTCGAGCTCGCCGCGTTCCAGCGGAGCTTCGTTTGGACGCGTCCGCAGATGGACCGGTTTATCGAATCTTTATTGCTCGGGTTTCCCGTTCCTGGGATTATGCTCGTTCAGCAGGCGGACAAGCGGTACCTGGTGCTCGACGGGCAACAGCGTCTGCGCACCCTGCAAGCGTTCTACAACGGCTTGCACCGCAAGCGGGAGTTCTCACTTGAAAATGTCGCCGAAGAGTTCAAGGGCCTTACGTATAAGACTCTAGATCCCGAGCAGAAGCGTACGCTCGACAACAGTTTCATTCAGGCGACGATCGTGAAGACGGACGGTAGCGCCGAGTCTCGCGAGTCCATTTACCAGATCTTCGAACGGCTCAACTCGGGTGGCACTCAGTTGACTCCACACGAGATTCGCATCGCGCTTTATCCCGGCCAGTTTGTGGACTTCCTCGGCGAGTTGAATGAGATCGAATCGTGGCGACACATCTACGGTTCTGTGTCACCGAGGGTCCGCGATCATGAACTCCTCTTGCGAGTCGTCGCGCTCTATGTGAGTTCGGAGGAGTACTTCAGGCCCCTCAAGCGATTCCTCAACACCTTCCTGGGGCGGCATCGCTCATTGAGCAAGCTTCCAGCAGAAGACATCCGTCAGCACTTCACCAAGGCGATCACAGCTCTTGACGAGGCTGGTGCGCGGGAGTATTTGCGCCCTCCCCGTGCCCGTTTGAATGTTGCAACCTTCGACGCTGTGATGGTTGGAGCGATGCGAAGCGTTGCTTCGGCAGGTTCCATCACCCCCGATGAGGTCAAGGACAGTCTCAAGGCACTACGCGCCAACCGTGAGTTCACCGAGGCGACTTCCACACAAACCGACACTGAGGAGAATGTGCGGAATCGGCTTCGTATCGCGACAGCAGCGTTTGCCAAATGACCAAGAGCCTCCGGTGGCCCCCGCCGGATCTCCTCTCCCTGGAGCGGTCGCTCGACGAACTCGCCGAATCTGTTCGCGAGCGGCCAGCGCATCGGACGGTTGACGAACAGGTGTGGCTCGTGAGATTTCTCGTTGTTCGGTCTTGCGGCTACCTTGAACAGGTCATGCATCGTTGTGCGATGGGGCATCTTCAGGAGCTGTCGTATGGAACCGCTCGGTCCTACTCTCTTTCATGGCTGAGTCGGAGCATCAACCCCTCGGTCGAGAACATTCGCACCACGCTGGGACGGTTCGATGCGGGATTCGTCGAGGAGTTTGAACTGATGCTCAGCGAGGGAAACGGCGAACTCGGCAATGACCTAGGGGCGCTAATCACCAAGCGGCACGCCATCGCTCACGGTCAAAGCGATGGACTGGGGGATCGTCGCGCTTTGGACTTGTATGAGATGGCCAAGAAACTTGCTGATTGGATGATTAGAAGACTGAGTCCGGATCCCGGGTGGGGAAGTTCTTTCTCTCGCTAGCCCCCGTCCATCTGGAGCGGTAAAATTCAACGCAAGGAAAGGTAGACAGGGCTCCCGGATCCGAGGCTCGCGACAACCAGGCCCGTTCGCGGACGGGCATCCAGCGCCGGGTCACGGCGGATAGTCGTTTGCCCGTGCTCCGTGGTGTGGTCACGCCAGCCGATGCTGGGTCGCAGCTTCGGCGCGCGACCGGACAGATGCGGCGATGTCGAGGTGTGGGCGCGCCTCGACCAGTCGCAGGTACTTGGTCGCCACCACGAGTTCTGCCACGGCTCCGGAGTACGTATCCAGCACTCTTGCGAACTCGGTCCGGGCTCTTGCTTCGGTGCGGGGGTGAAGGATTGCTGAGTACGCCAGGTGTGCCGCGTCGAAGCCTGCGGGTGCCCAGCCCCAGTTCTCCCAGTCCAGGATGCACAGGCGCGGGGCGGTCAGGTTGCCGAAGTGGAGGTCTCCATGGGCGACCTCCCACTGGATGCGGTCGCGGTCGATCTGGACGCCGAACCATCGCAGGATCTCGGCCTGGAACCGGTGGGGGTTGACCGCCATCCTCTTGGTCCTCTCGATCTGTCTGAGGGGTTCGAGGCTGGCGTGAAGGCTCGCCCACCACGGGTCGGTCAGCTCGGGCTCGTGCTCTAGGACCAACCCTGTCCCGATCGTGGGCTGGTCGATGTAGGTCAGCAGGTCTGCCCGAACCCGGAGGTGTTGATCGGTCCACTCGACCGAACGCAGCACGTGCGGCATGGGGACGGCGTCGAACGGGTCTCCCGTCGCGGTAGCGATGCCGTCCCACATGTCGTCCGTGGACAGCTCCGTGCTCAGGACCGCGACTCTGAGCCACGCGGGACCCGACGTTCGGACACCGGCCGTGCCGTTGAGGTGACCGGTGACGACAGCGCCCTGGATAGCCACGCCGAGCCGTTTGGCCGCCTGGGCAAGGTGTCGCGCTGCCCGATCTTTCGTGGTCTCCACCTTGCCTCCGGTCGGGTCGTCCTGACTGTCAACGGCGATCACGTGTCGCGGTACTGCGGTCTCGGCGGATACGGCACGATGTTGACATGACCCGCACCCGTACCGCAGGCGGACCGTACGTGCGTGAGGCCCGCGCGGACCGGCTCCCGGTAGAGGGCTGGCCGTTCACCATCCCTGCCGTTCAGGCCTTGGCCGATGGTCACGTGCTCGACCTGGACCACTCGGTGACGTTGCTGTGTGGGGACAACGGCAGCGGGAAGTCCACGCTCGTGGAGGCCATCGCTGCCGCCGCGGGTCTGAATGTCGAGGGCGGGTCACGCAACTTTCAGTTCAGCACCCGCAACGCCGAAGTCCCGCTGGCTGAGCACCTGCGCCTGGTGCGGCACCCGGGCCGCCGGCCTCGGGACGGGTTCTTCCTGCGCGCCGAGTCGTACTTCAACGTCGCCTCCGAGATCGAACGGCTTCACGACGAGCCGGACACCCCGCCGCTGCTGCCGGTCTACGGGGGTGTCTCCCCACACGAGCGGTCCCATGGTGAGTCGTTCCTGGACCTGGTGACCCACCGGTTCGGCACCGGGGGGCTCTACGTGCTGGACGAGCCGGAGGCGGCGTTGTCAGTGACGGGGTGCATGGCGCTCCTGGCCCGGGTAGCTGAGTTGTCGGGGGGTGGGTCGCAGTTCATCATCGCGACCCACTCCCCGATCCTCTTGGCGATCCCGGGCGCGGTCATCCATCAACTGGACGAGCACGGCTTCGACCGCATCGAGTACGACGACGCCCTGCCGGTGGTCACGATGCGCGCGTTTCTGGCTGACCCGGACCGGTTCGTGCACCGCCTCCGGGCCGACGCGGACTGAGTCGCGTCCCGGGGTGCTGCTACTGGAAGTAGGGCCAGCACCGGCCGTTCGGCGCGCATGGTGAACAGCTCGGGCTGCACTTGGGCGAGCACGTCGGTGTGCAGTTCGCGGGAGCACACGAGGGTGCGCAGGTCGGTTCGCACCGGTGCGGTGCGCACGTCGGGTTGCAGTCCGGGTTGCACTTCTCGCCCCACCCCTGCGGCTCGGCGCGAGCCTCGAACTCTGCCCGCAGTTCTTGCGTCGCGGCGGCGTGGGCTTGCCCACTGAGGATGTCGGTCAGGAGGGCGTCGTGGATGTTCCCGACCGGCATCCACCGGGTGAACACGCACGGCCACACGTCGCCGGTCGGGCTGACCGCGATGACGCCGTCCCCGCAGTTGCCGCACAGCTCGCCGACACTCGCGTCCCGGTCACGGGTACCGCGCCCGACCTGCCGCAGATGATCCACACCAACGTCCGCCACGCCGAGTGCTTCCAGCTCAGCGGTCGCCGCGGCGACGTTCTGGTCGTCGAGCATGCCGATGATCCCAGCCCGCAGCGGAACACCGTGGGCCAGTGCCTTGGTGATGTTCGCCTTCGTGCGGGCGTGGGTGTTCCGCTTCGTGATCAGCAGGTGCTGCTTCGGGTCGGTGGAGTACCAGGAGCACGCCAGCCGCACCCCGGGCCTGGTGAACGTGTCCCACATGCGGTTCGAGACGTGGACGAGGTTGGAGAAGACCTCCACCTCCAGCCCCTGGTCCAGCGCGTACTCGACCAGGGCCGGAAGATCGGGATGCAGGGTGGGTTCGCCGCCGATGAACTGGACCATGCCCACTCCGAGGTCGGCGCACTGGTCGATCACACCGAACCAGTCGCTGCGTTGCATGGCGCCGTGGGTGCCGCTCGGGCCGGACTCGGCGTAGCAGTGGATGCATTCCAACTGACACTTGCCGGTGATCTCCAGCCACACGAAGCCGAGGCTGGTCCGTCGCGTGGAGCTGGGAGGCGGGCTGGTGACCGTCATCAGTTCCTCCAGGTGCGGATCGGTAGCGTGGAGTGCGGGCCGGGACCAGGGCGATGGTCCCGGCCCGCCTGGGGGGTGATGCCCGCCCCGGGGGAAGGCGGGCCCCGCGACCAGGCACGTCCTGCGGCGTGTAGTGCAGCAGCGTGTCTGGCCGCAAGATCGACAGCGGGCCCTGTTACAGGCCGCTCAGGGGGAGTTCGAACCCAGCGGGGCCGTCGCCGGTGACGCTGCGCCACTGCGCCCTGCGGCGGCCCTCCTCACCACGGGGGTAGGGCATGCCAGCGTCCAGAGCGGCGGTCTCGATCGCTCGCATCGTGACCCCGACCCCGGACGGGATCGGAGCGTGGCGGGCCCAGCGGCCGTCCTGGAGGGTCCAGGCCTCGCACCGGGCCAGGTCTGGTCCGCGGCCGTGCCAGACCCGCAGCATCACCGGACCGGGTGCGGTGCGCTCGGCGGTAGCGATCTGTGCGGCCAGCCGAGACAGCGTGTGGTCCACGGCCGGGACGAGGGAGGCAAGCACGGGTAGCAGTCCGGCCTGATCGATGCTGCCAGTGGTCTCGGTCGCCGCGCTGCGAACGATCGCGGGCGCCTGTCCCATCGCGACCGAACGTCCGGCCCAGGCCAGCATGTCCAGGTCGTTGACCCCGTCCCCGATCGCCACCGTGCGACCCGCAGGGACGCTCAGGTGGGCACGGATGGCGTCGAGGGCCACGGCCTTGTTCACGCCCGGGGCGGTCACGTCGAGCCAGTCCGGACCCTGCGGAGCGACCGTGACTCCACAGGCGCGCAGCGAGTCGGTGTAGCGGCGGATGCCGGGCGCCGAGAGTACGACCCGCGTCGCCGGTTCGGCCATCAGGTCAGCCAGCAGGACGGTCTTCTGCTGACCGTTCAGTTCACCGGGCTCGAACGTGCCGCTGGTGCGCCACCCCCACCCCACCTCTTCCGCCGCGACCCGCACGGACGGCATGACGTCCAGGGCACGACGGATCACGGGTGCGGGGTCGAACGTGCGCGCCTCGACCACGTCATACCCGGACGGCGCCGAGTGGTCCAGGCGCACGGTCAGGGCGCCGTTGGAGCAGACCGCCCACCCGTGCGTCAGGCCCAGCCGCGTCGAGATGGGCAAAAGCCCGGCCAGCGACCGACCCGAAGCAAGCACGACCTCATGGCCCGCCGAACGGACCAGGTCCAGGGCCTCGACCGTGCCCGCAGGTACCCGCTGCTCACCGTCGACCAGGGTCCCGTCGATGTCGAGAGCAACCATCGTCCGCGCACAGGTTGTCGTCGGCGCGTTCATCGGGCCACCACCTGACGCAGGGCCGACCGCACCTGGACCTCCAGGCCGTCAATCACGCCCGTCCAAAGGGTGTGTCCTGGCACGAACATTCGATGGTCCAACGGAAGATCGCAGCCGAGCAGGCGAGCGATGCCTTCCCCGTCTTCGAGGTTCACCGGGTGGAGGCTGATGCGATCACGCGTGAAGGTCACCAGCTCGACCTTTTCCGGGCCGACCAGTTCGAGTATCGCCGTCACAATGCGCAGCACCACGAGCGGGGACGTTTCCAGCAGTGCCGGAGCCTTTGAGGTCGTCGGCATCAGGTTGGGTGTCATGGCAACTCCGGTGCTTGAACCGTCCAGGGGGACGTGTGACAAGGTGAGATGCCAGTTCATCCGTGTCGGGCTTTGTCGACAAGCGCCCGACATCACACCGACACTTCGTTGACAGGAGACGTCGGAACCTCACAACGGTCACCGATCACGTGGCGGTCGTTACCTCAGGCGATCTACTGCTGGTCAGTTCGTGCGGACCTGCATTCGATGATGCCGCTGAGGCAGGAGATGGTGAATTCTCCGTGCTGATCCAGATGCTCCTGGAGTAGCGATTCGGCCGCTCTCACTGTTCGGTGGAACGGGACACCGCTCTTGCGTGCGAAGGACTCGTAGGACGCCAGGTGGTTGATGACCGGATCAGGTGACGTGACGCGGATCGTCCCTGGGAGTTCATAGGTCTCGACGGAGCCGAAGTGCCTTCTCAGTATCGTCGGCGCCGCGTTCAGTGGGAACCTGCGGGACAGCGATATTCGCTCAGGAGGGTTCGGAGTGTCGAGAACCCGGGATGCGGCCCGACGCCAGAGTTCGTCAAGCTCGCGCTTGTCCTCGATAGCGTTCGTTGACACGAAGGCTGTCCCCCACGGGCCAAGGACCCGCGCCAGTTCCCGGATACCAGCCTCGACGTCCTCGACGTGGTACAGCATGTGCATCGCCAGAACGACGTCGGCCGAATCAGTAGCGAATGGCAGATGCGCAGCATCAGCGACCACTGCCGGCGAACCCACTGCGCGCAGGATCCCGGGCGCAAGGTCGATGCCCACCACCGAGGCGCGCGGGAACTGGTCTCGGAAGCGTGATGTGTAGCGGCCGTTGCCGCACCCGACGTCCAGGACCACCGTGGGGTCAGTGTCGCTGAGGCGTTCCAGCGTGATGCCGGGCAGGTCGTAGACGGGGGTCTGGAAGTCGTACAGATGTTGCCTGGACTGGAGGTGCCGGTCGTCGGCGTATGCGCTCGTCGCGATGATCGACCGGTCGGATATGGAGTGGCCGCCGCTGGTCATGACTCGCCGCTCAGGTGCCCAGGCTTCGTGTCGGTGATTGCGCGCAGTTCCACGAGTTCTTGCCGTAGCCCGATCGCTAGTGCACTGCGCAGGTAGCGTCCAGCGGTTAGAACACCTTCCAGCTCGGCGAGACGCTTTCGGATGCTGGCGGTCATGTGATGGTCGTCTGCTGCCAGTACGGGCTGAACGGTGGAGACGGCTCCGTCCAGGTCGCCGGTTGCTAGGTGCGCAGTCGTGAGGTCGAGGTAGGCCGCGAGGATGTCCGGACCTGCCGCCTGCCCTCCCGAGCGTTCGAGTTCGAGTTGGACCGCCCGGTTGCTCTGTTCGATCGCTCGGGGGATGTCCTGGCGGCTGCCTAGGGAGAGGAGTGCGGTACCCGCGTACCCGGCCTGCTTGCGTTCAGGAAAGGTGAAGAGCCCGCTATCGGTGCTGGAGTTCTGGTGATCCGCTACCACGCGTGACCGGGCCTCCTCTGCGGTGTTGATCGCGCTCAGGGTGGCAGACCGGTATCCCGCCTTACCCTGTGAACGTGCCAGCAGCCCGGGGAGTCGAACTGTGATCGTCCCACTTCTGGCGTGGTCCATGCCGTCTGCTGCGAGAGCGGCAGCACCGGCGTAGTTGCCGTTCCAGTAGGCGATCAGTGATTGGACGCTTCGCACCCAGCCCATAAAGTTGGGGTGCCCGGCGGCTTCCGCGCACAGCCATGCGACATTCGCCATCGCTTGTGCCCCGGCGTAGTTTCCTTGGTCCATTAGGAGGTGCGCCGTCAAACCAGTGATCTGCGCAGCCTGAAGATGGAGGTGCCGGGTCTGCTCCGGAAAGCGATTGCGTTCGATCATGCTGAATACCGAACGTTGCAGGAACCGTAGATCACGCTTCATTGCGCCTGGAGGCATAGAACCAAAGCGCTCGGAGAGCCGTTGTATCTCCAGATCAGTGAATTCCAGCGCCTCGGACGCTACAGCGCCTCCGGCCAGTGCCGACGCGAATCGAGTGGCCTCCACGACTTCATCGGTGGGTCCCACCTGGGGAGGTGAGACTTGCACGCTCACGTCCGAAGCTGTCGCTCCACGTGCATCGACCATCCAAGTAGTGTGCTGCCCAGAGAGGCGCGAACGAGCGGCCTGTACATCGCTCTGCCGCTGCGCCTCGATCGCTTCATTGACCTTGTGGTAGGCAGCAAGAAGCTCGCCCTGCGCGCCGAGCGCCCGGTCACACTCCGCCCAGAATCGCTCGTCCGGGAACTGGCGTCCGGTCTCCGTGTTCGCGATCGACGAGCGCGACGAACGGACCTGTCCCTCAGTGATCAGTTGCTGCTGGCTCCAGCCCTTCGCGTCTCGAAGGTCAGCCAGCATCAGCCCGAGGTCAGCCTTCATGCGAGCGACTGCACTGGAATCCATAGCGGTCCCCTCGCGGCTCGCCGTCCCCGACCAAAGATCAACTCAGCACCGTGCAAACACACAGACAGTACGACGTCCCGAGCGGTGCAGTCGACCCCTGATGGCCGGTCGGAGCGTTAACGTGAGCCGTGCAGCGGGGTTCGGCTCGGGAAGAGCCGAAGTTTCAGAGCCCGTCTAGGCCGACATCATGACCAGCCGCAGCGGCAGGGGCGAGCCAGCGACGAGCCTAGACTTGTCCACGTGGTCACTGGAGCGCCTTCGGACAGAGTAGACGTGGCGGGAGCGCGGATTTGGCGAGCACATCTTCAGGCGCTCGGCCGGCCACTGATGAAGAGATCGCGGTGATCGAATATGAAGCCAAGGAGACGTTGGGCGCGGACAAGCTCGAATGCCTTCCGCGGGCCCTGGAGTATCGGGCGGCTGGCTACTAGCATGTGCAGAAGTGGGTCGACAGCTCTGACTCCGGGATTAAGACGTCATTCGCGGCCCGCGTAGCTGATGCAGCCTGGGCAGGTAGCACCAACGGCTGGCACGAGCAGGCTTAGCCCTAATCCGGCACTATCGATATTGGCACTCGCGAAAGGGAGCGTGGGATAAGTGTCCCCGAGGCGGAAAAGCAGCGAAGAAGAGACAAACACTCAGGTCCCCGCGCTCGCGATCTACCAGCACGCCGAACATGTAGCTGGCGTCCTGCAGCAGTTATTTGACCGCCCGCTTGTAACCGAGGAAGTGCTGGAGACTGAGTCCAGCGATTCCGGTGAGAAAGAGTCATCGACGCAACTCTCGGCGAGCGGGGAGGGCGGCGCAGATCTGCCTGTGCTTGCGAAAGTTGCAATTGCTGCAGGAGTAAAGCATGAACGCGGTGGAAAGAAGACGGTCAACACCGGATCCCGCGCCACTCAGAGTTTTGTTTATTCGCAGTCGTACTACCTGAGGCTAATTCGGTCGGAATTGAAGGCCGCTGGGATGATCAAACCCATCAAGGGGATCGACGACGCGAATTCTGTCGATGTTGGGAACTTTGTCGAATTCAGTGCAGCGTTCGAACCCAACGAGCTGACAGTTCTTACGGACGTCATAACACCGTCCCTCGTGGCCGCAATTGCTCGACAAGTAATTACAAACAGTGCGACGCGGAAGTTTTCAGGCTATGACTCTTACGAGAAGGTCCAAATGGCTGCGGAGGCAGTTCGACTAGAGTCTGAGTCGGGAGGCGCTCTGGCGGCAGAGGTTGCGGATGCGGTGATCTCCGATTTTCGTTCAAGCAAGACACGCGAGTACTACGGACAGATTGGGTCCGGAGACTCAGCCGTGACAGCAATTACGATCTGCGATTCTGCTCATTTTGCCGTTGAAGATGAGGACCGAATTCTCGACGGGACCTTTACGGTGCTGGGTAAAGTCGTGTCCGGTGTTGAAGAGGATGTCCCACTTCTGAACCGAAACAAGGTGCTATCGCGGATCGCTCCGGAGGGTGTTGATTGGCTGGCGGATGCAATGGCTGGTATCGCAAAGTCGAGCAAGAAAGCCGTCGGTGACGAAGAGTTTGACCCTGGGCATCTAAACATGACTCTGCGATCGCGAGTTTCCGGAAAGTCTTTTCGGGTTGTGCCGCTCGCAATCTTTGTGTAAACGAGGCTATCGTCAGGGCCAGCCTTGTTCAATGTGGCGATCGATCGCGGCAGAGAAGCCCGCAAGGAAGGAGTTGGATTTGTCCGAGTCGCCCACGGGCCTGCAGCAGCACGAGACTGAGCGTTTGAGTTTGATCCGGTACCAGTTGTTGCACGCAGCACAGCAGGCGTCTCAGCCGGCGCCACTTAACTCACTAGCGCTCGGGAGTATGCAGGACGCTGTTGAGTCTATGCTTGGCCTTGTTGTCGAGCGTAAGCGCATCCCGGTTCCTGCTCGGGGAGATTTTCTGCAGATATTCGATTCTGTAGCCGGTGTCGTAACTGGTGAACCGTCCATCGCTGGATTTCGCTCCGGTGCGGCTGCCATGAACTTGGCGAGGGTAAACTTCAAGCACCATGGCAATCAGGCTGCATCCATGACAATTGCTCGGCACTATCAGAACTCTGAGAATCTTGTTAACGAACTTTCGATGCGAGTGTTTTCGATATCGATCGACCAGGTGAGCTTGTTGCTGTTTGTCCGAGATGACTCCGCGCGCGGCCATCTCGAAGCAAGTCAAAGTAGTTGGAATGACGGAAATTATCAGGGGGCTATGGACGAACTGCGACTTGCATTTGACCGCGTCGTGCGTGACTATGAAGGCAGGAAAATTCGGCATTCTGGCCAGAGTCTGTTTTCTACGAAACCAGCATTTATGCCGTCTGTCTTCGAGCGCAGAGATGCTGGGAAGACCGTCGATTCTGCGTTCAAATGGCTTGAGAATCTGGACGAGTGGGTCAAAATGCTAGCCCTGGGCGTGGACATGCGTCGTTACGCCTTCTTCAACGCGCACGCGCCTATCGCTGTCTATACGCTCGACGGGTCTGCACATCTGCATCGTCGCGATGGGATTGACTTCGAGGAGTCCATCTTCTCCCGCTGCTTCAAATTCGTCGTCGATACGGCGCTTGCGTTTGCCGAAGATGACTTCGACTTCGATGCTTGGTCAGGCAGGAAATCTATCCGCAACGTTATTGCCGTAGCTCCCTCTGACTAAGGAATGCTGGGATGGAAACCGCGCGAGCACTGTTGGGCTCAGATTCTTCTGTCCGTACGGGAGTTACTCCTGTACTTTCGTGTGCATCCGCCAAGGGTTAAAGACGC
Organism: Promicromonospora sp. NPDC052451; assembly: GCF_044547525.1. Lineage (NCBI taxonomy): Bacteria > Bacillati > Actinomycetota > Actinomycetes > Micrococcales > Promicromonosporaceae > Promicromonospora > Promicromonospora sp. NPDC052451. The sequence continues at coordinate 70,594 of NZ_JBIUAP010000002.1, forward strand.
CCGACCTAATTCCAGAACCGCGAACTACTTCCTGGCTACCCGGCCCTGTGTGTCGGATCATGTCTACGGCTCGGATCCGGCCAGGGGCTTGTCGGGCGAGTTGGAGATGCACTGCCGATTGGTGCAACGTCGTTGAGGATCTGTCACGTGCGTTCCGTTGCCAGCAAGAGATCGATCACGGACTGAGACCAGGCGGACTGGGGAGCCGCACTGGCGGCATGGCGTGTCGTTGGGCATCCTCGGACTTTATTCCCCTGGCTCCTGGCTCGCAGTACCTGGGCTGGGTGAAAGTCGGACGGGGGCAGGATCCACTCCATTGCTCTGCAGTTGTTGGCACCCTACCGATGGAGTATCCCAACGATCGGACCCCGGGCGGCTGTTCACATCCGATGTGCTTTCTGGAAGTGTCGCCCCAGTTTCCGGCTGCGCCGCGTCACACCGGCGCCCCTGGCGGACAGTCGGCCATGCGGCCAGGATGTAAGCCGGGAGGGCGGTCGTGAGGTTCCGTATGCAGGTGCTGTGCACGTCGCTGTCGACACAGTGAGCGAGGGTTCCCAGCTGACGATGTCTGCCACGTCTACGATCGGCTCATCTACGGAGGCGACAGCACCTTCGGACCAATCGAAGAGGAGACCGCGTGACAGTCTGGGCGCACTACGCCAGCAGTCGATTCGAACTTCACCCCGACCTCGGGGGCCTCGCCAGCGTCTCCTGGTACGTTCAGGAGCAATGGGACTACTTCCGGCGCTACGAGGACGATCCGCTGTTCTCTACGAACCCCAACGACAACGGCGAAGCCGTCATCCTCGACCCCTGGGTGCGTCTACGCTTGGCCAACGGTGGGGAACTGGTGGCGTGGCTCGGAGACGGCCTACATCTCGCGCTTGAATCAGACGAGGGCTTCGTCGAGAGCATGCCGCGCGGGGACAAACAGCCTCAAGAGCAAGAAGAGGTCATTGATGCGGACCGGGACACTGCATCGGTCCACTAACCGCCATCGAGCGACCGCCACCGTCACAGCTGGCGTCGTCACTGTCGCCACCGTTGATGTCGGTATGGCGCGTGCTTCGTGCTTGCCGTGACCGGGCCGATGCTGTGGATCCGGAGCGCTTCCATGACGACTATTCGGGTGGAACGCTGTGCCAACATGGCGCTGTGAACAATCGACGTCCCATCCGCATCGCCCTCGCGGTTGCCCGACATGGCGTTCGGTCCGCAAAGCGACGGATCCATCGGCTCTCGGGACGAAGCGATGGGCTGGACACCGCCTACTACGAAGCCCTTTACAAAGGGGCGGTGGAACTTGCGGGCCTCGGAAAGGGCCCCGATGAGCTTCAGCGCCTACTAAGTGACATTGCGTCAGAGGCGCTGAGCGATTCACATATTCATCAGCGGATTGCGTCAGCACTGAAGGAAGACGCGCCTCGGATGCAGTTCGAGCAGCGCCGCCGTAACGCGAGTTTTGAGAAGCGGTTGTACCGGCGCTGGGGTAGTGCACTCGATCTCTTCTATTGCATCACCGTTGCGTGCGAGGAGATCGGCGAGGAGGGGTACCGTGCGGGTCGCGAGGCTGACCTGGATCAGGATGAGAAGGCACTGCTGGAGGCTGTCAGCGGACTTCACGCCCGCGCGTGCCGGACTGCTCTTGAAGTGCACGAACTGCTGGAAGCGGGTTTTCCTATGGGGGCGCATGCACGATCCCGCACCCTCCATGAACTCGCTGTAGTGGCCCTTGTCCTCAGCAAGTTCGGAAGTCACCCTGGATTTAGGGATATCGGGATGCGATATCTCGCCTTCGACCATGTTACCAACTGGATGGACGCGCAGGAGTATCAAAAGTATGCCTCACAACTGAATGTGGAGCCGCTTAGTGGCGAAGAGATGGCGAATATCGAGGCTGCTCGCGATGAAGCAACCACCTTGTTCCCTGACATGAACCGAAAACTCGGCTGGGCCGGCGACCTGCCCGGCCTCAGGAGGCGTACCTTTCCGGAGCTGGAGGCGATCGCCGGACTGGACCATCTCCGGCCCTACTACACCTGGGCTAGCCACGAGGTGCACGCCAACCCGAAGGGATCCCGCCTCAATCGAAGGAGCGGCCCTGATGGCGTGGTCAAGCTGGCGGGAAGGACGAACAGGGGTCTGGCCGACTCCGCACAGGGCGCTTTGATCGCCCTGCACCAAGTTACCAGTGCGATGCTCACTTGCCCAGGCGTGGTCACGCCATCTGGCTTAGTGGGAGTGCAAGCTGTCACGTTGCTGCTGGACGAGGCGTGTCGCGATTTTGCTCGGACCGAGAGGGAAATGCGCGACCGGTACGGCGAGCGCTAGCGGAGGCCCTGCTGCAAGACGACCACTCGGGCAGCACACCCTACGTGCTGATGGAGATGTTGGTCGGAGCGGGTTCGCTTGCTTCACCGCCAGTTTACGGCGCGGTCGGCGACCGCCGCTCGATGCTGGACGACGACTGATCCTCGGTACACATGACGGCCGTCTGGGCCTGTCTGATGCCGCCCACATCAACGCATCACGACCCTCTGGGGTCTTAGAGATTCTAACGTTCTCGCGGTGCCGGGGCCCGCGAGGTTGTGGCCGATCACCTCGCGGAGGTCTAGCCCGCCCTCCCTGCGCTCGCGGAACAGCGGCCCGACCACGGCGGGCCCACGTCCGATGAGGAGTTGGACTGATGGACGGTGTGGACGCGATCTGGCGTGCGGCCGTGGCCGCCAATCGATCGCAGTCCGCACCCGGTCCGCAGGGAGTCCGCAAGAGCCCCACGAAGCGCCGTCGGACCCCGAAGCCGCCAACGCTCACGAGCCGCAGAATTCCAACGTTCTCGGCCCCTACCGCCGGGTGCCCCGACAGGCCATAGAGCCTGCCTGCCGGGGAAACCCGGCGTACGGGTCGCTCATTCGCTCTTCGCCTGCACCCGCCGCCTGGCGCCCAGCGATCGGTGGTCCGCTGCATGAGGTCCTGTTGCTCGGCGACGGAACAGACGCACCGCATCGTGGTCTCGCGCGCTAACGGCTGCGCGGCGAGAGCGTGCAACATGCGTCGCAGGACGCGCCTGGCCCTATGCAGCGGCTGCTTGAGCCGCCACACTCAGGCCTGTGGATTGGGTCGACATCGGCAACATGCTGATCGCCGCTGTTGCCGGCGGCGCATCTGTAGTGGCTGCGCGCCTGTACGGAACGCGACGTGCCGAGCTTCGAGTCTCCTTCGAGCACGTCCCTGTCGGAGGTGACGCACTCCCAGACGACCACGTCTCGGTAGCGCTCAACGGACAAATGCTTGAGGCGCCGTTTCTGGTCACCCTGTCTCTGACCAGCACAGGTGGTTCCGATATCTCATCGAGCCACTTCGACGCGTTGAAGCCCTTGCAGATCCATTTTTATGGTCCACCGGCACTGGCGCCCGTCCGTGTGCTGGCGATCACCCACCAAGATGGCATTCGTGTTGAGCTCGGAGACGAGACCTCAGCGGTCGCGATTCCGCCTCAGCTCCTCAAGGCACGACGCCGGGGGGTTGCTTCGGTACTCGTCGACGGCGAACCTCGTGCAATAGAGGTCGGGGATCTCGTAGGTGTCAATATCGTCGTCCGCGGCCATCGGGCATCGGTTGCCTCAGCCAGACTGGTGCCGGGCGAGCTCCGAATGCACCTCGCAGCATGGAGCGGCCTCGTGTTCTGGATGGCCGCTGTGATCTGGAGCCTCGTTGCGGGCAACTGGGTGCTCGCGACGATCATCTTCTTTGGAGGCATCCTGTTCGCCCTATGGATCTAGCTGCCAGAGGTCGGATCGCGCGCGTCCCTTGATGCCCCTCCCGTGCGAGCTCTAAGACATAGCCCGGGTGCCAGTCCGCAAGAAGTCCGCGCGAGTCCGTCCGACCCGAACGCAACCAATGGCCGGGAGTGTTGGAATTCCAACGCTCCCAGCCGTTGTCGCGCCTGCTATACCGTGCCAAATGTCTGGACTGCGATCCACGAACAACCGATGCGCTCGCGAAGTCGACCATGATCTCGCCGGCGCGCTCGTACGCGAGTTCGATCGGCGCACCCGGCGGAACACTACCTGGAATGGAAGCCGTGGTCTGCCCATGGGAACTGGGCGGGCAGGGTGCCTGCGACGTAAGGCACGCACCACGTGACGGAGTCCAATGGATCCCGTGCCGGAGTCACCTCAGGGCACGGCTACGCAAACAGGCTCCAGTCGCTAATGCGGAACTCTGAGCCGTCTTGGCTGTCACGGAACGCGAACCCCAACGTCCCGAGCCACTGTCGAAACTCGCCTGCCAGAGTTTCCGTCGCATCCAGCAGGAACGCGGCTGGCACACGGACACTGGCGTCCGGACAGTCCGTGAGGATACGTGTGAACGTCTCCCAATGCGGTGCCGCCATCGCCTCCCACAGCGAGTTCTGGGCTGGTGCATCACCACCCTGTGCTAGGTGGACGCCCAGCACCTTCCACGCGGACAAGACCTCGCCGAGCACGGTATTGCAGAGCAAGCGGACGTCCAGATGCTGCTGGTAGTCGATCGTCGTTATCTGGGTCAGCGCCGCCTGGAGAGTCAACATCACCTCAGCCGGTACCCAACCGGGCTCATCGTCACGAAGGTGCCGTGGAACTGCCGCCTCTGCCCTGTACTCGCCGATCGTCTGGTCCGCCATGAGCAGGTAGTTCCTGCGGGCCCAGGGCTCGCCGGGGTAGTCGCGCTCCCCTTCACCCGCCTGCATCATCGCGACGTGGTTGCCCTCGTGCGCAAGCGTCCGCATGACGAGTTGCGCACGTCTGCCCAGATCGCCCCCTGGCAGAGCCCGGTTGAAAAGGCCAGCGGGAAACAGTACATCGATGCGGTTGTCACCCACGTCCATCGTCTTCGCCCCAACCATCCCGTCATTTCGCTGCAGGTCGAAGACCTGCTCGGCGCCGGGGATGCGCTGGTTCACCGAAGCAACGAAGTCGTCAGCGAGAACGAGCCGGACGGTGGAGGGATCGATCGCCGCAGCTCCAAGTGTGGTCACGCACCAGTCGATCAAATGTTCGTCCAGCACTCCAGGAATATCGCTGATGCGCGCCTCGACCCCGTCAGCCTCGACGACGACGCGGACACCTGATTCGTTCATGTGTCCAGGTTGCCATGAGGTACTGACACTCAGCGCCGCATCCAATGGGTACGCACACTCCGTGACGGGCGACACGACTAGCCGGACCCCGTACCGGCAGCGCTGAGAAGAAGGGCAGCACGATCAGGGCTGCTTCACTCATACGAGGATCCTGCCACCCAAGATGAGCGGCGTCGCCGTCCGTCGCCGAGTCCAGGAAAAGTCCACAAGGTGTTCGGCGCTAGCCCGATCCGACCGGCACTGGCCAACGCGGAAACCGCGAGATTCCAACGATCCCAACGTGGCCAGCACCGGCCGTCCCCCAGGTCCGACTTCGAGCTCTACTGGGAACCCCAAGGCCCCGCTTCATTCCTGGGCGTGCGTGCCGGAGGCTCTTGCCCTACCGCTTGTCCGCTTCTGTCGCCGGCGTGCCGACACGTTCCCGTGCTATGAGGAATTCGACGGCGTAGACGACGGGTGCGAGGGCTGTGGCAGGCCAGGTGCCAAGTGTCATGCCGACGATCCCTTGCAGCAGGATCGCGGCTCCGAGGGTGAAGACCAGTGTGATCAAGCGGGGGCGCAGTCCGGCCCCGGCGCGGGCTAGGTTGCGTGCCCAGCGTCGCTCAGTGATCCAGATAGTGAAGGTCGGGATGCCCGAGAAAGCGGAGAGCGCGGAAAAGATCACGACCCACAACCACGGCATGCCTGTGATCGCGAAGAACAGGGGGATCAGGATCGAGAGGAGGAACGTGCCCTGGGCCCGTAGGCGTCTGTTGTAGGCCATGATCTCTGCCGGGCTTTCGGACGGGAAGCGGAAGCTCATCGGACCCATCCGGTGTCTGTCATTGGACCGCCGTGAAGGCCTGTTCCGTGTGCCATATGCGAAGCGTAGTGGCGGCAGACGCCGCTCTGGTGAGCAGCGTCTGCACTTGGCAGATGCACGCTAGCCCTGACTACTCGCAGTCCGCGCCCAGTCCGCAGGGAGTCCGCAAGAGCCCCACGAAGTGCCGTCGGACGCCAAGGCTCCCAACGCTCGCGAGCCGCAGAATTCCAACGTTCTCAGCCGATCCCGCCGAGTGCCCCGGACAAGCCGTAAAGCCTGCCGGGGAAACCCGGCGTATAGGCCTGTGAGTGCCGGGACCGAGCCCGCAGGTCAGCGACGTCCGAACAGGCCACGCCTTCGCCGTCGCTCGTTCGCGTCGGACCTGGTCCATGGGCCGCCTACGTGTGTGCGGATGGCGTGCTCACCGGGTCCGAGGTTCAGTACCTCGATCAGCGTGGCGTCGAGTTCGACGACGTGGTGGAGGTGGCCGACCCTTCCGTTCTCGACGGTCGCGTCAGACGTCCCGATGAATTGCCACATCCCATCCTCGCCGTCGTGCGAGACATACAGCACCGGCTCCCCGCCAGCCAGTACTTCGGCCGTGGCGATGCTGGCTGTGCCAAGGACGCAGTGCCTTAGCCATCCCGCGCGGCTGTCGAGAGCCATCACGGCATCAATCACAGCCCAGATGAACGAAAGATCCTCATGCTCCCTGGCCTCGACGGCGGTCAGGTGCGGGCCGCCCTGGGGCACAGTCTCGAAGGGTTCGTCGACCAAGGCGTAGGCGATGTCCCCGTCGTGGGGGAACACCGCTGCGTGGATGGTTGCGCCGCCCGGGTTCCCGGCGCCGATCCCGACGGAGACGCGCCCGGAGTCCGCGGCCGAAACCCAGCCGAACGCGTACGACGCCAGCTCGCCGCGCGGGCCGATGAACTCACCGGACACCCGGCGATCAAGCCCTTGATCCGTCGTGGTCTCGACGAACTGTCCCTCGTTGACCTTGATTTCCACGGCCAGAGCTTATCTGCGCCGGACTACGGGCCAGCCCAGGAGGAGTCCAGAAGGATCCACCCGACCGTGACCGGGATCCAGGGTCGCGTGCAGTAGTGACGAAGTCGGCCGCGTCTCCGCACGGGTGGGCATCAAGTCGTCGCATGCAACATGCTTGGCTGGTGACGCACTGGCAGGCGGCACGAAATACTGGCACGAACGGGTCCAGCCCTGACCGGTGCAGTCCGCAGGTAGTCGCAAGAGCCTTGCTACGCGCCGTCCACTCCCAAAGCCTCCAATGCTCGCGAGCCGCAGAATTCCAACGTTCTCGGCAGATCCCGCGAAGCCCGCCTGGAAAACCCGGCGCACAGACCGGCCCCTCTGCCTCAACGCTCTGACCAGCACCGGAACTTCGGCCCTGAAGGTTCCCGGTCGAGGCATACGCACCCTTCTTGCCGGACCTCGCTGACCACTACATTCGTCTCACCTGAAATCGAGTGCTTGGGTGGGGAATGCCATGCTGGAGGTCCTAGTAACAACAGTTGCCGGAGCTTTGTCCGCCACGTTCGGTGTAGTCGTCGGCGGCATCGTGACGCGACGAGTCCAGGACCGTCATTGGCTGCGTGATCAACAACTTGGCGCCTACCAGGAACTGCTCACGCACTACGCCAGGTTCACGATGGAACTCAGCCGCGCGCACGGCGATCAGCGCGGCTGGGACTACGACTGGAGTGAGTGGAGCGCCGCTCTGCTGCGATCGAGTCTGGTCGCTCCCGCCGACGTGGCGGCTGAAATCGATCGCTTCGGACGGGCCATCGATTCCTTCCTGGACCGCGGAACCACGACCCGCGGCTCCATCCACTTAGCTCCGAGGAGTTCGAACAGGCCAGGCAGGCACCGGCTCAGGCGCAGATAAGGCTGGTCAACGTCATACGAAGGTCCATGAGTCGCGACGACAAAGGACTGCCCTTTGCGATCGGCGGATGAAGCATCCAGGTCTGACCGCCGGTACACATCGGGTACACATGACCGCCGTCTGAGCTCACCTCAAGCCACCCTCGCCAACGCACCGCGACCCGGGCGGAACCGCGAAGTTCCAACGTTCTCGCGGTGCCCAACCAACTCGTCGGACACCGAGAGGCATAGCAGGACAGCCATCGGGAGAACCCGGCGTACTGGCGGCTCGTCCGCGCCAGTTTCGGACGTGGCGACACGTGTCAGTCGTCGGAGGCGACGACCAGGTGCATTGCCTCTTGCTCGCGGTCAATCACCACGAACTCGTGGAACCCGGTCGCGCCGACGCTGACCCAGTTCGAGCGATGCTCTTCGCCTTCAGGGACGTCGAGGCGGTAGACAGTCCCTGAGTCGAGAGTCCGCGCCAGGAGCCGCGCGACTCGTGCATGGGTGCGGACGGACTGCGGTGGTTCGATCATCTCATCGTCCAGCCACGTGTCGACCGTTCGCCGCGCGTCGCCCGCCGCGACCGTTGTGAACATCTCGGCGGTCAATGTCTCAGCAAGCCAAGGCCCGTGGACAGGACGTCCATCGAAGTCAACCTCGGCACCATGCGCATACGGCCATGCGTACCCGTGGGCGTAGAGGCTCGACGACACCAGGGCCGAGAGGAGAGCTCCATCGTCCAGCGTCGAGTCGAGCGTGAACTGGACATGGTCGACCCACATGAAGGTTCCTTGATCAGCCTGGACGAGCGTGTGTTCCTCGACCCTGAGCCATTTGACCCTGGGCCAAGGCCACTCCGCACGAATCACATCGGTAGCGACGCGAGTTCCCTTCGCCGCCTCCGCCTCGGAGACAAGCGAGAACGTGACATGACGGCCGTCAACCGCCTTTGCACGGACCCAGGACCATGCTCCCGGCCGGCCAGCAACCAGCAGGGCGCCCTCGTGGATGCTGTAGCGGGAGCGAGTCATGCACCCCTGCCCGACACCGTCTGCTTTCACGGTCATGAGATCCATCGGGATATCGATCTCGATCACAGCCGAACCTCCTCAGGAGCCCTGCGCCAGCAGGGCTCAGGGCATGTCCGCGGTGCGAAGGCCGAGCCTAGGGGACAGCTCGGATCAATGTGACTTGTTTTTGTCGCTCGGGGGGGGCGGGCAGGCAGGCAGTTCGCCCTCGGCTCTGAGCGCACATCAATCGGGGCCGGATCAGTCCGCACAGAGTCCGCAAGAGGTCCGCACCAGCCCGTCTCGCACCACGGAGGCCAACGGCCGGGACCGTTGGAGTTCCAACGATCCCGGCCGTTGCCACGACTGCCGATCCCGCCCATCAGGCCGGGTCAAAGTTCCGGTTCAACGTCTGAGCATCACCCGGGTTTCGGCCTGGTCGCCTGACCAGGCCGAATGCCGGTTGACCTTCGGCAACGCTTCTGAGCCCTCGGGCAGGAACAGTCAGCGCGTGGAAAACGGCGCACGCTTGCGCGTGGGCATGGCCCGGCGGCTGGGCTTCCGGACTCCAACCCGTTTGCCACTTCCTGGCGGCCTAAGCGCAAGTACACATCCGTGCGTCGAGGATGACTGGTGAGCGCACGCTCTGCGCACACCAAGATGTCCGCACACCAGGGTGTGCAGACATATCCGTGCAGGTCAGGTGCGCACACCACTTCGACGCTCCGCTAACGGATGTTGCCAGTTCCGGCTGGCTCATGGACCGCGGCTCAGCACCTTAGGGCTTAGGGCATGTCTCTCAAGTCGACCGGTGCCACGGCTGTTCTGTCGCTGGTGCTGCTCAAGCCCACTCGTATCTGTCCGAACGTGGACCAGTAGACGTCGAGGTCGGTCACCTCCAGGTTCGTGATGTCGTCCTCGCCGCCTAGGAAGAGGGGAATGCGGTACCCAATGCACTGGTCAGGCGACGGAGACGGCTGACCTGACTCCAGCCACGTGTCGAAGAAGCCTGCGGCGAGTGCTGCGTTTGGGTAGTCCACCAACTCGATGTCGTGGAAGTCCGAGAACGGCACGGGGATCTCAAGCGCCCCTCCAGTCCCGACCTCGAACATGAGGACGGTCGGTTCGCGCGCTGGCCCGTTTCGTGCATCTAGGGAGAACTGTCGCCCGAGCCAGTCGTGCCCGAAGCACGAGATGGTGGTCGTGAACTCCGGGTAGGCCGCGCGCACCAGGGCGTCGGCTCGTGCCGCCGAGGTAGGTGTATGGATCCGGTAGAGCCCTGAACGGATCGTCGTGCCACCTGACCTGCCCAGGAGTTCAGTAGCGCTGACTGTTGGCACCGGTGGGACTTCGACCTGGAAGCGTTTGGCGAACCTCTCAAGCACTCTGGCTCCCTTCGTGGACCCGAAGCGTCCCACAGGGCGTACCCAGTTGTCGTGGACCAGGACTCAGCTGCGAAGCCAGACCACGATTGCAGCCAGTACCGCGCCGGCGCGGTAGACCATGGCGTGCTTGTCGTAGCGAGTGGCTAGAGCGCGCCGAAGGCGTTGGCGAGTGCCGCGAACTGGGGCCCACGTCGCCTCGTGCCCCGGTCGAGCAGTGCCCACATCGTGGCGGCGCCCAGCGGTTGGCTGGTAGCCCAGTCTGGAGCGAGGCGATGGGCCTGATCGAGGTGGTGGAGAGCCTCGTCGTACCGCCTGATCTTGAGGGAGGCCGACGCAATGTGTAAGGCGGAGCCGGCCTCCCAGAACGCAGCGAGCTGACCAGGCAATGTTTGCAAGGTCGCGGCCTGGCGGGGCGCCGTTTCGGGGGGTCGTTGCTCCTTGACGAGTGATCGACTTCCTGCAGCCGGCCTCTGGCCCAACTCAGAGACGGCTCTCGATCGTTTTGTCGCTGCGCTGGAGGTCGCCGAGTCGAGGGCGGCCCCAGCGGACAAAGCGAAACCGCAAGCTGTTATCAGGGCAGTTGGCGGGATGGGCCGAGACCTTGAAACTTCGCACTTGCGTGGCGAGCCACTGTCGGCGTCCGCGTGACCGCGTCAGGGGCGCCCCAGACCTTCACCGCGTCAGGTGCGCTATGACCCGCGGCGAGGCTACAAGGATGACTGGCCGTAGATCCTCCTTACCCGGTCCGTCACCTCGCACGCTGATAGCCAATAGTTCCTCGCCTCGGTCGAGCCGAACCGCGATGCGCTTGGCGTTCATCTTGTTGACGTAGCCGCCGCGCGTGGCGGTGCCTGCGGCGTACACCGCCACCGCGTTGCGGTCGTGCTTGTTGTCGGGCTCGCGGACCAGTCGGACGGACTTGCCAAGGCGATAGTCGCCACGCTTGATCGCTGAACCCTGATAGGCGGTTCCGCGGAGGCCGAAGCAGTAGATGCCCATCGAGTAAATTCGCGCGCTCCTCGGATTCACCGTGCCTGCGCCATCGTCGGTCACGATGAGGAGCCGATCGCCGATGCGCTTCAGCCTTCCGCTCGGCATTCCGTCCGGACCGATTACGAAGCTGCGTTCCTCATCCTCGCGGCTTAGGAATTCCGCGCGTCGCGGGGAGCGCTGGGTCGAGGTACCTCGCGGCGGTGAGGAGTGTTGCTTGATCGTCGGTTGTTTTTTCGGCAACTTGATGGTGGTTTCACTCTTGCCGAAGAACCGAGCCCAAAATCCCATGCCATTCCCTCCCAAGAAACCCGATGCGCCGCTCCAGGCACATCGCGCATCCTTGCACCGACAGCGGTGCTTGGGTTCAGCACATGGCGCGAATCACCCGATCTTCACCTCACACCTCGGCGACTAGCGATGGCAGCGGGATCAGGCCTCATCGGCGACGATCGCCAGCCGCTCGCGCGCGGAAGCTCGAGCCTCGGCGTAGTCGCCAGTTGCCACGCCGCCGACGCTCCGATCAAAGCCGACGCCGAGGACGACTGCTTTGGCGTCGAGCCAGGCGTGGGCGTCCTGGCAAGTGATCGTGCCTGTCGGAATGATCCCGGCGTCCGGCAGCTGCGGCAGGAGCTGCCGGAGGAACTTCGAGAAACATTCTCTGACCTGGGGCGGACCCTGTGGAGCGGGTGACGGGAATCGAACCCGCGCTGTCCGTTTCTGGGGCTCACCAGGGCGATCGTGATCGCTTCGTCTACTTGCTCTGCGGACGTCGAAGAGTCTCGCTTCACCGGGAGAAGGCTAGGGGTTCGAGTCTCTCGGCGTAGTGAGTGGGTAGTTCGGCCTGATCGCCTGCTCGGATCTTCATCCTGTCCGGTGAGTTGTCGCTGGTCTACTGTCGGTGGTCGTGATCGCCGATGCCATCGATTCCCGCCTCGCCAACGCCCTCTTCAACGTTCGCGCGGCCGGAGTGGGAAAGCTCGTGGAGCCCGCGGTGGCACTGACACGCGCCATCTACAAAGGGCTGTGGGTCGGAGGGCGGGCAACGCTGACACCCAACGAGTACCACTTCCACCCGAACGACATGAACCGTTCGATGCACGATGGCCCGATTGACTTCGTCATCCCGTTGGTCGACATCACTGAGGTCGCCACCAAGCGGGGGTTCGTGACCAGCCTTGTCGTCGTGCGTGCCAGTGGGTACGAGTTCACGATCCGGTGCTATGGCGCCCGAACGTTCGCTGACCGCATCCGTGTCGCTGTAGCTGCTGCGCGAGGGGAGTCGTCCGATCTGCAGTCATGATTGGCGGCTGGCGGCGCGGGTTCATGGGACCTGACTTTCCGACGGTTCGTCTCAACCTCTGGCGGGCCGATGCCGTCGTGCTCTTTGACTGGCTCATGTCGGTCGATCTCGATGCCGTGCCGATCTCGCATCCGGCGGAGAAACAGGCGCTGGTTGACCTGTTGTCGCGGTTTGAGCAGGACACCGACGTCACCAGTGCGACGCAGGACGAGATCGACACCGCGCGCGAGGAGGTTGCGCGCGACATGGGCTGGTGAGGGGGCGTTGCCGTTAAGTTCCTGGAGGAGCAGACGCCTGCCTGATCGAGGCGAACGGGTAGCCTCAGAGTGGAGCAGGCACAAGTCCGCTCATCGAGAATCACGACAGCCCGTCGCAGTCCCAGCCACAGCCCTCGCGGCAGCGGCACACCCGGCCCGATTCCCCCACAGTTCCCCCAAGGCACCAAGCCAACCGGCGAACCACGAGGTCAGGCCCACATAACACGCTTCAACGTCTGACCCACACGGCTGACCGTCGTCGCGGCGCACCGATGCTCACCGCAGCAGCGGAGCCGTGAGCGCTTCCATCACCGCGATACCAAGAAGCAACGTGATGATCGCCGGATAGAGCCGCACGTTGTCCTTGATGCCTGCGAGGTATCCGTCCCAGGCCGACGACAGGTTGCGTCGCCGGTACCCGAAGGTCGAGCGCCAGAGGATGACGGAGCCCAGCATCGCCAGGACGTAGGCCTGGAACTCGATCAGCAGCACCGGCGACGCGACGAGGACCACTACCAGCTCTTCGAGTGTTGTCGGGGCATACGGCATGCCGATGAATGCTGCGCGCCCGAGCGTCGCGAGCACACCGAAGAAGGGGATGGTGAGCGAGGGCAACGTCGTCGTCGCCAGTGCGGCGAACAGGAGGTTACCGAGAAAGGTCAGCAGCGATGCCTTCACGACGCTGCCGCTGGCATAGGCCTCGACGATCACGGATGACCCGGGCGAGCTCAAGAAGGCTTCGGTATTCGCCATGCCCCATTCGCGGAGCCCGGGAAGATAGACGGTCGCGATCATCGCCATGACGAGAGTGCCGTAGACCACGAGGTTGGAAATCAGGTAGGCATTCCAGTTGTCGCGCAGCACTGTTCGGAAGTTGTCGAAGAGGCGCATGGATACTCCTTGGTGTTGTGGCGGGCAGGTGATCGGGAGAGCCGCGGTCAGTCGTGGAGCGACGGCCTGGGACGCAGGCCTCGTAGAAAGCTCTTCTGCCGGTCGTTCAGCTGGTGCTCGGCCAGGTCGAGGAGGACCTGAAACTGCTCTTCGGTCAGTGGCGGCATCCCGTCGGGGGCCTCGGCGAACTGTGCCTGCGCCTGGGCCATGAGCTGATCGAGCTCGCCATCGGTCGTGCTCTCGTCGATGGCCTCGAAGCGCTCCTGCAAGGACGCCAGGACCGACCGCTTCTGCGGGTCGTGGAGCGCCTCGACGAGAACATCGCTCTGCGGGTGCTCCCGGTAGAGGTGGGCGATCACGATGGCGACCGGGGTGTCGGCGGGTGTCAGGCTCAGTGCGGCTGCCGCCGTCGAGAGCCCCACGTGGTGTCCGGCACGTGCCCGGGCCAGCCGTTCGCGTTGTTCGGTCAGGGCCGTGATCTTCACTCCCAGGGCGCGGTCCGCGTCGTCCAGCACCTCGTCGGCGGAGGATCCAGAGCTGGCGGCCACGACTCCGGCCTGCGCCAGCGTCAGGCCGGAGTCGGTCAGCTGGTTGATCCTCAGCACCGCCACCAGGTGGTCCGCGGTGTAGTCCCGGTACCCGTTGGGCCGACGCGGAGGCTCCGGCAGCACGCCTGCCTGGTGGTAGTAGCGGATGGTTCGCACCGTTACCCCGGCGAGCTGAGCCAGCTCTGAGATGCGCATCAGGGTGATACCTGGGCCAGCCGGTGGATGCCGGGACCTGGCAGGGGCAGAGCGGCCGCGCTGATCCACAGGAGGGTGAGAGCCAACGTGGCCGAGTGCGGGGTGCCGGTGTCGACGCCGATCCGTGTCATGCGACAACTTCAAACGATGACGTCGCGTCAGGGTCAAGCCTGGGCCGGCCGTCGGCCTCGGCGGCACGTTCGTTCTCGACGAGGTGGGCGCCGGCGCCCGACCGGATCCAGGATGAGCCCACCCCCGCAGGACGTCCGGCGTCCGTTGGGCGGCCTCGTTGTGAGCTTGCTCAGCGCCGCAGGTGCCGGACGCCTAGCCGCGACCAGCCAGCTGATCGGCAACGCTCCGCGGCGCCCGCCCGAGAAGCCGGACGAGCGTGGGGTCGGGCGAAGCGAAGTGACCACTCCGTGTCGCCTGGAACATCGACAGGGTGAAGCGCGCGGCCGCCTCCGGAACGCCGTTCGCCATCTCGTCGGCCACCCACTCCTCGTCGTCGACGACCACGCGACGGATATCGCGGCCGGTGAGCTCGGACGCCGCCGAGGCGAAGTCCTCGAGGGTGACGGGTGAGGGCAGCGTCAGGTCGACGGGCCCGTCGAACGGGGAGTCGCTGGTCAGGATTGCCGCGGCGGCCTCGGCGGCATCACGCCGATCGACCCAGGAGAACGGACCGTCAGCGGGCTTGGCGATCACCCCTGTCTCCTGCCACGGACCGAGCAGCTGACGGAGATCTCCGTAGAAGCCGTTGCGCAGCGCCGTCCATGCGACGCCTGACGCTGCGAGGTGCTGCTCTGCGGCGGCATGGATCGCGAGCGGAGGATAGGGAGTGCCGAAGCCGGTCCCGTGGGTGCTGGTGTACAGGATTCGTTGCGCCCCGGCGGCGACGGCGGCATCGATCGCCGTCCGGTGCTGGGTGACGACGTCGGCGGTGATGTCGCTGGAGGAGACGAGCAGCACCTGCTCGGCGCCGGCGAACGAACGACGCAGGGCCGCGGCATCGTCATAGCTTCCCTGCCGCACGCGGACACCTCGGTCTGCCAGGTGCTTCGCGCGGTCGGGGTTGCGGACGCTGACGCCGATGCGCGCCGGAGGAACCCGCTTCAGGAGGTGGTCGACCGTTGCTCCGTTGAGAGCGCCTGTCGCTCCGGTCACGATGATCATGAGGGCGTCCCTTCGTGTGCGGCTCCACGGGCAGTGGTTCGGCCGGCCTGTAACCTCGTGCGGAAGTTGACCTGCTAGGTCAACTTCATGTCCGGTAGCATCGTGACCGAAGTTGACCTGGCTGGTCAAGTTCTCTCGTCGAGCAAGGAGGTCGGTCGTGGTGACCCTTCGTACCGATGCCCGCCGCAATGCCGACCGGATCCGTGTCGCGGCGGTGCAGGTGTTCCGGGAGCGGGGCCTCTCCGCACCGCTCGAGGAGGTCGCCGCGGCCGCCCAGGTGAGCAAGGCGACCATCTTCAACAGGTTCGGGGGGAGGGTCCGGCTGATCGACGCCGTCCTCGACGACGTCGTCGCTGCCGAGCTGAGGAGCGTGATCGACGATGCGCGGTCCGTCGTGGAGATCCGGTCCCGAATCCGCTCCTACGTCGGCGCGCTTCGCGACATCCAGTACCGGGTGCCGGCGGTCAACGACGTTCTTCTGCAGGAATTTCCTGACTCCGAGCAGCTCATGGCTCTGTGTCACGCCGGTGGCGCCTTTCACGACGACCTGGTCGCGGAAGGGCATGCCGCGGGGGTGCTGGTCAGCGAGTTCACGCCGGCTGATTTCCAGGCGCTGACGATCGACAACGCACTCGCCCTCAAGTACGGCGTCCGACCGTCCCGGTCGGACTACGATCGCCGGACCGCCTTCGTTCTCGACGGGATCTGCCGATCGGTGCAGTCGTCGGCCTAGGAACGGGCGCTCTGCTCCGCTCCGCTGCGGTGACGTGGTCGGGTCCCGCTTCGACGCGAGCCCAGGCGCCGCACATCCCCAGCCAGCAGCTCGACGGCAGTCTCGTCCTGCCCGGTGAGCCGAGCTGGGACGAGGCGCGGCGGGCCTTCCAGCTCGCGGTCGATGCTGACGGGTCGCTCCGGTGCCGGGCTCGTGGCCCGGCACCGCAGCCCTACAGCGAGATCAGCTTGTCGGGCGTGATGGGCACGTTGCGCACCCGCACACCGGTCGCGTTGTAGACGGCGTTGCCGATCGCGGCCGCCGAGCCCACGGTGCCGATCTCGCCCAGGCCCCGGGCGCCCAGGCTCCGGGTCCCGACCTCCTCGCTGCCGTCGCCGAGCGGTCCGGTGAGGACGGGATCGGGGCGGTCGAGCATGACCACGTCGATGTCGGGCACGTCGGCGTTCACGGGCACCAGGTAGTCGGCCAGGGTGCTGTTCGTCAGGCGTCCGGTGGTGAGCTCCAGGTGGTTCTCCTCCAGGAGGGCGTGGCCGATGCCGAAGATGACGCCGCCGACGAGCTGGCTCCGGGCGGCCTTGGCGTTGATCACGCGGCCGACGTCGGCCACCGTCGTGAACCGGGTGACGCGGGTCTCGCCGGTGAAGCGGTTGACCCGGACCTCGCAGAAGTGGGCGCCGAAGCTGTGGTGCACGTACCCCGGGTCGGCGTCGCCGGCCGACTCGGCGAGCGTGGTGATGCCCGGCGAGCCCACGGCCCTGAGCAGGCGACCGAAGGTCATCGAGCGGCCGAGGCCGTGCACGATCCCACGCTCGTAGCGCAGGTCGTCCGGGCTCGCGCCGTGCCAGGGCGATGCCTCGTCGGTGACGGCGAGCCGCTTGAGCTCGGTGATCGCGTCGCGGGCGGCGTTCACGACCAGGGGCACGGTGGCGTGCGTGGCGCTGGAGCCCACGGCGGGCGCGCCCTGAGGCAGCAGGGAGTCCCCGATCTCGGGCGTCACGCGGTCCAGCGGCAGCCCCAGGGCGTCGGCGCCGGAGACCGCGACCATGGTCTGCCCGCCCGTGCCGAAGTCCGAGATCCCGGTCGAGACCACGGCGGTGTCGTCGTCGAGCAGCCGGACCCGCACGCTCGCGGGCCGGCGGTGCGCCGGATAGATGGCTGCGGCCATGCCCGTGCCGTACAGCCACTGACCGTCGACGCGTGACCGGGGCGTGGCGCTGCGGGCGGACCAGCCGAAGCGCTCCGCCCCGACGCGGTAGCACTCCTCGAGGTGCTTGCTCGACCAGGGCAGACCGGAGACGGGATGCGCGGTGGCGTGGTTGCGCAGCCGCAGCTCGACCGGGTCGACGCCGGTGGCGACGGCCAGCTCGTCCATGGCCGTCTCGAGGGCGAAGGACCCGGGAGCCTCGTTGGGTCCGCGCATCGCGCGGCTCCCGGGGATGTCCAGGACGGCCAGCTCCGCGTGGACGTGCAGGTTGGGCGTCCGGTACAGCGCGTCCGTGGTGTTGTGGGCAGGCGTCATGGGAAAGGCGACGGTGGTCGGGCGCTCGGAGACGCTCTGATGGCTGACGGCGTTCAGGACGCCGTCGCGGGAGGCGCCCAGCCGGACGGTCTGCGTGAGCTCGGGACGGTGCCCGGTGAGCGTGAACATCTGCTCGCGCGTCAGGACGAGCCGGACGGGGCGGCCGAGCTCGCGGGCCGCGGCGGCGGGGAGCGGGGTGTCGCTCCACAGGATGACGCGGGCGCCGAACGCACCGCCCACGTACTTGCTGATCAGCTGGACGTTCTGGGGCAGCACCCCGAGCCGCTGGGACATCCCGAGCGCGAACGCCGCCGGGATCTGCGCGCCGGCGTGGATCGTGACCCGGTCGCCGTCCCAGACCGCGAGGATCGCGTGGGGTTCCATGGCCACGTGGTGCTGGATGTTCTGGTGGAACTCGGCCTCGACGACGACGTCGCTGGCGGCGAGCGCGTCGTCGATCGACCCGACGCCGGGAGCCAGCACCTCGACGCTGCTCGGCGACCCGCTGAGGGTGGGGCCGGCCGGCACGTGGGGCTCGTCCGCGAGGGAGGTGCGCGGGGGGCGGGTGTCGTAGGTCGTGGTGATCAGCGCTGCGGCGTCGCGTGCCTGCTCGGGGGTCTCGGCGACGACCATCGCGACGGCCTGTCCGTGGAACCGGATCTCTGTGTCCTTCAGGGGGAGGTAGTTCTCCACGAAGCCGGCGAGCGGGCCGGTGATCGGGTACAGGTTGAGGCGAGGCTCCGGTGCGGCGTACACGCGCAGGACACCGGGCGCCGCGAGCGCGGCGGCCGTGTCGATCCCGGTGATGGTGCCTCGTGCGACGGTGCTGGTCACCAGGTGGGCGTGGGCGAGGTCGGTGGCGCGGTAGTCACCGGAGTACTCGGCCGCGCCGGTGACCTTCAGTCTGCCGTCGACGCGGTCGGTCTCGCGTCCGACTGGGGTACGGGGCATCGTGACTCCTTCAGCTGCTGAGGGCGAGTGCGCCGGCCGGCGGGGCACTGCGGTGGATGGGGACGCCGGTGCTCAGGGGTGCCCCTGTACCGCCGTGCCGGTGGGCGACGATCTCCGCCGCGATCGACAGCGCGGTCTCGTGCGGGGTGCGGGCACCGAGGTCGAGGCCGATGGGGGAGTGCAGGCGGTCGAGCTCGCCGCTGGTCAGGCCGGCGTCGCGGAGCCGGGCGAGGCGTTCCTCGTGGGTGCGGTGCGAGCCCATGGCGCCGACGTAGGCCACCGGCATGCGCAGGGCGGCGGTCAGGAGCGGGAGGTCGAACTTGGGATCGTGGGTCAGCACGCACACGACGGTGCGGGCGTCGAGAAGCCCGGCGTCGGCCTGGGCCTGGAGGTAGCGGTGGGGCCAGTCCACGACCACCTCGGCGTCCGGGAACCGTTCCGGGGTGGCGAACGTGGCCCGGGCGTCGCAGACGGTCGTCCGGTAGCCCAGGAAGGTGCCGAGCCGGGCGAGGGCTGCGGCGTGGTCGATGGCGCCGAAGACGAGCATCCGCGGGGGCGGGGCGCTGGACTCCACCAGCAGGGTCATGGGTTCACGGCAGTAGCTGTCGGCCACCCCGACCTCGACGGTGCCGGTCTGCCCGGCGTGCAGCAGGTCGGCGGCCCGGGCCTCGGCCACCCGGTCGAGCAGCTCGTCGCCCAGGGAGCCCTGCGGCGGCCGGCCCGGCCGCACGACGATGGTCCGCCCGAGGTGGGCGTCCGGGCCGTGCACGACCGTGGCCACGGCCACCGCCCGGCCGTCCGCGGCGTCGGCGAGGGCCGGTCCGAGCTCCGGCTCCGCGGCAGGTCCGGCGGCCGGGTCGTGGTGGCGCAGGAGCAGCTCGATGGTGCCGCCGCAGGTCAGGCCCACGCCGATGGCGTCGGCGTCGGAGTACCCGAACCGCAGGGCCTGCGGGGCGTGGTCCCCGGCCAGCATCTCCTGGCACGCCTCGTGGACGGCGGCGTCGACGCACCCGCCGGACACGTTGCCCAGCACGGCGCCGTCCGCGTCCACGACGAGCGACGAGCCGGGCTGCCGGGGGGCGCTACCGGCCACGCCAGTCACGGTGGCCGTCACGAACGGGGTGCCGCGCCGGACCCGTCCGAGCAGCTCAGGGGCGAGCTCAAGCATGGCCGTCACCTGCCCTCGCGCCGTGGGGCCGGCCGCTCATCGGCTCTCCACGAGCTCGGTCAGGGCCCGGACCAGGGTGCGGCGCAGCAGCGCGGGCTTGAACGCGTTGTGCTCGCGCGGCCGGGCGCCGTCCGCGGCACGCCGGACGGCTGCCTCGAACGTGGCGGACGTCGCGGGCCGGCCGGCCAGGGCGTGCTCCACCGCCGGCAGCCGCCACGGACGGGTGCCCACGCCGCCGGCCGCGATCCGGGCCTGGACGATGGTCCTGCCGCGCAGCTGGAGCGCGACGGCGGCGGAGGTGAGCGCGAACTCGTAGGACTGCCGGTCACGGACCTTCACGTACAGGGAGCGCGCGGCCCAGGGGGAGCGGGGCACCGTGATGCCGGTGACGAGCTCGTTCGGCCGCAGCACGTTCTCGACGTCGGGCGTGCTGCCGGGCAGGGCGTAGAAGGTGTCCAGCGGCACGCTGCGGGTGCCGCGCGGGGAGGCGAGGTGCACCGTCGTGCCCAGCGCCACCAGCGGCACGGCGAGGTCGCTGGGGTGGGTGGCGATGCAGGCGTCGCTGGTGCCCAGGACGGCGTGGCCGCGGTTGATGCCCTCCAGCGCCGAGCAGCCGGAGCCCGGTTCGCGCTTGTTGCACGGGGTGGACACGTCCCGGAAGTACCCGCAGCGGGTGCGCTGCAGCAGGTTGCCGCCGATGGTGGCCATGTTGCGCAGCTGACCCGACGCGCTGAGCTCCAGCGCCTGGGCGATGACCGGGTAGTGCTCACGGACCACGGGGTGGGCGGCGACGTCGCTCATCCGCTCCAGCGCGCCGACGTGCAGGCCCTTGCCGTTCAGCGTGATGCCGTCCAGCGGGAGCTGGTTGATGTCCACCACGTGCTCGGGCGTCATCACCTCGAGCTTCATCAGGTCCACCAGCGTGGTGCCACCGGCCAGGAACGCGGTGTCCGGCCCGGCGTCGCGCAGGGCCTGGCGCACCGAGCGCGGCTGGGCATAGGTGTAGGGCCGCATCAGCGCATCACCTGCTGCGCGTCCCGGATCGCGTCGACGATGCGCGGGTAGGCCGAGCACCGGCAGATGTTGCCCGACATGCGCTCCCGGATCTCCTCGTCCGAGTCCGCGCCGCCCTCGTCCTCGACCAGGGCGACCGCCGACATGATCTGGCCCGGGGTGCAGAAGCCGCACTGCAGGCCGTCGTGCTCGACGAAGGCCTCCTGCATCGGGTGCAGGCGGTCGCCGTCGGCCAGGCCCTCGATGGTGGTCACCTCGTGCCCGGTGACCGTGGCGGCCAGGGTGAGGCAGGACAGCACGCGCCGCCCGTCCACGTGCACGGTGCAGGCACCGCACTGGCCCCGGTCGCAGCCCTTCTTGGTGCCCTTGAGGTCCAGCCGCTCCCGCAGCGTGTCCAGCAGGGTGGCCCGCGGGTCCACCCGCACCGAGACGGGGCTGCCGTTGACGGCGGCGCGCACGGTCACCTGGTGGACGCCGTCCGCGGTGGTCACCGAGGCGGCTTCGGCCACCTCCGCCTGGCCGGTCAGCAGCGGCGTCACGGCGGCGGCCACGAGGCCGCCGCCCAGGAAGCTTCTCCGGGACACGCCTGAACGGCCGTGTCCCGCATCGTTGTCTGATGTCATCGTGTCTCTCCTGAGGGGCGGCGAGGCAGGGTGGTGGCGCAGCGCCCCCACCGTCCGGGTGGGCTGTCCGGCTCGGGCGCTGCACCCAGACTGGGCGGCGGGCCCGGAGACATCCAGGACCTGCCGATCCCAGGCTGCGACCGCCTCAGCGGCTCTCCTCGCGGTCGACCTGCGCGGCGTAGGCGGACAGGTCGTCGGCCATGCGCTGCATGACACCCGGCAGGATGAACGGCATCAGCCAGCCGACGCCCGGCCGGGCGCGCCAGCTGCCGCGCCAGCTGATGGTCGTGCCGCCGTCGGCGTTCGGCTCGAGCTGGATCTCGGCGCGGTAGTCCCTCAGCGCAGGATTGACGACGTCCTCGTACGTCATCCTCCGGTTCTCCACCAGCTCGACGAGCCGTTCGGCCGCGACGGTGCGCCCCGTGCGGAAGGCGCGCACCGCCCCGACGCCGTCCCGGCCCTCCGGGTCGAGCCCGCTGGACCGGGTCTCCACGAGCTCGTCCAGCCCCGATGACCACCGGGGCCAGGAGCGGCCGTCGATCAGCAGGCGCCACACGGTCCCGGGTGCGGCGGAGGTGGTGGTCCCGACGTGATAGCTGGGCATGACAGATGCCTTTCGGTCGTCCGGCGACGGGCAGGCGACGCGCACGTCGTCGCCCTGCCGCGATCCTTGCCGGACGCCGGAGGCCCATCCAGGGCCTGGCGATCACAGGCTGACGAGGCCGGACCTAGTCCTCCCGCAGCAGCTTGTCGAGGGTGATGGGGAGGTCGCGCACCCGTCTGCCGGTGGCGTTGAAGACGGCGTTGCCGACCGCGGCGGCCGATGCGACGGTCCCGATCTCGCCGAGCCCCTTGACGCCGAGCTCGCTGAGCACGGGGTCGGGCCGGTCCAGCCAGTGCACGTCGATGTCGGGGATGTCGGCGTTGACGGGGACCATGTAGTCGGCGAGGTTGCCGGCGGCCAGCCGGCCGGTGGCCGGCTCGACCGGGTCGTGCTCCAGCAGGGCGTGCCCGATGCCCATGATGACGCCACCGACGAGCTGGCTCCGGGCGGCCTTCGCGTTCACGACGCGGCCGGCGTCGACCACGGTGGTGAACCGGCTGACGCGCGGTTCGCCGGTGAAGCGGTGGACCCGCACCTCGCAGAAGTGCGCACCGAAGCTGTGGACCGCGTACCGGGTGGCCTCGTCGCCCGGCTGCTGGGTCCCCTCGCCCCCGGCCGCCGGGACACCGGCGGCGGTGAGCAGCTGGCCGAAGGTCATCGCCCGGTCCGCCGAGCGCAGGCGACCGTGCTCGTAGGTCAGCCCGGCGGGGTCGGCACCGTGCCACGGCGAGCCCGGGCTGGTCACGGCGATCCGCTTCAGCTCGTCGACGGCGGCCCGGGCGGCGGCCTGGACCGCCGGGGCGGTGCTCGCGGTGGCTCCGGACCCCACCGACGAACCGCCCTGCGGCAGCGTCGAGTCCCCGTACTCCAGCTCGATCCGGCGCATCGGGATCCCCAGGGCGTGGGCGCCGACGGTCGAGACCATGGTGGCCGCGCCGGTGCCCGGGTCGACCGTCGCCGTGGACACCACGGCGGTGTTGTCGGCCCGCAGGCGGACCCGGACGGTGGTCGGCTGCCGGTCCGTCGGGTAGACGGCCGACGCCATCCCCATGCCGACCAGCCAGTCCCCGTCGACGCGGGAGCGGGGCGTGGCGGACCGCGCCGACCAGCCGAAGCGGCGGGCGCCCACGCGGTAGCACTCGTCGAGGTGCTTGCTCGTCCAGGGGCGGTCGGTGCCGGGCACGACGGTGGTGTAGTTGCGCAGCCGCAGCTCGACCGGGTCGACGCCGGTGGCCACGGCGAGCTCGTCCATCGCGGTCTCCAGCGCGAACGACCCCGGGGCCTCGTCGGGTGCCCGCATCGCCCAGGTCGGCGACATGTCGAGGGTCACCTGCCGGTCCTCGACATGCAGGTTCGGTGTCCGGTAGGCCAGTGCCGTGGAGGACTCCGCCGCGGTCATCTGCCATCCGCCGACGGCGGGCATCTCGGCGTCGGTCACGTGGCTGACCGCGGTCAGCACGCCGTCTCGCCGGGCGCCCAGCCTGACCGTCTGGTTGATCCGGCCCCGCCGGCCGATGACCTGGAAGACCTGCTCCCGGGTCAGGACGAGCCGGACAGGGCGGTCCAGCACCGCGGCCGCGGCCGCGGCGAGGGAGGTGTCGTACCAGGACAGGACCCTGCTGCCGAAACCGCCTCCCACGTACCTGCTCATGACCTGCACGCGGTCGGTCGCGATGCCGAGCCGGGCGGCGATCAGCATGACGGCGAAGAGGGGCACCTGCGTGCCGCTGTGCACGGTGAGGATGCCGTCCTGCCACCGGGCGAGGGTGGCGTGGGGTTCCATCGCGACGTGGTGCTGCGAGTCCTGGTGGAAGTCCGCCTGCACGACGATGTCGCTCGCGGCCAGTGCCGCATCGATCGAGTCGACGCCGTCGGCGAGGATCGTGGACCGGGGCGGGCGCCCGCCGGCCGGCGCGTCGGGCAGCGTGCCGGGCTCGTCGTCGAGCGAGGTGCGGGGCGGCTCGGCGTCGTAGGTCGTGGTGACCGTCGCCGCGGCGTCGCGGGCCTGCTCGAAGCTCTCGGCGACGACCATGGCGATGATCTGCCCGTGGAACCGTACGTCCACGTCCTGGAGGGGCGCGTAGTTCTCGCCCAGGCCGGGCAGCACGTACTGCCGCAGAGGATGGAACGGGCTGTACACGTCCAGGACACCCGGGGCGGACAGCGCGGCGGCGGTGTCCATGGCGCGGATGCGCCCGCGCCCGACGGTGCTGGTGATCAGGTAGGCGTGCGCGAGATCGGGGGCCGGGTGGTCACCGGAGTACTCGGCGGCACCGGTGACCTTGCGCCTGCCGTCGATGCGGTCGATCTCGCGTCCCACTGGTGTGAAGGCCATCGTGGCTCCTTGGTCGGTCGCTGGTCACGTGCTCGAGTCCAGGCTGACCACGCCTGCGGACGGCAACCAGGGGGTCGGCGATCCCAGGCTGGGGTTCAAGGCTGGGGCCCCGGGCGCGGGCCCAGGTCGCCGCTACGGGGGTATCGACGATCCGTGGTAAAGCCCTGTGCGCGACTGCTAGAAACGAGAGATGACAGTCGATCGGGCCGGGCTGGCCGACTTCCTGCGCCGTCGGCGGGAGTCGCTCCAGCCGGAGGACGTCGGCCTGCCCCGGGGGCGGCGGCGACGGGCCGCAGGGCTCCGCCGGGAGGAGGTCGCCCTCCTGTGCCACATGTCGACCGACTACTACATGCAGCTCGAACGGGAGCGTGGGCCCCGTCCGTCCGAGCAGATGCTGGCGTCGATCGCGCAAGGGCTCCACCTCTCCCTCGACGAGCGTGACCACCTGTTCCGCCTGGCGGGGCACAACCCACCGCCGCGCGGCCCGGCCGGCGAGCACATCAGTCCCGGCCTGCTGCGCGTCTTCGACCGCTTGACCGACACGTTCGCGGAGATCGTCACGGAGCTGGGCGAGACGCTCCGGCAGACGCCGCTGGGCGTGGCCCTCACCGGTGACCTGACCGCCCACAGCGGCCCGGCCCGGAGCCTCGGCTACCGCTGGTTCACCGACCCCGCCGCACGACGGCTCTACGCCCCCGAGGAGCATTCCCTCCTCAGCCGCATGATCGCCGCCGACCTGCGCCGGCTCGCGACGCTCCGTGGCCCCGGATCCCGGGCCGCGCAGCTCGCCGACCGGCTCCTGGAGCGGAGCGAGGAGTTCCGCGCGGTGTGGGACGACCAGGAGATCGGCGTCCACGCCTACGACGTCAAGCACCTCGTGCATCCCGAGGTCGGCGCCCTGGAGCTGCACTGCCAGTCCCTGGTCGACCCCGATCAGGCTCACTACCTGTTCGTCTACACCGCCGTGCCGGGCAGCGAGAGCTACCGGAAGCTGCAGCGGCTGTCCGTCGTCGCGCGGGCGCGCTTCGCCGACGCGGTCGAATGAGCCGTGGGACGGCCGGGGACCGGGAAGTCCTGGCCGACCGCTGGCGCACGATGCCTCGCGCGTACTTCGCCGTCGACGGGATCAGGACGGCGCCCCGTTGACCACAGGGCGTGGTGCTTACAACGTCGGAATGGCACTGCGTGCCAGCACACACCTGTGTTCCCGCTGCTCAGCGCGGTTCTGAGCCACCTTCCGGGTGATCCTGGCGAGATCCGTTTACAACGTCGGAATCGATCGCTAACCTGGGCTGGCGAGCCGCCGTGCAGGCGTGCTCGTCCGCCGTTCAAGGAGGAACAGCGATGCCACGTCGTGCACCGGCCCTGTCGTCGACCGCGACCCGGACGCCACCAGCGGGCGGTTCGTCGCCGACGTCCCGCCCCACCGGGCGAACCGACGTGCTGGGGCTCCCGCGGCGGACCCGACCCCGGGGCGGACCCCGCCCCTGACCCAACCACCGTGACACCGGTGCCCGCCCGGGTGTCGGCCGTGCGCGAGCTCGGCCTGGGCCGTCCCTCGCGTTGTCGATAACGTTTTCCAAACGAGAGGCAGGTCAATGACGATTGAATCTCAGGCAAGACCCCCTCGTCGCGTCCGGCGGGGCCGACAGGCGCTCGCGGCGGTCGCCGC
This sequence comes from Promicromonospora sp. NPDC052451, assembly GCF_044547525.1. Taxonomy (NCBI): domain Bacteria; kingdom Bacillati; phylum Actinomycetota; class Actinomycetes; order Micrococcales; family Promicromonosporaceae; genus Promicromonospora; species Promicromonospora sp. NPDC052451. Next base: position 96,776 of record NZ_JBIUAP010000002.1, read on the forward strand.
GAGCGCCGTGGTGGCGGGCGGCCTGCTCGTCGCGCCGTCCGCTGCCGCGCAAGCGGTGAGCTCCGACCCCTGGGTGGGTGAGGTGCCGAACAACCCGATCTCGGACGTCTACCGCTTCACGGTGCCCCGTGCGGCCGTGACCGAGGCGACCGGGATCGCCGACGGTCCTGTCGCCGTGCAGGGGAACTTCGGCCCCGGCAAGGCGTGGACCGACCTCAACATGGGGGCCAGCGGGTCGAACCTGACCGCGACCCTCGGCCCCCTCGAACCCGGCCTCTACTACTACCAGTACGCCGCGCGCCCCGCCGCGGACCAGGACGCGGTCGCGTTCCGTAACCCGGGCGCGCCGCAGGAGGTGACGTCGAAGCCCACCTACAGCACCCTGTTCGTCCCCGGACCGGGCGCGGAGTGGCTCGACGACGTGGCCGACGGCGGCCGGCTCACGACCCTCGAGTACGGCAAGGGACCGAAGCGCGACAAGGAAGCGCTCGTCTGGACGCCGCCCGGCTACGACGCGGACCGCGCCGAGCAGTACCCGGTGCTGTATCTGCTGCAGGGCGAGGGGCAGAGCTACCGCGAGTGGGTGGAGCTGGGCCGGCTCGGCCAGATCATGGACAACCTCACGTTCGACGGCGACGCCGAGCCGATGGTCGTCGTCATGGGTGACGCGAGCGTGCCCGGCCCGGCCGGCGTGACGAAGGAGCTGCTGCCCGCCGTCGAGCGTGCGTTCAACGTCTCCGACAAGGGCTCCGGCCGCGCGATCGCCGGCATCGGCCGTGGTGCGGAGCTGGCCGTGGACGCCGTGGTCGCCAAGCCGCGCGAGTTCGCCGGCGTCGGCTCGTTCTCGGGCGGTTACGACAAGCCGATCTCCCGGGGCAAGGCCAAGCAGATCAACGACGCGACGGACATCGTCCGGCTGTACGCGGGCAACGTGACCGACGCCGCGTACGACGACACGGTCGCGCTGGCCGAACGGCTGACGACGGCGGGCGTCGAGTTCCAGTCCGACGGGTCGGACCCGGAGACGGGCGGCACGTGGGACACGTGGCAGAAGAACCTGCACGACTTCGCGGGGCGCGTCTTCCAGGACGTCGACGACGAGGGCCCGAGCGAGGGGCACCTGCCGTTCGTCGAGCACCAGCTCCCGCCGGCGGGGACGACCCCGACGCCCTGGATCGACGAGAACGGCGTGGTCACCTTCGAGCTCGGCCCCGAGTACGCCGACGCGAACAACGTGACCGTCTGGGGCAACTTCGGCCCGGCCGGAAGCTGGCCGCGCACCCACATGGTCAAGCAGGCCGACGGGTCGTGGCGGCTCTCGCTGGCCGTGGAGGGCGGGTCGTACTACTACAAGTTCGTGGTCGACGGCGTCGACCGCAAGGACGCGAACAACCCCACGACGGTGTTCTCGGAGCCGACGTGGAGCACCTTCACCGTCGAGGGCGACACACTCCGCGGCCAGTACACGGCCCAGGTGCCCGCCGACGCGCGCGGCGAGGTCAGCGTCATGAGCTACCAGAGCACCGCGGGCGGCGGCACACAGCGCTCGGCGTACGTGTGGACGCCCCCGGACTACGACCCGGACCGTGCCGAGGAGTACCCGGTCTTCTACCTGCAGCACGGTGGCGGGCAGACGTGGACCGACTGGGTCGAGGTGGGGTATGTCCAGCGCATCCTCGACAACCACTACCTGCGCGGCAACATCGTGCCGATGGTGGTGGTCATGGCCAACGGCAACGGCGTGGACTTCCCCACGGAGATCACGACGCGGATCGTGCCGGCCGCCGAGGAGCAGTTCAACATCAGCTCCGAGAGCGACCAGCGCGCGCTGGCGGGTCTGTCCATGGGGTCGGGCCACACGCTCAGCACGCTCTGGGCGCACCCGGGCGAGTTCGGCTACATCGGCGCCATGTCGGCGTTCGGTGCACCGCCGGCCAACGCCGACGTCGAGGCCATCAACGAGGGCACGAAGCTGCTGCGCGTCTACTCCGGTGACGTGCAGGACTTCACCTACGGTGCGACGTTGCAGCTCATCGCGGCCATGGAGAGCCGTGGGGTGAACCACGAGTTCGCGCCCATCGTCCCCGGGCCGCACAGCTGGGACGTCTGGCAGAAGTCGCTCATCGACTTCCTGCCCCGGCTGTTCACCGAGGGTTCCGGCGCCTGACGGCGCACGGCACCGCAGGCGGTGCGGTCGACGGGTTCCTCCCGTCGGCCGCACCGCCGTTCCGGTTGAGGAGGGTCCTCCTCCGGGCCGACGCCGCGGCGGCCGGTCCTGAGGTTCAGGCCGGCGTCTTGCGCAGCAGGACGTGCGCCTGCGGGAAGCCGCGTGCCGGGTCCTCGCTCGCGGCGATCGTGAGCCGGGCGACCTCGTGGACCCCGGCCCGCCCGAGCAGGCCGGTGACGTGGCCCGGTGCGTACCGCCAGGCGGGGGAGACCTTGTGGTCGAAGGCCTCGGCCGTCCCCTCGGCGTCCGGCAGGGCCTGGAAGGCGACCAGCAGGTGGCCGCCGGGCGCGAGCACGCGGCCGAGCTCGCCGAGCACCGTGGGCAGCCGGTCCGGGGGCGTGTGGATGATCGAGTAGTTCGCCAGCACGCCGGCGAGGCTGCCGGTGGCGACGTCGAGCGCACCCATGTCGCCGACGTCGAACCGGACACCCGGGTTGGTCTCGCGAGCCGTCGCGACGAGCCGGGGTGAGAGGTCGATGCCGAAGGCGTCCACGCCCCGGTCGCGCAGGTACGCGGTCACGTGCCCGGGCCCGCAGCCGACGTCGGCCACGGCGCCGCCGCCTGCCTGCCGGACCAGGTCCGCGAAGGCCTGGACGAGCGCGTGGTTCAGCGGGCTGCCGGTGAACGCGTCACCGATGAACGCGGTGTAGGCCTCCGCCATGGCGTCGTAGTCGGTACGGGCGGTCGCGAGGTGCTCGGAGGACGTCACGCCGGGCAGCGTAGAGCAGGGCCGGCCGGGTGGTGCCGCGACCCGGAGGAGCGGCCCGCCGTGGGCCTCACATCCACGGGTCGTTGACCAGCACCCGGACGTCCTCGGGGAACGAGACGTGCTCCCGCCGGGACAGACGCCGGCCCCACGCCAGCACCTGGTCGAGCTCCGGCAGGCCTGGATCGCCACCCACACCTCCGCCGTCAGGCGTCCACACACCTCGCCAGGTGCCAGCAAGCATGAGGACGATGCCGCTCATCGCCTCGACGACGGCCTCGTCGAGCCCCCGGACCAGGTCGTCCGAGCCGTGGTCGCACGCATCGCAGCCGCAGTCGGGGACGAGCTCGAGCTCCGTGTCCGGATCAGCCATGCCGATGCGGACCAGCGGGACCTCGCTGTCCTTCGTCGGACCGCGCTCCAGGAGCAAGAGGGGGAGCGTGCCGGGGCGGCGGGACGTCAGGCGTACCCCGCCGTCGAGGTCGGGCCCGAGCGACTCGGGGGCCACGGGCTCGACGTCGATGTCCGGCACCGTGCCGAGCACCCGGGACCATGCCCGTGCACGGAGCGCGACGACCCGGTACCTGCCCGGGTCGGTCACCCGCGAGTACTCCTCCTCGGACGCCTCGCAGTCCTCGTGAGGATTCGGCCACCGCGGCGGATCGAGGCGCGCGAACTCGGCATCCACGCGTGCGATCAGCTGGGTCGACTCCACCCGTCGATCGTAGCGAGGGCTCGGGCCACCTCACCGAGGGGGTGTGGGGCACCAGCAGGCGGCGCAAGGGCGGTCTGTGGTGAGTTCCTGAACCGGCCGGACGGTGCGCCGCGAGACCAGGCACCATGAGACGGTTCACCGTCCGTCCGGCCACACCACGCGGGAGCGAACCACATGCCAGACCGCACCATCCAGTTCTTCCTGGACCTCGAGTCCCAGGTCTGGGACGCCCTCGCCCGCGGCGACGGCGACGCCGACCGCGAGCTGCTCTCCGAGGACTTCGTCGGGGTCTATCCCTCGGGGTTCGCCACGCGGGCGGAGCACGTGGGCGAGCTCGCGGACGGCCCGACCGTCACGTCGTACGCCCTCAGCGAGGCCCGGCTGATCGACGTCGCCCCGGACTCGGTGCTGCTCTGCTACCGCGCCGACTACCAGCCCTCGACCGGGCCGGAGAAGGAGGCGATGTACATCAGCTCGCTGTGGGTCGAGCGCGACGGGCGCTGGTGGAACACCTTCAGCCAGGACTCGATGGCGAGCGCCTGAGACCGGAGCGCGGTCGGCGCTGACCTGCTCGTGCGGATCCGCGAGTTTGCTGGTCAGGGGCGCCCGCGATCCACGACCATGGCACCCATGACCGACGAGACCACGGGCACGCGTCCCCGGCTGACCCGGGCACACAACTCCGCCGCCCCCGTCACCGCGGGCCTGGCCGGGCTGATCCTGGGGGCCGGGCTCTTCGTGATCGGCACCACCAGCCTCACGACGATCGCCACCCTCGTCGGGATCGCGGCCTTCCTCGCCGGGCTCGTCGTGCTCCTGAGCGGTGTGTACAAGCTGCTCCAGAACCTCGACGGCGCCACCCAGGCCATCCTCGACGGCGCCGAGCAGCCCGGCCGCGCCGTACCCTGACGGCCGGCCGGGCCCTCGCCACGGGCCTCACGCCACCCGGCGGGTGAGCAGCGGGTCGTGCACCCGCGACTTCCGTTCCGGGGCGACCTCCGCCAGGATCCGGCGGACGTGCTTCGCCGCGGGTGCGCCGAGGCCGGTGCCGGACAGGCCGGCGAGCAGGTGCGCCGCCGTCGTGCGCAGGTCGGTCCCGGCGGCGCTCGCCCGCTCCGTGAGCATGGTCAGCGCCTCCTCCTCGGCCACGCCGTGCACGGCCATCAGGATGCCGCGTGCCTGCTCGATCGTGGCCGCCGAGGCCATCGCGCTGTCCACGGAGCGCCGGGCCTCCCGTGACACCGCCTCCCGCTGCAGGGGCGTCACGTCGGCCACCTGGCCCACCAGGTCCGGCCCGCGCTCGGACCGCACGGCCTGACCGGTCACGAGCAGGGTGCGGATCCGGCCGTGCGCGTCGACGATGCGGTGGGCGCAGGAGAAGGGACGGCCGGCACGGAGCGAGCGGACCGCCTCGTGGACTACACGGTCGGGGTCGTCCGGGTGCCGGTGGCTGCGCAGCGCCGCGAGGCCCGGCTGGACGTCGTCGGGCTGGTACCCGTACATCCGGTAGACCTCGTCGGACCACCACCAGGTGCCGGTCGTGAGGTCGACCCGGTACTGCCCGGCCAGCACGGGCGTGCCGACTGCCAGGTGCTTGAGCAGGTCACCGATCTGGTCGGGAGGTGTGGTGAAGGTCGTCTGTGCCATCGGGGGCCTCCGTCTGTGCGGTGCGGCGCCGTGGCTTGACTCCACTCCACACCGTAGCCCCGTCCCGCCCGGCCGGCCAGTGCGGCCCTCCCCGGGCGACCTGCGAGTGCCCGGCCTGCGTGCCAGCCTGAGACGGTCGACAGGCCGCACACCCGGCACGAGGAGGCACCGTGAGCGACAGCACCCGCGAGACCACCGGCGCACCGGCGGACACCACGGCCCCCACCGAACCTCCGCGCGGACCGCTGCACGCCGACGTGGTCGTGGTCGGCGCCGGGCTCACCGGCGTCGTCACCGCGCACCTGCTGGCCGACGGCGGCGCCGACGTCGTCGTCCTCGACGCCGGCACCGCGCCCACGACGACCACGACAGCCCGGTCCACCGGCAAGCTCTCGGTGCTCCAGGGGACCCGGCTCACGGAGGTCGCCCGCCACGGTGACGACACGCTGCACCACTACCTGGCGGCCGGCAAGGCCGGCCTCGCGTGGCTGCGCCGCACCCTCGGCGACCTCGGCGTCCCCGTGGAGGACCGCGACGACCTGACCGTCGCCACCACGCCCGAACAGGCGGCCGTGCTCGACGACGTGCTCGCGGCCGGTCTGCGCGGCGGGCTGCCCGTGCACTGGGAGGACCGGCCGCCCTACCCCGGACCGACCCACGGCGCCGTGCGCCTGCCCGACCAGGGGCAGGTGGACCCCCTGCGGGCGCTCGCGGCACTGCGCGCCCGCCTGCGCTCCCGCGGGGTGCGGCTGCACGACGGGGTCCGGGTACGGCAGGTGCGCAGGACGTCGTCCGGCGTGGCGCTGCGCACCACCCGCGGCACGGTCGTCGCGGACCGGGTGGTGCTGGCCACGGGGACGCCGCCCGGCCGGCTGGGCGGCCTGTTCCTGCGGCTGCACGCGGGCCGGAGCCTGCTCACGACGTGGGACGTGGCGCGGCCCGAGGACCTGCCGCCGGGGTTCGGGGCCACCATGTCCATCACGGCCGGCTCCCCGGCCCGCTCGCTGCGCACCGCCGGCGGGCTGCTCATGGTGGGCGGGGAGGGCTACACCGTCGGCCGGGAGCCGGACCCCGCCGCCCGGCTGGCAGCCCTGGACGCGTGGACGCGGGAGCATCTGCCGGTGGGCGGCGCGCGGCACGCGTGGGCCGCCCAGGACTACGGCACCGACACCGGTGTCCCGTTCGTCGGACCGGTCACGCCCGGCGACGACCGCGTGCTCGTGGCCACCGGCTACGCCAAGTGGGGCCTGACGACGGCGGCGGCCGCCGGTCTCGCGCTCGCCGGCCGCCTGCTCGGCGAGCCGGAGGACTGGGGACCGGCCCTCGAACCGTGGGCCCGGCCCGCCCGGCCCACCACCGCGGCGGCGGCCACGTTCGCCGAGCAGAGCAAGGGCTGGGCGTGCGCCGTGACCCGGCCCGCGGGCGAGCGCGCCGGGGCTCGGCGCGTGTCCCGCGTGTGCCCGCACCTGGGCGGGGTGGTGCGGTGGAACGACCAGGAGCAGTCGTGGGACTGCCCTGTGCACGGCTCCCGGTTCGCCGCCGACGGCGCCCTGCTCGAAGGGCCCGCCACCGAGGCGCTCGCACCCCGGTGACCCGGGTCCCCGGTGCGCAGGGTCGCTGCGCCGGCGTGCGAGCGACCCCGCTCCGGAGCACCATCAAGGTCATGACGGTGACGGGGTGGCGGATGGTGGCGCGGGGCGTCGTCGTCGTGGCCGTGCTCGCCGGGACCACCGCGTGCACCGTCGCCAGTCATCAGCAGCCCGGGCAGGCCAGCGCCGCCGTGGCCGACGCCCTGTCCGAGGCGAGCTCGGCGGCCGAGACGACGCGGATCACCGTCGAGCTCCTGTCCGCGGGGCGCCTGACCGGGCCCGTGGCCGACACCGCCCTGCTCGACCAGCTCCGGGCGCTGGACGACGCGGAGACGGCACTGACCACGCTGGTCCCGCCCGACGCGGCCTCGTCCGACCAGCGGGCCACGGGCCTGACCGCCGTGGGTGACGTGACGGACGTCGTCGTGCACGCGCGGGAGTGGGGTGCGGCCCGGTCCGGGGGCGACCTCGACGGGGCGTCGGCCGTGCCGGCCACCGCCGAGGAGCTGCTCGCGGACCTGGCGACCGCGACCGAGGGCGTCGACGAGGCCCTGGCCGAGGCGGGTGGGCCGTGAAGAAGGTGCTCGGCGCCGCGCTCGGCGTCCTCACGGCCATCGGTGGCTTCGTCGACATCGGTGACCTGGTGACCAACGCCGTCGTCGGGTCCCGGTTCGGGCTCTCGCTCGTCTGGGTCGTGGCGCTCGGCGTGGTCGGGATCTGCCTGTTCGCCAGCATGGCCGGCCGGGTGGCCGCCGTGAGCGGCCGCGCGACGTTCGAGATCATCCGGGAGCGGCTCGGGCCGAAGGCGGCCGGCGCCAACCTCCTCGCGTCCTTCGCCATCAACCTCCTCACGCTGACGGCCGAGATCGGTGGCATCGCGCTCGCGCTCCACCTCGCCAGCAGCGTCGAGCCGCGGCTGTGGATCCCCGTGGCGGGCCTCGCGGTCTGGCTCGTGCTGTGGCGCGTGAAGTTCCAGGTGATGGAGAACGTGGCCGGGCTGATGGGGCTCCTGCTGGTGGGGTTCGCCGTCGCGCTGTTCCTGCTCGGCCCGGACTGGGGGGAGCTGATGCGGCAGGCGGTGCCGCCGTCGCCGCCGTCCACGGAGCCCGCGCCGGCCTACTGGTACTACGCCGTCGCGCTGTTCGGTGCCGCGATGACGCCCTACGAGGTGTTCTTCTTCTCCTCGGGTGCCGTCGAGGAACGCTGGACGGCCAAGGATCTGGCGACCAACCGGGCCAACGTGCTGATCGGCTTCCCGCTCGGCGGGCTCCTGTCGGTGACGATCGCCGCGTGCGCGGCCGTCGTGCTGCTCCCGGCGGGGATCGAGGTGTCGTCGCTGTCCCAGATCGTGCTGCCCGTGGCGCAGGCCGGCGGGGTCATGCTCCTGGCCGTGGTCATCGTCGGCATCGTCGCCGCCTCGTTCGGGGCCGCGCTGGAGACCGCGCTGTCCAGCGGGTACTCCCTGGCCCAGTACCTGGGCTGGTCGTGGGGCAAGTTCCGCAGGCCGGCCCGCGCGGCCCGGTTCCACGTGACGATGATCGTGGCGATCCTGCTGGGCGTGGGCATCCTGATGACCAGCGTGGACCCCGTCGCGGTGACCGAGATGTCGGTCGTGTTCTCCGCCGTCGCGCTGCCGCTCACGTACGTGCCCATCCTGGTGGTGGCCAACGACCCGCAGTACATGGGTCGGCACGTCAACGGGCGCGTGGTCAACGCGCTGGGCACGGTGTACCTGGTGATCGTGGTCGTGGCGGCCGTGGCCGCCATCCCCCTGATGATCGCGACGGGAGCGGGGTCATGACGCGCGAACGGATCGTCGACGCCCGGCTGCACCTGCTCAGCCGGCAGGTGCTGGACGCCGACGGCGAACCGGTGCGCGCCGTCGACGACCTGGAGCTGACGGGGCCCGACGGGCAGGAGGCCCGGGCCGGTGCCGAGGCCTCCGTGGGCGCCATCCTCGTGGGTCCGGTGCTGCTCGTGCGGCTCTTCGGCGGCCGGGTCCCGGACTCGCGGCTGCCCCGCATCGACTGGTCGGACGTCGGGCACGTCGGCACGGCCATCGAGCTCACGGTGCCGTCCGACCGGCTCGACGCCGACTGGGTGGAACGCTGGCTCCGCGAGCACCTCGTGGGCCGGATCCCCGGCGGGCGTCACGACCCGGAGGCGGACGGATGAACGTGGGCGACCTGCTCGACGCGCGGGTCCTGGACGCCGACGGCACGGCCCTCGGCGTCGTCGTGGACGCGCGGTTCGCGCTGGAGATCCTCGACGAGCACGACGACGAGGAGGAGCACGAGCAGGACCGGGAGGACCCGGAGCGCCCGCTGAGCACGCACACCGCGAGCCGGGGCTCGGTCGGTGCCGCCCGCCTGCTCGGGCTGCTGGTGAGCCCGCGCGGCGGGGGGTCGTTCCTCGGGTACGAGCGCACGGAGGTGCGCTCGCCGTGGCCCGTCCCGCAGCTCGTCCGTCGTCGGATGCGCGGCACGTTCCTCGTGGACTGGGACGACGTGGCCGACGTGCGGACGGACGAGGAGCCCGTCACGGTGCGGCTCCGCGCGGGGTGGACCAAGGAGTCGCCCGACCTGTAGGCGTCGCGCGTACCGTGGCTCAGTCCTGCTGCGGGGGCACCGGGTGCGCGGCCAGGGCCGACGCGACCGCGTGGAGGTTGTGCGCCATGAGCCGCCCCGTGCTGTGGGACCACTCGTGGCCGTGCTCGGTGTCGGGATAGTCGGGACCGGGCCCGGGACCCTGGTTCCAGTAGGTCCAGGACTGGCCGGGAACGGTGTACCCGATGTCGCCCAGCGCCCCGCTGATCTCGGAGATCACGTGGTGCGCGCCGTCCTCGTTGCCGGTCACCACCACGCCCGCAACCCGGTTGTACGCCACGGGGGTGCCCGCCGGGGAGGTCTCGGAGAGCATCGCGTCCATGCGTTCCAGCATGCGCTGGGCCACGGACGACGGTCGGCCGAGCCAGGTGGGCGTCACGACGACGAGGATCTGCGCGTCGAGCAGACGGTCGTGGACGGACGGCCAGTCGTCGCCGTCCCCGAGGTCGGTCACCACCCCGGGCGGGACGTTCAGGTCGGCCAGCCGGAGCTGGTCCACGGCCACGCCGTGCTCCTGCAGGGCCGACGCCACGACGGCGGCCAGCGCCTCCGTGTTCGACGGTGCGGGGGAGGACTTCAGGGTGCAGCTCAGGAACAGGGCCTTCATGGGGCACCTCGCCAGGACGTCGCGTCGGCCGCTTCTGGACCTCTGCCAACGTAGCCCGGGGTGTGCCCGCTCACGACCGGGACGCCGGCCCGGGTGCGCCCGGCGGCTCAGCCCACGGCGTCCGAGGCGGGCTTCGGGCGGACGACGACGTCGGCCGTGCCGGGAGGTACGGGCGCGGCGAGGAAGTCCGTGATGTCCTCCGCGCGGGGCGCCTCGGCCCACGACGGGTCGGACAGCCAGTCGACCAGCCACGTGGCCAGTTCCCGCACGGGCACGTTGAGCTGGTTGGAGGCCGTGCGCAGACGGTCGAACGCCTCGTCGTCGGTGATGCCGAAGGCGACCATGATGGCGCCCTTGGCCTGCTCGATGGAGGCCCGGTGCTCGGCGGCCGCCCGGATCGAGGCGGTCGCCTCGCGCTGGGCGTCCTCGCGACTGGCCTCCGTGACGTCGATGAAGTAGCCGTACAGCTCCGTCACCGCGCCCGACGTCGGGTCACGCCGGGCCTGGCCCGTCACCGCGAGGGTGCGGCTGGCGCCGTGGGCGTCGACGATGCGGTGCACGGAGCTGAAGGGGCGGCCCGTGGCCGCCGCCGCCCGCAGCACGTGGTCCACCCGGTCCCGGTCGTCGGGGTGCTTGTGGGAGAGGATCAGCTCGGTGGTCGGCACGATCTCGCCGGGGCTGAAGCCGTGCATCACGAAGACCTCGTCCGACCAGGACCAGCGCCCGCTGGCCACGTCGAGCCGGTACCGGCCGACCGGGGCGTGATGACCCGGTGCGAGCGCCGCCTCGAGGGCCTGCTCCGTGGGTCGCGAACCGTTCACGTCTCGTCCCGTCGTTCGTGCTGGGTGGGCGGCGTGCCGTACCGGTGCCCGGGTGGGCGGGGTTGCCGGACGTCACCCCTTCACTCTGCACCGAGAACCGGAGAAAGGCGAGAGGCGGGCGCGAGGAAGCGTTCCCCGGTCCGCCGCTGCGAGTGAACCGGCTCGGGTGCACGGTGGATCGTGTGGTCGAGACCAGGCTGCCGGGTCCGGCGAGAGGACGACCGATGGGCAGCCAAGGCGTGCGCGAGAACCCCCGGGAACACGTGACGAGAGCCGTCGTCACCGGCGGTGCCGGGTTCGTGGGCAGCAGGCTCTGCGAGGTGTTGCTGGACTCCGGCGCGGAGGTGGTGTGCCTGGACAGCCTGCTGACGGGACGGACCGAAAACCTCGCGGCCGTACGGACGCACGAGCGGTTCCGGTTCGAGCAGTGCGACATCGCCGAGGGCCTCTCCTCCCGCGGCGTCCGGGCCGCGGTGCGGCCCGGGGTGGACCTGGTGCTGCACCTGGCGTCCCCGGCCTCGCCCGTCGACTACCTCGAGCACCCGCTCGAGACGCTGGACGCCGGGTCCCGGGGCACGCGTGCCGCCCTCGACCTGGCGCAGGACCAGGGGGCGCGCTTCGTGCTCGCCTCGACGTCCGAGGTGTACGGCGACCCGCAGGTCCATCCGCAGGACGAGGGGTACTGGGGCAACGTGAGCAGCGTGGGGCCGCGCAGCGTGTACGACGAGTCCAAGCGGTTCGGCGAGGCGCTCACGGCGGGCTACCGGCGTGCCCTGGGCACCGACACCGGCATCGTGCGGATCTTCAACACCTACGGGCCCCGCATGCGCGAGCGCGACGGCCGGGTGGTGCCCACGTTCATCCGGCAGGCGCTGGCCGGCGAACCGCTGACTGTCGCCGGGGACGGCAGCCAGACCAGGTCGCTGTGCTACGTCGACGACCTCGTGGCCGCGCTGCTGGCGTTCGCGCGCAGCGGCCACCCGGGCCCGATGAACCTCGGCAACCCGCACGAGCTGTCGGTCCGCCGGATCGCCGACGACGTGCTCGCCGCCACCGGGTCGGCGTCGCGCATCGAGCACGTCGAGCGGCCGACGGACGACCCGGGCATGCGCTGCCCCGACATCGGGCTGGCGCGGGCGGAGCTGGGCTGGGAGCCGCAGGTCAGCTGGCAGGACGGGCTGGCACGGACGGTGGAGTGGTTCCGCTCCCGTTCGCGCGACGCGGCCTGAGCGCCGCCTCGCACCCGGCGACGACGTCGGCGGCCGTCAAGCGGGCGAGCGCCGGGTCGAGGCGGTCGGCGTTCGCGTCGCGCGGCGCGGCGCCGGGCTCGTCGAGCCAGACGACGACGTGCCTGTCCCGGTCGATCAGCGGCCCCCAGAGGGCCGGCGGCGTGGGGCCGAACAGCGTGACCGACGGCGTGCCGTACGCCGTGGCCAGGTGAGCGACACCGGTGTCGGTGCTGACCAGCAGGCGCGACGTGGCGACCAGGTCCGCCAGGGCGGGCAGCGCGAGACCCCCGGAGAGGTCGCGGACCGGTGCGTCCGCCGCGGCCGCCACGCGCCGGCAGAGCAGCCGCTCCTGAGGTGAACCGGTCAGCACGACGTCGTGCCCGCGTGCGGCGAGCGCGGCGACCACCTCGGCCCAGCGCGCCGCCGGCCAGCGCCGGGCCCCGGCGGCCGCCCCCGGGTGCACCACCACGGGGTCGCCGCGCCCGCCCGGTCGGTGGGGCCGCGGGTGGGGCCGGCGCAGGCGCAGGTCGTCCGGACCGCAGGACCCGCCCACGCTCCGGACCAGCCGGCACCAGCGCAGCACCTCGTGCTCGTCGTCGTCCCAGTCGGGGCCGATGTGCCCGGCCTCGGCGTTGTCGAACGCGATGAGCGCGTCCGGCCGCGTCGCCTGCAGGACGCGGTGGCTCTCCGGCCCGCGGCCGTGCAGGTCGACGGCGAGGCAGCCGGGCGCGTCCTGGGCACCGCCCGGCCCGGCCCACGGCCAGGGCAGCCGCGCCAGGCCGTGGGTCGGCAGCACGGCGTCGACCACGCCGAGGCCGCTCAGCCAGTCGCCGATGCCCTGACCGCTCGCGAGCACCACCCGGTGTCCCGGCCAGGCCCGCCGTACCCCGCGGAGCGCGGCCACGCCGGTGAGGGCGTCGCCCAGCCCGAGCGCGCGCAGCACCAGGACGGTCATGCCGTGCTCCCGGTGACCGGTCCGCTCACGGCCAGGACGCCTCACCCGACGCCATGACGAGCATCTCCCGGATCTCGCTCCCGGGCGGCTGGGTGAGGGCGGTGAGGGCGGCTCCTGCCGTGGCCGCGGGGTCGTTCAGGTCGGCGTCCGGACCGGGCTTGTACTGCTCGGTCCGGCCGTCGAAGAACGGTGTGCGCATGCCGCCCGGGATCAGGCAGGTCACCCCGACCCGGCCCGCGTACTCGGCCGCCAGCGCCTGGCTGAACCCGCGGATGCCCCACTTCGACGCGCAGTAGGCCGTCGCGTCGCCGGCACCCCGCAGCGCGAGCGTGGAGGCCACGGTGACGACCGTGCCGTGCCGTTCCTCCAGGTACGGCAGGGTGGCCCGGACCACCGCCACGGTGCCCAGGAGGTTGACGCGGATCACGCGCTCCCAGTCCCCGGGATCGATCTCCAGCAGGGGTCCGCACGCGTCGATCCCGGCGGCGGTCACCACGGCGTCGGGCGGGCCGACCTGGTCGACCAGTGCGTCGACGGCGCGCTGCGCGGCCCCCGGGTCGGCGAGGTCGGCCGCGGCGTACGGTACGTCGGCCCGGGGTTCGGCCACGTCGAGGACGGCGGGCGTGCCGCCCGCGGCGGCCACCGCGTCGACCAGGGCCGCGCCGAGACCGGACGAGCCGCCCGTGACGAGCACGGTGCCGACGGACCGGGGCGCGAGCGGGGCCGTGGCAGGGGTAGGCGCGGGCGCGGACCTGGCGGTGGGGCTCGTGGTGGTGCTGGTGGTGGGCACGGTCATGATGACCTCCTCATGGTCGGTGGGATGGTGGCGTTCGCGGGGTCGCTCGCCCGGACCTGGCTGACGAGCCCCGTGGTCGAGCGGCCGTCGAGCCGGGGCAGGGTCACGACGCGCCCGCCGTAGGCGTGCACGACGGCCGCCTCGGGCAGGCCGGACCGGGTGTAGTCGCCGCCCTTGGCCCAGATGTCGGGCCGCAGGTCGGCCACCGCGGCCGAGGGCTCGTCGTCGTCCAGCACGACGACGTGGTCGACGCACTCCAGGCCCTCCAGGACGCGCCTGCGGTCGGCCAGGGGTACGACCGGCCGCTCGGGGCCCTTGAGGCGGCGCACGGAGCGGTCGGAGTTGAGCAGCACGACGAGGTGGTCGCCCAGCCGCCGGGCGGCCGTCAGCATGCTGACGTGGCCCGCGTGGAGCAGGTCGAAGCAGCCGCTGGTCGCGACGAGCACGCCGCCCGTCGCGCGCAGCCGCGCCCCCAGCTCCGCACGTGTCACCGGGCGGTCCGGTTCGGCGACGACGGCGCGGGGGCCGGCGTCGCGCGCCTGGCGGAAACCGTCCGCGCCCCCGGAAGCGACCCAGGCGCTCGCCGCGGCGACGGCCTCGCGGACGGCGTCCGCCGGGGTGTCGCCGCGGGCGAGCCGGTCCACGGCCGTGGCGGCGAAGCGGTCGCCGGCGCCGCAGGGGTCCGCGCCGCGCACGGGCCGGGCGGGCAGGTGCCGCACCACGGCGGGTGCCCCGTCATCGTCGCCGTCCGGCCGGGCGGCGACGAAGGCGCCCCGCTCGCCGGCGGTGACGCCGACGGACCGCGCGGCCCAGGCCCGCCGCAGCACGTCGGCCACGGCGGGCACGTGCCCGTCCTGGCCCGCCGGGGGGTCCGGGAGGTTGCCGGCGGCGCGCTCGGCCTCGGCCGCGTTGGGGGTGACCAGCGCCGCCGCGGGGACGGGCGGCCCGCCCCGGGGGTGCGGGTCCCAGACCAGCGGGACCCGGCCGGCCGTCTCGGCGAGCAGCTCCCGCAGGAGCGGGTCGCGCGTGACGCCGCCGCCGTAGTCCGCCACGAGCACGGCGTCACAGCGGGCGAGGGCCTCCCGCACCGGTTCCGCGGTCTCGGGCGTGACCCCCGCCGGCGTGCCGGGCCCGCCCTCGTCCACGCGGACCAGGCTCTGCCCGGAGCTGCGCACCCGCGTCTTGCGGCGCGTGGGACCCTCGTGGCCCAGGGGGACGAGCGTGACGTCCGCGAGCTGGCGGCGCAGCTCCTCGCCGTCCGCGTCGTCGGCCAGCGGGGCGACCAGCACCACGTCGGCGCGCGGGGCGCACAGCAGCGCCGCGAGGCCCGCACCGCCGGGGCTCTGCCGCACCTGCGCCACGTCCACGACGGGCACCGGGGCGTCGGGCGCGAGCCGCGTGACGGTGCCGTCCACGTCCCGGTCGAGCAGCACGTCACCGACCACGACGACGAGGGGCCGGGCCGGCACGGCGTCCGGCACAGCGTCCGGCACGGCGTGCGGCCCGGTATGCGGCACGGGCGTGAGCCGTGCGGGCGGGACGGCACCTGCGGCGGGGCCCGGGCGGGTCATGCGCGCACCTCCGCTGCCCTGGCCGGGCGCCTGCGGGCCGCCTGTTCGCGGCGCGCCACCTCGGCGTCGAGCGCCGCGCAGACGGCGTGCACCACGACCAGGTGGGCCTCCTGGACGGCCGCACCGGAGACGGACGGGACGGCGAGCACGTCGTCGCACAGCGCGGCGAGCGGGTTGGGCGCCTGTCCCGTCAGGGCCCAGGTACTGAGCCCGAGCTCGCGGGCCCGGCGCGCGGCGACCAGCACGTTGGCGCTCGCACCCGACGTGGACAGGCACAGCAGCACGTCGCCGGGGCGGCCGTGCGCGGCGACCTGGCGGGCGAACATCTCGTCCTGGCCGTAGTCGTTGACGATCGCGCTGAGGCTGGAGGTCTCCGCGTGCAGCGCGATGGCGGCGAGCGGCACGCGCTCGCCCTCGAACCGTCCCACGAGCTCCGCGGTCAGGTGCTGGGCCTCGGCGGCGCTGCCGCCGTTGCCCGCCACGAGGAGGCGGTGGCCGGACAGGAGCCGTCCGGCGAGGTCCACCCCCCACCGCTCGATCTGGTGGTGCACCGCGGTCAGGTGGTCGAGGCCGGCCAGCAGGTCGGCGCGGTGCTGCCGCAGCCAGCCCTGCCCGCTGTGCTCGTCGGGGGACCAGCCTGCCGGGTTGCCGGGTCGTTCGCTCATCGGATGCCTCCCGTGGGGGTCAGGGACGTGCGGGCCGCGGCCCGTCGCGCGCCGTCCCGGGCGCGGACGGGCGGGAACTCGGCGACCTCGGCGTAGGCCTCGGCCGTCTGCCGGGCCACGGAGACCCAGCCGTACCGGCGCTCGGCGCGCACGCGCGCGGCCGCGCCGAGGCGGTGCCGGAACCGGTGGTCGGTGAGGCGGGCCAGCGCGTCGGCCACCGCCTCGGGGTCGCGCGGCGGCACGAGGAGCCCGGTGCGCTCGTGCACCACGGTGTCGAGCATGCCGCCCACCGCGGAGGCGACGACCGGACGCCCGCACGCCGCCGCCTCCAGCGGCACGATCCCGAACGGCTCGTACCAGGGCGTGCAGGCCACGACGTCGACGTCGCGCAGGAGGCCGGGCACCTCCTCGTGCGCCACGGCACCGAGGAACCGCACCCGGTCGCCCACCCCGGCCCGCGCGGCGAGGTCGCGCAGGCGGCGCACCTCGGGGTCACGGTCGATCTCGTCGGCCGGCGGGCCGCCCGCGACGAGCAGCTCGACCGGGGCGGGCCCCCGTCCGGCGAGCACGGCGAGCGCCTCGACGAGGGTCGCGACGCCCTTGCGCTCCACGAGCCGGCCGACGGAGAGCACCCGTAGGGGCGAACCCTCGCCGGGCCGCCGGGGACCGTTCGGTCCGGGCGTGAACACCCCGAGGTCGACGCCGCAGGGGACCACGCGGACGCGGTCGTCCGTGCCGCCCATCTCGTGCAGCTCCCGCACCTCGTCCCGGCAGGTCGCGACCACCAGGTCCACGTCCCGGCACAGGGCCGCCTCCAGGCCGATGCGGGCGGCGGGACTGGTGTCGGCCGCGCCCTGGTAGCGCCGCTTGACGGTGCCGAGGGCGTGGAACGTCTGGACCACGGGGATCTCCGGGACTCCGGGGTGGGCGGACCAGCGGGTGGCGCGCAGCGCGGCGAGCCCCGACATCCAGAAGTGGGCGTGCAGCACGTCGGGCCGGCTCTCCGGGTCGGTGAAGCGGGCCGCGAGGTCGTCCCCGAAGGGGTCCATCCAGGGCAGCAGCTCGTCCTTGGGCAGCGGCTCGGCCGGCCCGGCGTCGACGTGCACCACGTCCACGCCGTCCGCGAACGGCACGCGCCCGGGCAGGGCCGGGTCGTCGCGGCGCGTGTAGACGTCGACGTGGTGGCCGTCCGCCGCGAGCCGTGCGGCCAGGGCGGCGACGTGGACGTTCTGCCCGCCCGCGTCGGCCTCGCCCAGCGTGGCGAGGGGGCTGGCGTGCTCGGAGATCATGGCGATCTTCATGCGGACACCTCCTGGTTCAGCAGCGTGGTCCACCGGTCGAGGAAGACGTCGAGGGAGTAGTGGGTCAGGACGTGCTCGCGGGCCGCCTTGCCGTACGTGACCGCCTCCGCGGGGTCGGCCAGCCACCGGCGGGCCACCGCGACGAGCTCGTCCGGGTCGGCGCTGAGCACGCCGGCCTGCGGCGGTACCGCGGCGTAGGCCGCGGTGACGGGCAGGGCCAGGACGGGCAGGCCCAGGGCCATGGCCTCCAGCAGCGCGAGGCCGAGGCTGGTCCACCGGTAGGGGTGCAGGTAGAGGCGGGCGCCGGCGAGCCGGTCGTGCAGCTCCGCCTGCGGCAGGTCCGCCAGCCGCCCGGCCGCCGCGGCCGCCGTCGGGCCCCGGGCGGTCAGGTGCTCCGCGAGGAGCGGTGTGCCCAAGCCGTACACCTCGGCCGGGACCTGGCTCGCGACGTGCAGCAGCACGTCGGTGCCGGCGGCCCGCCACCGGCGCACGGGCTCGTTCACGACGGCGGCCACGTGCTCCCGCTCGCCGGTGTACCGGGGCCCCGGGTCGGGCACGCCGTGGTCGATCACCGTGGTCCGGGCCTGTCCGGTGTCCCACATCAGGGCGTTGAACCCGGTCACGTGCACCAGGGGGAGACGGCCGCTGGCCACGACGTCGACGTCGGCCAGGGGGTGCCGGGTGGCGGCGGCGGGGCCGCCGGGGGCGTCGTGCTCCAGGTACACGGCGGGCACGTCGTACCCCGCGCGCCGGCCGGTCCACTCCCGCAGGAGCCGGGCCTCGTGGGGCCGCTGGAGCAGCACCGCGTCGACGCCGCCGGCGTCGAAGGCGCGGCGCAGCTCGTCGGGGCCCACCTCGCGGACCGCGGGCGGCCAGTCCCAGGTGCGGGCCCGGCCGCGGCCGTCGGCGGGGCGTCCGGGCAGCACGGGCACCAGGTACTCGTGCCCGCCCTGGACGAAGGCGGTGGTCCACGACCCGTGCACGTGCCAGAGCAGGATCCTCATGAGCGCCACCGCCCTGCGCCGGCCGTGGCCGGGGCGGGCCGCCGGGCCAGCCGGGCCACGGCCTGGGACACCTGGCCCGGGGTGACCGAGGAGAGGCAGGGGTGGCCCGGGACCGGGCACGTCCGGGCCCGGGTGGCGCGGCAGTCCGCGCCCTGGTCGCCGAGCACGAGCCGGGGCACCCCGTAGGGCAGCCACCGCTCGACCGGGACCACCGGGGCGAACAGGCTGGCCACGGGGGTGCCGACGGCCGCCGCCAGGTGCGCGGGCCCGGTGTTGCCCACCACGGCGCACACGGCCGTGTCCAGGACGGCGGCGAGCTCGGCGAGGCTGGTACGCCCGCCCAGGTCGGTGGCGTGGCCGTCCGCGACGTACGCGGTGAGCCCCCGCTCGGCCGCGGACCCGGTGACGAGCACGTCCCAGCCGTCGTCGCTGAGCTGCCGCGCGATGGCCCGGGCCTGCTCCGGCAGCGGGGCCCGTGCCGGCACGGACGCGCCCGGGTGCAGCACGACGGCGTTCCGCGCCGGCATGCCGTCCTGGCCCGGCGGTCGTGCGGCCGCGGGGACCGGCGGCAGCGGGCGGCGCACGGCGAGGAGCCCGTCGTCGTCCGGGGGCAGCGCGGCCCCCGCGCGGGCGGCGAGGTCCAGCGCCGCCTCGACCTCGTGCAGCCCCGGGCCGCGCCGGTGCCGCACGTCCAGCAGCGATCCGGGGTAGTCCTCGCTGGTGGCCACGACCCGGCGGACACCCGCGAGCCGGGCCAGCAGCGCCATCGGCAGCGGTGACTGGTGGAAGGACGTGAAGATCACCGCGAGCCGGTAGCGGCGCGCCACGAGCCGGGCCACCAGGTCGAGCACCGCCTCGGCGGACACGGGCGGGGGCGCGGTGCCCGACCACGGCGCCTCGAAGCGGAGCGTCTCGGTGACACCGGGCAGCAGGGCGGCGGCCTGGGCGCCCGCGCCGGAGACCAGCAGGTCCACCTGCTCGTGGGTCGCGGCCAGCGCGCGGACGGCGGGGCCGGTCAGGAGCACGTCGCCGTCGCTGTCGAGCCGCACGGCCAGCACGCGGTCCGGGGGTGTGTGCACGGTGGTCGTCACAGCAGCGTCACCACCTCGTCGAGCGTGGCGGCCACCGCCGGCGCGCGGGTCAGCTCCTCGCCGCGGGTCACCTCGGTGGGCACCAGGACGCCGCGCGCGCCGGCGGCGACCGCCGCGCCCACGTCGCTGCCGATGTCGCCCACCACCACGCACTCCGCCGGCAGCACGCCCAGGTCGGCGGCCGCCCGGAGCACCAGGCCGGGCTCCGGCTTGCGGCACGTGCACCCCTCCTCGGGGGTGTGCGGGCAGCGCTGCCAGGTGTCGAACCGGCCCAGCAGCCGGCGCACCCGCCGGTCCACGGCGTCCACCTGCGCGGTGGTCACCAGCCCGCGGCCGATGCCGGACTGGTTGGACACCACGCCGACGAACACGCCGTCGCCCCGGAGCTCGTCCAGCACACGCCGCGCACCGGGCAGCGGCTCGACGGCGTCCGGGTCCGGGTTGTAGGGCACGTCACGGACCAGGGTGCCGTCCCTGTCGAACAGCACGGCCCGGACCGGCAGCGGCCAGGCCGGGACGGAGCGCCCCAGGCCCTGCCGCCACCGCCACGCCCCGCGCACCCGGTGCGCGACGGCGGCGAACGGGATCAGCGCGCTCGTCACGACCATCCGGGCCAGCTCGGCGCCGTGCCCCTCGTCGCCGCGCCGGGGGCCCGGCGCGATCCGCTCGGCGGAGAACTTCGCGGTCAGCCCCGCCCAGACGGCGCCCGCGAGGACGGCGACGGCGCGGGTCGTCTGCGGGTCCCGTCCACCGAGCGCGGCCGCGGTCACGCCGGCACCGAGCGCTGTCAGCCCGGCGGTCACCGTGACGGCGTGCCAGGGCAGGCGGCCCGGACCCGCCTCGGTCCGGGCGCGCCAGGAGCGGCCGTACAGGGCCCGCAGCAGGGCGTCGTCGGCGTTGCCCGCCTGGGCGCGCACGCTCGCGAGGTGCCCGGCGGGCCGCACCGGGTGGTCGACGGACCGCACGCCCCGCGCGAGCCGCCAGCCCGCGGTCCGCAGGCGCAGGGCCAGGTCGGCGTCCTCGCGGTAGGCGCGCCGGAAGCGTTCGTCGAACCCGTGCACCTCCTGCAGGGCGGCCCGGCGGAAGGCCATGTCGGCCGTGGCCCAGCGTGCCCGCTCCAGGCCGGCGGTGTTGCGCTCCAGGTCGGTCGGAGGCCGGTGGCCCGGCAGGGGTACGTGGATGCGTCCCTGCACGCCGGCGACGTCCGGGTCGGCGGCCGCCAGGTCCTGCGCCAGCGCGTCGGCCCAGAGCGGGGGCACCACGACGTCGTCGTCCAGGAAGGCGACCCACTCCGTGCGCGCGGTGCGCCAGCCGACGTTGCGGGCGGCCGCCGGGCCGCGCCCGCCGCTGCGCAGCACGCGCACGCCGGGCACCGGGTCGGGGCCGAGGTCGAGCGGCGGGTTGGTCCCGTGGGCCGGGAACGGGCGGTCGTCGACCACCAGCACCTCCAGCGGGGCCGGGCCCACCGCGGCCGTGGCGCGGACGGAGGAGAGCAGGGCACCGAGCTGCGGACGGCCCACGGTCGGGACCACGACCGAGTACGACGGCCTCATCGCGCACCTCCGGCGGGGGCGAAGGCGTCGGCGCGCCAGACCAGGTGCGGCCCCAGCACCAGCACGTCCACCGGCGTGGAGCCGAACAGCTCCAGCACGTCGCGCGGGCTGTCGACCATGGGCCGGCCCGCGGTGTTGAGGCTCGTGTTGACCACGACCGGCAGGCCCGTGCGGTCGCGGAACGCGCGGAGGGTCGCCTGCAGCCGCGGCTGCGAGTCGTCGACGGTCTGGACGCGGGCCGTGCCGTCCACGTGGACGGCCGCCGGGATCCGGTCGCGCCACCCGGGGGCGACCTCGTGCACGAACAGCATGTACGGGCTCGGGACCGGGCCGCCCGAGAAGATCTCGGGGGCGTCCTCCAGCAGCACCATCGGTGCCACCGGGCGGAACTGCTCGCGGCCCTTGACCTCGTTGAGCCGCTCCGTGTTGGCCCGGTGACCCGGGTGCGCCAGCAGCGACCGCTGGCCCAGCGCTCGCGGCCCGAACTCCGAGCGGCCGTCGAACCAGGCCACCATGGCGTCGTCGGCCAGCGCGGCCGCCACCTGCCCGGGCAGGTCGGGCGGCGTGGTGAACGGCACCCGCGCCGTGCGCAGCGCCCGGGCCAGCTCGTCGTCCGACCAGGACCGCCCGAGCGCGGCCGACGTCATGGGCCGCGGCACCACGCCCGCCTCCGCCGTGAGCTGCAGGGCGGCGCCCAGGGCGGTGCCCGCGTCACCGGCGGCGGGCTGCACCCACACGTGCTCGAACGGCGTCTCGCGCCACAGCCGCGAGTTGGCCACGCAGTTCAGCGCGGTGCCGCCCGCGAGCGTCAGCGCGTCGTCGCCCGTGTGCGCGTGCAGTGCCGTGGCCAGCTCGACGAGCAGCTCCTCCAGGCGCGCCTGGACCGACGCCGCGAGGTCGGCCCGGTCACGCGCGGGTCCGCCGGCACCCGGTTCGTCGGCAGCCCCCGGCACCGCCGGCTCCGCCCATCGCGACCAGTCGGGCGCCTCGGCCTCGAAGCCGCCGTCCGGCGTGGTGCGCAGCAGCCCCCGCAGCTCCGGGAGGAACCGCGGCCGGCCGTAGGACGCGAACGCCATCACCTTGTACTCGTCGCTCGACCGCAGGAACCCGAGGTGCTCGGTCAGCGACTCGTACACGAGGCCGAGGGAGTGGGGCAGGTCCTGGCTCGCCAGCGTCTCCAGCTTGCCGTCCGCGTACCGCCCCGCCAGGAACGACGACCGTTCGCCGCGACCGTCGAGCGACATCACGCTGCACGTCTCGAAGGGGGAGGCCAGCGCCGCCGACGCGGCGTGCGCCACCTCGTGCGGCACGAACCGCACGGCGTCCGGGCTCAGCCCGGGCAGCGCCGTCGCGAGGAACCACGGCGCCCGCTCGGCGTACCGCAGCCGCAGCCAGTCCCACGGGTCGGGCAGGCCCATCTCCTCGGACGGCCTGGCCAGCGCCGGGTCGAACGAGTAGGCCACGGCGTCCAGGTCGCCGGGCTCCAGCCCGCCCACCTCCAGGCACCATCGCGCGGCCTGCTCCGGCAGCTCCCAGGCCGCGAACGGGACCGGGCGCTTGCCGTGCTTGCGCCGGGTGAAGCGTTCCTCCTCGGCCGCCGCGAGGATCTGACCGTCCACCACGAGCGCCGCCGAGGGGTCGTGGAAGAGAGCGTTCACTCCGAGAACTCGCACAGGTGACCTCCACCGAAGGGTCGTCACCGGGCTTCTTCCGGTTCCACCACCGTCGAGCGCCCCGGAACCACTCGCATCTCGAACCGCTTCCCGCCACTTCCGTGCCGGATCCTGTGCCGAGATCCGTGCCGGATCCCGTGCTGATGCGGGTGACCGCGCCCGGGGTGAGGCTGGCAGGACGAGGCCGACGCAGACGACACGGATCGGACGGCGAACATGCGAGCACTCACCTGGCAGGGCAACGAGCGGGTCAGCGTCGAGGACGTGCCGGACCCGACGATCCAGGAACCGCAGGACGCGGTCGTGCGGGTCACCTCGACGGCGATCTGCGGGTCCGACCTGCACCTGTACGGGGTGCTGGGCGCCTTCCTCGACGCCGGCGACGTGCTGGGGCACGAGGCGATGGGGGTGGTCGAGGAGGTCGGGCCCGAGGCCGGTGACCTGAAGCCCGGCGACCGGGTCGTGGTCCCGTTCGGCATCGCCTGCGGCGGGTGCTGGATGTGCCGCCACGGGCTGCAGTCCCAGTGCGAGACCACGCAGGTGACGGACCAGGGCAGCGGAGCCGCCCTGTTCGGGTACACGAAGCTGTACGGGCAGGTGCCGGGCGGGCAGGCCGAGTACCTGCGGGTGCCCCAGGCGCACTACGGCCCGGTCGTGGTGCCCGACGACGGCGAGCCCGACGAGCGCTACCTCTACCTCTCGGACGTGCTGCCCACGGCGTGGCAGGCGGTCGAGTACGCCCAGGTGCCCGAGGGCGGGTCGGTCGTGGTGCTGGGCCTGGGCCCGATCGGCCAGATGGCGGCCCGCGTCGCCGCGCACCGCGGCGCCGGGCTCGTGGTCGGCGTCGACCTGGTGCCCGAACGGCTGGCGATGGCGGCCCGCCACGGTGCCACGGTGATCGACCAGAACCGGACCGACGTCGTCGGCGCCGTGCGCGACCTGACCGAGGGCCGCGGCCCGGACGCGGTGATCGACGCGGTCGGCATGGAGGCGCACGGCTCACCGCTCGCCGAGACGATGCAGAAGGCCTCCGGCCTGCTGCCCGACATGCTGGCCAAGCCGCTCACCGAGCACGCCGGGACCGACCGGCTGGCCGCCCTCCTGACCGGCATCGAGCTCGTGCGCCGGGGCGGCGTGCTCTCGCTCGCGGGCGTCTACGGCGGCGCCAAGGACCCGCTGCCCATGCTGCGGCTCTTCGACAAGCAGGTGACGATACGGCAGGGGCAGGCCAACGTCCGCCGCTGGACGGACGACCTGCTGCCACTGGTGGGTGACCCGGCCGACCCCCTCGGCGTGCTCGACCTGCGCACCCACCGCTGGCCGCTCGAACGGGCGCCCGAGGCCTACGCGATGTTCCGGGGAAAGGACGACGGATGCGTCAAGGTAGTGCTCGACCCGGCCGCCTGAGGTTCCGCCCGTGCACCGTGCGGGAGCACCGGTCGTGACCGGCGACCGGGCCGGCTCCTCGCCGCCGCCGGGTGTGCCCCGGCTCGGGTCGCTCGCCGAGGCGGCCGAGCTCGCCCAGCTCCTGGCGCCGGTGTACGTGCGCTTCAGCGCGGGCCCGGAGGCCGACCGGTCCACGGTCAGCCGGGACCACGAGAGCGGCTGCCTGATGCCGGGGCTCAGCGCCAACCCGATGACGCCGGAGCCGTGGTGGACCCGTCCCGTGGAGCACTGGGTGGCACGCCAGCTCAGCCAGTACGCCCACCTCATGGTGGACGACCGCTTCCCGTGGCTGCTGACGGGCACGGTCTCCGCCCGCGGCCCGGACTGCGAGCCGCTGCTCGTCGAGATCACGCCGGTGGCCTACCTCGCCCGGCCCGTCGTGGACGAGGCCGTCGCGCTCTACCGGCAGGTCTTCGCGCCGGGTGCCGACGGCACCTGACCCACCCACCCACGAGCGCACGGCACACCCGAAGGCGAGGCTCCATGACGTCCACACCGGTAGACCTGAACCCCGCGGAGGCCACCCGCGTCGTGGCGGGCGTGCTCGCACCCCTGGTCGCCCAGGGCGCGATCGTCCGCCGTCCCCGGGCCACCGCCTGGGCCGAGCGTCACCAGACCGACCGCGCCGCCCGCGCCGTCCTGACCGGGCTGCGCGCACGGCACGACGGCGCCCCGCTCGTCCTGCGGCTCGGCCCGCGCCGCATGGTCGTGGTCACCGAGCCCGGTCACGTGCGCCGGCTGCTCGAGGAGTCACCCGAGCCCTTCACTCCCGCGTCGAAGGAGAAGGTCGGCGCCCTGCGCCACTTCCAGCCCGACGGCGTGCTCATCTCGTCCACCGCCGACCGGCGCTACCGCCGCCCCTTCAACGAGACCGCCCTGCGCACGGAGCTGCCCGTGCACGACGACGGAGCCGCCTTCACCGACGCCGTACGGCACGGAGCTGCGGAGCTGGCGCGTCGGCTGCGCGGCTCCGGCGGGCTCGACGCCGCGACGTTCACGGACGTGTGGTGGGGCATCGTGCTCCAGGTGGTGCTCGGCGCCGGCGCACGCGCCGACCGGGAGCTCGTGGACCTGCTCGACGCCCTGCGCCGGGACGCGAACTGGTCGTGGTTCCACCCGCGGGACGAGCGCCGCCGCACCGAGCTCGCGAGCCGCATCGAGTCCTACCTGGCCGCCCCGGAGCCGGGCACCCTGGCCGCGGCGGCGCACGCCGCGGGCGCCGCCACGGCCCCGGGCCAGGTACCGCACTGGCTGTTCGCGTTCGACGCCGCCGGGGCGGCGACGCTGCGGGCGCTCGCCGTCGTGTCCGCCCGGCCCGAGGTGCGCGCGCGGCTGCTGGCCGAGGTGGCCGCGCCGGGGCCCGGCACCGCCCTCCTTCCCTACGCGCGCGCCTGCGTGCTGGAGTCGCTGCGCCTGTGGCCGACGACGCTCGTGGTGCTGCGGGACTCCACCGCTCCCACCGTGTGGGGTGAGCGCACCCTGCCCGCCGGCACGGGGTTCGCCGTGGTCAGCGCGTTCTTCCACCGCGACCCGGCACGGCTCGGTCACGCCGACGCGTTCGTGCCCGAGGCGTGGCTGGACGGCCGCAACGCCGACGACTGGGGGCTGGTGCCGTTCAGCGGGGGACCGGTGTCGTGCCCGGGCCGGAACGTCGTGCTGCTGGTGACGTCGCACCTGCTGGCGCACCTGGCCGCCCACGACCTCCGGGTGGCCCGCGGCCGCTACCTCGCGGAGGATCCGCTCCCGGCCACGATGGACCACCTGGGTCTGCGGTTCGGTCTCGGCGAGGGTGCCGCCGACCGGACCTGAGGGGCCGGCCTGCTACAGGTTGCGCAGCCGCTCGACCAGCGGCCCGGCGGCCTCGGCCAGGAACCGGTCCTGGTGGTGCTCGCCCACCTGCACGATCGCCAGGTCGGTGAACCCGGCCTCCAGGAAGGGGCGCGCGCTCTCGGCGAGCCTGTCCAGGTCCGGGCCGCACGCGATCGACGACGCGACGTCCTCGGGCCGCACGAACTGCGAGGCCGCGGTGAACCCGGCGGGTGTGGGCAGGTCCGCGTTGACCGACCAGCCGCCGCCGAACCAGCGGAACTCCGCGTGCGCCCGCTCGACCGCTGCCTGCTCGTCCGGGTCCCAGCAGATCGGCACCTGCCCGAACACGCGCGACCCGCCGGGGTGCGCGGCCTGCCACTGCCGCACCACGTCGCCGTCGGGCATCGCCTGGACCACGTGGTCGGCCAGGGGCGCGAAGCGCTCGACGCCGCGCTCGCCGGAGACCGCGACCCCGATCTCGACGCCCGTTCCCGGTGTGTCCCAGAGCCGCCCCGAGTCGACGCGGAAGTGCTTGCCCTCCCACGTCACGAGATCGCCGGTGAGCAGCTCGCGGATGACGTGGACCGCCTCCTCGAGCATGTCGTGGCGCACCTCGATGCTGGGCCAGCCCCGGCCCACCACGTGCTCGTTCAGGTTCTCGCCCGCGCCGAGCCCCAGGGTGAACCGGCCGTCGGCCAGGATCTGCAGCGTCGCCGCCTGCTGGGCCACCACGGCCGGGTGGTAGCGCATCGTCGGGCAGGTCACGAAGGTCATCAGCTCGGCCCGGCTCGTGGCCTGGGCCACGGCCCCCAGCAGCACCCACGCGTTCGGCGCGTGGCCCTGCTCCGGGAGCCAGGGGGAGTAGTGGTCGCTCGAGAGCTCGAAGTCGAAGCCGGCGTCCTCGGCCGCCGTCGCGTGCCGGACCAGCTCGCGCGGCCCGCTCTGCTCGGTCATGAGGGTGTACCCGATGCGCATGGAGTGCTCCTTCGCGGTCTGGTCCCCTCCGACGCTGGACCCGTTCGCGCCCACTCGCACGTTCGCGTGCGCGCCCGGTCGCCCGGCGGGCGAGTGACCGGGCACGGCCCGAGGGTGGAAGGACCCGAGAGAAGAGGAGACGCTCATGACGAGCATCACGAAGTCCGTCGACGTCGACGTCCCGGTGCGCACGGCGTACAACCAGTGGACGCAGTTCGAGGAGTTCCCTCGGTTCATGCAGGGCGTGCAGGAGATCCGTCAGCTGGGCCCGACCCGCACGCACTGGACGACGAAGGTGGGCGGGGTCGAGCGCGAGTTCGACGCCGAGATCACCGAGCAGCACCCGGACGAGCGCGTGGCGTGGAAGAGCGTGTCCGGTCCCGAACAGGCCGGGGTGGTCACCTTCCACCGCCTGAACGACGCGCAGTCCCGGGTCACCGTGCAGCTCGACTGGACGCCCGAGGACGCCACGGAGAAGATCGGCAGCGCCCTGAACGCCGACGACCGCCGGGTCCAGGGCGACCTCGACCGGTTCAAGGAGTACATCGAGGCTCGCGGCACCGAGACCGGAGCCTGGCGCGGCGACGTGGACTGACCGCCTGAGCACGCGGGCCCCGCAGCGTCCGGCGCTGCGGGGCCCGCGTGCTCAGCGCACCATGCTGTTGTCGTGCACCGCCGTGAGCCGCGACTTCACGCTCAGCAGGGTCTCGATGATGAGGTCCTCGCGCCCGCCGCCGAGCCGGCTGATCGGCACGGCGACGCTCATGGCGTCCACGGCCCGGTGGCCGAACGGGAGCGCGACGCCGAAGCAGCGCACCCCGAGGCAGGACTCCTCGCTCTCGGTGGCGTAGCCCTGGTCGGCCGCGCGGTCGATGATCTCGAGCACGGCCTCCTTGTCGGTGGTCGTGTGCGACGTGATCGCGGCGATCGACTCCGGCACCAGGTCGCGCCGCGCCTCGGCCGGCAGCTCCGCGAGCAGCGCACGGCCCAGCGAGGTGGCGTAGGCCGGGAGGCGCCGCCCGACGGCGGAGTGCATGCGCAGCGGGTGCACCGACTCGCGCTTGGCCGTGTAGATGACGTCGGCGCCGTCGAGCCGGCCGAGGTGGACCGTCTCCTCGGTGACGGCCGCGACCTCGTCGAGCACCGACGTGGCCCGGGCCAGGACCGGGTCGCCGTCGAGGTAGGCGGAGCTCACGACGAGGGAGTGGATGCCGAGCTGGTAGACGCTCCCGGTGGGGTCGGTCTGCAGCCAGCCGCGGTCGGTCATGGTCCGCAGCAGCGCGTGCAGGCTGCTCTTGGGGATGCCCAGGCGGGTCGAGAGCTGGAGCTGGGTGCCGGGGCCGCGCGCCGCGATGTCGTCCAGCAGGTCCAGGGCGCGCGCGGCGGACTTGACCGGCCCGGCGTCGCCCGCACCGGCCGACTCCCTGCGCAGTTCCTTCTGTAGCGGCATCGATGTTCTCCCCTGGCCCTTCCACGGTGCACCGGGGAGCCCCCCGGGTGATTCCGACCCTACCCCGAGTTCGCATACATGGACAGGTTTCCGCCCCTTGACCCGTGAGCCAGGTCACGTCTATGGTCGAGCAAGTTCACATAGACGAACGCAGTTCACAAACCGAGAGGCGACCTCGTGATCCAGGTTCGATACTCGACATCTCCGTCCGGCGCGGAGACGGCCACCACCGCGGACCTGCGCGAGAGCTTCCTCGTCGCAGACCTCTTCGTGAGCGGAGAGGTCCGGGGCACGTACACCCACGACGACCGGATGGTGGTGGGCGGGGCGCTCCCCGGCGCGGAGGAGCTCGCCCTGCCGTCCTGGACCGAGGTGCTGGGCACCGAGACCCACCTGGAACGCCGCGAGCTCGGCGTCATCAACGTCGGTTCCGCCGGTCATGTGGTCGTGGACGACGAGAAGTTCGAGCTCGACCACCTCGACGGCCTGTTCGTGGGGCGGGGCAGCGAGGTGTCCTTCGGTGGCGCCGACGCCGCCTTCTACTTCGTGTCCGCCCCGGCCCACGCGACCTACCCGACCCAGGCGCTGCGCCACGGCGAGGTGGAGCCGGTGCCGCTGGGCTCGGCAGAGGCCGCCAACGAGCGCAACCTCTTCCGGTACGCGTGGGGCCAGGAGCTGAAGACCTCGGTGCTCCAGTTCGGCGTCACCGTGATCGCCAGCGGCTCGGTCTGGAACACGTTCCCGCCGCACCTGCACGACCGGCGCACCGAGGTCTACTGCTACGTCGACCTCGACGAGGACGACCGCGTCTTCCACTTCCTGGGCAAGCCCGGCGCCACGCGGCACCTCGTGCTGCGCAACCGCGAGGCCGTCATCTCCCCGCCGTGGTCCATCCACGCCGGGGCCGGCACCGGGTCGTACGCCTTCATCTGGGCCATGGCCGGCGAGAACAACCACTACACCGACCTGAGCCCGGTCGCGCTGGAGGACCTGTGACGACCGACCCCGGCGGCCCGGCGCGCTCGCCCTTCGACCTGCACGGCCGGTGCGCCGCGGTGACCGGCGCGGGACGCGGTCTCGGTCGTGCCGTCGCGCTCGGCCTCGCCCGCGCGGGGGCGGACGTCGTGCTGCTGGGCCGGCCGGGCCGCCAGGAGGAGACCCGCGACCAGGTCGTCGCGCTCGGTGCGCAGGCCGACGTCGTCGACCTCGACGTGAGCGACCTCGACGCGGTCGAGCGGGTCGGTGCCGAGCTGACCGCCGCGCGCCGGATCGACGTGCTGGTCAACAACGCGGGCATCATCGACCGCGAGGACTCCGTGGCCGTGCGCCGGGACGCCTGGCAGCACGTGCTCGACGTCAACCTCAACGGCCTCTTCGCCCTCACCCAGCAGCTCGGCCGCCCGATGGTCGAGCGCGGCCACGGCAAGATCGTCAGCATCGCCAGCCTGCTGTCCTTCCAGGGCGGCCTGCGGGTGGTGTCGTACGCCGCGAGCAAGCACGGCGTCGCCGGGGTCACCAAGGCCCTGGCCAACGAGTGGGGACCGCACGGCGTCCAGGTCAACGCCATCGCCCCCGGCTACATGGTCACCGACAACACCACGGCGCTCCGCGAGGACGCGGACCGCTCGCGCTCCATCCTCGAACGCATCCCGGCCGGCCGCTGGGGTACCGCCGAGGACATCGCCGGAGCGGCCGTCTTCCTCAGCTCCTCCGCCGCCGACTACGTCAACGGCCACGTCCTGGCCGTCGACGGCGGATGGATGGCCCGCTGACCCGTCCCCCCGCCACACCCCCACCGCCGGACACCGGCACCGAACGAAATCGAGGAACGACAATGAAGTTCACCTCTCGACGCTCCGCGGCCCGGCACACGGCCGCCGCCCTCGGCGTCGCCCTCGCGGCCGTCACGCTCACCGGCTGCACCGAGACGGCCGCCGGCGAGGGCGGCGAGGCCGCCTCCGGCGCCTGCGACCCCGCCGACGTGACCCTGGTGGGCCAGGTCCGCAACGAGTCCAACCCCTACGAGGCCTCGTGGCTCGACGGCGGCGACGCCTTCGCCGAGCAGGTCGGCCTCACCCAGGAGCGGCTCACCTACGACGGCGACTCGACCCGCCAGCAGGAGCAGATCAGCCAGCTCCTGGCGGGCGACACGGAGTGCCTGGTCATGAACGTGCTGCCCAACGGCGACTCCGACACCCCGCCCATCGTCGAGGGCGCGCAGGACGCGGGCGCCTACCTGGTCACCCAGTGGAACAAGCCGGCCGACCTGGACGTCACCGACTACGACCACTGGCTGTCCCACATCACCTACGACGGCGTCGAGTCCGGCCGGCAGATCGGCGACGCGCTGGCCGAGGCCATCGGCGGCTCGGGCGGCATCGTCGCCCTCCAGGGCATCCTCGACACCGGCGCGGCCAAGGACCGGTTCGCCGGGCTGGAGGAGTCCCTCGCGGCCAACCCCGACGTCGAGCTGCTCGACGACCAGACCGCCAACTTCTCCCGGGCCGAGGCCCTGGAGGTCACCAAGACCCTGCTCACCAAGCACGGCGACGACGTCAAGGGCATCTGGGCGGCCAACGACGACATGGCGCTCGGCGCGCTGGAGGCCCTGGAGCAGGCCGGGCGGGACGACGTCGCGGTGGTCGGCATCGACGCCGTGCCGGACGCGCTCACCGCGATCCAGGACGGCACCATGACGGCCACCGTCTCCAGCGACGGCCCGTGGCAGGGCGGTATCGGCCTGGCCATCGGCTACTGCGTGGCCACCGGGGAGCTCGCCGTCGAGGACATCGCCGACGAGGACCGTGCCTGGTACGCCGAGCAGTTCCTCATCCAGCAGGACAACGTGGCCGACTTCGTCTCGCCGGCCACCAGCGAGGCCGACTTCGCCTGCGACAACCTCTTCAGCCGCTCGCAGGGCGCGATCTCGTGACCATGGCACCCCCCACCGACACCGGAGCCGGCACAGGGGCCGGCTCCGGGGCCCGCACCGGCGTCGTGCCCGCGTCCCGCCCCCGGCCTCGGCGGGGGGTGTCGCTGCGGGACGCCGGCCCGCCGATCGCCCTGGTCGTCGTGTCCGGGATCTTCGCGGTCCTCAGCCCCGACTTCCGCACGCTGTCCAACGTGCAGAACGTCCTCGACGCCGCGGCGGTCCTCGCCGTGGTGACCTGCGGCATCAGCTTCGTGCTGATGATGGGGTCGATCGACCTGTCCGCCCCCGGCATCATGGGCGCGTCCGCGATCACGGTCGCGCTCCTGGTCGCCAACAACCGCAACGACAACGACCTGGGGCTGCTCGGCGTCGGCGTCGCCGTGCTGCTCGCGGCCGCGCTCGGCTGTCTCAGCGGGCTCGCGCTGGTGCTGCTCAAGGTGCCGTCGTTCATGGCCACCCTCGGCGTCTCCGCCGTCGGCCTGGGTGTGGCCACCCTCCTGTTCGCGGGCGTGCAGCCCAACATCACCGACGCCACGGTGGGCGGCTGGGCCGTGGAGCGGTTCGCCGGGCTGGCGCTCCTGACGTGGATCGCCCTGGCCTGCGTGCTGGTGGCCTGGCTCGTGCAGCGCTACACCCGGCTGGGCCGGTACGCCTTCGCGATCGGCGGTGCCGAGGAGGTGCTGGCGCTCTCCGGCGTCCGGGTGGCGCCCTACAAGGTCGCGGTCTTCACGATGGCGGGCGCGTTCTACGGGCTCGCCGGCGTGCTGGTCACCAGCCAGCTCAGCGCGGGCCTGGTCCAGGCGGGCCGGGGCTACGACTTCTCCGCCATCACGGCGGCCGTCGTGGGCGGCACCCTGCTCACCGGCGGGCGCGGCGGCATCCTCCAGTCCACGGTCGGGGTGCTGCTGGTGACCGTGCTGACCAACGGGCTCGTCCAGGTCGGGGTGAGCCCCTACTGGCAGGGCGGTGTCCAGGGCCTCATCGTCGTCGCGGCCGTCGCGGCCGCCGTCATCCCGCAGCGTCGTAGGAACCAGGTGACCAAGTGACCGCCACCCCGCACACCGCAGCCCCGCACGCCCTGGAGGTACGCGGCCTGGTCAAGCACTACCCGGGCGTCAAGGCCCTCGACGGCGTCGACCTGGTCGTACGCCCGGGCGAGGTGCTGGGCCTGGCCGGCGAGAACGGCGCCGGCAAGTCCACGCTGCTCAAGGCGCTCGTCGGGCTGGTGCGCCCCGACGCCGGCGAGATCTGGGTACGCGGCGAGAAGGTGCGCCTGAGGAGCGTGGTCGACGCCGCCGACCACGGCATCGGCATGGTCTTCCAGGAGCAGTCGCTGGTGCCCAACCTCACCGCGGCCGAGAACATCGTGCTGGGCAGCGAGGGCCCGGGCGTGCGCCGCGGCATCTACCGCTGGAGCACGATGCGCCGGCTCGCGCAGGAGCAGCTCGACAAGATCGGGTCGCACATCGACCCGCTCGCGCGCACCGACACCCTGTCGTTCGCGGACCGCCAGATGGTCGAGATCGCCAAGGTGCTGCGCATCGAGGAACGCACCTCGCACCCGCCCGTCATCATCCTCGACGAGCCCACCTCCGTGCTGGAGGCCAAGGAGATCGAGACCCTGTTCACGCAGGTGCGCCGGCTGCGCGAGTTCGCGTCCGTCGTCTTCGTCTCGCACCGGCTCG
Organism: Promicromonospora sp. NPDC052451; assembly: GCF_044547525.1. Lineage (NCBI taxonomy): Bacteria > Bacillati > Actinomycetota > Actinomycetes > Micrococcales > Promicromonosporaceae > Promicromonospora > Promicromonospora sp. NPDC052451. The sequence goes on from NZ_JBIUAP010000002.1 coordinate 129,829, forward strand.
ACGAGGTGCTCGACGTCTGCGACCGGGTCGCCGTGCTGCGCGGCGGCCGCTCGGTGGGCGAGCTGCCGGCCGCGGACGCGGCCCCCGCGGAGCTGCACCGGATGATGATCGGGGCCACCGGCTCGGACGACCACTACCACGGGGCGGCGGCCGCGACGTCCGACGAACCCCGCCGGCCACGCCTCGTGGTGCGCGGGCTGACCGGCCGGAGCTTCCGGGACGTCGACCTCGACGTCCACGCGGGGGAGATCGTCGGCATCGTCGGCGTGCACGGCTCCGGGCGCGAGGACGTGTGCCGCGCGCTGTTCGGCGCCGAGCCGGTCACGGCCGGCGAGGTGGTGCTCGACGGCGAGCGGCTCGACCTGTCCGGCACCCGCGCGGCGTGCGCGGCCGGCATCGGCTACGTGCCCGCCGAACGCAAGACCGAGGGGATGGTCGGCCCCATGTCGGTGGCCGACAACATGACCCTGACCAAGCAGCACGCCCGCTGTGCCGGGCCCGTGGTGCGGCCGCGCAAGCAGGCGACGCTGGTCGACGGCTGGATCGAGCGGCTCTCGATCCGCACCCCGCACCGGGGCACCGCGATCCAGCGGCTGTCGGGCGGCAACCAGCAGAAGGTGGTGCTGGCCCGCTGGCTCGTGGCCGGCGACGTCCGCCTGCTGCTGCTCGACCACCCGACGCGCGGCCTCGACGTGGGGGCGCGCTCGGAGGTGTACCGCCTGATGCGTGAGCTCGCCGGCACCGGCGTGGCCACGGTGCTGCTCGCCGACAGCCTCGAGGAGGCCATCGGGATGTCCGACCGGATCGTCGTGATGAGCGACGGCCGCGCGACCACGGAGGTCGCCGCCCCTGCGGGCGGCAAGCCGACCCCGCTCGACCTCGTGAAGGAGATGGTCTGAGCATGTCCACGCCCGTCCTCACCCCGCAGGCCCCCGACGCCGCCGTCGCGGCGCGCCCCACCACGGGCCAGCGGCTCACGTCGTTCATGCCGGTCATCGCGCTCGTCGTGCTGCTCGCAGCACTCACGATCGCCGACCCGGGGTTCTTCTCCCTGAGCAGCCTCACGGCCGCGGTCCGCACGTCGGCGCCGCTCGTCGTGCTCGCGGCCGGCGCGACCGTGGTGGTCCTGTGCGGCGGCATCGACCTGTCGATCGCCGCCCTCTGCTCGCTGGCGACGGTGCTCTTCGCGCTGTGGCTGCCCGGCCTCGGCGGGCTCACCACCGTCGCGGTCGTCGCGGTCACCGGCGTGATCGGGGCGTTGCAGGGCACCGCCCACGTGCTGCTGCGCATCCCCTCGTTCATCGTCACGCTCGGCGGCATGAGCATCTTCACCGCGGTCGCACTGGTGATCTCGGACGCCGGACCCGTCCGGGTGACCGACCGCGACGCCACCCACTGGCTCACCCTCTACGTGGCCGGCGTGGTGCCGATGGCCTTCGTCGTCGCGCTGCTCGTGGTCGTGGCAGTGTCCCTGGTGCTGCGGTTCACGCCGCTCGACAGCTGGGTCCGGGCCACCGGGTACTCCGAGGCGGCGGCCCGGCTGGGCGGTGCGCCGGTCGACCTGGTCAAGGTCGGGGCGTTCACGCTCTCCGGGGCGTGCGCCGGCCTGGCCGCCGTCATGCTCGTCTCCCGGAACTTCAGCGGCAGCCCGACCATGGCGGACAACCTCCTGCTGCCCGCGGTGGCCGCCATCGTGGTGGGCGGTACCGCCATCACCGGCGGGCACGGCTCGCTGTGGCGCAGCCTCGCGGGGGCGCTGGTCGTGACCCTGCTGCGCGTCGGGCTGCCCATCGTCGGCGTCCCGTCCGCCTACGAGCAGATCCTGTACGGCGCGATCATCGTCGCCGCCGTCGCCCTCACCCTCGACCGGTCGAAGGTGCTGGTCATCAAGTAGCCCGTTCTTCCCGAGAACCCCGATCCCACGGAAGGCCCCCATGTCCGAGAATCCCCAGCTCCTGCCCGCCGTCTCCGCGTTCCTCTCCTCGCCCAAGCAGCTCCTGATCGACGGCGAGTGGGTGGACGCCAAGGACGGCCAGACCTTCGCCACCGTGAATCCCGCGACCGAGGAGACGCTCGTCCAGGTGGCGCAGGCCTCCGCGGTCGACGCCGACCGCGCGGTCACCGCCGCCCGCAACGCCTTCGAGCACGGTTCGCCGTGGTCGCGGATGTCGCCGCGCGACCGGTCGCACCTCCTGTGGCGCATCGGCGACATGATCGAGGAGCGCACCGAGGAGTTCGCGCAGCTCGAGTCGCTCGACAACGGAAAGAGCCTCGCGTCCGCCCGCGGCGACGTCGGCGTGGCCGCGGAGCTGTTCCGCTACTTCGCGGGCTGGGCCACCAAGATGGAGGGCACGACCATCCCGATGTCGGTGCCCGGCCGCGACTTCCACGCCTACACCCGGCGTGAGGCCATCGGTGTGGTCGCCGGCATCGTGCCGTGGAACTTCCCGCTCACGATGGCCGCCTTCAAGGTGATCCCGTCGATCACCGCGGGCAACACCGTCGTGCTCAAGCCGGCCGAGCAGACGCCGCTCACCGCGCTCCGGCTCGGCGAGCTGCTGCTGGAGGCCGGCGTCCCGGCCGGCGTGGTCAACGTGCTGCCCGGGTTCGGGGACGCGGGCGCCGCGCTGGTCGACCACCCCGGCGTCGACAAGGTCGCCTTCACCGGCAGCACCGAGGTGGGCAAGAAGATCGCCGCCGGTGCCTCGAAGAACCTCAAGAAGGTGTCGCTGGAGCTCGGCGGCAAGGCGCCCAACATCGTCTTCGCCGACGCCGACCTGGACGCCGCCATCGCCGGGGCAGCGCTCGCGGGCTACTTCAACGAGGGCCAGTGCTGCGTCAACGGCTCGCGCCTGTACGTGCAGCGCGACGTGTACGACCAGGTCATCGAGGGTGTGGCCGCGGCGGCCCGGGCCATCCGGGTGGGCGACGCGTTCGACCCGGCCACGACGATGGGCCCCCTGGTCTCGCAGGAGCAGCACGAGAAGGTCATGGGCTACGTCCGCGGCGCCGTGGCCGACGGCGCCACGCTCGCCGCAGGCAGCGCCGGACCGGCCGCCGACCGCGGCTACTTCTTCTCGCCCACCCTGATCACCGACGTGACCGAGGACATGGCCGTCCAGACCGACGAGATCTTCGGACCCGTGGTCACGGCCATCCCGTTCGACAGCGAGGACGAGGTGGTCGCCGCGGCCAACAACACCGTCTACGGCCTGGCCGCGGGCGTCTGGTCGCGCGACCTGAGCACGGCCCACCGGGTCGGCAGCAGGCTGCGGGCCGGCACGGTCTGGCTCAACACCTGGCACGCGGACGACGTCACCCTCCCGCGGGGCGGCTTCAAGCAGTCCGGCTGGGGGCGAGAGCTCGGCTCGTTCGGCCTGGACGACTACACGGAGCTGAAGACGGTCATCGCCGAGCTCCGCTGACCCCGTACCCACCACCGAGAGAGCACCCGAAGAAGACAGGCAGTACCCAGCGACACGTCTGGGCGGCCGGCCCCGGGCGGGGGCCGGCCGTCCGGGCTGCCTCATGTCCATGAAACATGTCCATGAAGACTGTGCGAAAAGGGATCAACGATGAACCTGCTACGCAGACCTGACCGGCGACACCGTGGTCGCCGACCCCGCCGGACGCCCGTACGTCTGGCGGCCGCACTGACCGCCCTGCTGGTGTCCGTCCCCCTCGGGGCCGGCGCCGCCCAGGCCGCGCCGTCGGGCACCGCGCCCGCGCAGGCCGCGTCCGGCTCCGTCGACGACGGCGTGCTGCGCGTCCTGCTCTTCTACAAGTCGAACTTCCACGCCTCGCACGTCCAGGCCCGCCAGGCCATCCGCGATCTCGTGACCGACCTGGGCGTCGAGTACGACCAGCCGGTCGAGATCCAGGAGACCGACGACCCCGCGGCGTTCACCACGGCGAACCTCGCGACCAAGGACACGATCGCGTTCGCCCAGACCGGCGGCGTGCTGTTCAACGTGGAACAGCGCGCCGCGCTGGAGGCCTACATCCGCGGTGGCGGCGGCTACCTCGGCCTGCACTACGCCGGCTGGTCGGTGGGCCAGAGCGAGCACGACGTCAACCCGTTCTACGCCCGGCTCGTGGGCGCGGCGTCCGAGGGCCACCCGGAGAACCCCGCGGTGCGCCCGGGCCGCGTGGTGGTCAAGGACACCTCGCACCCGCTGACCCAGGGCCTGCCGGCCGAGTTCACCCGCAGCGACGAGTGGTACGACTGGCTGGTCAACCCGGCGCCCCACGTGCGTACGCTGCTGAACGCGGACGAGTCGTCGTACGGCGGGGGCAACAACGGCACCAACCACCCGATCACGTGGTGCCAGGAGATCGACTCCGGCCGGTCGTGGTACTCGGGGATGGGGCACGAGGGCACGGCGTACGCCGAGGCCCCGATCCGCACCCAGATCAAGAACGGCCTGGCCTACACCGCGGGCCTGCTCCCGGCCGACTGCTCGCCGCCGTCCAAGGCGGAGAACGGTGCCTGGAGCGGCGTCACGCCGTGGCCGCTGGTGCCGATCAACGCGGCGCTGACGTCCGACGGCAAGGTCCAGTCGTTCGGCAGCGTGTCCTCGGGCTGCACGGACACCACGCCGTACGACTTCTACGGCAACTCGTGCGTGGTGCAGGGCGGCCAGATGGAGATCGACGTCTGGGACCCGGCCGAGGAGCGCACGGCCGCCAACGTGAGCTCGGGCCTCGTCGCGAACTCGACGTACACCGACCTGTTCTGCTCGATGCAGGTCCAGATGCCGCACCGGCGGGCCACCCTGACGGTCGGCGGTGACGACGGCCTGGGCGGCAACGCGCCCAACGACGCCGCGATCGGCGTCACCAGCTACACGACCAACCAGGGCCTGCGCACCGAGGCCCCGATGAACTACCCGCGCTGGTACCCCACGGGCACCACCCTGCCCGACGGCTCCGTCGTGGTGCAGGGCGGCAGCCTCAAGGGCGGCCCGGGCGGCCCCGGCGTGCTCACGCCGGAGATCTACACGCCGGACGAGGGCAGCTCCTGGAAGCTCCTGGAGGGTGCCACGAGCGCGGCGGCGTACGGCGACGGCGGGAACGGCAACGGGCCCGACGAGAACCGCTGGTGGTACCCGCGCGCGTTCGTCGCGCCGGGCAACGGCAACGTCTTCAACATCACCGGCACGCAGATGTACGAGCTCGACCCCTCGGGTGACGGCGAGGTGATCCTGCGCGGCACCCTGCCTGCGGACGTCGCCGACCAGGGCGGCCTCGGCAACCCGGTCGGCGCCACGTCGACGGCCACCATGTACCGCCCCGGCAAGATCCTGCAGGTGGGCGGCGGCTGGTGGGCCAACGGCGGCGGCCCCGACGGCGCCCGCGCGGGCTTCACCGTCGACATCACGGGCGGCACCGACGCACCCGTGGTCGAGGCGACGCAGCCGATGCGCTACCAGCGGCACTGGGCCACCTCGACCGTGCTGCCCGACGGCAACGTCATCGTCACCGGCGGTTCGCGCGACAACAACGGCAACGGCGGCTACGTCACCACCGCCGAGATCTGGAACCCCGACACCGGCGAGTGGACGGTCGTGGACGTGCCCTACGAGCACGCCCGGCTCTACCACTCCACGGCCCTGCTCCTGCCCGACGGCCGCCTGATGGTGGGCGGCGGCGGCACCCCGGGCCCGCGCAACTACACCGACGTCGAGTTCTACTCCCCGGCGTACCTCTTCGACGGTGACGAGCCGGCGGTCCGGCCCCAGGTCACGGGTGTGCCCAAGAAGGTCGGCTACGACGGCACGTTCGACGTGCAGGCCGACGGCGCGGTCTCCCGCGTCACCCTGGTCCGCAACGGCTCCGTGACGCACGGGTTCAACAACGACCAGAACTTCCAGGACCTCGCGTTCGCGCAGGACGGCGGCACGCTGACGATCGAGACCCCGGTCGACGGCACCTACGCCCCGCCCGGCGCCTACATGCTGTTCGTCTTCGACGAGGACGGCACGCCGTCGGTGGCCGACATCGTGCAGATCGACCCCACGGTCGAGATGGACGCCCGGTCCCCGCACCTGGTGGACCAGCTCGAGTACCCGCGCATCCCCGCGGAGTGGCGCTCGGCCAACCCGCCCGCCGTGGTGGACGTCGAGCCCGGAAACGGCCGCATGTCCCCGTGGGAGGTGGACGGCAAGGTGCAGCTCGTCCGCGCGGCGGCGGCCGGCCAGGGCGGCCTCGGCCTGACGGGATACCACCTCGCGGTGGGCAGCGGGGGCGACCTGACGCGCACGGTCAAGGGCCTCGACCCGGGCCGCGAGTACCGCCTCTCGCTGCGGTACGCGCGCGACAGCCGGTCCACGGGCACCGCGCCCGGCACGGCGGACCTCACGGTCGGTGACCTGTCGGCCACGCTGACGGCAGGGAGCGACCTGTCGTCGCAGACCCGGTTCGGCACCTACGTCGGGACCTTCGTCGCGGGGGCACGGTCGCAGGACCTGACCATCAGCGCCGGGGACTCCGGCGCGGGCGTCATGATCGACGACCTGGTGATCGTGGGCTCCGACCCCGGCGCCTCCGACGTCCCCGTGCACTACGAGTTCGAGGAGGGCACAGGGACCCGGGCCGCCAACAGCGGGACCGACCTGGCCGTGGGAGCGGCCACGCTCACCGGCGGGACCGGGTGGAGCGAGAACGGCGTCTTCGGCGACGCCCTCGACCTCACGGGCGGCAGCAACGCCAACGCCGTGGACCTGCCCGACAACCTGCTCCAGGGCGAGGAGAGCTTCACCACCGCGTTCTGGGTGCGGCCGGACACCAAGGCCGGCTGGACCGGTCTGTTCCACATCGGGGACGGGCTCGCGGACGCGGGCAGCTTCTTCCAGATCCAGATGCAGACCAACGCCGCCGGGGCCACCGGGCTCGCGGCGACGTTCAAGGCCAAGGGTGCGGCCCTGCAGGAACGGGTCTACGCCACACCGACCCGGGACGTCGTGGCGGGGGAGTGGAACCACGTCGCCTTCACCCGCCAGGGTGCGACCGGCACGCTCTACCTGAACGGCGAGCCGATCGCGTCGCGGTCGGACCTGACGATCGACATGACCGACGTGGGCCCGACGGCGAACAACTGGCTGGGCCGCAACGGGTTCCCGGACCCGGCCTACGACGGTCTGATGGACGACGTCCGGGTCTACACCTCGGCGCTCGGGGACGCCGACGTCGCGGCCCTGTACGCCGACGGCACGGCGCTGGCCACGACCACCACGGTCACGGTCGAGCCGGGCTCCCCGTCGCCGTTCGGCGAGCCGGTCGACGTCACGGGCGCCGTCGCGGCCGAGAGCGGCGGGGCCCCTGCGGGCGTCGCCGAGCTCTGGGTCGACGGGGCCCGCGTGGGCGGGCAGGTCGACGTCGCCGACGGCGCGGTGCGGTTCACGGACGTGGCGCTCTCGCCGGGCGACCACGAGGTGCAGGTCCGCTTCCTCGCCGACGACGGGTGGCGCGACTCCGCCCAGACCGTGGAGCACACGGTCGAGCGGCCGCCGCCCGGCGAGGGCACGCCGATCCACTACACCTTCGACGAGGGACAGGGGTCGACGGCGGCCAACACCGGCCTGGACAGCTCGGTCGGGGCGGCGACCCTGACCGGGACGACGGGCTGGAGCACGGCCGGACGGTTCGGCGGGGCGGTCAACCTGCCCGGCGGCGGCTCCGGCACGGGCAACCAGGTCGAGCTGCCCGACGACATCGAGGCCGGCATGGAGGACCAGTTCAGCGTCTCGATCTGGGCCCGGCCCGACGCCCTGCCCACCTGGGTGCCGCTGCTGCAGATCGGCAGCAGCACCGACACGTTCTTCCTGCTCCAGTCCAACACCCAGGTCAGCGGGGCCACCGGCTTCGCGGCCACGTTCAAGGCGCCCGGCACCCCGGGCAGCGCCCAGGAACGTCTGGTGCTGGGCCAGGGCAACGACCTGCCGCTGAACGAGTGGACGCACGTCGTGTTCACCCAGAGCGGCTCGGTCGGGAAGATCTACTTCGACGGCGAGCTCCAGGCCACGCGCGACGACTTCACCGTCACCATCGGTGACGTCGGGGTGGACGGCCGGACGACGACGAACCTCGTGGGCGGCACGAGCTGGCCGGACGCACGCTGGGACGGCCTGGTCGACGACTTCCGGATGTTCGGGTACGAGCTGACCGCCGAGCAGGTGGCCGACCTGCACGCCGGGACGGCGTCGAACACGGCGCCCGTGGGTGCCGCCGACGCCTACGGCACCGTCGAGGACGAGCCGCTGGAGGTGGCGGCGCCGGGGCTCCTGGCCAACGACACCGACATCGACGGCGACGACCTGACGGCGACCGGGCTCACCCAGCCGGCGCACGGCGACGTCGTGCTCCGGGCGGACGGGTCGTTCACCTACACGCCGGACAGCGGGTACTCCGGGACGGACACGTTCACCTACAAGGCCTCCGACGGCACGGCGACGTCCGCGGCGACCACGGTGACCGTCACGGTGGAGGAGGGCGAGCAGCCGCCCGTCAACACCGCACCGGTGGCGGCCAACGACGCCTATGCGGCGGTGGGCGGCCAGCCCCTGACGCTCCCGGCGCCGGGCGTCCTGGCCAACGACACCGACGAGGACGGCAACGTGCTCACCGCCACCGCTGTGACGCAGCCGGCCAACGGCCGGGTCACCCTGGAGGCGGACGGTTCGTTCACCTACGTCTCCGACGACGGGTTCTCCGGCAAGGACGTCTTCACCTACCGGGCCGACGACGGGGAGGACCTCTCCGCCGTCGCCACAGTGACCGTCACGGTGAAGTCGCCCGCGGTGACGGCGGTGGCCGGCGTGGCCCTGCCCGTCACCTACGGCACGGCGGGCACGGTCTCGGTGGCTGTGTCGCCGGACACCGCCACGGGCACGGTCGAGCTGAGCGACGGCACCACACCGCTGGCGAGCGGCACGGTCGCGGACGGACGGGCGACCCTCGTCCTGGCGGCCAGGTCGCTCCAGCCGGGGGTGTACGACCTGACCCTCCGGTACGGGGGCGACGCCGACCACCGGGCGTCGTCGTCCAGGGTGCGGGTCGTGGTGGAGAAGGTGGTGCCCACGATGGAGATCGCGGCGACGCGGGCCGCCGGGAACAAGGCCGCCGTCACCGTGTCCCTCACCGCGGCGCACGAGGTGCCGGTGACGGGGCAGGTGCGGGTCGCCGTCAAGGACGGTCCCACGCTGCTGGGCACGGTCCAGGACGGCCGCGTGCGGTTCGAGGTGCCCCGGCCGAAGAAGGGGGACCTGACACTGACGGTCTCCTATCTCGGCAGCGACCTGGCCCTGCCGGCCGAGACCAGGGTGACGGTCCGGGTGCAGTAGCGCGGGGGTGAGACAGGTGCGGGCCCGGAGGACGGATCCTCCGGGCCCACACCTGCACCGCTGTCGCGGTGCTGTCCGGTCTGCTGTCCGGTGCCTGCAGGCTCAGTCGTCGGCCAGAGCGGCGACCACGCCGGCCCGGCTCTCGTCCTCGCTGGCCAGCACGCCGCCGTTGGCGACGATGTCCGGGGTGATCTCCTGGAAGACCATACGGACGTCCTGGCGGCGGGCGCCCAGGATCTCGACGGCGCTGTCGGCCACGGCCTGGGCGAACTGGCGACGCTGCTCGATCGTGCGGCCGCGCAGCAGCTCGACGGTGATGTTGGGCATGTCGTCCCTCCGGTGGCGGCCGCCCCCGCACCGACGGTGGTTCACGGGTGCGACCTGGATTCAGTGATGTGAACCACGGTACGCGGCGAGAAGGGGTGAGTCCATGGTTTCCGGCGATCAGTTCACACTCTTGACAACAGTTCCGCGGGCTGATGTGGTGTGCGAGCCGCCCGCAGAGTCGCGGGCCACCTCCAGAGCCGGGGAGCCAGCATGAACCGCACGACCGCCGTCCGCCGCGTGGCCCTGTCCGGGCTCGCCGCCACCGGCCTCGTGGCCCTCGGGGCGACGTCGGCCGCGGCCCACGTGACCGTCACGCCGTCCACCACGGCTGCCGGTGCCACGGCCGTCCTCGCGGTCGAGATCCCGCACGGCTGCGAGGGGTCGGCCACGACCGCGCTCTCCCTGCGGATGCCCGCCGAGGTCACGGAGGTGACCGCCACCGACACCGACCGCTGGACGGTCGACCAGGATGCCGACGGCCTGACCTACACGGCGGCGGCGCCGCTCCCCGACGGCGCCCACGACGAGGTGGAGTTCTCGGTGCGCCTCCCGGACGACGCCGGTGCGACGCTCGTCTTCCCGGTGGTCCAGCGGTGCGAGCAGGGGGAGGCGGCGTGGACCGAGGTCGCCGGGCACGGGGAGGACCACGACGCGCTCGACCGGCCCGCACCGGTCGTGGTCGTGACCGCCGGTGAGGGAGGGGCAGCGAGCCCCGGAGCCGATCCGGACGGTGACCCCGAGGAGGCCGGGCGGGCCGCGACGGCAGGCCCGGGCACGACCGAGGACCAGACCGGGACGCTGACCGAGGCCCCGACCGAGGACCAGACCGGGACGCCGACCGAGGACCAGACCGCGAGCGAGGCCCCGACCGGGGTCGAGGCGATGAGCCCCGTCGCCGGCCCCGAGGAGGCGAGCACGGCCGTGGCCGGCGGCGATCCGGGCGGTCCTGACCCCCTGGTCATCTTCGGCGGGGGCGCCGTCCTGCTCGCGGGTGTCGTGGCGGGCGCGGTGGCCCTGCTGCGCCACCGCCGACGCCCATGACACGCCCCGGCACCCGCCCCGGTGCGGGCACCCGCACCCGCGCCGGCGCCGGCACGGGCACTCGCACCCGCGCCGGCGGCTGGCTGCTCCTGCTCGCCCTCGTCTGCGCGCTCGTGCTGGGCCCGGCCGGCAGCGCCGCCGCCCATGCGACCCTCCTGAGCACCGACCCCGCGGAGGGCGCCGTGCTCGACACCGCACCCGAGCGGGTCACGTTCACGTTCGACGAGTCCGTGATCGGCGTGCCCGCGGGGATCCGGGTGTTCGACGCCACCGGGGCGGAGCTCGACTCCACCGCCACGGTCCGCGGGTCGCGGCTCCTCGTCGACCTCGATGCGGAGGTCCCGGACGGCACCCTCGTCGTCCTGTGGCGGCTCGTCTCGGCGGACGGGCACCCCATCGGCGGTTCGCTCAGCTTCTCCGTCGGCGCCCCGAGCGACGTGGTGGACCTCCCGCCCACCGGGGCGGACGCCGGCACCGAGGCGCCCGTCGTGCTGAGCCTCGTCCGGGGTGCGGGCTACGTGGGCCTCCTCGTGGCCGCGGGCGTGGCGGCCTTCTCCGTCCTGTTCCTGCCCCGGGACCGCATCGCCGACCCCGCGCGCGCCCGGCTCCGGCCGGTCGCGCGGGCGGCGGGAGCCCTGGCCGCCGTCGCGTGGTGGGCGGCGGTGCCGCTGGTGGCGCTCTACCAGCTCGGCCTGCCCGCCTCCGCGCTCACCGAGGGATCGACCTGGGCGGCGCTCGCGACGGCGGAGTACGCCGTCCCCGCCGGGGTGGTCGCCGGGCTCGCGCTGGCGACCGGGTCGCTCCCCGGCGCGGCCCCCGGTCGCCTACGGACCGTCCTGGTGACGGCCGGCTGCCTCGTGGCGGTCGCCGCCCCCGCGTTCACCGGCCACACCCGCGCCGCGACGCCCGAGGCGCTCGTGATCGCCGTGGACGTGCTGCACCTGGCCGCCGGAGCCCTCTGGCTCGGCGGTCTGGTCGCGATCGCCCTGGTGCTCGGCGACCTCGCACGGAGCGACGCCGGCGCCGTCGTGCTCGGTCGCTTCTCGACGTGGGCCGCCGTCCTGCTCGCGGTGCTCGTGGTCGCCGGGACGATCCTGGCCTGGCGGGTCGCGGGGAGCTGGGGCGCCCTGACCGGGTCGGGCTACGGCACCCTGCTCCTGGTCAAGGTGCAGGTCGCGGTGGTTGCGATCGGCATCGCCACGTGGAACCGGTTCGCCCTGCTCCCGCGCTTCCGGACGACGCCCCGCCGCCGCGGCCGCGGGCCCACGCCCGTGCCGCTGATCCGCACGGCGCTGGCGGAGGCGGCCGTCCTGGTGGCGGTCCTGGGCGTCACCGGGTTCCTGGTGGACCGGAGCCCCGAGAACCCGGCCACCGCGTCGAGCGAGGCGCGGGGCGTCACGGAGTCCGTGCGGCTGGGCGGCATCACGGCGCGGATCACCATGGACCCGCCGGAAGTGGGTCCCACCACCCTCACCATCACGATGACGGACGCGGCCGGCGACCCCGCGGAGGGCTACGAGGCCCCGCGGCTCAGCCTGACGTCCGGCGACGTGGAGCTGGGGGAGGTCGCGGTCAGCTCGCTCGGACCCGGCGTCTACGCCGGCGACGTCGTGCTGCCGACGTCGGGCGAGTGGGACGCACAGGTGTCGCTGCGCACCACGGAGTTCGACAACCCGGTGGAGATGGTGACGTTCCGGGTGCCGTGAGACCCGGACCCGCCGTGTGCTCGCTGCGGGGTGCGGAAGGTGCTCTTCTACCCAGCGATCTGGACCAGATCTCGTGGGGGTTCTGGCCCAGATCGCTGGGTAGAAGAGCACTTCACGGCGGAGGTCGGAGGGTGCGGCGGCGGGCCGTCCGCTGCGCTCGCCCGTCCGGGCCGCGTCAGCCGCCGCTGACCGCGGGGCTCGTCTCGTGTTTCCGCGCCGCCCGGACCTGGTCGCCGTTGAGCAGCAGGTTGAGCAGGATGGCGCTGATGGCCCCGGCGCTGATGCCGGAGTCGAAGATGAGGCGGAACCACTCCGGCAGGTTCGCGTAGATCTCGGGCCGGACCGTCGGCAGCAGCGCCACGCCGAGCGACAGGGCTACGACGAGGATGTTCCTGCTGGTGAACGTGACCTTCGCGAGCGACCGGATGCCCGACGCCGCGACCATCCCGAACAGCGCGATCCCGGCACCGCCGAGCACGGCGCTCGGCACCCCGCCCACGACGGCGCCCACCTTGGGCACCAGACCGAGCACGACGAGGATGCCGCCCGCCGCCGTCGCGACGAACCGTGAGCTCACGCCGGTCAGGCTGACCAGTCCCACGTTCTGCGCGAACGCGGTGTACGGGAAGGTGTTGAACAGGCCGCCCAGCGCGGTCGAGAGCCCGTCGGCCCGCAGACCGTCGGCGAGCCCGCGCGGCGTGACCGGGCGACCGGTGATCTCCCCGACGGCGATCATGTCGCCCGTGGTCTCGGTCATGATCACGAGGCCCACGACGAGCATCGACAGCACCGCCGCGACGGGGAACGTCGGGATGCCGAAGTGCAGCGGGGTGATCAGGGCGAACCAGCCGGCCTCGCCCACGCCCGAGAAGTCGGCCTTGCCCATCGGCAGGGCCACGAGCGTGCCCGCGACCAGGCCCAGGAGCACCGAGACGCGCGCGACCGCGGGCGGCGCGAACCGCTCGACGAGGACGATGAACAGCAGCGTGCCCGCGGCCAGCGCGAGGTCCGACGGCGCGGCGCTCGGGCCGTTGTTCGTGATCCACCCGGCCGCGACGTCCATCAGCGAGACGCCGATGACCAGGATCACCGTGCCGGTGACGATCGGCGGGAAGAACCGCAGCAGCACCGAGAAGAACGGCGCCACCAGCAGCATGAACAGCCCGCAGGCGATGGTCGCGCCGAAGACGGCGGTGATGTCGTACGTGGTGCCGATCGAGATCATCGGACCGACGGCGGCGAACGTGACGCCCTGCATGATCGGCAGCCGGACGCCGAACCGCCAGAACCCGACCGACTGGATGATCGAGGCGATGCCCGCGACGAACAGGTCCGCGCTGATGAGGAACGCCAGGTCGGCCGCCGAGTAGCCCAGCGCCCCGCCGACGATCAGCGGGACGGCGACCGCGCCCGCGTACATCGCCAGGACGTGCTGCAGGCCGAGCGGGAACAGCCGCGTGAACCGCGGGACCTCGTCCACCGGGTGGACCGCGGGGGTGCTGGGTGGTGCGTCGGACATCGCCGTTCCCTCCGTCCCTGCGCCGGACCCGCCGGCGCGACTGCCGGTCAGGGTAGGGAGCGCGGGTTTCCCCGGCGATGAAGGCGTGTTTCTGTGCGATGACGTGGGCCGGGACCGTCAGGCCACGAGCCCCTCGCGGAGCACGGCCTCGGCCTGCCGGCGCAGCGGGACCGCGACGTCGGGGTGCCGGCCGAGACGGACCAGGCTCAGGTACTTGTCCGCCGCGGCGAGCCGGGCCACCGCCCCGGAGTACGTGGGCGGTACGGGCAGCTCCGCCCGGACCCGGGCCGCGACGTCGGGCCGGAGGACGGCGGAGCAGGCGAGGACGGCGGCGTCGTACCCGGCCGGTGCCCAGCCCCAGGTCTCCCAGTCCAGGATCGTCAGGCCGGGGGCGGTGAGGTTGCCGAAGTGCAGGTCTCCGTGGGCCACCTCCCAGTCGAGGCGGCCCGGGTCGATCTCGACGCCGAACGACGCCAGCAGCGAGGACCGGAGCGCGTCGGGGCGTAGCACGGCGCGCCGGGTCCCGGTCGCGCGCCGCAGCGGGGCCAGTCCGGCCCGGAGCGCGTCCCACCAAGCGCCGGGCAGGTCGGCGTCGCGCCGGAGCACGAGCCCGCTGCCCACGGCGCGCCGGTCGACGTACGTGACGAGGTCGGCGCGTACCACGTAGCCGCCGTCCGCCCACTGGGTGGTGGCCAGGTGCCGGGGCATCGGGATCTCGTCGAAGGGGGAGCCCGTCGCGGAGGCGATACCGTCCCAGAACAACTCGGTGGTCCACTCGGGGCGCTGCGCGGTCACCCGCAGCCACGCCGGGCCCGAGGTCCGCACGGCGAGGGTGCGGTCGAAGTCTCCGCGCACGAGGTCGCCCTCGGAGCGCACCCCGAACCGTTCGGCGGCGTGGGCGAGGTGCTCGGCGAGCCGGTCCCGACGTGCTGCGCACATGTGCTCCCCGTTCTGCCGCGGAAGGTCTCGATCCTGGCCGGGCCGGATGGCGCGGGCAAGTCGTGCTCGCCGGATCCCGGGCCTGGTGCGGGGAAGGCGCGTCTCCCGCAGCTCGGTTGCTCTGCGTAGACGATGTCTACGCAGAGCAACCGAGCTGACCGGCGGGGTCCAGGTCGGCGTCGGCCGCGGCGGACGATCGAGCCGGGTCGGCGTCAGCCTCAGCCGCGGCGGGCGTGGGCCGCCGGGCCGGAGCGGTCCGGGCGGAGCCGGCCGCGTGCCACGATCAGCGCCCCGCCCGCCAGGAGCAGCGCGAGCGCCACCCACACCGCCCACAGGCTGGAGAGACCGGTGGCGGCCAGCTCGCCGTCGTCGGTGCCGCCGGCCTGGTCGGCGGGCGGGTCGGCGGGCGGGTCCGTGGGCTGCTCGGCAGGCCGGTCCGGGTCGGGTGCCGGCTCGTCCGGCCGGTCGGTGCCCGGGGCGTCCGGGCCGGGTGTGCCGGCACCACCGTCGGACGGATCGGGCGTCGGCGTCGGCTCCGGACCCTCCGGCTCGGGCAGGGTGCCGCCGCCGAGCCAGGCCGCCGGCTCCTCGTCGGGTGCGACGTCGCGGTCCGCGACCGCCTCGTGCCGGGCGCTCGTCACGGTGCGGGGCAGCGTCGGGTGCTCGCGCTCGAACCGCGCGGCGGAGACCGGGTCGCGCGGGGTGTCCCGGAACTCGATCCCGCCGGTGACGTCCATGTAGAACGGCTGGTCACCGAACTCGTACTCGTACCGGAACTGCACCGTCTGCCGGGCCTGGAGGAACTCGTCGTACACGTCCTGCGGGTCCCAGCCCTCGCGCACGGGCCACGCCGACACGTCCTTGCTCCCGATGATCTCGTGGAACGCGCCCGGCCGGACGGCGTCCCGCTGCCGCAACCACTCTGCAGCGATCCGCGCGGTGTAGACGCGGCGCAGGTCGGCGTACTCGGGGGCACCGTTCACGTCCTGCTCGATCAGGGGCACCATGTCGTCGATCAGCCGCTGGAGGTTGCGGTCCATCACGTCCTGCGGCACCACGTCCTCGCAGGTGGGTCCGCCGCCCGGCGGCGCGGACACGTCGAACGGCTCCATCTGCACCCGCAGCGGCGCGTCCAGGATGTAGAGCTGGTCACCGTCCTCGCGCACGGAGGCCGGCAGCGGCTCGACCCACATCCGCCAGGACCCCCAGCACAGGTGGCCCTCGGGCCCGGGCTCGAGCGACTCGAAGAACTCCGCACCCGAGTCGGTCTCGGGGTCCATGTGCCCGTACAGGGTGCTCTTGAGCTCGAAGTCCGACTCCAGCAGCACGCGCCCGGCCTCGGTCCGTGCGAACTGCTCGTCGATGATCGTCTCGGGCTGGTCAGGGTTGAGGTTCACCCAGAACTGGTCGCGGTCCAGCGCGAGCCACGTGAAGAGGGCGTCCGAGGACAGGTCGAGGGTCGCCTCGCCGCCGTAGGACGGGTCCGATCCTTCGGGCATCTGGGCAGCGGAGAAGGCGTAGTCGAAGCCGTCGGTCCCCGGGTTCTCGGAGACGTACCGCAGCTCGAGCGACGTCCAGTCGATGCCGCCCAGCGGGAACGACGTACGGAAGCCGCGTGGGGTGTTGCCCAGGATCTGGTTGCTCGCGGTGCGCATGCTCAGCGCCTCGCGCGCCGTGCTGCCGGACCAGCGCGCCATGTTGTTCACCGCGCCGCCGCGGGGCGAGGGGCAGGTCTGCCGGGTGCGGCAGGGCGGGTTGAACGGGTTGTTCCCGCTCGGCGGCGTCTGGTTGGTCTGTACCCCGCTCGCCCGCTGGACCGACCACGTGGTCCGGGCACCGCGCAGCTGCTCCTGGACGGCCGCGGACGGCTGGCTGCCGAACACGTGGTGCGCCTTGTACCCGGCGCTGGTCAGTGCCCGGTTCGACTCCAGCCGTGCCTCGCTGATCGTGTTCCCCGGCGACACGTTGATGAACTGGCGCGTGGTCCGGTTCACCGCGCTGGTCGTGCTGCCCTGCTGCAGGCTGAGGTCCCGGCACAGCCAGTCGGCGGTGTCCAGGGGGAAGACCTGGGACAGCGCGTACCGCTCGTAGGCCAGTCCCCGGGACTGGTCGCGGGCGACCGACACGTACTGGCCCGACCACTGGTCCCACGTGAGCGGGTTCGCCGGCTCGCTCGCGAGGTAGGTCTTGTAGTGCCACGCCATGTTGCGCTCGCTGCCGACGGGCTCGTCGGCCCAGCCGTCGGTGACCTGGTCGAGGTACGCGCGGGTGGGTTCCTCGAGGGTGCCGAGGATCTCGTCCACCTCGGCCTCGAACGTGTAGGGCTCCTCGTCGGTGTCGGCCGGCGCGGCGCCCTCCTCGGGGAACTCCTCGTAGATGTACTCCTCGGACTGCTCGACGAGCTGCGAGCACAGCTCGGTGTGCGAGTGGGCGGATGCGCCAGGCGCGTCCAGTACGGGCACGAGCAGGGCACCACCCACGGCGGCGGCCAGGCCGGCGGCGGCGACACGGCGCGCGGCAGGCCGGCGACGCTCGGGCCGACGGCGCTCGCCGGGCACGGTGGCAGGGGTCTCGGACGGGTTCATGGGTGTCTGCTGCTCCGGGTCGGTCGGATCTCGGGCAGACGCAACGTAGGAAGCGCGCGGCCGGCCGGGCAACGCATTGCGTCCTGCCGCAAAGCCTTGCCCGGCAGCCGCCGGTCGGTAGCCGGGAACCGGGACCGGGTGACTCAGTGGCCGTGGGCCAGCCCGTCGCCGAGGGTCGTGCGCGTGTGCAGCACGCAGGTGCCGCTGCGCCGGGTGGTCACGAGGCCCGCCCGCCGCAGCACCGCGGTGTGCCGGCTGACGCTCGACAGCGACGTCCCGGTCCGGGCGGCGAGCTCGGTGGTGGTCAGCTCCGTGTCCAGCAGGCGCAGCACCGTGGCGCGGGTCTCGCCCAGCAGCTCGCTCAGTGAGTCCGACCACTGCCCGTCGCCGACGCCGGTGTGCCGCCAGACCGGTTCGCGGCCGACGGGGTAGACGAGCACGGGCCGGAGGTCGGGGTCGGCCAGGGAGATCGGGTGCCGGATGCCGAAGAACGTCGGGACGAGGGACAGGCCGCGTCCATCGAGGTGGAGGTCACGGTGCACGGGGTAGTCCACCTCCAGCACCGGTGCCCGCCACCGGGTCGTGGGCCCGAGCCCGTTCAGCACGGCGTCCACGCCGTGGGCCAGCGTCTGTTGCGCGAAGCCGGTCACCCGGCGTCCGGCCAGGCGCGCCGTCTGGTCGGCGTGGGGTGCCACCACGGTCTGGTGGTAGCGCCGCATGGCGACGCCGAGCCGGTGCAGCGCGGCGGGACGACCGGCCGCGACGTCGCCGAGCCAGGCGCCGTTCCCGGGGCCGGCGTCGAGCCGCGCGACCTCGGCGCGCAGGCGCCGCTTGCCGGTGGACAGCACGGTCTCGACGGCCTCGTCCACCCCGGATGCCCGGGTCGTGGGCGTGAGCAGGTCGGGAAAGTAGCCGCGGGCCGGCGCCAGGGCGGCGAGCAGTCGTGCGTCCCGGAGCAGCCGGGCGTCCGCGAGGCGGCGTCGGGCCTGCCGGCTCCAGGAGGCGAAGTACGGGTCGGGCCGCGCGATCTGGTGCACGCTGAGCACCAGCTCCCACATCGGGTCGAGCCGGGTCCCCACCCGGGTGCGCACGAGGTCGGCGGCGGAGAAGTGAATGCGAAGCACAGATGCCCCCAGGACTGGTCCGTCTCTCAGAGTTCTGCGCGACCCCCCGCGCACGAAGAGGGAGCGCCGGCGCCCCGTCTGCGTACATCGTGCCCGTGGTGGCCGGCAGAAGGTCAGGTGACCGGCAGCCCGGGCCGCCGACCACCTGACCTTCTGCCGGCCACGCGGCGGTTCAGCAGGCCGCCAGCTCCTCCGGGGTCGGGGTGAAGCGGATCCAGTCGAACTGCGCCGTCAGCTCCGGGGTGGCCGCCGGGCCGCGGTAGGCGAACGGGCCGACGTCGGTCGCGGCGAGCTGGTCCGCCGGGGCGGCGCGGCCCAGGTTCACGAAGGTGATGCCGTCGATGCTGTACGACGCCGTCAGCCACTCGCCGTGGTGCGTGATCCGCAGCCACACGGTGTCGCCGGTCTCCGGCGGCGCCAGCGCCGAGTCCTCCGCCGTCCACGCGTTGTTCCGGTCGACGCCGTTGCTGCGCCAGACGAAGTCGAACCGCTTGCCGGCGTCGACGTGGGAGATGTCGATCCGCAGAGAGTTGGCGTCGTCGCGCCGCACGATCAGGCCGGCCTGCTGGAAGTTGACCTGCGGGTCCAGCGTGACCTGCGTGGTCACCTGCCAGGGCGCGTCCGGCACGGGCTGCAGCAGCAGCGGGGCCGACGTCGAGTTCCCGGCGTACGTGGGGATGTGCCACGCGCCGTCGGCCACGACGGAGCGGTCCAGGTCGCCGCGCACCGCCGTCGACCAGAGCGACCGGTCCAGCGCGGTGCCGTCGAGCTCGTCCGAGCCCGCGCCCGTGCACTGCGCGTACAGCGGGTCCTCGGGGTGGGTGTTGAGCGGGTCGCGGACGCCGTCCGGGTCGAGCACCGCGTGCCCGATGGTGGTGTGCGACCGCTCGCCGTACTCGTAGATCAGGTGGGTGCGCCCGCGCTCGGTGACGATCTGCGGGGACGTCGCCCGCCCGGCCTCCGGCGGCGCCGGCTGCGGGATGAAAAGCGGCTCGGGGTCGCCGACGTCGGTGAGGGTGCGGTCCACCGGCCGCGCGAAGATCGTGCCGACGGTGGCCCCGTAGACGATGTAGTCCTGCCCCTTCCACCGCCACAGGTCGGCGGCCGCCACGTTGGTGCCCTCGACCGGGCCTGGCGTGACGATCGGCTCCGGCTCCACCTGCCAGTCCCTGCCGTCGCGGGAGTAGGCCAGGTTGATGTGCCGCACGTTCGTGTCGTAGTTCGTCATGAACAGCATCGCCCACCGCTGCGGCGAGGACCGGTCGGGGTTGCGGAACACCCGCGCGTACGACGTCTCGGTGGCGTGCCGGCCCGGCTGGGCGGCGTCGACCATCTCGGTGGTGACGGCCTCGTCGCCGTAGTCGAAGGTGATCCCGTCGGTCGAGGTCGCGTAGCGGGTCACCGTGTTGTCGCCGTGGAAGTAGAGGTACATCTTCCGTTCGGCGGCGTTCCACACGGCGTCAGGGGAGGACACGTGGGGCACGTCGTAGATGCCCTCCCACTGGTTCGACACCACGGGGCTGCCCTCGTACTGGGTCCACGGACCGTCGAGGGAGTCCGCGTACATGAGGTTGATGCCGCCCGGGTCGTCGTGCGGCGCGTAGTAGACGTACCACTCGCCGAGCGGGTCGGACAGGTGCGCCCCGGCGTGGAACACCGACGGGAAGATGAACTCCTGGTTCGGGTTGTGGGGGAGCGTGTCGTCGAGCGGGTCGACGATCGCGCCGGTCGAGGTGAAGACCGGCAGCTCGGACCCGGGTGCCCCGGGGGCGGGCCCGGTCGCCGCCTGGGTCACGCCGGGGACCAGCGCGGCCGCCAGGGCGAGCGTGGCGCCGGCCAGTGCCCGGCGCGCGGTGCGGACAGCCATGGTGCGTACTCCTTCGTCGCGGTGAGACGTCACTTCGTCATGACGGCGTCAGCCTTCGGGCGGACCGGGACGGCGGTCAAGGGAGGTAATGAGACCCACCAACGAGCCCGGTGATAATGCGCCACATCGGCGCCCGGGCGCTCGCCGTGGCCCGCGTCGTGGCCGGGGGAGGCGCCCGGTGGGCAGCTGCTAATAATGCGCATCATCAGATTGACCGCGCGCTCGGCCCCCGGTGAGACTCCCGGTGTCAACGATGACCCGACCGGGCGTTCGAGGAGGAGCCGTGCCACGTCGTCGCATCACCCAGACCGACGTCGCCGCGATGGCCGGCGTCAGCCAGGCGACCGTCTCGTTCGTACTGAACGGCAGCACCCCGGCGGGCGTGCGCATCAGCGAGGAGACGCGCCAGCGCGTGCTCGACGCGATCCGCATCACGGGCTACACGGCCAACCCGGCGGCGCAGCGCCTGGCGGGCGGGCTCGCCCAGATCCTCGGCGTGTTCACGTACGAGGCCACGTTCCCGCGCGCCAGCCGCGACTTCTACGGCCCGTTCCTGACGGGTATCGAGCACGCCGCCGAACGGCTGGGCGTCGACATCCTGCTGTTCACGAGCGCGCCCGTCGAGGACGGCCGCCGCAGGCTCACCCGGGAGGGCTGGCAGCGGCTCGGCGTGGCCGACGGCTGCCTGCTGCTGGGCCAGCACGAGCACCGGGGCGAGCTGCAGCACCTGCTCGACACCAACTACCCCTTCGTCTTCATCGGCAAGCGCGGCAGCGACGGCGGCCGGCTGCCGTACGTGGGTGCCGACTACGTGGGCGGCACCGTGCGGCAGATCGACCGGCTGGTGGCCCAGGGCCACCAGCGCATCGGCTACGTCGGGACGCGCGGCACCGACCAGCCCACGCTGGACCGCGTCGAGGGCTACCGCACCGCCATGAAGGCGCATGGCCTGACCACCCGGTTCGTCGAGCTCGACGACGTCGCCGCCACCGCCGCCGAGATCGCCGACCAGCGGTTCACCGCCGTCGTCGTGGCCCCGGAGAACTACCCCGAGGAGCTCGCCGACGAGCTCGAGCGGCGCGGGATGCGCGTGCCCGACGACGTGTCCGTGCTGCTGCTCGGCCAGCCCCACCACCCGCGGCGCGGCGGCCGGCAGTGGTCCGGCTTCTCCGTGCCCCGCGAGGAGATGGGCGCCCGGGCGCTGTACCTCCTCTCCCGGCTCGTGTCCGACGACGGCCCGCGGCGTGAGCGGGACGCACGGCGCCCGGCCGCCGTGACCGAGGCCGAGCTGCACCAGGTCCTCGTGTGCCCCGACGTCGAGGGCGCCACGGTGGCCCCTGCGCCCGGAGTCTCCCCGTGACCCGGCGCCCCGCGACCTACCCCCGAACCGACACCCACGACAGGACGGACCCCCGCGTGACCCCTCAAGACCTGCAGACCGACGTGCTCGTGGTGGGCGCCGGGCTCGGCGGCATCGCCGCCGCGCTGGCCGCCGCCGACCGGGGCGCGAGCGTCGTCCTCACCGAGGAGCACCCGTGGATCGGGGGCCAGCTCACGTCGCAGGCCGTGCCGCCGGACGAGCACCCCTGGGTGGAGCGGTTCGGCGTGACCGCCCGCTACCGCGCGCTGCGCGACGGCATCCGCGACGTCTACCGCCGCCGCTACCCGCTGACCGACGGCGCACGGGACCGGGCGGAGCTGAACCCGGGCGCCGGCTGGGTGTCCAAGCTGTGCCACGAGCCGCGGGTCGCCGTCGGCGTGCTGGAGGAGACGCTCGCCCCGTACCGTTCCTCGGGCCGCATCCGGCTGCTGGAGCGGGTGCGCCCCGTGGCGGCCACCACCGACGGCGACCGGGTCACCTCGGTGACGCTGCGCTCCGTCGTCGGTGACGAGGACGTGACCGTCGCCGCGGCCTACACGGTGGACGCGACCGAGACCGGCGAGCTGCTGCCGCTGACCGGCACGGAGTACGTGACCGGGTTCGAGTCGCGGCACGAGACGGGGGAGCCCAGCGCCCCGGACGTGGCCCAGCCGGACAACGTGCAGGCCCTGAGCGTGTGCTTCGTCGTCGAGCACACGGACGGCGACCACACGATCGACAAGCCCGAGCGCTACGACTTCTGGCGCACCTACGCACCGGCCGCCTGGGGCGGCGAGCAGCTCCTGTCGTGGACGGCGCCCAACCCGCGCACCCTGGCCCTGGAGAAGCGGTCGTTCACGCCCAACCCGGGCGACGACCCGCTGGCCGTGGACGCCGACCAGTCCAAGAACGCCGGCGACGGCAACCTCTGGCTGTTCCGCCGCATCGCCGCGCGCGACCTGTACGAGCCGGGGTTCTACGAGAGCGACCTGTGCCTCGTGAACTGGCCGAGCATCGACTACTTCCTGGGCCACGTGCTCGACGTGTCCCGCGAGGAGGAGGAGGCCCGGATCGCCGACGCGCGGCAGCTCAGCCTCTCGATGCTCTACTGGATGCAGACCGAGGCGCCGCGGCCCGACGGCGGCACCGGGTTCCCCGGCCTGCGGCTGCGGCCCGACGTCATGGGCAGCGCGGACGGGCTGGCCCAGGCCGTCTACCACCGCGAGTCCCGCCGGATCAAGGCGGTCACGACGATCACCGAGAACGACGTGTCGTACGCCGTGCGCGGCGACCGGGGTGCCACCCGGTACGCGGACTCCGTGGGCGTGGGCATGTACCGCATCGACCTGCACCCCTCCACGGGCGGCGACACGTACATCGACGTGCCGTCCACCCCGTTCGAGATCCCGCTGGGCGCCCTGCTGCCGCGCCGCACGACCAACCTGCTGGCGGGCAACAAGAACATCGGCACCACGCACATCACCAACGGGTGCTACCGGCTGCACCCGGTCGAGTGGAACGTCGGCGAGGCCGCCGGCCACCTGGCCGCGCACTGCCTCGCCACCGGCCGCACCCCGCACTCCGTCCAGTCCGAGCCGGACCAGCTCGCCGACTACCAGGCCGAGCTCGTCGCCGCCGGCGTCGAGCTGCGCTGGCCGGACGAGGCCCACCCCTACTGACGCGGACGGCGTCCGCACGCACCGGCACACGCCGGCGACGCCCCGTCGCCGGATCAGTCCAAAGGAGAACTGATGTCTGTACACCACATCCGGAACCGCAGGACGGCGGGTACCGCCGCCGTCCTCGGGACGGCCCTGGCCCTGTCCGCGTGCGCGGGCGGGAGCGACGCACCGGTCGGCGAGCCCGAGACGCCGTCCGAACCGGTCGACCTGCGCATGACCGTCTGGACGGCGGACGAGGCGCAGCTCGACCTCTTCCAGTCCATCGCCGACGCCTACGTGGCCGAGAACCCGGAGCTGGTCTCGAGCGTGACGTTCGAGACCATCCCGTTCGAGGACTACACCACCGCGCTGACCACCCAGCTCGCGGGCGGCAACGCCCCGGACCTGGCCTGGATCTTCGAGAGCAACGCCCCGGAGTTCGTCTCCAGCGGCGCGCTCGTGGACCTGCGCCCGGTGCTGGAGGGCACCGAGGGCTACGCGTTCGACGACCTCGTGCCGAGCGCGCTCACCCTCTGGGAGGAGGGCGACGGCCTCTACGCCTACCCCTTCTCGAACAGCCCGTTCGCGATGTTCGTCAACACCGACCAGATCGCCGCGGCGGACCAGCCGAACCCGGCCGACCTGGTCGCCGACGGCGGGTGGACCTTCGACGCCGCCCGCGACATCGCCGCCGCCACCGCGGAGAAGTCCGGCAAGCAGGGTCTGGTGGTGCGCGACTTCGACTACCAGACGTGGGAGAACCTGGCCACGGTGTGGTCCGGGTGGAAGGCCGCCCCGTGGAGCCCGGACGGGACCCAGTGCACCTTCACGGACCCGGCGATGGTCGAGGCCATGACCTGGTTCCACGACGCGGTGTTCACCGACGGCGCCATGCCGGCCCCGGGCACCACCGCCGACTTCTTCGCCGGTGACGCCGCGATGACGATCACCCAGATCAGCCGCGCCTCGTCCCTCGACGACTCCTTCGGCTGGGACGTGGTGCCCCTGCCCGCAGGACCCGAGGGCAAGCAGAACGTCGTGGGCCAGGCCGGGGTCGGGGTCTTCGCCGCCGGGGAGCACCCCGACGTCGCCGCCGACTTCCTCGCGTACTTCACGAACGCGGAGAACGCCGAGCAGCTCGCCGCGTACTTCCCGCCGCCCCGCCAGTCGCTGCTCAACGGCGACAGCCTCGCGGCCGCCAACCCCCGGCTGACGGCCGAGCAGCTGGAGGCCGTCGTGGTCGACGGCGTCGAGGACGCGGTGACCAAGCCGGCGCACAAGAACTTCGCCAAGCTGTCCGAGACCGTGCGTGCCGAGCTCGACTCCCTGTGGGTCGAGGACGCCGACGTCGAGGCCGTGCTGACCGACACCTGCGCGGCGATCACGCCGCTGCTGGAGGACTGATCGTGGCAACAGCGTCAGCGGCGGTGCGCCGCGACTGGCTCGTCGGGTACACCATGGTCGCCCCGGTGGTCCTGGGGTCGCTCGCCTTCGTCGTCCTGCCGCTCGGCATGGTGGTCTGGTACTCCCTGCACGAGTGGAACGTCCTGGCGAACACGTTCACGTTCGTCGGCGCGGAGAACTACCAGCGGATGGCGTCCGACCCGGGCCTGGGCGACGCCCTCGCGGCGACCGTCTGGTTCTCGATCGGGCTCGTCGTGGTGAACATCGCGCTGGCGCTGTTGCTCGCCGTCCTGCTCAACCAGGAGCTGCCCGGCACCACCACGTTCCGGACCTTCTTCTTCTCGCCCGTCGTCGTCTCGCTGGTCGCCTGGACCATCGTCTGGAGCTTCCTGCTCCAGGCCGACGGCGGCATCAACGGGTTCCTGTCGGTGCTCGGCATCGAGGGGCCGAACTGGCTGCGCCACCCCACCACCGCCATGATCGCGGTGATCATCGTGCAGGTCTTCAAGAACGTGGGCCTGAACACGATCCTGTTCCTGGCCGCGCTGCAGGGCGTGCCCGAGGAGCTGCAGGAGGCGGCCCGGCTGGACGGCGCCGGCGCGTGGCGCCGGTTCCGCTCCATCACGCTGCCGCTGATCAGCCCCACCATCCTGCTGGTCTCGATCATCACGATCGTGGGCTCGCTGGAGGTGTTCGCGCAGATCGACGTGCTCACCGGCGGCGGCCCCGGCACCTCGACCACGGTGCTCGTCTACTACCTGTACCAGCAGGCGTTCCGGTTCAACGAGTTCGGCTATGCCAGCGCCCTGGCGGTGCTCCTGTTCCTCATCGTCCTCGTCCTGACGCTGCTCCAGTGGCAGTCGCGCAAGAGGTGGGTCTTCCATGAAGTCTGACGTGATGCCCGTGACGACGCCGGGCCGTGCGCGGCCCGGTACCCCGGCTGCGCCGCCCGGCGCGACCCCGGCCGGGACCACGCCGGCACCTCGCCGGCTCGGCGTCCGGGCCCGCCGTGCCTGGACCCGCTGGCTGCTCGTGCTGGTCCTCGCCGTCCTGAGCGTGCCGTTCGTCTTCCCCACCTGGTGGATGGCGACCTCCAGCCTCAAGCCGATGAGCGAGATCCTGCGCCGCGTGCCGACCGTCTGGCCGCAGGACCCGTCGCTGGAGGCGTACGGCCGGGTGTTCACCCTGCAACCGTTCGCGCAGCAGTACTGGAACTCCCTGTACATCGCTGTGCTGGTCACCCTCGGCACCATGCTCGTGGCGGCGATGGCGGGCTACGCGTTCGCGCGGATCCGCTTCCCCGGGGCCAACGCGCTGTTCGTCCTGGTGCTCGTGGGCCTCCTGGTGCCGTCGGAGGTGACGATCGTCCCGCTGTTCCGCATCGTCAACAGCCTCGGGCTCATCGACACCCACTGGCCGCTCATCGTGATCCCCGTGCTCGGGGCGCCCGCCGTGCTCGCCGTGTTCATCATGCGGCAGTTCTTCCTCGGGCT
The DNA here is from genome assembly GCF_044547525.1 of Promicromonospora sp. NPDC052451. Lineage (NCBI taxonomy): Bacteria > Bacillati > Actinomycetota > Actinomycetes > Micrococcales > Promicromonosporaceae > Promicromonospora > Promicromonospora sp. NPDC052451. The sequence continues at coordinate 156,196 of NZ_JBIUAP010000002.1, forward strand.
CCCCGTCGAGCTGGAGGAGGCCGGCCGGATCGACGGGCTCGGCCGCTGGGGCGTCTTCTGGCGCATCGCCGTGCCGCTGTCCCGCTCCGCGCTCGGCGCCGTGGCGATCTTCACGTTCCTCAAGTCCTGGAACCTCTACCTCGAACCCATCGTGTACCTCTCCAGCAAGGAGAACTTCACGCTCCCGCAGGCGCTCACGCAGTACGTCGACGCCTACGGCGGGCCCATGTGGAACGTCCAGCTCGCTGCGACGACGCTCACCGTGCTGCCCGTCCTGGCCGTGTTCCTCGTGGCGCAGAAGCAGTTCGTGCAGGGCCTGGCGCACAGCGGGCTCAAGGGCTGACCAGCAGGCCGCTGTGTTCGGTCGGTTGCCTCGAGATCGGTCCGTCGACGGACCGATCTCGAGGCAACCGACCGAACACGTCAGCCGGGCTTGCTCCTCCGCGTGGCGGGACCATCCTGCCGGGTGAAAAATAGGTGTGGTGTTACGGTGAAGCGTTGGTTAGCAGACCGCTTCACCCGTAAAGGAGTCCTGGCCCTCCCGTGTGACCGCCCGGCAGACCCGGGGCGGAGAGGAGGGCCGTTGTCATGAGTACCTCAGAATCCACCAAGACCCTGCTGGGGCGTATCCAGCGCGGCGCCCGCCGCGTCGAGCGGGCCGCACTCGGACCGCAGGACCAGCGTGTCGGCACCGACCGCGTCGTCTTCGGCGTCGCCGGCATCATCGCCCTCGCGTTCATCGTGTGGGGCTTCGTCAGCTCCGACACCCTCGGCTCCGTCGCGGACAGCGCGCTCGCCGGCGTCCTGCAGAACTTCGGCTGGCTGTTCGTCATCGCGGCCACCATCTTCACGATCTTCGTGCTCGTCGTGGCCCTCGGCCGGTTCGGCAAGATCCCGCTGGGTCAGGACGGCGAGAAGCCGCAGTACTCGACGCCCTCCTGGATCGCGATGATGTTCGCGACCGGTATGGGCATCGGCCTCATGTTCTACGGCGTCGGCGAGCCCCTGTACTTCTACATGGCGCCGCCGCCCGGCACGGTCGACGGGTCCACGCCCGAGGCCGCCGCGACCGCCATGGGGCAGACGCTCTTCCACTGGACCCTGTATCCCTGGGCCATGTACGCCATCGTCGGCCTGGGCATGGCCTACGGCACCTACCGCCTGGGCCGCTCGCAGCTCTTCAGCTCGATGTTCACCTCGCTGTTCGGCCGCAAGGCCGTCAACGGCACCGGCGGCCGGGTCATCAACATCCTGGCGATCCTCGCGACCCTGTTCGGCTCGGCCTGCTCCCTGGGCCTGGGCGCCCTGCAGATCGGGGGCGGCATCCAGCACTCCGGTGTCATGGAGTCCGTGGGCACCGTGACGCTGGTCATCATCATCGCGGTCCTCACCTGCCTGTTCGTGCTCTCCGCGGTCTCGGGCATCGAGCGCGGCATCCAGTGGCTGTCCAACGCCAACATGTGGCTCGCGCTCGTGCTCGCCGTCATCGTCTTCATCGGCGGACCCACGCTCTTCATCCTCAACGTGCTGCCCGCCTCCCTGGGCGCCTTCGTGGGTGACCTGCCGGAGATGGCCTCGCGGACAGCGGCCTCCGGCGACCAGTCCCTGTCCGACTGGATGGGCACCTGGACCATCTTCTACTGGGCCTGGTGGGTCTCCTGGACGCCGTTCGTAGGCCCCTTCATCGCGCGCATCTCGCGTGGCCGCACGGTGCGCCAGTTCGTCACCGGCGTGCTGCTCGTGCCCTCGATCGTCTCCACCGTCTGGTTCGCGATCTTCGGTGGCGGAGCCATCGGTCTGCAGGAGCGTGCCGAGCAGGCGCAGGACACCGGGGCCGCGCTCGCCGCGATCGGGGAGGGCGGGGCCGACATCAACTTCGACCTCATCTTCTTCCAGACCCTCGGCGCACTGCCGGTGCCCGGCTGGGTCGGGATCGGTCTGATGGTCCTCGCGGTCGTGCTGGTCGCGATCTTCTTCGTCACCGGGGCGGACTCCGCGTCCATCATCATGGGTGGGCTGTCCGAGAACGGCGCCGAGCACCCCAGCCGCAAGTCCGTGGTGTTCTGGGGCGTCAGCACGGGTGCCGTCGCGGCCGCCATGCTGCTGGCCGGCGGCGACGATCCGGCCAGCGCGCTCAACGGCCTGAAGAACATCACCATCGTCTCGGCGCTGCCGTTCGTCGTGGTGATGCTGGTGCTGTGTGCCGCTCTCTGGAAGGACCTCTCCAGCGACCCGCTGGTGCTCAAGCGGGAGCTGGCGGTCCAGGTGCTCGCGGAGACGGTGGACACGGGCGTCGAGAAGCACGACGGCGAGCCGTTCGAGCTCTCCACCTCGGCTGCCACGCCCGCGGACCCGGACGACACCCCGACCACCCCCGAGAACGGGGTGCCGGTGGTCGCCGACGGCACGGCGGCCGCGAAGGACTGACCGATATTCCGTTGCCGGGCCGCGGCCCGGCAACGGAACGTTGGCCCATGACAGACACCTCCCGCCTGCTCCGGGCGTACGACGAGCAGCTCCGCACCGACGCCGAGACCCCCAGCGCGGTCTCGGTCACCCGCCTCGGACCCCTGCGGCTGGTGACCTTCCTGGGCGGGCGCGGGTTCGTCACCTACCAGGACCTCGGCGGCGCCGACGAGGCGGGCGTGCGAGCACTCGTCGACGGCGCCGTCGCCCACTTCCGGTCCGACGGCGGCATCACGAACGTCGAGTGGAAGACCCGCGGCCACGACCACGCACCGGGCCTGCACGAGGCCCTGGTCGAGCGGGGGTTCGTCCCGGAGGAAGCGGAGTCGATCATGATCGGCGAGGCGGCGGCCCTCGCCGTCGACGTGCCGCTGCCCGACGGCGTGGCGCTGCGCCAGGTCACGCAGGAGAGCGACGTCCGCGCGATGTGCGCCATGCAGGACGAGGTGTTCGGGTCCCCGCCGTCGGACGCGACGGCGAACGCGATCCTGCGCCGGCAGGCGCTGGACGACGGCATGGAGCTCTGGGTGGCCGAGGCCGAGGGCCGGATCGTCACCGCGGGGCGCCTGGAACCCGTGCCGGGCACGGACTTCGCGGGCATCTGGGGCGGCAGCACGCGTGCCGAGTGGCGGGGGCGGGGCATCTACCGGGCGCTCACGGCCGCCCGCGCCCGGTCTGCGCTGGCCCGGGGCAAGACGCTGATCAACAGCGACTCGACCGAGTACTCGCGCCCCATCCTGGAGCGCTACGGGTTCCACCGGGTGTCGACGACGACGCCGTACGTCTGGACCCGCTGACCGGACGCGCTGACCGGCGCGGGCGTCAGCCCGCCCGGCGCCGGCCCATGATGTTCGCCGGCTCGGCGACGCCGGCGTACCGGAAGCCGGGTACCAGGTCCACGAACCCGAGACGCCGGTAGAGCACCTTGGCCCGGTCGCCCGGGTCGGCGGTGGTGGACAGCAGGGTGTGCCGGTGGGCGACCCGGGACAGCAGCTCGCGCAGCAGCGCCGTCCCGTGCCCGCGGCCCTGGTGCTCGGGCAGCACCTCCAGCTCGTTGAGCTCGAACGCGTCGTCGGTCCAGCCGGCGTGCCCGGCGTCCGCCAGCGCGGGGCCCACCTGCTGCGGCCACCAGTGCCCGGGCTGGTAGTCGAACCCGTAGACGAACCCGACGAGGTCCGTGCCGTCGAAGGCACCGAGGGTCAGGGCGCCGTCGTAGAGCGGGAGGTAGGCGAGCCGGGTGTCCCGGAAGTGGTCGCGCCGCTCGTCCGAGTAGCCGAACGCGCGCTGGTAGATCCGGGCCAGCTCGTCGGCGCGACGCAGCACCTCCGGGGTCTCCAGCGCGCGGACGGTCATGAGGGCACGCTAGCCCCGCCCGGCCGCGCCGTCGTCCCGGAGCGCGACCGCTCCTGCTCGAGGTGGGCATTCCTGGCGCGCCCCGCCGAGCGGAGTTGGACAACCGTCCTACACTCGAACTCGCAGGGATTCTTACGAGGCGGAGTGTGTGTCGTGGTTCAAGGCAAGGTCATCAGGTTCGACGATGTGCGTGGTTACGGTTTCGTCGCTCCGGACACCGGCGGCGACGACGTGTTCATCCACGTCAACGACCTGGAGTTCGACAAGCGCCACCTCGCCGTGGGCGCGGTCGTGGACTTCACCGTGGAGGACGGCGACCGGGGCCTGAAGGCCTCCACCGTCACGCTCGTGACGCCCGCGCCGGTGCTCGCCACGGCAGGCGTGGGCGGCGGCGTGACCGGCGTGCCCACCTTCCTCCCGCCGCTGCCCGACGCCGCCTCGCGGGCGGACGGCGACGCACCGTCCGAGCGGGAGCTCGCGACGGAGGTGACCGAGGTGCTGCTGGCCGGCGTGCCCACGCTGACCGCCGAGCAGGTGCTCGCGGCCCGCGGGGTCTTCGTCGCGGTGGCACGCTCGCACGGCTGGGTCTGACTTTTCACCCGAGGTGTTAACGTCCTGTTTCGGTCCCTGATGCGTAGCGACGATGCCGCTACGGGGCGATATCAGGTCGGTAACGATCAGATCCGCCCGCCGACGAACTTGGGCAAATCCTCCCAACGCGTGAGTAGCGTGAGCGGAAACCATGACGGTGACGGACGTCTCACCCGGTCGCGCGCTGCGGCGCGGCACCGGTGGTCCGGCCCCGGCATTCCCCTGAGGAGGAACATTGAAGATCAGGCGACTGAGCGCCGCCGTCGCAGTGGCCGCCAGTGGCGCGCTGCTGTTCTCGGCGTGCACCAGCCCGGCAGGCAGCGACGACCCGGCCGAGGGTGAGAGCACTGCTACCTCGGCGGCGGCCGACGGCCCGTGCAAGGCGGACATCGGCGACGTCACCACCGCTGACGGCGAGCTCAAGGTGTCGAACGAGGACGAGTTTCTCGGTTACAACTCGAACACGCCGGAGACCTACTCCACCTACAACACCGCGGTCACCGACCGGCTGTTCAGCGGCTTCTGGTACTGGGGCACCGACGGAACGGTCTGCCCCGACGACGCCTACGGCACCTACGAGGCGGTCTCCGAGGACCCGCTGCAGGTCGAGTACACCCTCAACGACGAGGCGGCGTGGTCGGACGGCACGCCGGTCACCTACGCGGACTACCTGCTCGACTGGGCCGCACAGGCCATCACCGAGGATGGCAAGGTCACCGACGACGCCTCCGAGACGCCGCTGTTCAACCACATCTCCGGCCTGACGCTGGGTGACTACGTGCCCGAGGGCCCGCAGGCCGACTCGGCCGACGCCAAGACGTTCACGTACGACTACGAGCGCGTCAACGCCGACTGGCGGATCCTGGTCAACTCGCCGTTCCCGGCGCACGTCGTGGCCGAGCAGGCCGGCGTGTCCACCGAGGAGCTCGTCACGGCCATCCAGGACCTCGACCTCGACGTGCTGAAGAAGGCCGCGGAGTTCTGGAACAAGGGCTGGCTCTCGGAGCCGGGCCAGGTCCCGGACCCGGCGCTCACGCCCGTCACCGGCCAGTACAACTTCAAGGCCGACGGCTGGGAGGCCGGCCAGTACATCACCCTTGAGGCGAACGACAAGTACTGGGGCACCCCGGCGGCCACCAAGGAGCTGACGTTCCGCGTGGTCGGCGCCGACGCGCAGATCCAGGCGCTGGCCAACGGCGACCTCGACGCGATCAACCCGAACGGCCCCACCGTCGACACGGTGCAGCAGCTCGAGCAGCTCGGCGACGCCGTCACCGTCCAGACCGGTCAGACCCTGACCTGGGAGCACCTCGACTACAACTTCGGCTCCGGCATCTTCGCCGACAGCCTGGAGGCCCGCGAGGCGTTCGCCCTCTGCGTGCCGCGCCAGAAGATCGTGGACGACCTGATCAAGCCGATCGACCCCGAGGCCGTCGTCATGAACGCCCGCGAGGTCTTCCCGTTCCAGGACGAGTACGAGTCGACCGTCTCCGAGTCCTACGACGGCCGTTACGACGAGGTCGACCTGGACGCCGCCAAGGAGAAGTTCGAGGCTGCCGGCCTCGAGGAGGGTGCGAAGGTCCGGATCGGCTACGCCGCGCCGAACCCGCGCCGTGCCGCTGAGGTCGAGGCCATCAAGGCCTCGTGCGACCAGGTCGGCTTCGACGTCGAGGACTCCGCCGCGGAGGACTTCTTCGACAAGGACCTGCCGAACGGTGACTACGAGATCGCGCTCTTCGCGTGGCAGGGCTCCGGCCAGATCACCTCGGGCGAGAACATCTACTCGAGCACCGGTCAGCAGAACTACGGCAAGTACTCGGACGAGACCGTGGACGAGGCGTGGAAGACGCTCTCCTCGACGACGGACGAGACGGTGCACGCCGAGCAGCGCGTGATCATCGAGAAGCAGCTCTGGGACACCCTCTACGGCATCCCGCTGTTCGCCCACCCGGGCGTCATCGCGAGCAGCTCCAGCGTGCAGAACGTGCGCGCCACGGCCGCCCAGGGCGGCGTCGTGTGGAACGCCGAGCAGTGGTCTCGCGCCTCCTGACGCGAGCCTGACGCAGGACCTGCGGGGAAGGGAGCGCCTGTTCCCTTCCCCGCAGGTCTGCCCGCCGCCGTCCGGATATTTTCCGGCCTCGCCCCGGGGCGATGGCGGCACATTTCATCCGTTGTCCTAGAGTGACCCACTGATCGCTTTCCCCAGCAGACGCCGTGCTGCGTCCGCCTCGAAGGGCCAACCCGTGCTCAAGTTCATCCTCCGACGCATCGGCGTCTCGGCGCTCGTCCTGCTCGGCGCCTCATTCCTCATGTTCATCCTGACGATCAACTCAGGAGACCCGCTCAAGGACCTGCGCGAGTCGAACGCGCAGAACCGACAGCAGCTCATGGACCAGCGGTCCGCGCTGCTGCGGCTCGACGACAACCCGTTCGAGCGGTACTGGGACTGGCTCTCGGGCGTGCTGGGGTGCTTCACCGGCAACTGCGACCTCGGCGTGACGATCAACGGCGTCGACGTGCTGGGCCTCACCCAGCAGGCCGCCGCCTCCTCGCTGCGGCTCATCACCGTGGCCACGGTGCTCGCCATCGTCGTCGGCATCGCGCTCGGCATCCTCACGGCCATCCGCCAGTACTCTGGGTTCGACTACGTCGTCACCTTCAGCGCGTTCCTGTTCTTCTCGCTGCCGGTGTTCTGGGCGGCCACGCTGCTCAAGGAGTACGCGGCCATCCAGTACAACAACTGGATCGTCGTGGGCCAGTACGCCCCGTGGACCATCGTCATCGCCGCGCTGGTGGTCGGGTTCGTGCTCCAGGCGGTGCTCGGCGGCTCCGCGCGGCGCCGGCTGATCACGGCGGCCGCGGCGTTCGCCTTCGTCGCCGTCCTCCTGTTCGTGTTCAACGCGCTCGACTGGTGGCGCAACCCGGTGTTCGGCATCGGCGGAGTGCTGGTGGTCTCGGCGGCCGCGGGCGTGCTGGTCACGGCCCTCGTGGCCGGCCTGCGCAACCGGCGGGCCCTGTACGCGGCGCTCACCACCGCCGTCGTGGGCGCGGTCGCCTACCTCGCCTTCGCGCCGCTGCTGGTCAACCAGCCGTCGTGGGGCCTGCTCGCCGGGCTGTTCGTGCTCGCGATCCTCGTCTCGGTCGGCATCGGCGCCGCCTGGGGCGGCGACGCCCGCAAGCAGGTCATGCTCATCACCGGCGTCACGGGCGTCATCACCTCCTTCGCGGTCGTGGCGGACATCCTCATCGCGAACTGGGCCAGCTTCCTGGGCATCAAGTCGCGGCCGATCTCGACGATCGGGTCGCAGACGCCGAACTTCACCGGCGACTTCTGGGAGCAGGTGCTCGACATGGGCACCCAGATCCTGCTGCCGACCGTGCTGCTCACCCTGGTCTCGGTGGCCACGCACTCGCGGTACACGCGCTCCTCCATGCTGGAGACGCTGAACCAGGACTACGTGCGCACCGCCCGGTCGAAGGGCCTGTCCGAGCGTGAGGTCATCGTCAAGCACGCGTTCCGCAACGCGCTCATCCCGATCACGACGATCGTCGCGTTCGACTTCGCGGCGCTCATCGGCGGTGCGGTCATCACCGAGCAGGTCTTCGGCTGGAAGGGCATGGGCGCCCTGTTCCAGGACGGCCTGAACGCGGTGGACCCGGCGCCCGTCATGGCGTTCTTCCTCGTCACCGGCATCGCGGCGGTGCTGATGAACCTCGTGGCGGACCTCGCGTACGCGGCCCTCGACCCCCGGATCCGGCGCTGAGCGCGGGCCACGGCAGGAGACACAGACAATGAGTGACATCAGGAACAGCAACCCGGGCGGCGAGGACTACGAGCCGCAGATCTCGGTGGCGGGCACCGACCCCGTCGGCCTGGCGGCGGGCGGCTCGGCCGCCCCGCTGCCGGGCGAGGACAAGTCCTACAGCCAGGGACAGCTCGTGGCCCGCCGGTTCTTCCGGCACCGCGGCGCCATCGCCTCGATGATCGTGCTCGGCATCGTCATCGTGGTCGCGTTCACATCCATCGGCATCGGCCCGATCCCGGGCTGGTGGCCCAAGGACTACACGCTCCAGTACGACAAGATCGGCGACGGCGCGCCCACCTGGGAGTACCCGTTCGGCCAGGACACGGGCGGCAAGGACTACTTCGCCCTGGTGATGCGCGGCACGCAGTTCTCGCTCATCATCGCCTTCGCGGTCGGCATCATCTCCACCGTGGTCGGCACCGTGATCGGCGCCCTCGCCGGGTTCTACCGCGGCTGGGTCGAGTCGGTGCTGATGCGCGTGACCGACGTCTTCATCATCATCCCGCTGCTGGCGGTCGCGGCCGTGCTCGGCCGCATGGCGGGAGACTCCGGCATCTGGGGCCTCGCGTTCGTGCTCGGCCTGGTCACCTGGACCAGCCTGGCCCGCCTGGTGCGCGGCGAGGTGCTCTCGCTGCGCGAGCGGGACTTCGTGCTCGCCGCGCGCGCGGTCGGCACGGGCCCGTGGCGCATCATCACCCGGCACGTGCTGCCGAGCGCGGTGGGCGTCATCATCGTGTCCGCGACGCTGTCCATCTCCAGCGCGATCCTGCTGGAGACCTCGCTGAGCTTCCTCGGGTTCGGCGTGCAGCCGCCCGACACCTCGCTCGGCACGCTGATCTCCGAGTACCAGGCCGCGTTCACCACCCGGCCGTGGCTGTTCTGGTGGCCCGGAATCATGATCCTGACCATCGCCCTGTGCGTGAACTTCATCGGCGACGGCCTGCGCGACGCGTTCGACCCCCGCCAGAACCGGACCAAGGACTGAGCATGACCACTCTCGACATCAGCACTCCCGGTGCCGCGTCGGCGGCCGGCGACGCCGTGCTCTCCTTCGAGGGCCTCGACGTCACGTTCAAGACCGAGTTCGGCGAGGTGCACGCCGTCAAGGGCATCGACCTGGAGGTGCGCCCCGGCGAGGTGGTCGCGCTCGTGGGCGAGTCCGGTTCCGGCAAGTCCGTCACCTCGATGACGGCGCTGGGCCTGCTGCCGCGCAACGCCCGCATCGGCGGCACCGTCCGCGTGGGCGACAAGGTGGTGGGCGCCCTGGACGGCAAGGGGCTGCGCACCATGCGCGGCAACGACATCGCCATGGTGTTCCAGGAGCCCATGACGGCCCTCAACCCGGTGCTCACCATCGGCGACCAGCTCACCGAGGGGCTCCAGCTGCACGGCATCGCCTTCGGCAAGCAGGCCCTGGCGCGCGCCGCGGAGCTGCTGGCCATGGTGGGCATCCCGGAGCCGGAGCGGCGCCTCAAGCAGTACCCGCACGAGCTGTCCGGCGGTCAGCGGCAGCGCGTGGTCATCGCCATGGCCATCGCGTGCGACCCCAAGGTGATCGTCGCCGACGAGCCCACCACGGCCCTGGACGTCACGGTGCAGGCCGACATCCTCGACCTGCTGCGCTCGCTCAAGGACAAGCTGAACACCGGCATCCTGCTGATCACCCACAACATGGGCGTGGTGGCCGACATGGCCGACCGCGTCGCCGTCATGCTCAAGGGCGACCTCGTGGAGACGGGCACCGCCGACCAGGTGCTCAACCACCCGCGGCACGAGTACACGAAGCGCCTGCTGGCGGCCGTGCCCCACCTGGGGTCCGGGCCCGGCCAGTTCGGTGACGTCGCGCCCGTGCAGGCGGCGGCCGGCGACCTGCCCGCGCTCGACCTGAGCAACCTGGTCATCGAGTACCGCCGCGTGGGCAAGCCGACCTTCCGGGCCGTGGACGACGTGACGCTGTCCGTGGCGCAGGGCGAGATCGTGGGCCTCGTGGGGGAGTCCGGCTCGGGCAAGTCAACCATCGCGAAGTGCGCGCTCGGGCTCATCCCGGCGGCGTCCGGCTCGGTGTCGATCCTCGGCAGCGACTTCCGCCGGATGAAGGGCAAGGACCTCAAGGCGCTGCGCCGCCGCATCGGCGTCGTCTTCCAGGACCCGGCCTCCTCGCTCAACCCGCGGCTGCCCATCGGCGACGTGATCGCGGAGCCGCTCGTGGTGCACAAGGAGGGCGACGACAAGTCGCGCCGGCGCCGCGTGCTGGAGCTGCTCGACGCCGTCGAGCTGCCCCGCAGCGTCTACAACCGGTACCCGCACGAGCTGTCCGGCGGCCAGCGGCAGCGCGTCAGCATCGCCCGCGCCCTCACGCTCGACCCCGAGCTGCTGGTCGCGGACGAGCCCACGTCGGCCCTCGACGTGTCCGTGCAGGCCAACGTGCTGAAGATGTTCACGACGCTGCAGGAGCGGTACAAGTTCGCCTGCCTGTTCGTGAGCCACGACCTCGCCGTGATCGACCTGCTCGCCCACCGCGTGGTGGTGCTGCAGAACGGCCGGATCGTCGAGCAGGGCCCGCGCGAGGAGGTGCTGCACCACCCCCGCGAGGAGTACACGCAGCGGCTCATCGCCGCGGCACCCGTGCCCGAGCCGCTGGAGCAGCGTCGTCGCCGCGAGGCCCGGCACGCGCTGCTGGCCCAGCTCGGCGACGACGTCGCGGAGCTGCACGTGGACGAGGACTACGAGCGCCCGCGGCCCCGCCGCGACGAGGGCGGCAACCCGTCGGGCCTGGCCGGCTTCGGCGGCGACGGCGGCAACTAGCCCCAAGCCTGCCGCGGTGGAACGACAGCGGGACAGAACCGGACCGGTTCTGTCCCGCTGTCGTTCCACTGTGGGGTCGTTCCACTGTGGGGTCGTTCCACTGTGGGGTCGTTCCACCGCGGGGGAGGGCTACTCCGCGGCGTCCACCGTGATGGCGACCTCGCCCGGGGGCAGGCGGGTCTCCGCCGGGAGCCAGTCGGCCTTCTCGCGGAGCCAGACCTGGTCGGCCACCTGCACCTCGATCGCCTGCGTGGCCTGTGCGGTCGCCACGGCCCACTGGCCGGTCGCCCAGGCGCCACGGCCCGGGTCGTCCGGCGTGAGCGGTGTTGCGTCCACGGTCACCGTGGCCGACGCCGGGTCCTGCCGGCTCGGGTCGGTCGCCTCGGTGGCCGGCGCGAGCCCCAGGTCCCGGCCCAGCCGGCCGGCCACCACGTCGCGCGCGGCGTCCGGGGCCCGCTGGTCGCCGTCGGCCACCGGGGCGAGCTCGCAGGACAGGACCCCGCGGGAGTTGCCGGTCAGTGCGGACGCCCAGGCCCGCGACCGCATCTCGTGCTGCGCGTACGCGTCCGGGAAGGCCGAGCGCTGGACCGTCTGGGCGGCGTCGGTCACCGCCATGTCCTCGTAGCCCTCGACCTCCACGAGCATGTCGTAGAACGCGTTGGTCGAGTAGACGGGGTCCATGATCTGCTCCACCGTGCCCCAGCCCTGCGAGGGCCGCTGCTGGAACAGGCCCACCGAGTCGCGGTCACCGTGGTCGATGTTGATGAGCTTGGACTCCTGCAGGGCCGTGGCCAGGCCGATCGTCGTGGCCCGGGCAGGGAGCCCGCGCGCGACCGCGGTGCCCGCCACGAGCGCTGCGTTGTCGGCCTGGGCGGGTGACAGGAACCAGTCCGCGCCGTCCAGCTCGGCGGTGCAGCGTTCGGTCACGGGTCCGCCGCCGGTCAGGCGGTTCAGCCCGACGACGACGCCGACGGTCGCGACGGCGCACACCGACCCGATGGCGACCAGGTACGTGAGGGCGCGCCGGAACGGGCGCCGCGGCGCGGGCGGGGCCGGCGGTTCGGCCGCGGCCAGCAGTGCCATTGCGTGCTCCCTGTGGTGCGGGGCGTCGGACGAGGGGGTCAGTTCGCGTGCAGCGCCTCGTTGAGCTCGATCCCCACGCCGGTCCGGTCGAGCACCTCGACGGCGCCGGTGGTCGAGTTCCGGCGGAACAGCAGGTTGCTGCGGCCCGCGAGCTCGCGCGCCTTGACGGGGGCGGTGCCGTCGCCGTACGGGTCGGCAGCGGCCCCGAGCACCGTGACCTTGGTGCCCGCGGTGAGGTACAGGCCGGCCTCGACCACGCAGTCGTCGCCGAGGGGGATGCCCAGGCCCGCGTTGGCGCCCAGGAGGCAGCGCTCGCCGAGCGACACCACCTCCTTGCCGCCACCGGACAGGGTGCCCATGATCGAGGCCCCGCCGCCGACGTCGGACCCGTCGCCCACGGTGACGCCTGCCGAGATGCGGCCCTCGACCATGGAGGCACCGAGCGTGCCGGCGTTGTAGTTGACGAAGCCCTCGTGCATCACGGTGGTGCCCGGGGCCAGGTGCGCGCCGAGCCGGACGCGGTCGGCGTCGGCGATGCGGATGCCCGACGGGAGCACGTAGTCGACCATGCGCGGGAACTTGTCCACGCCGTAGACGGTGACGAGGCCCCGGGCGCGCAGGCGCACGCGCGTCTCCTCGAAGCCCTCGACGGCGCACGGGCCGGCGCTGGTCCAGACCACGTTGGTCAGCACGCCGAAGATGCCGTCCAGGTTCAGCCCGTGCGGCCGGACGAGCCGGGCGGAGAGCAGGTGCAGGCGCAGGTAGGCGTCCGCGGCGTCCTTCGGCGGGTCGGCGAGGTCGATCGACGTGGTCACGACCTCGAGCCGGACGCGCCGCAGCTCGTCGCTGCCGGTGAGGGCCGTCAGCGACTCGGGCGGCGTGGCGTCGGCCGGGGCGTCGCCGAGGGCCGGCGCGGGGTACCAGGTGTCGAGGGTGGTGCCGTCGTCGGCGATCGTGGCCAGGCCGAAGCCCCATGCGGTCGTCATGCCTCCAGCCTAACGTCCGTGACCAGCGCCTAGGGTTGCCCTGTGGACACCCTGACCGACCCCGCGCCCCTCGACCCGTCGGACCTCGTCGGGCTCACCCGGGCCCTGTGCGACATCCCCTCCGTCAGCGGCGACGAGAAGGCCCTCGCGGACGCGATCGAGGCGACCCTGCGCGCCTGCCCGCACCTGGTGGTGGTGCGCGACGGTGACGCGCTGGTGGCCCGGACGGACCTGGGCCGCGACCGGCGCGTGGTGGTGGCCGGCCACATCGACACCGTCCCGATCGCCGACAACCTGCCGACGCGCCTGGAGGGCACGGGCCAGGACGCCGTGCTCTGGGGCCGGGGCACCGTCGACATGCTCGGCGGCGTGGCCGTCGCCCTCGCGCTCGCCACCGAGCTCGGTGCCCCCGGCACCACGCCCGCGCACGACCTGACGTGGATCTTCTACGACCACGAGGAGGTCGACTCGGCCCTCAACGGCCTGGGTCGCCTCGCGCGCAACCACCCTGACCTGCTGCGGGGCGACTTCGCGATCCTGGGCGAGCCCTCGAACGCGGGCATCGAGGGCGGGTGCAACGGCACGATGCGCGTGGAGGTGCGCACCCGCGGGGTCGCGGCGCACTCGGCGCGCGCGTGGACCGGCGAGAACGCGATCCACGCCGTGGCGCCCGTGCTCACGCGGCTCGCCGCCTACGAACCGCGTGCGGTCGAGGTGGACGGCCTCGTCTACCGGGAGGGCCTCAACGCCGTGCGGATCGAGGGCGGCATCGCGGGCAACGTCATCCCGGACGCCTGCACGGTCGAGGTGAACTACCGGTTCGCGCCGGAGCGTTCCGTCGCGGAGGCGGAGGCGCACCTGCGCGAGGTGTTCGAGGGGTTCGACGTGGTGGTGACCGACGCCGCGGGCGGCGCCCGGCCGGGCCTCGACGACCCGCTGGCCGCGCAGTTCGTGCGGTCGGTCCTGGACACCACGGGCGGGGAGCCGGCGCCCAAGTACGGGTGGACGGACGTCGCCCGGTTCGCCGAGCTCGGGGTGCCCGCCGTGAACTTCGGCCCCGGGGACCCGCTGCTCGCCCACAAGGACGACGAACGGCTGCCCGTGGCGCAGCTCGCGCAGTGCCGCGACGCGCTGCGGGCCTGGCTGCTGGACGACTAGTTTGGTCGCATGAGCGACGAAGGCATCCCACAGTCCGGCCGCGGGTACCGCCGCGGTCCGGTGCTGCTGCGCGGCAAGCAGATCCCCCGCACCACGACGGACCAGCGGCTCCTGGCGCCCGACCAGGACACGGAGTGGCTGCACTCCGACCCGTGGCGCGTGCTGCGCATCCAGAGCGAGTTCGTGGAGGGGTTCGGGGCGCTCGCCGAGCTCGGCAAGGCGGTGTCGGTGTTCGGCTCGGCACGGACCAAGCCGGACCACCCGGACTACCGGGCGGGCGAGACCGTCGGCCGGCTCCTGGTCGAGGCCGGGTACTCCGTCATCACGGGCGGCGGCCCGGGCGTCATGGAGGCCGCGAACAAGGGCGCCGCGGAGGCGGGCGGCACCTCGGTGGGCCTGGGTATCGAGCTGCCTTTCGAGCAGGGCGTGAACGAGTACGTGAACCTGGGAATCAACTTCCGGTACTTCTTCGCGCGAAAGACGATGTTCCTGAAGTACGCACAGGGATTCATCGTCCTTCCCGGTGGTTTCGGCACCTTTGACGAGCTGTTCGAGGCCGTCACCCTGGTGCAGACGCACAAGGTCACCCAGTTCCCGATCGTCCTGGTGGGCACGGAGTACTGGAGCGGTCTGCTGGAGTGGGTGCGGTCCACCGCGCTCGCGCACGGCACCATCAGCGACGTCGACCTCGACATCGTGCACCTGACCGACGACCCCGCCGAGGCCGTGCGGCACGTGGTGCAGCGTGCGCACCAGATCGCCGCGGAGAAGGCGGCGCTCCAGGCGGCCGCGGCCGCCGAGCGGGCCACCGAGGACGCGGCCGAGCCGGTGCTGCCCCGCTCGCTGGGCGGCTCGTAGGTGGACCGTCCGGGCGACGGCGGCAGGGTCGGCGACCCGGACGCCGGCGGTCGGGTCGCAGGTCACGACGCGCGTCAGGAAGCTCGTCGGGAGGCCGGCCAGGGTGAGGTGCAGGGCATGATGCAGGGCGTGGTCCCGCCGCCCTCCGCCCCGCTCGTGCTGCGCGGCCGGGAGCTGGGCCGGGACGGGCACGCCGTGCGGCCCGTGGTGATGGCGGTGCTCAACCGCACCACCGACTCGTTCTACGCCCCGGCCCGCCTGCCCGACGACGCCGCGGCGCTGGCCGCCGCCGAGCGCGCGTACGCGGACGGCGCCGAGATCCTCGACGTCGGCGGCGTGCGGGCCGGGACCGGGGCGCCGGTCGACGAGGCGGAGGAGATCCGGCGCGTGGTGCCGTTCGTGGCGGCGGTCCGGGCGGCCGTGCCGGACCTGCTGGTGTCGGTCGACACCTGGCGCGCGGGGGTGGCCCGCGCCGCGATCGACGCGGGGGCAGACCTCGTCAACGACACCTGGGCGGGTCACGACCCGCGCCTGGTGGAGGTGGCGGGCGCGGCCGGCGTCGGCGTCGTCTGCTCCCACACGGGCGGCGCGCTGCCGCGCACCGACCCCTACCGCGTGGAGTACCCCGCGGCAGCGGAACCGCAGGTCAGCAGGGTTCCGGACGAGGCCGGGGCGGGGGAGGGCGGGCTCCTCGCCGACGTCGTGGAGACGCTGCGGCGCAGCGCGGAGCGCGCCGTGGCGTGCGGTGTGCCGCGCGCGTCCGTGCTCGTGGACCCGACCCACGACTTCGGCAAGAACACCTGGCACTCCCTGGAGCTGCTGCGCCGTACGGGAACCCTGGCGGGGCTGGGGTTCCCGCTGCTCATGGCGCTGTCCCGCAAGGACTTCGTGGGCGAGACGCTGGACCTGCCGCCCCAGGAGCGGCTCGAGGGCACCCTGGCCGCGACGGCCGTGGCGGCCTGGCTCGGCGCACGCGTCTTCCGGGCGCACGACGTGCGGGCGACGCGGCGCGTCCTGGACCTCGTGGCGGCCGTCCGCGACGAGGCCCCGCCGGCCGCCGCGCTGCGCGGTCTCGGCTGACCCGACGGTGGGCGGGTCGCGCGACGAACAGGCGGTGTTCGCCCGGACCCGCGCGGGACAGGTGGAAAGTAAGGGGCGCCAATTGAACTAGAATGGGTCCGTGCCCTCGGCATTCGCCGGGAACATGAATGCTGCTACACACCGGACAACGGAATGGGAGAGCCACACATGGCTGCGATGAAGCCGCGGACGGGTGACGGACCGCTCGAGGTCACCAAGGAGGGGCGCGGCATCGTGATGCGTGTGCCGCTCGAGGGCGGCGGCCGGCTCGTCGTCGAGCTCAACGCGACCGAGGCGAGCGAGCTCGGCGACGCTCTCCAGACCGTCGTCGCCTGAATCCTTCTCGTCCCGGTCGTCCGCCGCGGGTCAGCGGCGGACGGCCAGCAGCAGTCCGTCCCCGCTCGGCAGCATGGCAGGCAGCACCCGTTCGTCGTTGCGCAGCGTCCGGCCCACCTCACGCACCACGGTGGTGAGCTCGTCGCGGCGTGCGGGGTCGGCCACCCGGTCCCGCAGCAGGGCTCCGTCGACGGCGAGCACACCGCCCGGCCGCAGCAGCCGCAGCGCCTCGTCGACGTACTCCGGGTACGACAGCGGGTCGCTCGCGACGAGCACCAGGTCGTACGCGCCGTCCGCCAGCCGGGGCAGCACGTCCCCCGGCCGCCCCGGGATGATGCGGGTGCGCTGCGGCGCGACGCCGTCCTCCGCGAACGCGACCCGCGCGGCCCGCTGGTGCTCCACCTCGCGGTCGATGGTGGTGAGCTGACCGTCGTGGGGCATGCCCCGCAGCAGCCAGAGCGCGGCGACGCCGGCACCCGTGCCGACCTCGACCACCGCGTGCGCCCCGGTCGCGGCGGCCAGCACGCGCAGCACCGCGCCGACACCCGGGAGCACGGCCGGCGTACCGAGCTCCGCAGCCCGTTCGCGGGCACGCAGCAGCACCTCGTCCTCGGGGACGAAGGCCTCGCTGTAGACCCAGGCCGCGACCCTGCCGTGGCCGGACGGCTCCGCTGTGCTGATGGCTTCCTCCGCTGGACCTGTCCAGATGTGTGCATCACGTGCGGCGTCAGGGTACAGCCCGTGGGAACGACTGGGCCGACACGTACGTTGAGAGGACGATGACTTCTGTGAGTACTCGCGCAGCAGATCCAGGTGCGTCGACCCCGACCGGGGCCGGCGCCGCCGACATGCCCTGGCAGCCGCCCACGTGGGAGGAGATCGTGCGGGAGCACTCCGCACGCGTCTACCGCCTCGCGTACCGGCTCACGGGCAACAAGCAGGACGCGGAGGACCTCACGCAGGAGACCTTCATCCGGGTGTTCCGGTCGCTGTCCAGCTACACCCCGGGCACGTTCGAGGGCTGGCTGCACCGCATCACCACCAACCTGTTCCTGGACGGCGCGCGCCGCAAGAAGCGCATCCGCATGGAGGCGATGGGTGACGACGACGGGCACGTCGCCGACACCGGTGACTTCGGCCGCCCGGAGCGCGGGTACGAGCACGCGAACCTCGACCAGGACGTGCAGCGGGCGCTCGACGCGCTGCGCCCCGAGTACCGCGCCGCCGTCGTGCTGTGCGACATCGAGGGCCTGAGCTACGAGGAGATCGCCGTGACCCTGGGCGTGAAGCTCGGCACCGTGCGCTCCCGGATCCACCGGGCCCGGGCCCAGCTCCGCGACGCGCTGGAGCACCTCGCGCCGACCCGCGGGGGTGCCTGATGGGGCACCTCGGCGACCTGATCAGCGCGCTGGCCGACGGGCAGCTGTCGCCCGCGGACACCGAGAAGGCGCTCTCCCACGTGACGACGTGCCGCCTGTGCGCCCGCGAGCTGGACACGGCTCGCGCGGCCCGGCGTGCGCTGTCCTCCGCCGCCGACGTCGTGCCGGACCCGGCCCTCACCGCACGTCTCATGGCGCTCCAGGCGAGCATCCCGCCCACCGACGAGGACCCGCTGCGCCGCCCGCTGCTGGGGCCGGACCCGCTCTCGGTCCCGGCCTGGCAGACGGCCTCGTTCACCGGTGGCGGCGGTTTCGACGGCAGCCTCGACAAGCCGGCGCGCCGCCGCCGGACCACCCGGATCGCGGCGCTCGGCGTGGGCGGCGTCGGGGTGCTGGGCCTGGCCCTCTTCACGCTCGGGGACGTCCCCGTGGTGTCCCCGCAGCTCTCCGCGCAGACCAGCATGACGATGCTCGGCCGCACGGGCCCCGACACCGCGGCGGCGGGCCAGGACGTGCTCGCCACGCTGGAGGGCGGTTCCGGCGGACGGACCTCTGCGGCGCTCGACTGGGTGGCGGACAACGGCTGGGTGGCCCCGTCCGACCTGCCCGACGGCTACACGGTCTCGGCCATGCGCCTCGTGGGCGACCAGGGACAGACGCTGGAGATCGACCTGACGGGCCCGTCGGGCCGCGCGGTGGTCCGGGAGCGTCCGGGTCAGCTCGCCCAGGACGGCGCGACGACGGTGGGCGGTGTCCAGGTGCTGGCCACCGAGCCCGCCCATGTGGCGTGGCAGTCCGACGACATGGTGGTGGACGTCGTCGCGGAGGCACCGGAGGAGGTGCTGAGCGAGCTCGTGGCGTCGTTCGGTGCGCATGGCTACGATGCCGGGGTCCTGCCCCGCATCGCCCGCGGGTGGCACACCGTGACAGGAGCCATCGAAAGCCCATGACCGACGAGAACCCGTTCGCGCCGCCCACGCCGCGAGCAGCAGTGCCTCCGCCGAAGGAACCGTCGGCCCCGGCCACCCGGTCCGACGCCGATGTCCCGGCGCCCGGTGCTCCGGTGGCCGGTGCACCGGCGGCGGGCGCCGAGGGCGAGCACGGGCAGGCGCAGGGCACCGCACAGCTCCCGGCGCGGCCGGTCGAGCGACCCACGGAGCAGCTCCTGACCACGGTCCCCCTGCCGTCCCCGGCGGCGCCGGACGAGGCCGGGCCGGCCGACGCGGCCACGTCGTACCCCGAGGGCTCGCATCCCGACGCCCCGCACCCGGCGCCGTCGCCGCGCACCCGTCGCGGGCGGCTCGGTGCCCGCTCCGTCGCGGCCGTCGTGCTGCTGGGCCTCGTCGCGGGGGCCGGCGGCGGGGTGGCCGCCTACGGCCTGCTGGACGCCCAGGACTCCGCCCGCCCGGCGGACGCCGCGCTCCCGGAGCCCGCCGCCGGTGCCACCCACGTGGACCGGCCGGAGGGGTCGGTGGCGGCCATCGCCGCCGCCGCGCTGCCGAGCGTCGTGTCGATCGAGGTGCGTGCCGAGCAGGGCGTCGCCACGGGCTCCGGCATGATCCTCAAGGCCGAGGGCTACATCCTCACCAACAACCACGTGGTGGCCGAGGCGGCGTCGGGGGCGGACGTCACCGTCACGTTCGCCGACGGCCACGAGCAGCCCGCCGAGCTGGTCGGCACCACGCCGGACTACGACCTCGCGGTGATCCGCGTCGACGAGACCGGCCTGACGCCGCTCGTGCTCGGCGACTCGGACGACGTCGTGGTCGGTGACTCCGTGCTCGCCGTCGGCTCGCCCCTCGGGCTGGAGGCGACGGTCACCACGGGGATCGTCAGCGCGCTGCACCGCCCCGTGAAGGCCGGCGAGGCGGCCGAGGCGGCGTTCATCGACGCGATCCAGACCGACGCCGCGATCAACCCCGGCAACTCGGGCGGCCCGCTGGTCAACACGGCGGGCGAGGTGATCGGCATCAACTCCGCCATCGCGCAGGGGCCGGGCACCGCCGCGGCCACGGGCAACATCGGGCTCGGCTTCGCGATCCCGTCCAACCAGGCCCGGCACACCGCCGAGCAGCTCATCGAGACGGGCACGGCGACGTTCCCGGTCATCGGCGTGCTGCTCGACCCCACCTACCAGGGCGAGGGCGTCCAGGTGTCGGAGGAGCCGCAGCAGGGCACGCCCGCGGTCACGCCGGGCGGCCCGGCCGACCAGGCGGGCGTGAAGCCCGGCGACGTGATCCTGGCGATCGACGGGCGTCCCGTGTCGGTGGCGGACGAGCTGATCGTCGCGATCCGTGCGAAGGCGCCGGGCGACCCGGTGACGCTCCAGGTGCGGTCCGGTGGCGACGAGCGCGAGCTGCGCGTCGTCCTCGAAGAGCGGTCGAGCGGCCAGTGAACGGGGTTCACCGGGTGTTCTCCGGCGCTTCCGGCGACACGAGTAGGCTCTGACCGTGTTCGGCATCAACGGCTGGGAATTCGTGATCATCATCGTGGTCGCGATGCTCGTCATCGGCCCGGAGCGACTGCCCGGCTACGCGGAGCAGCTCGGGTCCTTCGTGCGGCGTGGACGCGACATGCTCCAGAACGCGAAGGCCCGCGTGGACGACGAGCTGGGGCCCGAGTTCAGCGACGTCGACTGGTCGAAGCTCGACCCGCGCCAGTACGACCCGCGCAAGATCGTGCGCGACGCCCTGCTGGACGACGGCCCGTCGACCTGGTCGCGCCCGTCTGCGGCGGCGGCCGCGGCCGGCGCGGCGAACGGAACGCCCGCGTCGCCCGCCGAGGCGTTCGCGGAACCCGGGAAGGCGCCGTACGACGACGAGGCGACCTGACGATTCGGTGAGCGCGCATGGACCTGCCAGAATGTTGGCCATGTCCACCGAATCCCCGACCACGGCCGGCACGCCGGCAGGCGCCGACCGCGGTGCCGCGCCGCGCATCTTCTCCGGGATGCAGCCCACCGACGGCTCGCTCCACCTGGGCAACTACATCGGCGCCCTGTCGCAGTGGATCGCGCTGCAGGACTCCTACGACGCGCTGTACTGCGTGGTCGACCTGCACGCGCTCACGGTGAACCCGGACCCCGCACTGCTGCGGGAGCGCACGCGCCGCACGGCCGCGCAGTACCTGGCCGGGGGCATCGACCCCGAGCGGTCCATCCTCTTCGTGCAGTCGCACGTGGCGGCGCACGCGGAGCTCGCCTGGCTGCTGAGCTGCCAGACCGGGTTCGGCGAGGCCGGGCGGATGACGCAGTTCAAGGACAAGTCCGCCAAGCAGGGCAACGACGGGACCACGGTCGGTCTCTTCACCTACCCCGTGCTGATGGCGGCGGACATCATGCTGTACGACGCCGCGCTGGTCCCCGTCGGTGAGGACCAGCGCCAGCACCTGGAGCTCACCCGGGACCTCGCGACGCGGCTGAACGCGCGGTTCGGCGAGGGCACCGCCGTCGTCCCCGAGGCGCACATCGTCAAGGCCGTCGCGAAGATCCAGGACCTGCAGGACCCGAGCGCCAAGATGAGCAAGTCCAGCACGGGCGGCAAGGGCGTCGTCTGGCTGCTGGAGGACCCGAAGAAGGCGGTCAAGGCCATCAAGTCGGCCGTGACGGACGCCGACGAGTCGTACGGCGTGCGGTTCGACCCGGCCGAGAAGCCGGGCATCTCGAACCTGCTGACGATCTTCTCGGCCGTGACCGGCCGCGACGTCGACACCATCGCCAAGGAGTACGACGGCCGCGGCTACGGCTACCTCAAGGTTGACCTGGCCGACGCCGTCGTCGCCTTCCTGGAGCCGTTCCAGGAGCGGGCGAACACCTACCTCGCGGACCCCGCGCAGCTCGACAAGGTGCTGGCCGACGGCGCCGACCGGGCCCGCGCGATCGCCCGACCCGTGCTGGACCGGATGTACGAGCGGTTCGGGCTGTTGCCCGCGCGAGGCGAACGGTGAACCTCCCCGAGCGGGGACCAGGCCAGATCCGCATAGGGATCGCCATCGAGATCCCGGAGCCCTACGCCGCGGAGCTGAGCGCGGCGCGGGTGGCCGCGGACGACCCGCTCGCGAGGTTCATCCCTCCGCACATCACGCTGCTGGGTCCCACGGTGCTGGAGGCCGGCCAGCTCGCCGAGGCGCGCGAGCACCTCGCGGCCGTGGCGGCCGCCGCACCGCCCTTCCGGGTGCAGCTGCGCGGTACGGCCACCTTCCGGCCGATCTCGCCCGTGGTGTTCGTGGCCCTGTCCCAGGGCATCGCCGAGTGCGAGCAGCTCGAGTCGAGCGTGCGTTCCGGGATCCTCGACGGTGAGCTCCGGTTCAACTACCACCCGCACGTGACCATCGCCCACGAGGTGCCCGACAGCGCCCTCGACAAGGCGTTCGAAGCGATGGCGGACTACTCCGCCGAGTTCGACGTGGACCGCTTCTTCCAGTACGAGCACGGCGACGACGGGATCTGGCGCCCGCAGGCTGCGTTCCCCCTCGGCTGACGCGAGCCTCGGGCGCACGGCGCGGAAGCCGTGCGCCCGCCGCCCCGCCGCGCCGACGTCGAGGCCGGGGCGGCGGGGCGGGGCGTCAGCGCACCGTCGCCGACGCGGCGTCGAGCACGTGGCGGGTGCCGTGCTCGTCGACCAGCTCGAGCACGGCACCGTGTGCCGCGACCACGCGCAGCGCCCCGGTACCGGGCAGGTCCACGGTCCGGTGCGAGGCGGTCATCAGACCGGTCCCCGTCGTGGCGACCAGCACGCGTCCGAGGGTCCGGTCCTCGCCCGAGCGCCCTGCCCACACCATCAGCGTCCGGCCGCCGGCGTGACCGACCCACCGGTTGCTCCCGAGCAGCTCGGCGCCGCGCACCGGCGCCTCGGCGTCGTCGAAGATGCCGGCCGGCCAGGCGGCGGTCCGTGCCGCCGCGGACGCGACAGCCCCGGTCGTGTCCTGCCCGGCCGCCGCGACCAGGTCCTCCTGCCAGTAGATGCTGGTCGGCGCTCCCGGCGTGGTCGCGGTGCGGCTGTCGCTGTCCACCTGCTCGTCGAGCTGGAGCCACGACGCCGTGGGGGAGTTGTCGGTTCCCTCGCAGCCGCGCTGGTCACAGGCGCCACGCTGGGACATCACGCCGGGGAACGTCAGCTTGGCGCCCTTGCCGTAGGCGTAGAGCGACAGGAACTTCCACTGCTTCGCCTGTGACCCGGAGGTGGTGTAGATCTCGGGCAGCGGCTGGGCGGCGCCGCTGGTCGAGACGTACCAGATGGTGTCGGCGGTCAGTCCCGGGTTGCAGGATCCCGCTGAGGGGACCGACGTCGTCGGGCACCCGTCGGCACTGCCGAAGTTGACCAGCGGGGGACGGCCCGACACCCCGTTGTAGCCGTTGAGCCAGGCGCGGGACTGGGCGTTGAGCCCCGACGTCGAACCCCAGGCCTCGAAGTCGTTCGCGCCCCACGCGGTGGCCTGCGGGTAGCCCGCCAGGTCGGCGGCGGCGTTCTTGGCGGCCGTGGCGAGCGCGGCGCCCGCGGCACCCGTCAGGGCGCTGCCGGGCGTGTTGTTCGTGCCCAGGCCGATGCGCAGGCGGGAGGCGGTGTCCGACCCGGTGCAGTCGTCGTACCCCTTGCCCATCGCGACGACCATCTGCCGGGCGGCGGAGAACTGCCGGTCGGCCCCGCCGAAGTAGGACAGCACGTGCACCCCGTCCGACCCCAGGGTGGTCTTGCCGAAGGCCAGGACGACCACGGTGGTCTGCGTGCCGGCCCGGCTCGCGTCCCGGGTGCCCATCGTGCAGCCCGTGTCGTACGCCCAGCTCGTGTCCTGGACCGAGACGTAGTAGCTCGCGTGCGACGGCGGAGCCGTGACGAACGGGCCGAAGCGGTGCGAGGCGTTGTTGTTCTTCAGGGTGCTGTTGAGGTTCACCTTCGCGCCCGCGGCGACCTCCTGGTAGGTGCCGCCGTACTCCGAGTTGTAGTAGACCCGGACCGGCTTCGCCGAGCGGTTCCAGACCGAGGCGGCGTCGTTCTTGAGGCACAGGCCCTGGCCCGCGCCCGCGCCCTTGAAGTCGTAGCACGACGGCTGCTCCGTGCCGTAGTCGCCCACGGAGACGTCGAAGTCCGAGATCGACCCTGCGTGGTCGCTGTTGTAGTAGTAGCAGAACTCCCCGGCGTCGCAGAGGCCGTCGCGGGTCGCCGCCTGGGCTGCGGTTCCCGGTACGACGACTGCTGCGGCCACCGCGGCGGCGGTGGCCACCAGGGCGGCGAGGCGCCTCATGGTGCGTGACATGTTCTCTCCCGGTCGTGGGGTACGGGTCGTGCGTGGCCCGGCAGCACCAGGGGCGCGCCCGAGCGGGCACGCCCCCGGCACCGTCTCCGTCAGATCAGTGGTTGACCTGGAACCAGGGCTGCGCCCAGCCCAGGTAGGTGTAGCCCCACTCGCTCTCGACCTCTGCGATCGTGGCCGTGGAGATCCTGTTGTAGCCGTCGATGTCGTTCGAGACGAAGGTTCCGCCGCCGACCGAGATCATCACGTGGCCGTACTCGCCGCCGCGGAAGAACGCCAGGCCCCCGGCGGGGACGCTCCGGTCACCGGCGTTCCGGTGGGCCGAGGGGATCTGGCCCCAGTGCACGATGGCGCTCACCGAGCCGCTGTTGGCGTGGCCGTAGGCGTTGGCCACGAAGCGGTCGCAGAGACCGCCCCAGCCCGTCGCGCCCACCTTGCTGTTGGCCCAGGACACCGCACCGGCGCAGGTGCGGGGGTTGTCGAAGGAGTTCTTGCAGGTCTCCGTCCGCAGCGGCGTGACGTCGTGGGAGGCGTTGTTGTTCTTGACCGCGGCCGTCAGGTCGCGCTTGGCACCCGCCGCGACGGTGTCCCAGGTGCCGCCGAAGTCGGAGTTGAAGTGCACCCGCACCTGGCCGCCGGTCCGGTTCCAGACCGAGGCCGCGTTGTTCTTGATGCACTGGTTGTACCCGGCCTTGCCCGCGGTGCGGAAGACGTAGCACGTGGCCGGGTCGGTCCCGTAGTCGGCGAGGTCGGCCGCCGGGTGGTCGGAGATCGACCCGGCGTTGTCGCTGTTGTAGTAGTAGCAGAACTCGCCCGCGTCGCAGACGCCGTCGCGGGTGGCGGCCTGCGCGGGCGCGGCGGTCAGCGTGCCGACCGCGAGGCTGCTCGCGAGGGTCAGCACCGCCACGAGTCCTGTGGTGAGGCGCCTTCTCAGCTGTTCCATGCTCGTCTCGCTCTCGTCGTCGGGTTCAGGGGGCCGGGTCCAGGAGCCTGGCTCGGGTTCACGAGGAGGGGCAGCTGCTGGTCCGGGCCAGGTTCTTGGTCCCGTAGTAGATGGGGTTGCCGCTGGCGAAGGTGGCCCGGATGACGGAGCCGTCCTTCTTCTGCTCGTAGTGCAGGTGAGGCCCTGTCGAGCCGCCGGTCGAGCCGACGCGCCCGATCCAGGTGGTGGCGCTGACGTCCTGGCCCACCGAGACGTTGAAGCTCTGCAGGTGGGCGTACAGGGTCTGGTAGCCGCCCGCGTGGGTGATCACGATGTACTTGCCGTAGGAGGTGTTGCCGAGGTCGCGCACCGTGGTGACCTCGCCGGCGGCCGACGCGTAGACCTTCCAGCCCTCGTCCGGGTCGTGGTTGAAGTCCACCGCGAGCTGGGGGCTGTGGTTCGTGCGGGTCTGGGCGGACCAGGTCTCGCCGCAGGGGAACGGCACCTGGAACGTCCCGGTGGTGCGCAGCGGCGTGACGTCGTGCGAGGCGTTGTTGTTCTTGACCGCGGCCGTCAGGTCGCGCTTGGCACCCGCCGCCACCGTGTCCCAGGCCCCGCCGAAGCCCGAGTTGTAGTGCACCCGCACCTGGACGCCCGTGCGGTTCCAGACCGAGGCGACGTTGTTCTTGATGCACTGGTTGTACCCGGCCTTGCCGGCGGTGCGGAAGACGTAGCACGTGGCGGGGTCGGTGCCGTAGCTGCTGACGTCGGCCTTCCCGTGGTCGGAGATCGACCCGGCGTTGTCGCTGTTGTAGTAGAAGCAGATCTCGCCCTCGTCGCAGACACCGTCGCGGGTGGCGGCCTGCGCCGGGACCGCCGCCACGGTGCCCACCAGGAGGCTGCCCAGCAGCGCCAGCACCACCGCCAGCGCCTTGGCGGCGCGCATCCTTGTCCGTTCCATCACTTGGCTCCTCGCTCGTGAAGGGATCTCTCGTCGCGAGCGTGCGCCCGCGGTCTATGCGACACCTATGCGCGGTCTCACTCCTCCGGCGAAGACGGGGCACAGGGCGCGCGTAGGTGGTCGCCGCAGTCTGGGCGTTGCCCCGGCGCGGCCGTGGGCCGGCGTGCGACTGGCCCGGCCAGGAGACGTCGGACGAAGAGGCCCGGCGAGGTCCCGGGCACACCCGAGAGAAGAGGAACACCATGCGAATTCGATCGCGACTTGTCGCCGGCGGGGCGTCGGTGCTGCTCCTGACCACGCTGCTCGGCGCCGTCGGCGCAACGTCCGCCGAGGCCCGGTGCAACGGCGCGGGCAACGGGATCACCAGCACCATGTCCTACAACGGTGTCGAGCGGGCGCGGGAGATCCCGAACTCGGGGACGTGCAACAGCGACGGCGAGTACCACGCCACGCTGAAGGACGCCTTCTCGGACGGCAACACCGTGCGGTTCCGGTGGGACGGCAACGGTGACGGCAACTACACGACCGAGGCCTCCACGGGCACCTCCGTCGGGTTCGTCGCGACCGACAACACGAGCGCCGCCTACGAGCAGCTCTGCATGGTGACCGAGACCGGCACGCCGTACTGCGGGTTCGGCAGCAACTCCGCACGGGGCTGGGGCAACGGTGGCCGGGGTCTGAACACGGGCTTCTGACCCCAGGGCGCCGGCTGCCGGGGTCTGCGGGTCCCGGCAGCCGACGCCGTCCGTGCCCGGACCGACGAAGGGAGAGTCGTCCATGCGTCTGCGAGGTCCCCGGTGGTGCGCCGTCCTCACCTGCCTGATCGTGCTCGGGGTCCCGGCCTGCTCCGCGCCGCCGTGGGCCGAGCCGGTCGACACCCGCCTGCCTGCCGCCGCCCCCGTGTCCTGGACGGGGCCGTCGGGCGCGGACCGCCTGGTGCCCCAGCTCTTCTTCCAGGCCCGGCAGCCCGAGGGCACGACGGCCACGCCCGTACCGCTCTTC
Source organism: Promicromonospora sp. NPDC052451 (assembly GCF_044547525.1). Lineage (NCBI taxonomy): Bacteria > Bacillati > Actinomycetota > Actinomycetes > Micrococcales > Promicromonosporaceae > Promicromonospora > Promicromonospora sp. NPDC052451. The sequence continues at coordinate 183,231 of NZ_JBIUAP010000002.1, forward strand.
GAGGTCCTGCCCGACGACGACGTGCGGCTGCTGCCGACCGGCGAGGTCGAGGGCCTGGTGGTGGACGGCGTGCAGCCGACGTCCGACGGTGTGGTCCTGTACGGAACGGCAGGCGAGGACCCGGACGGGGGACTGCGGCGCGAGCTCGTGGTGCTCGACGACGCCGGGGCCGTGCGCTCACGCGAGGAGGTGTCGCTGGCGGGCCGGGGGACCGGGCTCCTCGGCGCGCCCGATGCCTCGACCACGATCCTGCAGCGGGTGGGGAAGGACGACGACGGCCTGCCGGCCGGGCCGGTCGAGGTGACGGTGCGCACCGCGACGGACGAGGCGGTGCTGGCGACGAGGCAGGATCCGGTGGCGGCCGGCGCCGTCGCCGGGAACCGGCTCGTGCTGGCCGGTGGTGGCCAGTCGTTCGACGGGGAACGGATGATCCCGTGCTGGGTCGAGGCGCTGCGGACCGATGTCGTGCGCGAGTCGTCCAGGGGCACCCGGACCGTGACCGACGCGCTCCCCGGGTGCGAGATGGTCCACGGACTGAGGATCTCGCCCGACAGCCGGTGGGCGGCCGTCGCGTTCCAGACGCAGGCTCCGCCGCAGATGCAGGTGTCGATCGTCCGCCTCGCGGACCTCGCGGTGGTCGGCACGCGCGAGGTGGGTATCCCGGTCGGGGCGTGCGACAGCTGCCAGTTCCCGGCGTTCGCCGGCTACCTGGGGATGGCGTGGGCCGACGACCGCACGCTGCGCGTGGCCCGGATGACCGACCTGCCGCTGACCATGCGCCAGGACCAGATCGCGGAGGAGCTGCGACGTCACCTCGACGTGCTGGCGATCACGGTGCCCGCCGGGTGACCGTGGCGGCGTCGGTCATGGCCCGGGCGTCACGGGGCTCACGGCGCGGGTGGTGCGACCAGCTCGCCGTCGAGGCCGTTCAGCAGCGTGCGGCAGCGGTCCTCCTCGTCCCACAGGCCGGCGAGGTGGAAGAGCCGGGCGGCCTCCGTCAGCGCGGACCCGGCCCCGGCGGCGTCGGCCAGGTCGGCGAGCACCGGCCCCGTCTGCAGCAGCGCCATGGCGGTGCACCGTTCGTCGTGCAGGTCCCGGAACAGCTCGAGGGACCGCTCCAGGTGCGCCGCTGCCTCCCGCGGACGGCCCGACTCGCGTTCGAGCGAGCCGAGGTCGCGCAGCGTGACGGCCTCACGGTGCAGGTCACCGGTCTCCCGGGCGAGCCGGAGTGCGGCGTCGTACCACGGTCGCGCCTCGGCGGGCCGTCCCTTCGCCACGAGGATCCGTCCGATCGAGCCCCGGAGCAGCGACTCCTTGGGCACGTCGCCGGTCTCGACCATCACCGCGAGCGCGGTGCGTGCGCACTTCTCCGCCTCGGTGAGGCGTCCGCGCAGCCGGTGGACGGTGCCCAGCCCGGCGAGCGCCAGCGCGGCGCCCTTCGCGTGCCCGGCGGACTCGTGGGCGGCCGCGGCGTCCCCGAAGTGCCGGGCGGCCTTCTCGAGCCCGCCGGTGTAGAGCAGGGCCTGGCCCAGCCCGCGCAGCAGCTCTCCCCGGTCGGTGGCGTCCAGGCCGGGGCAGGACAGCATGAGCTCGTGGCTGGTGCGCCAGTCGTCGTAGAGCGCCTGCTCGTCGTACAGGGGAGCCAGGGTGCTGACCAGGCGCCGCCCCGGTCGGGCCAGCGCCCATTCGCGGGCCAGCCGGACGGCCGCGAGCAGCGCCTGGCGCTCCGCGGCGAGCCAGGCCGGCGCGTCGGGGTCGACCTGCTCCGCGAGGTGCGCCACCGCCCCCGGGGGGTCCTGCGAGCCGGGTGCGTCGAGCGGGTCGAACAGGCTGGGCGGGCCGCCCTCGCGCTGGTGCCGCGCGAGGTGCTCCCACGTGCCCACGACACGCCGGGCGGCCGCGCGGCACACGTCCTCGCCACGGTCCAGCGCCCGTTCGCGGGCGTGGGCCCGGACGAGGTCGTGCATCCGGTAGCGGGCCTGGCCCACGGCGTCGTGCCGGGCCGGCTGCAGCAGACCGGCGTCGACCAGCAGGTCCAGGACCCGCTCGTGGTCGGAGTCGTCCGTCAGCGCGCCGAGCACCCAGCCGGGCACGTCGTGGGGGCCGAGCAGACCGAACAGGTCGAACCCGAGCTGCGCGTCCGGCGCCAGGGAGGTGACCGAGAGGTCGAGGCTGGCCCGCAGGTCGAGGTCGCCCAGGCGCATCTCGGCCAGGCGGTGGGACTCGTCCGAGAGCCGCAGCCGGAGCTGGCGCAGCGGCCAGGACGGACGCCCGACCAGCCGGCCGCCGATGATCCGGATCGACAGCGGGAGGTAACCGCACAGCCGCACGATCGCGCGCGCCTCGGCCGGCTCCTGCTCGATCCGCTCCCGGCCCACGATCCGGGCGAGGAGCTGCTCCGCGTCGTCGGGCGGGAGGGCGTCGATGTGCAGGTGGCGCGCGCCCGGCAGGTCGGTGAGCGTGGAACGGCTCGTCACGATCACCGTGGACGTGCCGGTGGGCGGCAGCAGCGGGAGCACCTGGGCGGCGGTGGCCGCGTCGTCCAGCACGAGGAGCGTGCTGCTGTCCGCGAGCATCGAGCGCAGCAGCGCCGAGCGTGCGTCGACGGAGCTCGGCAGGGGGTGCCCGAACCGGCCGAGCGAGTGGAGCATCGTCGCCAGGAGCTCGGCGGGCTCACCCGGGCTCGTCGACGTGCCGGCGAGGTCGAGGTAGAGCTGCGCGTCCGGGTGCCGGTCGCGGATCGACCGGGCCAGGTGCACCGCGAGCGTCGACTTGCCCGTCCCGGGTGCACCGCTCAGCACGACGACCAGCGGTGCGTCGGAGGACTCGTGCTCACGCACGAACGACTCCAGCTCGGCCACCTCCTGGGTGCGTCCCGCGAAGTCCGCCACGCCGGGCGGGAGCTGCCGGACCGGAGCGGCAGTGGTCCCCGCACCGGTGGCGGGCACGGCCCGGGCCGCCGGGCCGACGGCGGTGGCGGGCGCGCCGGCCCCGGCCGCGGACCCCGCGGCGGCAGGCGGCAGGTTCCGGTCCAGGATCTGCTGGTAGACCGTCTGGGTGGCCTGGCTCGGGTCGGTCCCGAGCTCCTCGGCCAGGGTCTCACGGAGCCGCCCGTACTCCTGGAGCGCCTCCGCCTCGCGTCCGGAGCGGTACAGGGCGACCAGCAGCTGGCGCCGGAGGTCCTCGCGGAACGGGTGCCGGGCGACCTGCTCGTGCAGCTCGTCGATGACGGCCGCGTGCTCGCCGCACTCGATGCGTGCCTCCAGCCGGTGCTGCTCCGCGGTCGCGCGCAGGTTCTCCAGCCGCAGGGCGAGCGCCGTCGCCACGCCGCCGGGCGGGTACCCGTCGAACGGCGCGCCACGCCACATGGCCAGCGCCTCGTCCAGCGCCTGCCGTGCACCGTCGAGCGCGCCCGTGCGGAACAGGTCGAGCCCGGCCTCGACGCCGGACGCGAACCGGTCCGCATCGACGCCGAGGGGACCGAGCGACAGCAGGTAGCCGTCGGTGGACCGCCGCAGCGCGGCGCCGTCGTCGTCGTGCAGGAGCTGGCGAAGCTTGTGGACGCTGCCGTAGACCTGGGTCGGGGCCGACTTGGGTGCGCGCCCCGCCCAGACGTCGTCGATGATCTGGTCCACGGGGGCGGGCCGCGGCGCCCGGGCGACCAGGCTGCCCAGCACCGCGCGGCCCCGGCCGGTCACGGGGTGCCATGTCCGGCCGTCGCTGATCTCCAAAGGTCCCAGGATCCTGACGCGCATGGCCGAGCTCCGTTCGTCCCCCCATGTGGACCGCCGACGTCGTCGCCGTCCCTCCGGCAAGGCCAGATGCTAGCCCGCGCGGCCGCGGGGGCGCCCCTGAAGTCGGGCGTGGCCGCCGACATGTCACGCCGCGTTCACGCCGCGGCAACCCCGGGGGACGCATAGGCTCTGACCCGATGAAGCGGCTGATCGAGCTCGGCAGGACGGTCTGGGCACGCTGGGAGGCGACGAGAGCCGCCCGTGCGCTGGACCGGTTCAACACGGCGAACGGGTCGGTGCTGAGCGGCGGCATGGCGTACGCGGCCCTGTTCTCCCTGTTCGCGGCCCTCGCCATCGGGTACACGGTGTTCGTGCGCGTGCTCGGCGGCGACGCCGAGCTGCGGGACGCGGTGCTGGCCCAGGTGGACACCTGGGTGCCGGGCCTCGTGGACACGGGCGACGGCGGCGTGCTGTCGCCGTCCGACCTCGTGCTCTCCACCGGCCTGAGCTGGACGTCGGTCGTGGCGGCGGTGGTGCTGCTCTGGTCGGCCACGGGGTTCATGGGTGCGCTGCGCAGCTCGGTCCGCGCCATGTTCGGTGAGACGGACAGTGCGGGCAACCCCGTCACGGAGCGGCTGCGGCAGCTCCTGGGCTTCGTGCTGCTGGGGGCCGGCGTGCTGGTCACCGCTGCCGCGAGCGTGGCGGTCTCGGCGGCGGTGCCGTGGCTGCTGGAGGCGCTGGGGCTCGACGGCGGCGCGGTCTCGTTCGCGGTGCGCGCGGGCGGAGCCCTGGTGACGCTCGTGCTCGACGCGGCGGTCGTGGCCGCGGTGGTGCGCTGGGTGGGTGGCGCGCGCCCCGTGCGCCGGGACCTCGTGGCGGGTGCCCTGGCGGTCGGCGTCGTCGCCGGGGCGCTGCGCTACCTCGGCACCGAGGTGGTCGCGGGGGCGGCGTCCCGCAACGCCCTGCTGGCGTCCTTCGCGGTGGTCGCCACCATCCTGATCCTGGTCAACCTGCTGGCCCGTGTGCTGCTCATGGCCAGCGCCTGGATGGCGGACCCGCCGCAGAAGCAGCAGGACCAGGGCTGAGCGCCCTGGTCCTGCTGCGGTGTCCTGCGCCGGGGTGGGATCAGAACGCGCGGGTGATCATCGCGCGCTTGACCTCCTGGATCGCCTTGGTGACCTCGATGCCGCGGGGGCAGGCCTCGGTGCAGTTGAAGGTCGTGCGGCAGCGCCACACGCCCTCCTTGTCGTTGAGGATCTCCAGGCGCTGCGAGCCACCCTCGTCACGGCTGTCGAAGATGAAGCGGTGCGCGTTCACGATCGCGGCCGGGCCGAAGTACTGGCCGTCCGTCCAGAACACCGGGCAGGACGACGTGCACGCGGCGCACAGGATGCACTTGGTGGTGTCGTCGAACCGCGCGCGGTCCTCGGGGGACTGGTAGCGCTCCTTGGAGGGCTCGTTCCCGGTGGTGATGAGGAACGGCATGATCTCACGGTAGGAGGCGAAGAACGGCTCCATGTCGACCACGAGGTCCTTGACGACCGGCAGGCCCTTGATGGGCTCGACGGTGATCGGCTTGTCGGGGTTGACGTCCTTCAGGAGCGTCTTGCAGGCCAGGCGGTTGCGGCCGTTGATCCGCATCGCGTCCGAGCCGCACACGCCGTGCGCACAGGAGCGGCGGAACGTGAGCGAGCCGTCCTCGTCCCACTTGATCTTGTGCAGGGCGTCGAGGATACGGTCGGTGCCGTGCGCCTCGACGGTGAAGTCCTGCCAGGTGGCCTCGTCGGACACCTCGGGGTTGAACCGCCGGATCCGCAGCGTGACCGTGAACGAGGGGATCTCGCCCGCGGGGGACGGTGCGGCGGCTTCGAGTGTGGCAGTCATCAGTACTTACGCTCCATCGGCTCGTACCGGGTCTGGATGACGGGCTTGGAGCCCAGGACGACCTTGTAGCCGTCGAACTCCTCGACGTGGTCGAAGTAGCCCTCCACGTGGCCCTCGGCCTGGTCCGACGCCTCGGGCGGACGTCGGTAGGCCATCGTGTGCAGCATGTAGTTCGTGTCGTCGCGGTCGGGGAAGTCCTCGCGGTAGTGACCACCGCGTGACTCCTTGCGGTTGATGGCCGCGACCACCGTGACCTCGGCGATGTCCAGCAGGAAGCCCAGCTCGATGGCCTCCAGCAGGTCGGTGTTGAACAGCTTGCCCTTGTCCTGCACCGACGCGTTGCGGTAGCGCTTCTGCAGCTCGCGGATGTCGGACAGGGCCTGGTTCAGCGACTCGCCGGTACGGAACACCTGGGCGTTGAGGTCCATGGTGTCCTGCAGCGCCTTGCGGATGTCCGCCACGCGCTCGCCCTCGGGCCGGTTGCGCATCTCGTCGAGCTGCGCCACCACCCGGGCCGTCGGGTCCTCGGGCAGGTCGTGGAACGACGCCGTCTTCGCGTACGCGGCGGCGGCCCGGCCGGACCGCTTGCCGAACACGTTGATGTCCAGCAGCGAGTTGGTGCCGAGGCGGTTGGAGCCGTGCACCGACACGCAGGCGACCTCGCCGGCGGCGTACAGGCCCTTGACGACGTTGACGCCGTCGCGCAGCACCTCGCCCTGGACGTTGGTCGGCACGCCGCCCATCGCGTAGTGCGCCGTCGGGTAGACGGGCACGGGCTCGGTGTAGGGCTCGATGCCGAGGTACGTGCGCGCGAACTCGGTGATGTCCGGGAGCTTGGCGTCGATGTGCGCCGGCTCCAGGTGCGTCAGGTCGAGCAGCACGTAGTCCTTGTTCGGCCCGGCGCCGCGGCCCTCGCGCACCTCGTTCGCCATCGACCGGGCCACGATGTCGCGCGGCGCCAGGTCCTTGATGGTGGGGGCGTAGCGCTCCATGAAGCGCTCGCCCTCGGAGTTGCGCAGGATGCCGCCCTCGCCGCGGGCGGCCTCCGACAGGAGGATGCCCAGGCCGGCCAGGCCTGTGGGGTGGAACTGGAAGAACTCCATGTCCTCCAGCGGCAGGCCGCGGCGGTAGGCCAGCGCCATGCCGTCACCCGTGAGGGTGTGCGCGTTCGAGGTGGTCTTGAAGATCTTCCCCGCGCCGCCGGTGGCGAAGATGATCGCCTTGGCCTGGAACACGTGGATCTCGCCGGTGGCCAGGTCGTAGGCGACGACGCCGGTGGCGTTGACCTCCTCGCCGTCCGCGATCTCCTCGGTGGTGAGGTCGTGGTCGGTGATGAGGTCCAGCACGTAGAACTCGTTGAAGAACTCGACGTCCTGCTTCACGCAGTTCTGGTAGAGCGTCTGGAGGATCATGTGACCGGTGCGGTCGGCGGCGTAGCACGCGCGGCGCACGGCGGACTGGCCGTGGTCCCGGGTGTGCCCGCCGAACCGGCGCTGGTCGATCTTGCCCTCGGGGGTGCGGTTGAACGGGAGGCCCATCCGCTCCAGGTCGAGGACCGACTCGATGGCCTCCTTGGCGAGGATCTCGGCCGCGTCCTGGTCGACGAGGTAGTCGCCGCCCTTGACGGTGTCGAACGTGTGCCATTCCCAGTTGTCGTCCTCGACGTTGGCGAGGGCCGCGGCCATGCCGCCCTGGGCGGCACCCGTGTGGGAGCGGGTGGGGTACAGCTTGGAGATCACCGCGGTGCGGGCCTCCTTCGACGACTCCAGGGCGGCACGCATTCCTGCGCCGCCGGCGCCGACGATCACGACGTCGTACTGATGGGTCTGCATCGGGCTCGATGCCTCCTGCTATGAGGTTCGGAGTGTGGGGCTGGGGGTGTGCCGGTCGTGCGGGAGCGCTAGGCCGTGCAGAAGGAGGCGAGCAGCTCTGCGGGCGCGTCCGGCGGGCACGCGTCGAACGTGAAGATCACGAGGGTGCCCAGCACGACCACGACGGTGAACGCCAGGAAGAGCAGGCCCTTGAGGATGCCGCGCGTCAGGTCCCGGGTGGCGTAGTCGTTGATGATGGTGCGCACGCCGTTGGTGCCGTGGATCATGGCGAGCCACAGCATCAGCAGGTCCCAGACCTGCCACATCGGGTTGGACCACTTGCCACCGACGAAGGCGAAGTCGATGGCGTGCACGCCCTCGCCGACCATCAGGTTCACGAAGAGGTGGCCGAAGATGAGGACGAGCAGCACCACCCCGGACGCCCTCATGAAGACCCAGGAGTAGAGCTCGTAGTTGCCGCGCGTCGTCTTGCGCCGTGCGTACGGGGAGCGCGGGGAGTCGACCTTCGCGACCGCTGCGGTGCCGTGTGTCATCAGTGACCCCCCGAGAAGACGTTGATGAGGTGACGCGGCAGGAAGCCCGCCATCGTCACGACGAAGAGACCGACGACCACCCAGAGCATCGTCTTCTGGTACCTCGGGCCCTTGGCCCAGAAGTCCACCAGCAGGATGCGGATGCCGTTGAAGGCGTGGAAGACGATCGCCGCGACGAGGCCGGCCTCGCCGAGACCCATGATCGGGGTCTGGTACGTGCCGATCGCTGCGTTGTACGCCTCGGGGGACACGCGGACCAGCGCGGTGTCGAGCACGTGCACGAGCAAGAAGAAGAAGATGAGCACGCCGGTCACGCGGTGCGCGACCCACGACCACATGCCTTCTCGGCCGCGGTACAACGTGCCTGCTGGTGCGGTGGGCACTTCGGGAGCCTCCTATGGCTGTCCGGCTGGGGGGTGGCTGGTCCCCACTGTAATGACAACTGGTCGCCTCGATCGCCGCCCGGCAGCCCTGACGGGCATCAAGACGCGGCCTTTGTGACTGATCCCACAGGGGAGATGTCGCCGCTTCGGGCACCCGTCAGGTTGCTCGTGCGTTCCGCCCGGGCCCGACCCTGGGATCAGCCAGGGTTCGCCCGGAATTCGGCGATCTTTGGCTGCGGGAACGGTGTCCGGCTGACATCCTGCGGGGCATGACTTCGGCCGCCGACCTATCGTCCCCGATCGACGACTTCTTCGCAGTGGTACCGGCCGGTGGGTCCGGTACCCGGCTCTGGCCGCTCTCGCGCGGCGGGGAGCCCAAGTTCCTGCACGACCTGGTGGGTGCGGGCGAGTCCCTGCTCCAGGCCACGGAGCGCCGGCTGCGGCCGCTGGCGGGCCCCGACGGCGTCGTGCTGGTCACCGGCGAGCAGCACGTCGCCGCCTGCCGCGCGCAGCTGCCCGGGCTGTCCGACGCCGCGGTGCTGGCCGAGCCCGCCCCGCGCGAGTCCATGGCGGCGATCGGCCTGGCGGCCGCCGTGCTGGAACGGCGGCACGGCGACGTGGTGATCGGCTCGTTCGCGGCCGACCACGTGATCAACGGGACGCGGGCGTTCCAGCTCGCCGTCCGCGAGGCCGTGGCCGCCGCGCGGGCCGGGTACGTCACCACCGTCGGCATCGCCGCGTCCCGCCCGTCCACGGCGTTCGGCTACGTGCGCTCGGGCGAGCCGCTCGGCGTCGAGGGTGCCCCGCACACGCTGCACGTGCGGGGGTTCACGGAGAAGCCCGACGCCGCCACAGCGCGCGCCTACCTCGCCTCGGGGGAGTACCGGTGGAACGCGGGCATGTTCGTCTCGCGCACCTCCGTGCTGCTGGGCCACCTCGCGCAGCAGCGCCCGGCGCTGCACGACGCGCTGCGCCGCGTCGCCGACGCCTGGGACACGGCGCGGCGGTCCACCGTGCTGGAGCAGGAGTGGCCGGGCCTGGAGAAGATCGCCATCGACCACGCGGTGGCCGAGCCGGTGGCCGCCGCGGGCGGCGTGGCCGTGGTGCCGGGCACCTTCGGGTGGGACGACGTCGGGGACTACAACTCGCTCGCCGTGCTCCTGCCGTCCGACGACGACCGCGGCGCCAAGGTGCTCGGCGACCCCGGCGACGTGCTCCGCATCGAGAGCGCGGGGTCGGTGGTGGTCCCGGCGTCGGGCCGGCTCGTGACGGTGCTGGGGCTGGACGACGTCGTCGTGGTGGACACCCCCGACGCGCTGCTGGTCACCACGCGGGCCCGGGCGCAGCAGGTCAAGGACGTCGTGGCGGCGGTGCGCGAGCGGGGGCGCGAGGACCTGCTCTGAGCCGCCCACCCGGTTCTCGTACGACGGGCCGGGGGTGCGTTTCAGGCTTGTCCGAATGGTGGGACGTATGCGCCCTGGCCGTGTCTCGCGGGGCGGACAGCGCTACCTTGAGATGGTGAACCCGACCCAGCCGCCCGTCAGTCTCGCCGATTTCGATCTGATCGTTTCGAACGACGAGATGCCGGTCGGCGACGTGCCCGGGGGCAACACGACGGACGTCGTCGCCGAGCTGGCCGCCCGGGTGGGCGAGCTGGCCGAGGGCCTCGACGCGGAGCTCGTCGCGTTCCGCCGCGACGTCCACGCGCACCCCGAGCTGTCCCGCAAGGAGACCCGCACCACGCAGGCCGTCGCCGACCGCCTGCGGGCCGCCGGCCTGGAGCCCCGGCTGCTGCCCATCGGCTCGGGCCTGGTCTGCGACATCGGCCCCGACCGCGGCCCCGACGGCGAGGGCCGGGTGGGTCTGCGCGCCGACCTGGACGCCCTCCCGCTGCAGGACACCAGCGGTGTCGAGTTCGCCTCGACGGTGCCGGGCGTCGCCCACGCCTGCGGCCACGACGTGCACACCACCGTGGTGCTGGGTGCGGGCCTCGTGCTCGCCCGGCTGCACGCCGAGGGGCAGCTGCGTCGCGGCGTCCGCCTCTTCTTCCAGCCCGCCGAGGAGGTCTTCCCCGGCGGCGCGGAGGACATCATCAACCGCACCTCCGAGCTCGACGGCGTGGACCGGATGGCCGCGCTGCACTGCGACCCGAAGTTCGACGTCGGGCACGTGGGCACGCGCATCGGGCCCATCACCTCGGCCAGCGACTCCGTCATCGTGACCATCACGTCGGCCGGCGGGCACACCTCGCGCCCGCACCTGACGGGCGACGTCGTGTTCGCGCTCGGCCAGGTCATCACCCAGACCCCGGCGGTGCTGGGCCGGCGCCTCGACCCGCGCTCGGGCGTGAACCTCACCTGGGGCGCCGTGCAGGCGGGCTCGACGCCGAACGCGATCCCCTCGACGGGCGTGGTCAAGGGCACGCTGCGCTGCCTCGACGTGCGCGCCTGGGAGAAGGCCGGCGAGCTGGTGCGCGAGGCCGTGGAGCAGGTCGTGGCCCCCTACCAGGTGGGCGTCTCGGTGACGGTCACGCACGGCGTGCCGCCGGTCGAGAACCAGACCGAGGCCACCTGCGACCTGGAGGACGCGGTGCGCGACGCCGTCGGCCCCGACGCCGTGCAGCTCACCGAGCAGTCCATGGGCGGCGAGGACTTCGCGTGGTACCTGCGCAAGGTCCCGGGCACCATGGCGCGGCTCGGCGTGCGCACCCCCGGCGGCCGCACGTACGACCTGCACCAGGGCGACCTCGTGGTCGACGAGCGGGCGATCGGTGTGGGCGTGCGGGCGCTGGCGCAGTTCGCCGCGCGCTGAGGAAAAGGCTTTCATCGCCGAGTGATCGGCGGGAGCTTACTGTCACGCGGGACGAGGCTCGATTCGTGAGTCTCCCTGTTGTGGGGGGTAGTTCGCACATGAGCATGCAAGAAGCCGTGAGTCGAGGAACCGCGTGGATCCGGGGTGCAGTTGCTTTGCCGATGGCGGTCTTACTCATCGTGACCGTCCTGCCGGCGCCAGCCCAGGGGGATCCTTCGAGTGCTGAAGTGGCCAGGGTGGAGGCGGCGACGGCCGTGGTGGTCCTGCAGTCGATCGACAGCACACGAAAGTTCTGGAGGGCGGCGGAGGTTTCGCCCCAGGTTCAGCGTCGGCTCGAGGCGGGCCTGCACGACGGCCGGCTTCCCGAGAGCATGCTGAGTGGCTCCGTACCCGTCGAGACGGTGTCGACCCGACAGGACGGAAACCGGGTCGACACGGCGATCTTCTCTGACGGGTCGGTGTCTCGGACCGTGGTCCAGGAGGAAGCGGGCGCGTTCGACCCCTCGGCTGTGGGCATCTCCGAGGACGAGTTCTCGGCCATGGCCAACTACAACGGATCGATCAAGAGCTGCAAGATCTTCAGCGGCTCAGGGTTCGCTCGACGTGAGGACTGTGCGGTGTCCGGTTCGAACGGTGGCGGGATCAAGCTCGGCTTCATCGCCGACTACACGCTCGTCCAGGGCGCGTACAACGACAAGATCACCGCACGTCACACGGCTTACCAGCAGTGCAACGGCGCGGTCTGCGATGCCCCGGTGTGGAACCGGTGGATCAAGGAGGAGAGTGCCAGTCGGAGCGCGCTGGTCTCGATGACCTCCCGGTGGGAAGTCGCGGGGGTGTCCAGCGGAACCGCCGAGCTGCGCTTGGTCGTCGGCAAGAACGTCGCCTCCGCGAGGTTGTCCGTCTGAAGGGGCGCTGAACCTGGGGGTGCCCGGCGCCGGGGGCCGCGCCGGGCACCCCAGTCTCGATCTCGCTGCCGGTCGGTTGGGCGAGAACTGTTGCTGTCGATGACGCTTCGGTAACGACTTACTCCGGTTACCGTCTCGAAACGCGAAATGCCAGATGCGCTGGCTACCCTCGGTGCGGTATAGGGCTCCAGATCCGTCTGGGACATCGCCCTCAGGATCATCGAAGGAGCACCAGTGAAGAAGGCTGTCTGGCTCACCGCCCTTGCGGGAGCAACGGCGCTCGCGCTCTCGGCGTGCGGCGCCGCCCCGGAGGAGTCCACTGGAGGCGAAGCCGCCAGTGACTTCAAGCCCTGCATCGTGTCGGACCAGGGTGGTTTCGACGACAAGAGCTTCAACCAGCTCAGTTTCGAGGGCGTGACGGCCGCGGCCGAGGAGCTCGGCACGACCGCCGTCGACGTGCAGTCCGCGTCGGAGAGCGAGTACAAGGGCAACGTCGAGTCTCTCGTCGGCGAGGGCTGCAACGCCATCGTGACGGTGGGTTATGCGTTGTCGGCGACCACCATCGAGTCGGCGACCGCGAACCCTGACATCGACTACATCATCATCGACGACGCTGCCGACGCGGACTTCGACGGCAAGGCCGACGCCGACAACATCAAGCCGATCCTGTACGACACCGCGCAGGCCGCGTTCCTCGCCGGCTACCTCTCTGCGGGCTACTCCGAGGCCGGCAAGGTGGGCACGTACGGTGGCCAGGAGTTCCCGACCGTCACGATCTTCATGGACGGTTTCAAGCAGGGCATCGACTACTACAACGAGACCAACGACGCCGACGTGGAACTGATCGGATGGGACGGCAAGAAGGGCTCGTTCACGGGTAGCTTTGCGGCCGACCCGGCCGCGAAGACCACGGCTCAGAACATCCTTGACCAGGGTGTCGACGTCCTGTTCCCGGTTGGTGGGCCCATCTACCAGGGCGCGATGGACGCGATCGCCGACTCGGGCGACGACGTGGCGATCATCGGCGCGGACGCCGACTTCTTCGAGACCGACCCGACCACACAGGATCTGGTCCTCACCTCGGTGCTGAAGAAGATGGACGTCTCCACCGAGGAAGCGGTCGTCGCCTCGGGCAACGGTGAGTTCGACCCGACCCCGTACGTGGGTACCCTCGAGAACGGCGGCGTGGACATCGCCCCGCTGCACAACTTCGAGGGCAAGGTGGACCCGGCCCTGTGGGACGAGGTCCAGGCGCTCAAGGAGTCCATCATCGCGGGCGACGTCGAGGTGGAGTCCTACCTGGCGAAGTGATCGTCCGGTGAGGGCACGTCAGGGCCCGTCGGTCGAATGACCGAGACTTGACGCAAGATGGTCCCGGGGGGCACGGCACGCGCCGTGTGCCCCGGGACCTGTCATGAGCAGGACCCCATTTCGGGAAGGATTTCTATGCGGCTCGAGCTGCGCGGCATCACCAAGCGCTTCGGCGCGCTCGTCGCGAACGACCACATCGACCTGGTGGTGCAGCCAGGCGAGATCCACTCGCTCCTGGGCGAGAACGGGGCTGGCAAGTCCACCCTCATGAACGTGCTCTACGGCCTGTACCAGGCCGACGAGGGCGAGATCCTCCTGGACGACGTGGTCCAGGACTTCGCCGGGCCGGGCGACGCCATGGGTGCGGGCATCGGCATGGTGCACCAGCACTTCATGCTCGTGCCCGTCTTCACGGTCGCCGAGAACGTCATGCTCGGCCACGAGCAGACCCGCGGTGGCGGGCGACTCGACCTGGACGCGGCCCGCGCGCAGGTACGGGAGATCTCCGCCCGGTTCGGGTTCCACGTCGACCCCGACGCCGTGGTCGAGGACCTGCCCGTGGGCGTCCAGCAGCGCGTCGAGATCATCAAGGCGCTGTCGCGGAACGCGGACGTGCTGGTCTTCGACGAGCCGACCGCGGTGCTCACGCCGCAGGAGACCGACGAGCTGATGGCGATCATGCGCCAGCTCCGCGACGAGGGCGCGGCCATCGTGTTCATCACCCACAAGCTGCGCGAGGTGCGTGCCGTGGCGGACCGCATCACGGTGATCCGCCACGGCAAGGTGGTGGGCGAGGCGTCACCCACCGCGTCGGACGCCGAGCTGGCCTCGCTCATGGTGGGGCGGTCCGTCGAGCTGACGGTGCACAAGGAGGCGCCCGCGCTGCGCGACAACGGCCTGGAGGTCAGCAACCTCGTGGTCACCAGCGCGTCCGGCACCGTCGTCGTCGACGACGTGAGCTTCGAGATCCGCGGCGGCGAGGTGCTCGTCGTCGCGGGCGTGCAGGGCAACGGCCAGACCGAGCTCACGGAGGCCCTCATCGGTCTCGAGAACGACGTGTCGGGCAGCATCCGGCTCGACGGCAAGGAGCTGGTGGGGCGCTCGGTACGCCGCATCCTCGACGAGGGTGTGGGCTTCGTGCCCGAGGATCGCACGCTCGACGGGCTCATCGGCGAGTTCACCATCGCCGAGAACCTCATGCTCGACCGCTCGGACGGCCCGCCGTTCGTCCGAGGTGGCGCACTGCAGCTCGCCTACCGCGACCGGTTCGCCCAGGAGAAGGTCGCCGAGTTCGACGTCCGCACCCAGGGCATCACCACGCCGGTCGGGCGGCTGTCGGGCGGTAACCAGCAGAAGGTCGTCCTGGCCCGGGAGCTGTCGCGCGACCTGCGGCTGTTCGTCGCCGCACAGCCGACGCGCGGCGTCGACGTGGGCTCCATCGAGTTCATCCACAAGCGGATCGTCGAGACGCGCGACGCCGGGGTGCCGGTGATGGTGGTGTCCACCGAGCTGGACGAGGCCGTGGCCCTGGCCGACCGGATCATGGTGATGTACCGCGGCAAGGTGGTCGGCATCGTGCCCGCGGACACCCCCCGGGACGTGCTCGGACTGATGATGGCGGGGATCTCGCCGCAGGAAGCCCAGGGAGAGGTCGCGTGAACCGGACGAGCAGCGCAGGTTCGCGCGGAGAGGAGACGGCGTGAGCACGCCCGAGCCGGGGACGAACCCCGGACAGCAGCCCGGTCTCGAGCCCGGGGAGGCCGAGGAGCTGGAGCAGGAGCGGGCACGCGTCTCCGGCGCGCCGGCCGCCGACCAGGTCCCTGACACGGCCGGCCGGCTGGCCACGGCGCTGCAGCAGACGATGACGAGCTCCTGGACCGTGTCCGTGGGCGCGGTGCTGCTCGCGGTCCTGGTGGGTTCGATCATGATCGTGTTCACGAACGACGCCGTGCGGGATGCCTCGAGCTACTTCTTCGCCCGACCCGGCGACACCTTCGTCGCGGTCGGCCAGGCGGTCGGCGGTGCCTATGCGGCGCTGTTCCGTGGCTCGGTCGTGAACCTCCAGGCGACGGACTTCGTCACGGCGATCCGCCCGCTGACGGAGACGCTCAGCTATGCGACGCCGCTCATCGCGGCCGGTCTCGGTGTGGCGCTCGCCTTCCGCGCGGGCCTGTTCAACATCGGCGGTCAGGGGCAGATGCTCGTGGCCGCCGCGGCGGCCGGCTGGGTCGGCTTCGGCGTGAGCGGTGTGCCGTTCCCGCTGCACCTGCTGCTCGCGCTCGTCGCGGGCATCGCCGCGGGTGCACTGTGGGCCGGGATCGCGGGCTTCCTCAAGGCCCGGACCGGCGCCCACGAGGTGATCGTCACGATCATGCTCAACTACGTGGCGTTCTACCTGATCTCGTACTTCCTGGCGACGCCCGGCCTGCTCCAGGCGCCCGGGTCGTCCAACCCGAAGACCCCGCCGACGCCCGAGTCGGCGCAGCTGCCCACCCTGCTGGGTGACCGGTTCAACCTGACGTGGGGCTTCGTGCTCGCGCTGCTCGCCGTCGTCGGCATGTGGTGGCTGCTCAACCGCTCGGCGACCGGGTTCGGGTTCCGCGCGGTCGGGGAGAACCCTCGTGCCGCACGCGTGGCCGGCATCGACACGAGCCGGGCCACGGTGAACTCGATGCTCGTCGCCGGTGGTCTCGTGGGCCTGGCGGGCGCCTCGCAGGTGCTGGGCGCGGTCACCACCGGTTTCAGCTCCGACGTCGACGCCGGGATCGGCTTCGACGCGATCACCGTCGCCCTGCTCGGCGGGTCCAGCCCGTGGGGCGTGCTCGCGGCCGGCATCTTGTTCGGTGCCTTCAAGGCGGGCGGGTCCACCATGCAGGCCGCCGAGGGCGTGCCGAGCGACATCGTGCTCGTGGTGCAGTCCCTCATCGTGCTGTTCATCGCGGCGCCGCCGCTGGTCCGCGCCATCTTCCGGCTGCCGGACCCGAACCGGCGTCGTGCCCCCAGGAAGGCCAGGGCCGCCAAGGACCGGAAGGAGGCGGCCGCGTGAGCGCCGACCACAAGACCACCCAGCTGGACGCGCCGCTCTCGGAGACGACACGCACGGTCACGCTCGTGTCGTGGAAGACGGCGGGCGTGCTGCTCACCGTGACCGTCCTGTACGCGCTGCTGCTCGTGGCCGTGCCGCACTCGGGCGACACCCGGTTCCTGCTGTCCCAGCGCAGCGACTTCTTCCAGATCCCTGTGATCGTGGTGCCCGCGGCGCCCCTGGCCTGGGGGTGCGGCGCCGTCCTCCTCGTGGTGACGGCGGTGGCGGCCGTGCTCACGGTGCGCCGGCGCACCACGCCCGTGTGGCTCGTCGTGGTCTTCGCCGCCGCCGCGCTCATCGGCTTCCTGGCCTGGGCCGGTGCGGGCAGCCCCCGCGACCTGTCGATCGTCGGTCTGCTCGGCGGCGCCGTGCTCTGGTCCGTGCCGTTCGTGTACGGCGCACTGGGCGGCGTCATCGGTGAGCGTGCGGGCGTGGTCAACATCGCCATCGAGGCGCAGCTCCTCGGCGCGGCGTTCACCGCGGCGATCGTCTCGTCGATCACCGACAGCGCCCTGATCGGCCTGGCCGCCGCCGTCCTGGCCGGGGCGCTCGTGTCGTTGGTGCTGGGCCTGTTCGCGATCACGTACCACGTGAACCAGGTGATCGTCGGTGTGGTGCTCAACGTGCTCGTCGTGGGGCTCACGAGCTTCCTGTACTCGCAGGTGCTCGTCCCCGGCGCCGAGACGCTCAACTCCACCACGCGGTTCTCGCCGGTGGCGATCCCGCTCCTGTCGGACATCCCGGTGCTCGGTCCGGTCCTGTTCCGGCAGCCGCTGCTGATCTACCTGATGTTCCTCGCCGTCCCCGCCGTCTGGTACGCGCTCAACCGCACCCGCTGGGGCCTGCGCCTGCGCGCGGTGGGCGAGCACCCCAAGGCCGCCGACACCGTCGGCATCGACGTGGTGCGCACCCGGTACAACGCGGTGCTCGTCGCGGGCGCCGTGGCGGGTCTCGGCGGCGCGTTCTACACCACCGTCCAGCTCAGCCAGTTCGGCGAGAACATGACCGGCGGCGCCGGGTACATCGCCCTGGCCGCCGTGATCTTCGGCAAGTGGGACCCGGTGCGGGCGGCGTTCGCCGGTCTGCTGTTCGGCTTCGCGTCCAACCTGCAGAACGTGCTGTCCGTCGTGGGCTCGCCCGTGCCCAGCCAGTTCATGCTCATGGTGCCGTACGTCGTCACCCTGCTCGCCGTGGCGGGTCTGGTCGGTCGCTCGCGGCCGCCGGCCGCGTCGGGCGAACCGTACGTCAAGGGCTGAGGATAGGGTCCGTGTCAGATTCTGTGGACTGGGTTGGCCTGCGCGCCGCCGCCCGTGAGGCCGTCGGCAAGGCGTACGCCCCGTACTCCGACTTCCGGGTCGGAGCAGCGGCTTACGCCGCCGACGGGCGCCTGCTGACCGGCGCGAACATCGAGAACGCGGCGTACGGGGTCACCCTGTGCGCCGAGTGCTCGCTGGTCAGCGCCCTGGTGATGTCGGGGGGCGGGCGGCTGGCTTCGTTCACCTGCGTCAACGCGCTCGGCGAGACGATCATGCCGTGCGGCCGGTGCCGGCAGCTCCTGTGGGAGCACGGCGGGCCGGAGCTGCTGGTGGACACCCCGCGCGGCGTGCTGCCGATGACCGAAGTACTGCCCCAGGCCTTCGGGCCGGGCGACCTGGACCACGTGCGGGAGGCAACCTCATGACCGAGCCGTTCGACGCCGTCGACATCATCCGGACCAAGCGCGACAACGCCGAGTCGCTGACCGACGCGCAGATCGACTGGCTCGTCGACGCCTACACACGCGGTGTGGTGGCCGACGAGCAGATGTCCGCCATGACCATGGCGATCCTCCTGAACGGCATGTCGCGGCCGGAGATCTCGCGGTGGACCCACGCGATGATCGAGTCGGGCGAGCGCATGTCGTTCTCCGGCCTGTCCCGGCCGACCGCGGACAAGCACTCCACCGGCGGCGTGGGCGACAAGATCACGCTGCCGCTCGCACCTCTGGTGGCGACGTTCGACGTGGCCGTGCCGCAGCTCTCCGGCCGCGGCCTGGGCCACACGGGCGGCACGCTCGACAAGCTGGAGTCGATCCCCGGCTGGCGCGCCGACCTGACGAACGAGGAGATGATGGCGCAGCTCGAGTCCGTGGGCGCCGTGATCTGCGCCGCCGGCGCGGGCCTGGCCCCGGCCGACAAGAAGCTCTACGCCCTGCGCGACGTGACCGGCACCGTCGAGGCGATCCCGCTCATCGCGAGCTCGATCATGTCCAAGAAGATCGCCGAGGGCACGGGCGCCCTGGTGCTCGACGTCAAGGTCGGCTCGGGCGCCTTCATGAAGGACCTGGACAGCGCGCGCGAGCTCGCCCGCACCATGGTCGACCTCGGGACCGACGCCGGCGTGCGCACCGTCGCCCTCGTCACGGACATGTCCGTACCCCTGGGCCTGACGGCGGGCAACGCCCTGGAGGTCCGTGAGTCGCTGGAGGTGCTGGCCGGCGGCGGGCCGGCCGACGTCGTGGACCTGACCGTCGCGCTGGCCGTCGAGATGCTCGACGCCGCGGGCCGCCCCACCTCCGAGGCCGACGTGCGCGAGGCCCTGGCCGACGGCCGGGCCATGGACCGCTGGCGCGCCATGATCGCGGCCCAGGGCGGCGACGTCGACGCGCCGCTGCCCGTCGCCAAGGAGACCGAGACGCTCGTGGCGCCGCGGTCCGGCGTGCTGACCTCCCTGGACGCGTACGCCGTGGGCGTGGCCGTCCGGCGCCTGGGCGCCGGGCGGGCGCGCAAGGAGGACGCGGTGCAGGCCGCCGCCGGCATCGAGATCCACGTCAAGCCGGGCGAGCGCGTGGCCGAGGGCCAGCCGGTCCTGACCATGCACACCGACACCCCCGAGCGGTTCGAGCGGGCGCGCGAGGCGCTCGCGGGGGGCTGGGACGTGCAGCACGAGAGTGCGGAGACGGTGCTGGAGGGCATCTTCGCCGGGGCCGCGGGCATGCTGGCGAGCATGGACGGCGGCGCGGGCGCCCTCGCCGGTGCCGGGCTGGTGCACGACCGGCCGGTGGTCCTGGACCGGATCGTCTGACCTGCGGGTTCGCGGTGCGGGGTCACCCGCGCCGCTCAGCGTGGCGCACCGGCGAGTCGGCCCGGCCCGGCATAGCCTGACGAGGTGCCGTCGACATTGCGCCTTTCGTCCCTGCTCGGTGCCGCGCGCGCGTTCGCTGGTCCGGTGCCCGCCCCGCCGCCCCGCGGTCGCTTCGAGCGGCCCGCGGTGCCCGACGACGTCGAGCGTCGCCTGGAGCTCGTGACCACCCGCGCGCGGCGCTCCGTGCTGGACCCGCTGGCGCGCGAGCGGGGCACGGGGACGGTCGGGTTCCCGCGGCGGCTGAACCTGCCGTCGCTCGACGGTGCGACGGCGGCCGCCGTGCAGGTGGACGAGACCACCTGCGGCGCCGCGGTGCTGGCCATGCTCGGGCTGGCCGGCGACCCGCGCGCGGCCCTGCGGCTCGCGAGCGACGACGACCCCGCTGACCGGTTCGCCCGGCTCCAGCACGCCGTGCACGCCGCGACCAACCGGCGTGGGCTGGTGGTGGCGGGCTGGCCGCGCACGTACGGCACGCCCCCGTGGGGCGCCGCGCGGTTCGCCAGCTACGGCGGCGTGCGGTACACGCACCGGGTGGCCGGGCCGCGGGCCCTGGTGGAGGCCGCGGTCGACGCCGCCCGCGCCGGGATCCCGGTGCCGCTGTACACGGGCGGCGACGTCACCGGCGGCTGGGAGTCGGCCGTGCCACGGCACGTGGTGCTGCTCACCCTGGCGGACGGCGAGGGCGCCGAGGGCAGCGCGGTCCTGTACGAGCCGTCCGGCGCCGGGCTGCACACGGTGCCGGTGTCGGCGCTCCTGGACCCGCCGCCGGCGACGTCCTCCGCGGTGTCGCCGTCCACCGCGGACCGCACGGCCGCGCGCGTGCGCAAGGCCCTGACCGCCGCGTTCGGCGGCTGGCCGCACGTCGCCTGGGTGCTGCTGCCCGAACGTCCGGGCCGGTGGCGGGCTGGCGCCACCCGGGTGACGATGGAAGCCGACTGACGAGGAGGCCCCCATGAGCACGCTCCCCGGCCCCGACTCCTGGCGCGACGCAGGCCTGGACCCGCCCGCGGACGCCGAGGTCGACAGCACGCACGAGCCCGACGAGTACGTCCCGGACGCCCCGCGCCCGGACAACGACGGCGACGCCGACGAGGCGGACGTGGTGGAGCAGGCGCTCGACGCCTCGGCCGACGAGGACGAGGCAGCCGGACCGGACTGAGCCGGACCGGGTCGAGCCCGACGGGTCCTGACCGGACCGAGCCTGACGGGTCCTGACCGGACCTGCCGTGTCGGTGGCAAACGGTAGGTTGTCAGCATGACCATGCAAGACCCCGGGGCGCGCCCCGGCGAGGCGCTGATCCGCGCCCTGCCCAAGGTGGTGCTCCACGACCACCTCGACGGCGGCCTGCGCCCGCAGACCGTCCTCGAGCTCGCCGACGCCGCGGGGCACCCCCTGCCCGCCTCCGACGCGGACTCGCTCGCCGCCTGGTTCCGGGACGCCGCGGACTCCGGTTCGCTCGTCCGGTACCTCGAGACCTTCACGCACACGATCGCCGTCATGCAGACCGCGGACAACCTGGCGCGCGTCGCCCGGGAGGCCGTGCTCGACCTGGCGGCGGACGGCGTCGTCTACGCCGAGCAGCGCTGGGCGCCCGAGCAGCACCTGGCGGGCGGCCTGTCGCTGGACGAGGCGGTCGAGGCCGTGCAGGCCGGCATCGACGACGGCATCGCGGCCGCCGCGGCCGACGGGCACCTCATCCGGGTGGGCCAGCTCGTGGGCGCGATGCGGCAGGCCGACCGCTGGCAAGAGGTGGCCGACCTCGCTGTGGCGCACCGGGACCGCGGCGTCGTGGGCTTCGACATCGCGGGGCCGGAGGACGGGTTCCTGCCGTCGCGCCACCTCGCGGTCTGGCGCTTCCTGGCCGAGCACGACGTGCCGGTGACCATCCACGCGGGCGAGGCCGCCGGCCTGGACTCCATCGGGCAGGCCGTGCACCTCGGTCAGGCCGACCGGCTCGGCCACGGGGCCCGGATCATCGACGACATCGCGTTCGTGGCAGACGGTGACCCGGCCGAGGCCGGTCTCTCCGGCGACGGCCACGGTGGCGCGGCCGACCTGGGCCGCCTCGCGCACTGGGTCCGCGACCACCAGATCCCGCTCGAGCTGTGCCCGGTGTCGAACCTGCAGACCGGCCTGGCCGAGTCGATCGCCAGGCACCCGATCACGCGGCTCAAGGAGCTCGACTTCGCCGTCACGCTCAACACGGACAACCGCCTGATGTCCCGCACGTCGATGACGCACGAGATGAAGCTCCTCGTCGACGAGGCGGGCTGGACGCTCGACGACCTCGTGGACGTCACCGTCACGGCCGCCTGGGGTGCCTTCATGCACCACGACGAGCGGCGCGACCTCGTGGAGCAGGTCATCCTGCCCGGATTCCAGAAAGTCGAAGGTGCCCTCGTATGACCGCTGACCTGCCCCGCGACAAGGCGGCCCTGGCCGCGTACGTGGACCACACGCTGCTCAAGCCGGAGGCGACCGCCGCCGACGTCGCGACCCTCGTGGAGGAGGGCGCGCGGCTCGGGGTGTTCTCGGTGTGCGTCTCGCCGTCCTTCGTCTCGCTGGCCGTCGAGGTCGCGGCCGGGCGGCTCGCCGTCGCGACGGTGTGCGGCTTCCCGTCGGGCAAGCACATGACCGACGTCAAGGCGTTCGAGGCGGCCCGCTCCGTCGCGGACGACGCCGACGAGGTGGACATGGTGATCGACGTCGGCACCGCGCGGTCCGGCCGGTTCGACGTGGTGCAGGCCGACATCGCGGCCGTCCGGGCGGCCGTCCCGGCCGACCGGGTGCTCAAGGTGATCATCGAGTCGGCGGCGCTGGACGACGAGCAGATCGTCGGCGCGTGCAAGGCCGCGGAGGCGGCGGGCGCCGACTTCGTGAAGACCTCCACGGGCTTCCACCCCGCCGGCGGCGCCTCGGTGCACGCCGTGTCGCTCATGGCGCAGACGGTGGGCGCGGCCGGCGGTGGCCGGCTCGGTGTGAAGGCCTCCGGCGGCATCCGCGACCTGGACACCGCGCTCGCGATGATCGAGGCGGGCGCCACCCGCCTGGGCCTGTCCGGCACAGCGTCGGTCCTGGCGGGCTTCGACGCGGCCGGGGCCGCCCCCGCCCCGTCCGACACCTACTGAGCCCCGGTGTCGAGTGCTGGATGTTCGCCCTTCTGACCGGCGAGAAAGGGCGAACATCCAGCACTCAACGGGTCAGCGGCGGGTGGCCAGCCAGGTCTCCGCGGCCTGCCAGTGTTCCTTGAGGAGCACGTAGCGGTCCTCGTGCCACGGCTTGACCGGCCCCGCCCAGTGGATCAGGCCCGGTTCGGTCACGACCTCCTGCGTCGGCCACGCGTTCCACCGCGGTCCGAGGGGCTGGTAGCGCGACCCGGCGTACGCGTTGAGCACGTCCTGGTCGTTGAGCCCGTACCGCTCGGCGTAGGGCACGAACTCCTCCGTGAACCGGTCGGCCCGCATGACCGCCAGGTCCAGCACCAGGATGCCCGCGTTGAAGCCGTGGTACCCGTACCGGTGGCGCTGCGTCATGGCGCGCACCAGGTCCCGCGCGGCGCCGGCGTCGTGCCCCAGCAGGCGCGTGGAGCGGATGACGTTCCCGATGCCGTGCCGGTAGTTGTACGAGATCGAGGGCCGGGCCGCCAGGGGAGCCCCGCGCAGGTCGGTGTCGTACAGCTCCGCCAGATCGGCCACCGCCAGCGCGTCCAGGTCGTGGTAGACGACCCGGTCGAGGTGCGGCAGCAGCTCGGGCAGCAGCAGCCGGTCCATCGTGGCGACCGTGATGTGCTTGAGCATGCCGAGCACGGCCCCGTAGCCGATCCCGTCGCACGCGTACCACTCGAACGTCACCTCGGGGAACAGCCGGGCCAGCCGGTCGTGGTCCGCGGGCGTGTGGTCGCGGGTGAGCGCCACGACCCGGACCGGCCGGTCCGTGTGCCGCACCACGCCGGCCACGACCACCTCGAGCTGGGTGCGCAGGTTGCCGTCGAGGGCGACGGCGACGTTCACGGGCCGTCGGTGCGAACCCTCCGGACCGTCCGTCCGGCTCCCCGCCCGGGGCGCGGACGCCTCCACCACCACCCGCGTCGCCCGCACGGCCGCCACGATCTCGGCCACCGAGCACGTGCCAGACGGCGACGGCACCGGCGCGTCGTGCACCGCCCTCGCCCGCGCGACCTCGTCGGCCACGGTCTCGCGCCACGTGGCGTACACCTCCTCGCGGGAGGCGCCGGCGAGGATCGCGGCCATGGCCGGCGCGACGACGGAGCGGATCCGCTCCTGCATGGCGCGGCGGCCCGCCTCGTCGGCGTCGAGCAGGCCCGCGAACCGGATGTCGGCGTCGTTCCGTGGCCGGAAGTCCACGTCGGCCCCGACGGCCCACGACGGCAGGAACGCGTGCAGGCGGGAGGTGACCACCCGGGAGTACCGGCCGCGGTAGGCGTCCAGCAGGCCGACGGCGTGCCGCACGTTGCGGTCGAACGGGGCGTGCCGCACCGAGGGGTGCAGGTGGGTGACGAGCTCGGCGCCCGTGTCGTGGTCGGGCACCGGGGTGTCCACGTACACGGCCGGAGCCCCGGCGGCGGGCGGTGGGGCGTCCGGGAACAGGGTGTCGACCGTCGTGGTCAGGCAGCCGCTGAAGAAGGCGGGCACGCCCGCGTTGAGCAGCAGGTGCACCGTGGTCCAGTCCCGGCAGCCGATCGGACCGTGCGCCCGCAGGTACTCGACGGCGGCGGGGGTCAGGATCGCGTGCTTGTTCACGTGGAACGACACGAACAGCGGCAGCAGGTTCTCGTGGAACGGGAAGTCGAAGCGCAGGTCGAACTGGCTGTGCATGTACCAGCCGAACGCGAGCATCCACGTGCCCGGGGGCACGGCGTCCAGGTGGGACATGTCGCGCTGCACCAGCGTGAGGTGCACGTCGGCGCCCGGCCCGGGCAGGGCGTGGTCGGGGCGCACGCGCCCGGCGAGGTAGCGCACCGGCTCGGCGACGGCGTCGTCGCCGTGCAGGCGCAGGCCCTCGTGCCGCAGCAGGTGGCCCAGGCTCGCCACGGTCTGCACCGTGTCCCCGATGTTGCTGGACGACACGTGCTCGTCCGGCGCCTTGTAGTCGAGCACGGCGAACGACACGTGCCCCGCCGGCACCCGCGCCGGGGCGGCGGGCCGCAGGGCCTTCTCGATCCAGGGCGCCAGATGGTCGATCGAGGCCTCGACCTCGTCGGTGCGGCCGGGCCCACGGCGTGCCGCGTCGAGGGCCTCGGCGGCCGGTCCGGGCTCGTCGGCCACGAACAGCAGCCGCGCGATCTCCAGCAGGGTCGCGGCGTCGGTCACGGCCCCGTGCCGCACCCAGTCCGCCGCGGTCCGGGAGACGTCGTCGTCCGCCATGGCGATGCCGGCCCGGAGGTACTCCGCCGGGGCGAGGCGGGCGGCGTCGTCGGGGCCGAGCTGCCGCAGCAGGTCCCACGCGAGCTCGCGCAGGCCCGCGCGCTGGGCGACGAGCGCGGCCCCCGCGACGCCGGCCCGGCGCGTCCCGGGGTGCGTCATCAGCGCGTGGCACAGCGACCGCCACTGGGCGGTGTCGAGGCGGCGGGCGCCGCGGATCGACGTCGTGACGGCCTCGTCGATGGGGAGGCCGCGGCGGAGGGCGGCGGTGAGCACCGCGTCGCCCGAGGGCGGCTCGGGCCGTTCCTGGAACGGCCGGTCCGCGGCGCGGTCCGGCGCGGACCAGACGCCGCGCGGCTGCCGGTTCGCCTCCTTGGCCGCGGCCCAGGTCTCCTGGTCGGGCGTCGGCAGCGGCCGGGCGTCGGGGAGCGGACCGGGGTGGTCGGGATGGGGGTTGTGCAGGGGGTCCGCGGCGGCCGCGAGCAGCGCCTCGGCGATCATCTCGTCAGCGGCCGGGACCTGGTGCGCAGCCTCACCGGACGCGGCGAGACGGCGGCTTTCAGGGGACATGAAGACTCCTCGGGGGTCGACGGTCAGAGTGGGTACCGTCGCCCCGGTGAGCGGTCCGGCGTGCAACGCCCGGCCGACGGTGGCCAGAGCGTAGTGGTGCCGGGTTACGGCCCGGCGACGTCTCGGTAGGCTGCCGGACATGTCTGCGCAACAACCTGCTGACCAGGGCGTATCGCCGTCGATGCCGTCCGTGCCCGGCACCCTCGTGGGCAGCCGGATGCGCAAGTGGGACGGCGGGGACCACTGGCGGTTCGACGCCAGGTACCTGGGCCGCGACGAGCACGGGACCTGGCTCGGCTACCGGCCCGGCACGTACTTCAGCAGGCCCGGCCTGGCCTACCACGCGAAGAGCCCGGGCCTGGTGGTCTTCGGCCCCGTCGGCTGGGTCGCGGAGCTGCACCGCGGCCACCCGCGCGGCACGCTCCTGTACATCGACCTCACGACCGTGCCCGAGTGGCACGCCGTGCCGGACGCGGACGGCGGGCCGGAGTTCGTGGTGACCGCCGCCGACATGGACCTCGACGTGATCGCCCGGACGCCGGGCAGCCGGGACGCCCGCCGGTACGGCGAGACGTACATCGACGACGAGGACGAGTTCGCCGAGCACAGCGTGCGCTACGGGTACCCGCCGTCCGTGATCGAGCGCGTGCGCAGCGACGCCGACGCCCTCCTCGCCGCCGTGCGGGCCGGTGAGCCGCCCTACGACGGCGCCACGGCGAAGCGCTGGTTCGCGGTGCTCGACGGGCTGTGACGCGGGCCGCGGGGCCTACCGCGCGCTGAGGACCAGGTCGTCCTGCTCCACGGCCGCGCGCCACTCGGCCTTCTCGGCGCGCCAGTGCTCGTCGTCCCGGCCGCGGCGCCAGTAGCCCGACGCCGAGAGCAGGTCGCGCGGGACGCCCAGCGTGGCCCGCGCCCAGCGACGCAGGTCGCGGACGCAGCCCGCCTCGCCGTGCAGGAACGCGTGCGGTACGCCGTCGGGCAGCTCGGCGGCCTGCACGGCGTCGGCCAGGGCGGCCCCGGCGGACCGGTGCACCCAGGTGACGTGCAGGTCGGCGGCGCTCGCGAGCTCCTGCTCCTCGGTGGCGTCCGAGACCTCGACGAAGACGTGTGCCACGGCGCCGTCGGGCAGGGCCTCGCAGGCGGCCGCGATTGCCGGCAGGGCGGACTCGTCGCCGGCCAGGAGGTGCCACGGGGCGTCGGGGGACGGCGCGTAGTCGCCGCCCGGCCCGACGAAGGCCACCTCGTCGCCGGGCCGCACGCGCTGGGCCCAGGGGCCGCCGTAGCCGACGTCGCCGTGGGTGACGACGTCGATGTCCCAGCCGGCCTCGGTCACGCCGCGGACGGTGTAGGTGCGCAGCACGGGGCGGCCCTCGGGTTCCGTGGGCTCCGCCATGACCAGCTTGACGTAGCGGTCCGCGAACGGCGTCGGGTCGACGGCGGTCAGCGCCGTACCGCCGATCGTCACCCGGATCATGTGCGGGGTGAGGTGCCGGACCGCCGTCACGGTCGCCGTGGTGCGGACTCCACGGCGGGGCTTCTCGGCGGGTACGGGGCTGGTGTGAGGCGGGGTGGATGGCATGGTGAGGCAAGCCTAACCTCGTGCGCCTCCGGTCGCCGGTGTGGCGTGCGTCACGCGGTCGCCCACGCTCTAGCATGGGGTCCGTCATCGACCTTTCCTGTCAGGAGTCCCGTCGTGAAGATCGCTGTTGCCGGCACGGGGTACGTCGGCCTGTCCAACGCGGTCCTGCTCGCGCAGAACCACGAGGTGTGGGCGCTGGACATCGACCCGGCCAAGGTCGAGCTCGTCAACGCGCGCCGTTCGCCGATCGTCGATGCCGAGCTGGAGGAGTACCTGCGGGACAAGCCGCTGGACCTGACCGCCACGCTGGACCGGGACGAGGCGTTCACCGGCGCCTCGGTCGTGGTCGTGGCGACGCCGACCAACTACGACGAGCAGACCAACTTCTTCGACACGTCGTCCGTGGAGTCGGTGATCGGCGACGTGCTGGCGCGGGCCCCCGAGGCGACGATCGTGGTCAAGTCGACGGTCCCCGTGGGGTTCACCGAGCGTCTGCGCGCGGAGCACCCCGACGCGGCCGTCCTGTTCTCGCCGGAGTTCCTGCGCGAGGGCCGGGCCCTGTACGACAACCTGCACCCGTCGCGGATCGTGGTGGGCGACCGGACCGACCGGGGCAAGCGGTTCGCGGACCTGCTCCTGGAGGGTGCGATCACCAAGGACGTCCCGGTGCTGCTGACCGACCCCACCGAGGCCGAGGCGATCAAGCTGTTCGCCAACACCTACCTCGCGCTGCGGGTGGCGTACTTCAACGAGCTCGACACCTACGCCGTGACCCGTGGGCTGGACACGGCGCAGATCATCGAGGGCGTGGGCCTGGACCCCCGGATCGGCTCGCACTACAACAACCCGTCGTTCGGCTACGGCGGGTACTGCCTGCCCAAGGACACCAAGCAGCTCCTGGCGAACTACGCCGACGTGCCGCAGAACCTGATCAACGCCGTCGTCGACGCGAACACGACGCGCAAGGACTTCGTCGCGGCCGACATCCTGCGCCGCGGGCCGCGGACCGTGGGCGTGTACCGCCTGGTGATGAAGTCGGGGTCGGACAACTTCCGGGCCTCCAGCATCCAGGGCATCATGAAGCGCATCAAGGCCAAGGGTGTCGAGGTCATCGTGTACGAGCCCACGCTGACCGAGGACGAGTTCTTCCACTCCGAGGTGGTGCGGGACCTGGACGAGCTCAAGTCCCGGGCCGACGTCATCATCGCCAACCGCCGCACCGAGGCGCTGGACGACGTGGCGGACAAGGTCTACACCCGCGACATCTACGGACGGGACTGACGATGCGGGTACTGGTCACCGGCGGCGCCGGCTTCATCGGGGCGAACTTCGTCCGCCAGACCGTCCGCGAGCGGCCGGACGTACGGGTCACGGTGCTGGACGCCCTGACCTACGCCGGCGACCGGACCTCGCTCGACGGCACGGGGGTCGAGCTCGTCGAGGGCTCGATCACCGACGGTCCGCTCGTGGACCGCCTCGTAGGGGAGTCGGACCTCGTGGTGCACTTCGCCGCGGAGTCCCACAACGACAACTCCCTGGACGACCCGACGCCGTTCGTGCAGACCAACCTGTTGGGCACGTTCACGCTGCTGGAGGCGGTGCGGCGGCACGGCGTCCGGTTCCACCACATCTCGACCGACGAGGTGTACGGCGACCTCCCGCTCGACACCCCGGAACGGTTCACCTCCGGGACGCCGTACAACCCCTCGTCGCCCTACTCGTCGACCAAGGCCGGCTCCGACCTGCTGGTCCGCGCCTGGGTGCGCTCGTTCGGCATCCGGGCCACGATCTCGAACTGTTCGAACAACTACGGCCCGTACCAGCACGTCGAGAAGTTCATCCCGCGCCAGATCACCAACCTGATCGACGGTGTGCGGCCCCGGCTGTACGGCGCGGGCCGCAACGTGCGTGACTGGATCCACGTCGAGGACCACAACTCCGCCGTCTGGAGCGTCATCGAGAAGGGCCAGGCCGGGGAGACCTACCTGATCGGGGCCGACGGCGAGACCAGCAACCTCGACGTGGTGCGCACGCTCCTGGAGATCTTCGGGCGCGACGCCGACGACTTCGACCACGTCACCGACCGCCCGGGGCACGACCTGCGGTACGCGATCGACGCGAGCCGCCTGCGCACCGAGCTGGGCTGGTCCCCGCGCTACACGGACTTCCGCGAGGGCCTGGAGGCCACGGTCGACTGGTACCGCGCCCACGAGTCCTGGTGGCGCCCGGCGAAGGCGGCGACGGAGGCCAGGTACGCCCGCACCAACCAGTAGCCGTCTCGTCGAGTGCGGGATCCTCGCCCTCCTGGCACACGAAAAAGGGCGAAGATTCCGCACTCAACGAGGTGGCAGGGACGTGACGTAGGTGCGGACCTCGTCCAGCGTGGGCAGGAGGTTCTGGGCGCGGGCCTCGGCGAGCGTCGGGGCCGCCGCGTCCTTGTCCGACAGGAGCGGCGTGAGCGGGGTGCCGTCACGAGCAGTGTCGGGCCACTCGATGCCGAGCTCCTCGTCCAGCGGGTGGATGCCGTGCTCACGGCCCGGCGCGTACCCGGCCGAGCACAGGTACAGCACGGTCGAGCCGTCCTCCAGCGACATGAACGCGTGCCCCAGCCCCTCCGGCAGGTAGACGGCGCGGCGGTCCACGTCGTCGAGCAGGACGGCGTCCCACACGCCGAAGGTGGGCGAGCCCACCCGGATGTCGACGACGACGTCGAGCACCGCGCCGCTGACGCACATCACGTACTTGGCCTGGCTGGGCGGCACGTCGGCGAAGTGGATGCCGCGCAGCACGCCGGCGGCCGACACCGAGCAGTTGACCTGCTGCAGGTCGAAGGCGTGCCCTACGGCGTCGGCGAAGGCGCCCGCCCGGAACGCCTCCAGGAACAGTCCCCGCGGGTCTCCGTGCTGCTGGGGGGTGATCTCGAACGCGCCGGGCACGGCCAGCTCGCGGTACTTCATGGCTCTCCTCGCGGGGTTCGGATGCGGCTCTAGGATCTTAGGGTGGCTGGAGCCGGAGTGACCAAGGGACCTGGACCGACCGACCCCGCAGGAGCCGCGCAGCGGTGGCTCGTCGTCGGGGCCGCGGGCATGCTCGGGCAGGATGTGCTGGCCGCGGCCACCCGCGCGGGGCACGAGGTGTCCGGCGCCGGGCGGGCCGAGCTGGACGTCACGGACGCGGTGGCGGTCCGCGGGGCGGTGGCCGGCTACGACGTGGTGGTCAACTGCGCGGCGTGGACCGCCGTGGACGCCGCCGAGGAGCACGAGGCCGAGGCGTTCGCCGTCAACGCGACGGCCGCCGCCCACCTCGCGCGTGCCGCAGCCGCCGCGGGTGCCCGGCTGGTGCACGTCTCGACCGACTACGTGTTCGACGGCGTCGCGACCGAGCCCTACCCGGAGGACGCGCCGGTGGCGCCCCGCTCGGCGTACGGCCGCACCAAGGCTGCCGGTGAGTGGGCGGTGCGCGCGGAGGCGCCGGACGCCGTCGTCGTGCGCACGGCGTGGCTGTACGGGGCCGGCGGCAGGTGCTTCCCCCGGACCATCGCGCGCGTCGCGGGCGAGCGGGACCGGCTCAGCGTCGTGGACGACCAGACCGGGCAGCCCACCTGGACCGCCGACGTGGCCGACCTGATCGTCCGCCTCGTCGCCGCGCGGGTGCCCGGCGGGATCTACCACGGCACGTCGTCCGGCCAGGTGACGTGGTGGGGCTTCGCGCGAGAGGTGGTCGCGTCGGCCGGGCACGCCACGCCCGTCGACACGACGACGAGCGCCGAGTACCAGCTCCCGGCGCCGCGGCCGGCGTACTCGGTGCTGGGGCACGCCCGGCTCCGGGCGGTCGGCGTGGAGCCGATCGGCGACTGGGCCGAGCGGTGGAAGGTGGCGGCGCCGGAGGTGCTGGGGGCACCGTAGGGCCGGCGCACCGTAGGGCCGGCGCAGCGTAGGGCCGGCGCAGCGTGTGCGGGTCGTGCGCCGTCCACGGCGGCCTCGGGGAAAGGTGCCTCGCGGAGGCGGGTTGCTCTGAGTAGACGTTGTCTACGGTCAGCAACACGACTGCGCGGGGCACCTTTTCCCCGGAGGCCCCCGGCACGAGACAGCGGCACCAGCCGGACCGGGCACCGGGCACCGGGTGCCCGTGTCCCGTGTCCCGCGTCGCGTGTCCCGCGTCGCGTGTCCCGCGTCGCGTGTCCCGCGACGGTTGGGCGCTACGAGGTCACTGCTGCTCCAGGAGGCTCAGCAGGTAGCTGCCGTAACCCGACTTGGTGAGCTTCTCCGCGCGGACCCGCAGGTCGTCGTCCGACAGGAAGCCCCGGCGCCAGGCGACCTCCTCCGGGGCCCCGATCTTGAGGCCCTGGCGCCGTTCGACGGTGCGGACGTAGTCGGACGCCTCGAGCAGCGAGTCGAACGTGCCGGTGTCCAGCCAGGCCGTACCGCGCGGCAGTACCTCGACCTGGAGGCGGCCCTGGCGCAGGTACTCGGCGTTGACGTCGGTGATCTCGTACTCACCGCGCGCCGAGGGCTTGAGCGCCTTGGCGATGGCGACCACGTCGTTGTCGTAGAAGTACAGCCCCGGCACCGCGTACCTGGACCGGGGCCGGGCGGGCTTCTCCTCCAGGGACAGGGCCATGCCCTGGTCGTCGAACTCGACCACCCCGTAGGCGGAGGGGTCGGCCACGCGGTAGGCGAAGACGGCGCCGCCGTCCAGGTCCGCGAAGCGGGTCAGCCGGGTGCCCAGACCGGGGCCGTAGAAGATGTTGTCGCCGAGCACGAGGGCCACCGAGTCGTCACCGAGGAACTCCTCGCCCAGCACGAAGGCCTGGGCGAGCCCGTCGGGCGACGGCTGGGCCGTGTAGCTGATCGAGATGCCGAACTGCGAGCCATCGCCGAGCAGCCGCTGGAACTGGTCGGCGTCCTGCGGGGTGGTGATGACCAGGACGTCGCGGATCCCGGCCAGGATCAGGGTGGACAGCGGGTAGTAGATCATCGGCTTGTCGTAGACCGGCACGAGCTGCTTGCTGATGCCCTGCGTGATCGGGTGCAGGCGGGTGCCGGAGCCGCCGGCAAGAATGATTCCGCGCATGGGGCGGATCTTGCCATGCGCAGGTGTCCTCGGCCCCGCGGGGAGCGGGGGTGAATCGGGGGTGATGTCTCTTTCGGGGTGATGCGCCCGACCTGCCCGCAGCGGTAAGTACGTGGGTATGCATGCACCCGAGCGGATCGACGACCTGTTGTCCGCGGCCGAGCCGGCCCCCGGCGTCCGCCCGAGCGAGCGCCGCCCCCGGGGCAAGGGCTTCGTCGCGGCGCTCGTCGCGGGCGCGCTCGTGCTCGTCGGCGCCAGCGGGGCCACGGCCTGGTTCGGCTACCGGATCTCGCTGGACGAGAAGATCGAGCGCATCGAGGACCCGTTCGCCGGCCTCGACGAGGCCGACCGGCCCGCCCCGGCGCCGCAGGGAGCGCCGGCCCCCGTCAACATCCTCGTGCTCGGGTCCGACAGCCGGATCTCCGCCGGCGACCCGTCCGCGTGGGAGTTCGGCGCCCAGCGCACCGACGCCATCCTGCTGTTCCACCTGTCCGCCGACCGGAAGTCGGCCGCCGCGATCTCCATCCCGCGCGACTCCTGGGTGCCGATCCCCGGCTACGGCGAGGCGAAGATCAACGCGGCGTTCTCCTACGGCGGTCCCGCGCTCATGATCGAGACCGTCGAGGACCTGACGGGCGTCCGCATCGACCACTTCGCGGTCAGCGACTTCGAGTCCTTCACGACGCTGACCGACACCCTCGGCGGTGTCGAGATCACGGTGCCCGACGGCGCGGGCGGCTCCGTCGTCCAGGAGATGACCGGCCAGGAGGCGCTGGAGTTCACGCGTGAGCGGTACTCCCTGCCGAACGGCGACTTCGGGCGCGTGCAGCGGCAGCAGGCCTGGATGCGGGCCATCGTCACCCAGGCCACGGCCGACAAGAACGACCTGCCCAAGCTGTCCCGGTTCCTCGAGGTGGCGCTGCGGTCCGTCGCGGTGGACGAGAACCTGACCATCGACACGATGCTGGAGCTGGCGATCAGCGCCCGCGACCTGTCCACGGGCGACATCACGTTCCTGACCGCCCCCTACGCGGGCACCGGGCGCAGCGCGGACGGCCAGTCGACGGTGGTGCTCGACCGGGAACGGTTCGACCCGCTCATGCAGGCCGTGGCCGAGGACCGGCTGCCCGGGTACCTCGCCGAGTCCCCGGACGGCATCGACATGCTGTCCGACGTCGTGGAGTGACCCGGCGGGTCACAGGCCCAGGGCCGCCCGCACGTCCGCACCCACCCGGGCCAGCCGGTCCCGTGCGGCGACCCGCGCCTCGGACAGCGCGGCCGCCGAGGCATCGGGCTCGACCGGCGCGACCACCTCGATGTAGCACTTGACCTTCGGTTCCGTACCGCTCGGCCGCACGATGACGCGCGTGTCGTCCGCGGTCAGCAGCACCACGCCGTCCGTGGGCGGCAGGCCGTCCGTCCCCTCGGCGAGGTCGCTCACCGAGTCCACCGGCGAGCCCGCCAGCGCCGACGGCGGGGACGTGCGCAGCGCCGCCATCGTCGACCCGATCCCGTCCAGGTCGTCGAACCGCGCCGACACCTGCCCGGTCACGTGCAGACCGCAGGCCCGTGCCACGTCGTCGAGCAGGTCGAGGAGCGTGCGGCCCTGCGCGGCCAGCCGGCGCGCGAGCTGTGCGACGGCGACGGCGGCCGACAGCCCGTCCTTATCCCGGACGTGCTCAGGATCGACGCAGTAGCCCAGAGCCTCCTCGTACCCGAACACGAGGCCCGGCGTGCGGGAGATCCACTTGAAGCCCGTGAGGGTGGTCGCGTGCTCCAGGCCGTGGGCCGCGGCGATGGCCGCCAGCGCCCGCGACGACACGATCGAGCAGGCCAGCGTGCCGCCGGTCCCGGCGCTCACGGCCCGCTCGGCCGCGTCCCAGCCGAGCAGCATGCCCACCTCGTCGCCGTGCAGCATGCGCCAGCCCTGCGACGACGCCGTC
This sequence comes from Promicromonospora sp. NPDC052451, assembly GCF_044547525.1. Taxonomy (NCBI): domain Bacteria; kingdom Bacillati; phylum Actinomycetota; class Actinomycetes; order Micrococcales; family Promicromonosporaceae; genus Promicromonospora; species Promicromonospora sp. NPDC052451. Next base: position 217,382 of record NZ_JBIUAP010000002.1, read on the forward strand.
TCCGCACCCTGGTAGGTGCCGTACTGCGGGTCGAGCACGGCGACGGCGCAGCGGTCCGCGTCCGGGTCGTTGGCGATGACGAGGTCCGCGTGGGAGTCCTGCGCCAGGGCGAGGGCCATGTCGATCGCGCCCGGCTCCTCCGGGTTGGGGAACGCGACGGTAGGGAAGTCCGGGTCGGGCTCGGCCTGCTCCTCCACGGGGACGACGTCGGTGAAGCCCGCCTCGGCGAGCACCCGGGCGACCGCCTCGCCGCCCACCCCGTGCAGCGACGTGGTGACGATGCGCAGCCGGGGGCCCGTCGCGCCGTCGTGCAGACCGGCGACGGCCGCGTGGTAGGCGTCGGTGATCTCCGGCCCGAGCACGGTCCAGCCGGACTCGGCGCGCGGCACGTCCTTTGCCGCCCGCACCAGGGCGATCTCGCCCGCGATGAGAGCGTCGTAGGGCGGCACGATCTGCGCGCCCTGGCCCGCGTCCGTCACGACCCGGCCGCCCAGGTACACCTTGTAGCCGTTGTCGGCGGCGGGGTTGTGGCTCGCGGTGACCATCACGCCGGCGTCGGCCGACAGGTGACGCACGGCGAAGGCCAGCACCGGCGTCGGACCGGGCTCCGGCAGGAGCAGCACCTCGGCCCCGGCCGCGACGAGCACGGCCGCCGTGTCGCGGGCGAAGTCCGCGGAGCGGTGCCGGGCGTCGAAACCGACCACGACGCGCGGGGTGCCCTGCACGTCGGCGGCGAGGAAGTTGCCCAGGCCGGCCGCGGCGGCGATCACCACGGCGCGGTTCATGCGGTTCGGCCCGGCGGCCATCGCGCCCCGCAGGCCGGCCGTGCCGAACTCGAGCGGGCCGGCGAAGCGGTCGGCCAGCTCGGCGAGCGCGACGCGGCCCGAGTGGGGGTCCGACGTCCGCGCGATCAGCGCGTGCAGCTCGCCGACGTCGCCCTGGTCGACGTCGGCCGCCATCCAGGCCTCGGCGCGCGCGACCAGGTCCGGCGCCGAGAGGGTCCCGGTCGCGGTGGGCGGGGTGGCGGGCTCGGTCATCAGAGCTGCTTGACCACTCGGGCGAGCAGGTCGCTGATCCGCGGGCCGGCCTCACGGCCCGCCTCCAGCACCTCTTCGTGGGAGAGCGGGCTGGGGCTGATCCCGGCGGCGAGGTTGGTGGCCAGTGAGATCCCGAGCACGTCCATCCTGCAGTGGCGTGCGGCGACGGCCTCGACCGCCGTCGACATGCCGACCAGGTCGGCGCCCAGCAGGCCCGCCATCTTCACCTCGGCCGGCGTCTCGTACTGCGGCCCGTGGAACTGTGCGTACACGCCCTCGGGCAGGTCCGGGTCCACGCTGCGGGCGAGATCGCGCAGGCGCGGCGTGTAGATGTTCGTCATGTCGGCGAACTTGGCGCCCTCCAGCGGGGTCTGCCCCGTGAGGTTGAGGTGGTCCTTGATGAGCACGACCTGTCCGGGGCGCCAGCCGATGTGCACGCTGCCGCAGCCGTTGGTCAGGATCACCGTCTCGCAGCCAGCGGCGGCCGCGGTGCGCACGCCGTGGGCCACGCGCCGGATGCCCCGGCCCTCGTAGAGGTGGGTGCGGGAGCCGAGCACGAGCGCGTGCCGGACGGCGCCGTCGGGCCGCTCGATCCGGATCGAGCGCGTGGTGGACCGGTGGCCCTCGACCGCGGGCTTGGTGAACCCGGGGATCTCGGCGGTCGGGATCTCGGCGACGACGTCACCGATCAGCTCGGCCGCCCCGCCCCACCCGGAGCCGAGCACGAGCGCGACGTCGTGCCCCGAGACCCCGGTCTTGGCGGCGATGTACTCCGCGGCGGCCGCGGCCACGTCGAAGGGGTCGGTGGTCGGGTCGTCGAGGTCTGGCTCCGTGCTCATGGTCCGAGGTTATCGCCACTTTCCCTGTGGCACGCGCCCACCGGGTGGGCGACTTCGTGACATCCGGCGACGATGCGAGAATGGGGCCGTGACCCCCCTCGATCCCACAGCAGTCCCGCCCCACGTCGTCGTCGTAGGTGGCGGACCCGGCGGGTACGAGGCGGCCCTCGTGGCCCGCAGCCACGGTGCGCAGGTGACCGTCGTGGAGCAGCAGGGCCTGGGCGGCGCGGCAGTCCTGACCGACGTGGTGCCGTCCAAGACCCTCATCGCCACCGCCGAGTGGATGACGATCGCCGACCGCGCCCCCGAGCTCGGCATCCGGATGCCCGACGACGTCGTGGACCCGGCCTCGGACGTCGACGTCTCGCTCGCCACCGGCGGCATCCCCGTGGTGTCCGCCTACGGCGTGCCCGCGCTGGGCGGCTCGGCGGTGCAGGCGGCGGCGTCGGCGGCCGAGAAGCGCAAGCACCTCGTGGACCTGCAGGCCGTGAACAAGCGCGTGCTCGCGCTGGCCCGTGCGCAGAGCGCGGACATCCGGGGCCGGCTGGAGCGCGAGGGCATCCGGATCATCGCGGGGAGGGGCCGGCTGGACGGGCCCTCGCGCGTGGTCGCCGAGCTGCCCGGCGGTGGCACCGAGGTGCTGGAGGCGGACTCGATCCTCCTCGCGCTCGGCGCCACCCCGCGCACCCTGCCCACCGCGGTGCCCGACGGCGAGCGCATCCTCACCTGGACGCAGATGTACAACCTGCGTGAGCTGCCCGAACGTCTGATCGTGGTGGGCTCGGGCGTCACCGGGGCGGAGTTCGCGGGCGCGTACAACGCGCTCGGGTCCGACGTCGTGCTCGTCTCCAGCCGCGACCGCGTGCTGCCGGGCGAGGACGAGGACGCCGCCGAGCTCCTGGAGGGCGTGTTCCGCTCCCGCGGCATGACGGTGCTGTCCCGCTCGCGGGCGGCGGGCGCCGTGCGCACCGACGACGGCGTGGAGGTCACGCTGGCGGACGGTCGCGTGGTGCACGGCTCGCACGTGCTGGTGGCGGTCGGCGGCGTGCCGGCGACGTCCGGCCTGGGCCTGGAGGAGGCCGGGGTGCGGCTGTCGGAGTCCGGGCACGTCGTGGTGGACCGGGTCTCACGGACCTCGGTGCGCGGCATCTACGCCTCGGGGGACTGCACGGGTGTGCTGCCGCTCGCCTCCGTGGCGGCCATGCAGGGCCGCATCGCCGTGGCCCACGCCCTGGGCGACGCCGTCCAGCCGCTCGCGCTGCGCACGGTCGCGTCGAACATCTTCACGGCGCCCGAGATCGCGACGGTCGGGTACAGCGAGGAGAAGCTCCGCGCGCAGAGCTCGAAGTACATCACCACGACGCTGCCGCTGGCCCGCAACCCCCGGGCCAAGATGCTCGGCATCCGCGATGGGTTCGTGAAGCTGTTCGCGCACCCCGAGGCGGGCGTGGTGCTCGGGGGCGTGGTGGTGGCGCCGCGGGCGTCCGAGCTGATCTTCCCGATCACCCTGGCGGTCCAGCACCGGCTCACCGTGGAGAACGTCGCGTCGGCGTTCACGATCTACCCGTCGCTCTCGGGGTCGATCGCGGAGGGCGCGCGGGTGCTGGACGCCCGGGTGGGCAGCTAGGGCGTCGCCGGCGGAGCTCTCCGCGTGGCCTCGTGCGGTGGGCGTCGTCCCGTGCGTGCCTGCTCTGCGTGTGCGGGCTCTGCGCGTGTGGGCCCTGCGCGTGCCTCCTCTGCGCGTGCGGGCCCTGCGTGTGCCGGCCCTGCGTGTGCCGGCCCTGCGTGTGCCGGCCCTGCGTGTGCGGGCCCCGCGCGGCCCGGGTGCACCTGCCCCTCGGGGGTGTGTTGCTCTGAGTAGACATGTTCTACGGAGAGCAACACAGCTCCGCGGGGCGGTTCCCTGGGGTGCTTCGTGCTTCGTGCTTCGTGCCTCGTGCCCCGTGCCTCGTGCCCCGCGGCTCGTGCCCCGCGGCTCGTGCCTCGTGCCTCGCGCCCCGTGCCTCGCGCCCCGTGCCTCGCGCCGCGCGCCTCGTGCGCTACGTCTCCGACTCTGCCGGTTGCCCGCCCGAGCCCGCGGCTCAGGCTACGGACGCGTCGAGGACGATCTGGCCGCCCTCCACCTTCGCGCCCGAGACGGTGAGGCCCGGGACCTTGACCTCCAGGAGGCGTTCGACGTCGACGGCGATCCGCGCGTCGGGCTGCACGTCGACGACGCCCGGCGGCAGACCCTGCTTGGCGATCTCCTGCTCGATCGGCGCGGCCGCGAGGCTGAGCAGCCGGTGCGCCGGGAGCCCGGCCGCGTTCACCTCGACTGTCAGCGTGGCGACGCCGCGCTCGAACCCGGACAGGCGCACGTCGGCCCGCACGATCGGGGCGATCTTCACGGCCAGCTTGAGCGGGCCGGGCAGCGTCTCCAGGCGGCGCAGGTCGGCGACCACGCGGATCACGTCCCGGTCGCCGACGACGGAGCTGATGACGGGCGGAGCCTGCCCGGCGATCCGCGCCAGGCCCAGCACCTCTTCGGGAGCGATCCGGATGTGCACGAATCGACCCTATAGCAGCGGGCGGTCCTCGTCCGGGAGGCGGCCGGGCTCAGGGCCGCGAGGCGGACTCCGCAGGGAAGAGCCACGGCGCCTCCGCCTGGAGCGCCTCGGTGAGCATCGGCTGCAGCGACCGCAGGAACGTGTTGGTGAGGTGGCTGCCGTCCCGGTAGACGAGCACGTTGCCGATCACGGCCGGGCAGCGGTCGTCCGACTCGCGGCAGTACCACCGGGTGAGGTCGACGTGCACCATCGACGTGGGTACCCCCGGCGTGGTCAGCGCGGGCGAGACCTCGGGGTACACCTCGGACCGGGTCAGGTCGCAGAGGCCGCTGCCCACGCCGTGCTCGGCGAGGCAGTCGAGCACCAGGGGGTCGTGGCCGCCGCGCGGGTTGTCGCGGAGGCCGATCAGCCGGACACCGGCCCGGTCCAGGAGCTGCCACGCGGCGACCTGCTCGGGCGGGACGGTCTCCAGCTCGCCGTCGTAGTGGGTGTGGGTGCCGTCGACGACCATCGCGTCTGGCTGCAGCTCCCGCGCCAGCTCGATCACGTTGTCGCCCCACAGCACGCAGCCGTGCTCGGGCTCGGGCACGTGCTTGACCCGGCACTGTCCCTTGCCGGCGAGGACGAGCCGCCAGTCGTGCTCCCGGGCGATCTCCAGGAACGTCTCGGACCACTGGTACAGGTGGGAGCCGCCGGCCAGCAGCACGGTCGCCGTCGGCTGCTCCGGTGCGTACAGGTCGCACCACAGGGCCTCGTCGAGACCCGGTCCGCTGCCGTGCTCCTGGACGCACCGGCCGTCGGTGAAGAACTGTCCCTTGTCCGCCTGGGCGGCCCCGAGCGCCGGCCGCAGGTCCGCGGCGGGCACCACCTCGGCGGAGCCGAGCGCCGACGCGCCGGGGTGCTGCGTGTCGACGACGCCGAACTCCTCGGCGGCCTCCGCCGTCTGCTCCCGCAGGTCGGCCTGCAGGCCCAGCACCGGTACGACGACGAGCGCCGTGGCGGCCACCGCGGCCGTGAGCGAGACCAGTGCCCGGCCGGCCGGGAGCACGCGGGGGACGGCGCGCGCCGCGGGCCGGGCCACCAGACGCAGGGTGAGCCACGCCAGGACCACCGAGGCCGTGAGCACGAGGGCGGCCTCGCGCCAGCCGACCGCGTGCGCCCCGGTCAGCGCGAGGAGGAAGATCAGCACCGGCCAGTGCCACAGGTACAGCTCGTAGGAGATGTCGGCGAGGAACCGCAGCGGGCGGAAGGCGAGCGTGCCACGCGGCCCCCAGGACGACGGCGTCCCGGCCCCCGCGATGACGAGCAGGGCGCCGGCCACCGGCCAGAGGGTCCACGGGCCGGGGAACAGGGTGCCGCCGTCGAGCACGAAGCCCGAGGCGACCACGAGACCCAGGCCGAGCCAGGCGCCGACGGCGCGCACCCGTCCGGGGGTACCGAGGGGGACGAGCCCGAGCAGGGCTCCGGCACCCAGCTCCCAGAACCGGGTGGCCGTGTGGAAGTAGGCCACGGGCTGCTGCACGGCGCTCAGGTGCACGGCGTAGGCGAAGGAGGCCGCCGTCGCGAGCACCACCAGCGGCAGCAGCACGGTGCGCACCCGCAGCCGGGCACGCCGCACCGCCACGCCGACCAGCAGGACGACCAGCGGCCACACCAGGAGGAACTGTCCCTGGACCGACAGCGACCAGAAGTGCTGCAGGGGGCTCGCGGCCGGGCCCGCCGCGCCGTAGCTGAGCTCGTTCGCGATGAGGTCCCAGTTCTCCACGTACAGGGCGGAGGCCACCACCTGGCGCAGGATGCTCTCCCAGTGCGACTCGGGCAGGAGCAGCCAGGTGGCGGCCGCGACGGCTGCGAGCACCACGAGGGCCGACGGCGCCAGCCGTGCCGCGTTGCGGGCCCAGACGGCACCGAGCCGGAGCGACCTGTCGTCGGCCCGCCGCACGAGCGAGCGCGTCACCAGGAACCCGGAGACCACGAGGAAGACGTCGACGCCGCCCGAGACCCGTCCTGCGCCGAAGAGGTGGAACAGGACGACGAGCACCAGGGCGAGACCGCGGAGCCCGTGGATCTCGGCTAGCCGGACGCCGGGGCGCGGAGTCGTGCCGGCGGGGAGAGGGGGCACGTGTCACATTCTTGTGCCGTCCGGGGTGCCCCGCGGTGCGGGGAGCGGATGAAATCTGGTTGCGGTCCGGTCACGGCGAGATGTCTTGCCGCAGGTCAGCCGGGTCTGGGCCGGCCGCACCGGTCGTCAGCCGAGCAGAGCGAGCAGCCGCGGCAGGGACTCGCCGAACGCCGGCAGCAGGGTCAGGCGGTCCAGGTCGGCGAGGCTCACCCAGCGCACCTCCAGGCTCTCGGGGTCGGCCGCCCGCGGCTCGACGCCGTACCCGGGGGCGACGTCGGCCACCACCGTGGTGTACGACCAGGCCGGGTGCTCCAGCACGTGCGTACCCACGACGTGCACGGCGGCCGGGTCGATCGCGGCCTCCTCGGCGGCCTCGCGCAACGCGCCGGCCGACGGCTCCTCGTCCGGTGCCAGCGCGCCGCCGGGGATGCCCCAGGTGCCACCCATGTGGGACCACAGGGCCCGGTGCTGGAGCACCAGGTGAGACGGCACCCCGTCGTCGTCCCGGCGGGCGAGCAGCAGGCCCGCCGCCCCGAACAGGCCCCAGTGCCGGTGGTCCCCGCAGGTGACCCACCCGTCGCCGTCGTGCCGGTGCAGGTCGGGCGGGGGCAGGATCGGGTTCGGCACGGCCTCAGTCTGTCAGGTCGGGCCGGGACGTGTCTGCGACCGTCCGGTTCGGCACCTGCTCAGTCGACGATCTCGCAGAGCGCCGCACCCGCGGTCACGCCGGCGCCCGGGGCCGCCGTCAGGGAACGGACAGTGCCGGCACGGTGCGCCAGGATCGGCTGCTCCATCTTCATCGCCTCCAGCACCACGACGAGATCGCCCTCGGCGACCTGGGCGCCCTCCTCGACGGCCACCTTCACGATGGTGCCCTGCATGGGGGAGGCCAGCGTGGTCCCCGCCGAGCCGCTCGACGCCTTGGCCGCGGAACGGCGGGCCGGGCGGCGGGCCGCGTTCGCGGTGCGGGCCCGGCCGGCGGCGACCCCGAGGCCCGCGGGCAGCACGACCTCCAGGCGGCGTCCGCCCACCTCGACGACGACGCGCTCGGCCATGACCTCGTCGGCCTCGGCCTCCGCCTCCGGGGCGGGGGCGGCCGGGGCGAGGGTCTTGAGCTCGTCGGCGAACTCGGTCTCGATCCAGCGGGTGTGCACGCGGAACGGCGAGCCGTCCGCCGGGACGAACGCGTCGGCGTCGAGCACCGCCTTGTGGAACGGGACCACCGTGGGGATGCCCTCGACCACGAGCTCGCGCAGCGCACGGCGCGCCCGCTCGACGGCCTGGGTGCGCGTGGCGCCCGTGACGATCAGCTTGGCGATCATCGAGTCGAAGGCGCCGGAGACCGTGTCGCCCGCGACGACGCCCGTGTCGACGCGCACGCCCGGGCCTGACGGCCACGCGAGGGTGCTCAGGCGGCCCGGCGCCGGGAGGAAGTTCGCGGCCGGGTCCTCGCCGTTGATGCGGAACTCGATCGAGTGCCCGCGGATCGCGGGGGAGTCGTAGCCGAGCGGCTCGCCGGCGGCGATGCGGAGCTGCTCACGCACCAGATCGATGCCCGTGACCTCCTCGGTCACCGGGTGCTCCACCTGCAGCCGCGTGTTCACCTCCAGGAAGGAGATGGTGCCGTCGAGGCCCACCAGGAACTCGCAGGTGCCGGCGCCCACGTAGCCCGCCTCGCGCAGGATCGCCTCCGAGGCGGTGTACAGCGACTTCTCCTGGTCCGGGGTGAGGAACGGCGCGGGCGCCTCCTCGACCAGCTTCTGGTGCCGTCGCTGCAGGGAGCAGTCGCGGGTGGACACCACGACGACGTTGCCGTGCGTGTCCGCCAGGCACTGGGTCTCCACGTGGCGCGGCTTGTCCAGGTAGCGCTCCACGAAGCACTCGCCCCGGCCGAACGCGGCCGTCGCCTCACGGACCGCCGACTCGTACAGCTCCTCGATCTCGTCGAACGTGCGCGCGACCTTGAGGCCGCGACCGCCGCCGCCGAACGCCGCCTTGATGGCGATGGGCAGCCCGTGCTCCTCGGCGAAGGCGCGCACCTCGGCGGCGTCCTTCACCGGGTCGGGGGTGCCGGGCACGAGCGGCGCACCGGCGCGCTGCGCGATGTGCCGCGCGCTCACCTTGTCGCCCAGCGCCTCGATGGCCGACGGTGGCGGGCCGATCCAGACCAGCCCCGCGTCGATGACCGCCTGCGCGAACTCGGCGTTCTCGGACAGGAAGCCGTAGCCGGGGTGGACGGCGTCGGCCCCGGAGCGGCGCGCGACGTCGATCAGCTTGGCCGGGTCCAGGTAGGTGTCCGCGGCGCGGGCGCCGCCGAGCGCGAACGCCTCGTCGGCGATGCGGACGTGCAGCGCCTCGCGGTCCTGGTCGGCGTACACGGCGACGGACGTCAGCCCCGCGTCGGCGCATCCACGGGCCACGCGGACGGCGATCTCACCACGGTTGGCGATGAGCACCTTCGAGATGGTTCGGGGCAGGCTGGAACTGGGCACGGCTCACCGTAACCCGGGTATCCGGGACCTATGTACCGCCTCCGGGCACCCGGGAGAAAGTCTGGGGAGCAGACCAACCCCGGAGCGACGCGTTTGGAGGATCCACACATGGCGTGGGCACTGTCCAGTCCACTGAGCCGCTCCACCTTGTCGGTATCGGGTAAACCTCGCCTCCGAGGTGGTGAGCGCGGGCGTGGTGGCGGTATGAGTCCGCAGAGTGCAACCATCTCTGCACTCACCTGGTGGGGACCGCCGCGGGAGGGTGACCACAGGCCGGTGGGGGCGGGGGTTGTGCACAGGGGGCGGGGTCGGGTGCCTCGGACGGGGACCGGGCCGTGTGGGATGGGCGGCATGCGACCAGGACGGAAGATCCCCGCGCGGCTGCTGGCGGATGCCCGCGCGCAGGAGGGGCTCGTGGACAAGGCCCAGTGCGACGCCGTCGGGCTCGACAAGTACGCGGTGGGGCGGTTGATCCGGACGGGACGCTGGGCCCGGGCGGCCCGCTGCGTCTACGACACCGCCCCCGATCCGGTGGAACGACGGCGGCGGGACGACTACTACGACCACGTCCGCCGTCGCGCGGCATGGACGGGCATGCTCGCGGTGCCCGATGGCATCGCCACCGGTGCGTGCGCGCTCGCCCTGTACCGCGTGGCCGGCCTGCCCGCACGGCTCGTGCCGGAGGTGGCCCGCCCAGGCGGTAAGGACGCGGCGGTGGGACCCGCGGTCGTCCTCCGCAGGTACCGGTCGTTCCCGACGGTGCGGTACCGGGGCCGGAGCATCGCGTCCTTGGCATCGGCCCTGGTCCAGGGACTTCCGGGGCTGACGCGTGGCGAGAGGGTCGCGGTGCTGAGCAGCGTGCTGCACAAGGAGCTTCTCGACACGGCAGCCCTCGACACCGTGGCCGGCATGATGCGACGACGACGGGGTTCGGTACAGGCCCTCACAGCGTTCCCCCTGGTGTCTGCCCTCGACGAGTCGCCTGCGGAGACGGCCGCTCGCCTCTCCTGCCTGGACCACGGCGTGCCGCCGGACGGCCAGCAGGTCACGTTCCTGCTGGGTGATGTGTTCCTGGCCAGGGTTGATCTTGCGTGGCGCCTGCCGGGCGGCCGCTACCTGGTGGTGGAGATCGACGGGCGCGCCTTCCACACCGGCCGGGTGATGCTCGCTGACGACTCGCTGCGGCAGAACGCGCTGACCGGCACGGGCCGGCTGATCGTCCTCCGGTACCCGGCGGCCCAGGCGCTGGCCGGTGGCATCGGCAAGGATGTCGCCGCCCGCCTGGCCGGCCTCTCCTGGACCCGGGGAGCGCCGCTGCCCCCGTCGGTGGACCTAGCCGAATGAACGCGGGAGTAGTGGCGGAATGACGCCTCGGAGTGCCACCAAGCCCGCGCTCATCGTCGCGGTCACGCGTCGCGGAGAGTGCGCCACGGGATGTTCAGGTCCGTCAGGAGCTCGCGGAGGAGGGGGAGGCTGATGCCGACCACGCCGTGGTGGTCGCCCTCGATGCGTTCGACGTACGGGCCGCCGAGGCCGTCGATGGTGAAGGCGCCGGCCACGTACAGCGGTTCCTCGGTGGCGACGTAGGCGTCGATCTCGTCGTCGTCGATGTCGGCGAACCAGACGGTGGTGGAGCTCGTCGAGCCGATGGTGCCGCCCGTGCCGCCGGAGGCGTCGTCGCGCAGGTCCACCACCCAGTGGCCCGTGTGCAGCACGCCCTTGGTGCCGCGCATGGCGCGCCAGCGCTCGCGGGCGGTGGCGGCGTCGGCCGGCTTGCCCACGATCGTGCCGCCGATCTCCAGCATGGAGTCGCAGCCCACCACGATGACGTCGCTCAGGTCCTGGGCGAGCGCCGCCACGGGCCCGCCGTCGTCCCGGGACTCCTCGAGCCGGGACGCCACCTCCTCGGCCTTGGCCTGCGCCAGGACCAGCACGGCGTCGGCGGGGTCGAGCTCGCCGAAGCGGTCGGCGGCGTCGGCGAGGACCTTGTCCTCGTCCACGCCGGACACCACGACGTCAGGGGTGACTCCGGCGGACCGCAGCGTGGCGAGTCGGGCGGGAGACTGGGAGGCGAGGACCAGGCGTGGCACCGCGCAACAGTAACGAGAATCCCGGCCGGCGAGACAGGGAAATGACGGATCCGGCGGAAGTGACCCCGGTCACTCCCGCCGGATCCGGCGCGCGCGGGACGGGCGTCAGGCCAGCGCGACCTGCAGCGTGTCCAGCCCCACCGACCCGAGGTTCAGCGCCCGGGCGTGGAACGACTTGGCATCGAACTGCTCGCCGCGACCGGCGGCGGCCGCGCGGGCCTCGTCCCGCGTCTGCTCCCAGAGGCGCTGACCCACCTTGTACGACGGCGCCTGCCCCGGCCAGCCCAGGTACCGGTTGAACTCGAAGCGCACGAACTGCTCCGGCATGTTCACGTTGGCCAGGAGGAAGGGCCAGCCCTTCTCGGCGGTCCAGGTGCCACCGCCCCACTGCTCGGGGGCGGGCAGGCCGAGGTGCACGCCGATGTCGAAGACGACGCGGGCCGCGCGCAGGCGCTGGGCGTCGAGCATGCCGAGGCGGTCGCCGGGGTCGTCCATGTAGCCGAGGTCGGCCATGAGACGCTCGGCGTAGAGGGCCCAGCCCTCGCCGTGGCCCGACACCCAGCAGGCGAGCCGGCGCCAGGTGTTGAGCGTCTCGCGGGCGAACACGGCCTGACCGCACTGCAGGTGGTGGCCGGGCACGCCCTCGTGGAAGACGGTGGTCTTCTCCCGCCAGGTGTTGAACTCCGTGACACCTTCCGGCACGGCCCACCACATGCGGCCCGGGCGGGACCAGTCGTCGCTCGGCGGGGTGTAGTAGATGCCGCCCGACTGCGTCGGCGCGATCATGCACTCCAGGGCCAGCACCGGCTCCGGAACGTCGAAGTGCGTGCCGTTCAGCGCCGTGATCGCGGCGTCGGACGTCTCCTGCATCCAGGCCTTGAGGGCCGCGGTGCCGACGAGCTTGCGCGCCGGGTCGGCGTCGAGCGCCGCCACCGCCTGCTCCACGGTGGCGCCCGGGCCCGCGATCTGCGCGGCCACCGACTCCTGCTCCGCGACGATCCGGGCGAGCTCCTCCAGGCCCCACTGGTACGTCTCGTCCAGGTCCACGGTCGCGCCCAGGAAGTACCGCGACCACAGGGCGTACCGGTCGCGGCCCACGGCGTCGGCCTCCGGGGCGCGCGGTGCGAGGTCGCGCTCCAGGAAGTCCGCGAGCCGGGCATACGCCTCGCGGGCGGCCGTCGCGCCGTGCTCCAGCTCCTTGCGGACCAGGCTGCACGCGGCGGAGTCGTCCAGGACGGCGTCGACGGCCTCGCCGCGGACGAGCGACGCGAAGAACGAGTCGTTCCCGGCCAGCTCGCGGGCCTGCGTCACGCACTCGCGGACCTGGCGGATCGCCGCCACGTTCCCCTGGGCGGCCGCCGCGGTGAGCGACTCGACGTACCCGTCGACGGCGTCCGGCAGCGCGTTCAGGCGGGACGCGATGTTCTCCCACGCCTCGACCGAGTCGGTGGCCATGATGTCGAAGACGTCGCGGAGCCCCTGCACCGGCGACTCGATGTTGTTGAGGTTGCGCAGGTCCTCGCCGGCGGCGTGCAGCTCCAGGTCGAGACCCACGCGCTCGCGCATCGCGGACAGCGTGACCCGGTCGACGTCGTCCGCGGGCTCCAGGCCGTCCAGCTTCGCCAGCACCTCGCGCCCCGCCTGCGCGACGGCGTCGTGCCCGGCGGGCGAGAGGTCGCCGATCTCGTGGTCGTGGCCGGGCAGGCCCATGGCCGTCGCGGACAGCGGGGCGAGCTCGGTGAGGCGGGTGACGTAGTCGTCGGCGACGGCGTCGATCGCCGTGGGGGTGCGTGTGGGGGAGGTCATGAGGGGAGCCTACGGCCGCCCGCGGAGCGGGGTCCGGCTTTTCTTGCGACCGTCCACGTGAGGCGATGCCCAAGGCTCATGCCGGGGTCGGGCGCTCAGGGGCGCAGGTGGTCGGCGGGGTCCTCGCCGAGCTCGCGGAGTGCGCGCTCCAGGTCGCTCGCTCGCACCGTCGCAGCGAAGTGTGGGACGAACGACAGCGAGTCCCCACCCTGCTCGATCCGGAGCCCCGGGTAGGAGCCGCCACCGGTCCGTACCCGCTGGACGCTGATCGTCGCACCGGTCAGCGCCATGGTCGTCCGGTGCCGGCCGCCACCGTCCCAGACCTCGATCCGGTCCCCGAGCACGGCGATGGCCAGGGCGCTCGGCAGAGGGCCCTCGGCGAAGGCCGGGATGACGACGGCTCCTGGCCGGGACCGTACGACGGCGTCCCGGAGCCGGTTCCGCATGCGGTTGTGGACAGAGACGGCGCCGAGGACGAGTAACAGGCCGGTCACGATCCCGAGGCCGCCCGCCCACAGCTCGGTCACGTTGCTCCGCCCGGCTCAGGCCTGGCCCAGCGGTCCATCAGGAGCGCAGGCTCCACCGCCACGCGTCGGCGTTGTGCCGCCCGGCGCGCCCGCCGAAGTTCTTGGCGGTGGCGGCGCCGTTCCCGCGCAGCACCCGGGCCCGGTTGGTCCACTCGTCCAGCGGCGCGGCGTCCTCGGGCTCCGGGCCGGCGGCCGCCACGGCCGCGAGGCCCGCGACCAGGGCCGCCACCTCGACGTCGTCGGGCTGACCGCGCACCACGCGTACCTGGGGGCTCACTCGTCGTCCTCCTCGTAGAAGCCGAAGCCGGGGGCCTCGCCGCGCGAGGCCGCCCACTCGGCGATCTCGTAGCCGCCGTCGGTCAGGTGCGTCGCCACGGACTCGCCGGCCGCGTCGAGCAGGTCCAGCACGCCGTCCAGGGACGCGTCCCCGCCCCGCGAGCCGACGACGAAGCCCAGGTAGAACGACTCGGCGCCCTCCACCTCGGGCTCCTCGACGTCCACGGCCTCGTCGTCCGGACCCGGCTCCCACACCGAGGACGTGAGGTCCGGGTGCATGCCGAGCGAGCCGTGCAGCACGTCGAAGAGCGCCGCGTTCAGGTGCCCCACCTTCGACTCCAGGGCCAGCACGCGCGGGTCCTCGTCCGCCTCCGCGGCACCGAACTCGGCGCGGACGCCCACGGCCGTCCCCACGTAGTCGTGCAGGGCCGCGGCCAGTGCGTCGACCGCCCGGTGCATCGGCTCCGCGTCGACGCGGCCCATCGGCGCCGGGCCGTGGGTGGCGTCCTCGTGACTCATCTGGTTCCTCTCCGGTGCAAGGTCTTCCCGCCGGTCAGAGCGGGATGTTGCCGTGCTTCTTCGGAGGAAGCGTAGATCGCTTGGTGCGCAGCGCGCGCAGGGCACGCACGACCTGCACCCGGGTCTCGGACGGGCGGATCACCGCGTCGACGTAGCCGCGCTCGGCGGCGTCCCACGGGTTGACGATGGCATCCTCGTACTCGGCGGTGAGCCGCGCGCGCTCCGCCTCGACGTCGCCGCCTGCCTCCTGGACCGCCTTCAGCGCGCCGCGCTGCAGGATGTTCACGGCGCCGCTCGCGCCCATCACGGCGATCTGCGCGGTGGGCCAGGCCAGGTTCACGTCGGCGCCGAGCTGCTTGGAGCCCATGACGATGTACGCGCCGCCGTACGCCTTGCGCGTGATGATCGTGACCAGCGGCACGGTGGCCTCGGCGTACGCGTAGATCAGCTTGGCGCCGCGGCGGATGATGCCCTGGTGCTCCTGGCCCACGCCGGGCAGGAAGCCCGGCACGTCCACGAAGGTCAGCACCGGGATGTTGAACGCGTCGCAGGTGCGCACGAACCGGGCGGCCTTCTCGGCGGCGTCGATGTCGAGCGTGCCTGCCATGGACTGCGGCTGGTTGGCGATGATGCCGACCGACTGGCCCTCCACGTGCCCGAACCCGATCAGCACGTTCGTGGCGAACATCGGCTGGACCTCCAGGAACGACTCCGGGTCCAGCACGGCCTCGACGGCCTCCCGCATGTCGTAGGGCTGGTTGTCGCTGTCCGGGATCAGCTCGTCGAGGGCCTCGTCCTCAGGCGTGACCTCCAGGACCGTGTCGTCCTCGGGCGGGAAGGCCGGGGCGTCCGACAGGTTGTTCTGCGGCAGGTAGCTCACCAGGTGGCGCACGTAGTCGAGCGCGTCGTCCTCGTCCTGGCCCATGTAGTGCGCCACGCCCGACGTCGAGTTGTGCGTGCGGGCGCCGCCCAGGGTCTCGAAGTCGACGTCCTCGCCCGTCACGGTGCGGATCACGTCCGGGCCGGTGATGAACATGTTCGAGGTCTGGTCGGCCATGACGATGAAGTCCGTCAGGGCGGGGGAGTACACCGCGCCGCCCGCGCTCGGGCCGAGGATCAGGGAGATCTGCGGGATCACGCCCGACGCCGCGACGTTGCGCCGGAACATCTCCGCGAACTGCGTCAGGGCCGCGACACCCTCCTGGATGCGCGCGCCGCCGCCGTCGCTGATGCCGATGAGCGGCACGCCGGTGCGCAGCGCGAGGTCCTGCACCTTGGTGATCTTCTGGCCGTGCACCTCGCCGAGGCTGCCGCCGAACACCGTGAAGTCCTGCGAGTAGACGCAGACCTGGCGGCCGTCGATCGTGCCGTACCCGGTCACGACGCCGTCGCCCGCGATCCGCTTCTTGTCCAGGCCGAAGTTGCGGCTGCGGTGCTTGGCCAGCGCGTCCAGCTCGGTGAAGCTGCCCTCGTCGAGCAGCGCCTCGATGCGTTCCCGGGCGGTCTTCTTGCCCCGCTTGTGCTGCTTCTCGCGGGCCGTCTCCTCGGGGACGTCGATCGCCGCGGCCCGGCGGGCGTCGAGGTCGTCGAGCTTGGCGCGCGTTCCGGCGAGGGTGGTGATGGCGTCGTTCACACCCCGAGCCTAGTTGTCGGATGCCTCCGGCTCGATGCGTGAGGGTCCAGCGGGTCGCGCGCAGCTCTTGTGGGTTTCCTCCAAGGGCCGGGCCGTCCCGGAGGGGAGAGGATGGACAGGTGCACCAGTCCCTGTACCTCGACCGGCTCACCGTTCCCGGCTTCGCCCGGGTCGAGGTGGTCGAGACCTCGCCCTCCACCAACGCCGAGCTCGTCGCCGCGGTCCGCGCGGACCCGGATGCCTGGCCCGCGCCCTCGGCGCTGATCGCGGAGGAGCAGACCGCGGGCCGCGGCCGAGCGGGTCGCTCCTGGCAGACGCCGCCGCGCGCCGGGCTCACCGTGTCGCTGCTGCTGCGTCCCCGCGTCCCGGCCGAGGCCATGGGCTGGCTCCCGCTCCTGGCGGGCCTCGCGGTGGTCCGCACGGTGTCCGACGGCGGCATCACCGCCGCCGTGAAGTGGCCCAACGACGTGCTGCTGCCGGCCGTGGACACCGTGGCCGGCCTGGGCCTGTACCGGAAGGTCGCGGGGATCCTCGCCGAGGTGGTGCCCGGGACGACGAGCCCCGGGTCACCCGCCGCCGGCGAGACCGGCTCGCCCGGGGCCGGCGAGGCGCCCGCGGTCGTGCTCGGGATCGGGCTCAATGTGTCGCAGTCTGCCGACGAGCTGCCGGTACCGACGGCGACGTCGCTGGCGCTCGCGGGCCACCCGCGGCCCGACCGCACGGACGTGCTGGTGCGGATGCTCGGCGAGGTGCACGCCGTGGTGCGGCGGTGGGAGCAGGCGGACGGTGACGCCGCGGCGGCCGGGCTGCTGGACGAGTACGCGGCGGTGTCCGCCACGCTGGGCACCCGGGTCCGGGCCGAGCTCGCCGGCGGCGCGGGGGTGCTGGAGGGTGAGGCCGTGGGCCTCGACGGCACGGGCGCGCTGGTGCTGCGGCTGGAGTCGGGCGAGGAGCGCGCGGTGACCGCGGGCGACGTCTGGCACCTGCGCTGAACCGGCGGCCGCCCGCCGGGGCGGCGTCCGGCCTGACCCCGCGCGGGCGTCGGGTGAACTGCCCGGGATCCCGGGGTGAACTGCGCGCAATTCTCTGCCGAATGCTCGGTGGCCTGCGGTAATGTCCGCCACAGGCACGGCATGAACGGGCGGCGCGCGACGGTCAGGAGATGCCGATGGACGCAGGTCGAGCCACGGTGGGCGTGGCCAAGGCCGTCGTGTGCGCCGCGGCGATCGTCACCGTCTACCTGATCAGCACCGTCCGTCTGGACCGGGGTCTGGTGCAGAGCGAGGGAACGCCGACGGCAGGCCTGATCGCGGCCGTCGTCGCGTGGCTCCTGGTGGTCTGGGTGCTGCTCTACCGGGACGACGGCGTGCGCGGCGTGCACCTGAGCCTGTGGAACGTGGTGGCCGTGGTCGGCATGCTGCTGGTGCTCACGGGGATCCCCCTCGTGCTGACGCTCTGGGGCTGACCGGGCCGGTCCGTGCGGATGCATGCGGTTGCATGCGGTGTCCCCGCCTACAGTGGTGACGTGCTCCACAACTCCGAGACCCCTCCCGCCCACCACGACGCCACGGGCGCCGACACCGCGGCGCGCCTCGACGAGACGCTGCTCGGCGGCGCCCGCCGGTACACGCTGTCGCAGGTGGTGGAGCTCACCGGGCTCGACAAGCAGTTCGTCACCCGGTACTGGCGCTGGATCGGCCTGCCGGTCACGCACCCGACGGAGACCTGGTTCACCGACGCCGACGTGGACGCGCTCAAGGACGCGGCCGCGCTGTTCGAGGCCGAGCAGATGGACGAGCGGGCCCAGATGACCTTCGTCCGGTCCGTCGGCCACACCGCCGACCGGCTGGCGCTGTGGCAGGTGGAGGCGCTGGTGGAGCACCTCGCCCGCCGGTACGACCTGGACGAGACCTCGGCCCGGCTGCTCGCGCTGGACCGGCTGCCCGAGATGACCGAGACGCTGCTGGGCCAGCTCGAGCACGCGTGGCGCCGTCAGCTCGCCGCGCTGACCGGGCGCATGGCCATCGAGTTCGCCGGGTCCCGCAGCGACGCCCGCAACGACAGCCACCAGCTCCCGCTGGTCCGGGCGGTCGGGTTCGCGGACATCGTGTCGTTCACCAAGCGCACGGCGGGCCTCGGCTCCGAGGAGCTCGCGGAGTTCGTGCAGCGGTTCGAGGCGGGCGCGCGCGACGTCATCGTCAACGCGGGCGGGCGCGTGGTGAAGACCATCGGCGACGCGGTGCTCTTCGTGACCGACGACCTGGAGACCGGCGCCGAGGTGGCCCTCGGGCTCGCGGAGACGTCGGGCGAGGCGCTCGGGACCGCGGCGCCCGGCGACCCCGAGATCCCCGTCCGCGTCGGGCTGGTCTGGGGCCGGGTGCTGTCCCGGTTCGGCGACATCTTCGGGCCGACCGTCAACCTCGCCTCGCGCCTCACCGAGCAGGCCGACCCCTCCACGGTGCTGGTCGACAAGGACACCGCGGCCAAGCTCGCCGCGACCTCGCGCTATGCGCTCACGGCGCAGCCGGTCCGCGACGTGCCGGGCATCGGCCCGCTGTCGCCCGTCCGGCTGCAGCGCGCCTACCAGGGCTGACGCCGCGCGGCCGCGCGGCAGCCGGAGGCTGCGGCCGCCGCGGCCAGGCCGTGACGCACCGGGACCCGTGCGCCGCGGCCCGGCGCCGGCGGGCTATCTCGCGGGCCGGCCGAGCGCCCGCAGCGCGCCCGGGAGCAGCCGGAGCTGTGCCCGTCGCTCGGCCGCAAAGGTCCGCCGGTCGCCCGACGACCACCGCCGGTCGAGCAGGCGCTTGGCGGCCGCCACCGCCTCGGGGCGGTGCGCGGCGATCCGGCCGGCCAGCGCGAACGCCTCCTCGCGCGGCGTGTCCGTGACGGTCCCCGCGAGGCCGAGCCGGGCGGCGTCCGCCCCGGTCACCTCCTCGGCGGTGAAGGTCAGCCGCTTGGCGGTCTCGATGCCCACGAGCTGGGTCAGTGCACGGATCCCCGTCATGTCGGGCACCAGGCCGCGCTCCACCTCCTTGACCGACCAGCGGGCGTCGGGCGTGGTCAGGCGCAGGTCGGCGGCCAGGGCGATCTGCACGCCCGCGCCGATCACGTGGCCGTGCACGGCGGCGACCACCGGGACGGGCAGGCGGCGCCAGGCCCAGCAGGCCTCCTGGAACAGGTTGGTGCCGCGCGGCGTCGGCACGAAGGCGCGCGCCACCGCCGCCGGGCGGCGGGCGGCGGCCCCGAGGTCGAGGCCCGCGCAGAACGCCCGGCCGTTGCCCGAGAGGACGACGGCGCGCAGCCCGGGCTCCCGCCGCAGCCGGTGGGCCGTCGCCCGCAGCTCACGGAGCATGTCGAGGGACAGCGCGTTGAGCTTGTCGGGGCGGTCCAGGCGCACGTCGGCGATCCCGTCCGAGATGCTGCAGGTGATGCGGCTCCCGGAGGGGATCGCCGACGGTGCGGTGCTGGCGTTCATGGGGCGCAGCCTATGCAGTACGCCCGCGCCGCGGGCCTGCGGCTACTGGTCTTCCTCCGGCACCTCGGTGTCGACCCCCTGGTAGGGCGGCACCTGCACGGTGCGCGCGCCGGGCCGGCCACCCAGCACGACGGTCCGCAGGCTCACGTTGTTGGACCGGGTCCGCTCGTGCAGGGTGCCGTTCGGGTTGGCGGTGATCCGGATGCGGTAGGTGCCGTTGGGCACGCCGGTCAGGTCGAACGCCTGCGTCTGGGTCTGGTTGTACGTGTCGCCCCACCCGACGGGCAGCACCTCGCGCAGCCAGAGGGCGGACCGGTCGCCGCAGGTGCTGTCGAGGCCCGTGGCCTCCGGGCGCCAGGCCGCGCCGGGCACCGAGAGGTCGACGGGGTCGGTGGGCGCCAGGCACCAGGACTGCTTGCCGCTCGTGGTCACCAGCCGGCCGTTCGGCCGCACGAGCTCGTAGCTCGCGAAGTCCAGGAAGTGCCAGTGGTCGTGCTCCGGGGCGTCGTGGTACTTCATCGACCCGGTCCGTGTGCTGCCGACCTCCTTGCCGTCCCGGTAGAAGAACTGGTACGCGTCCATGACCTCGGCCGCACCCTGGCGGTAGCCCTCGACGACCAGGGGAGCGGGGCCCGCGTTCCACTCGTTCGCGTTGAAGGTGAGCCGGTCGGTGCCGGCCTCGTCGACCTCGGTGCCGATCTGCCACGCCGGCGCCGACACGAGGTCCGGGAGCGTGTCCCGCGCGGGCCGCCGCGACGACGGCGCCGTACCCGCCTGGCCGAGCGCCGGGTGGTCCCCGTGCTGCTGGCCGCCGTCGCGGAGCGTGAAGAGGTTGACGCGGTGCCCGGCACCCGGGCCGGCGTCCGGGCCGGCGCCGTGCGTGCCGTGCGCGCCGCCCTGCGCGCGCAGGGCCTGCGCCCGGTCGGTGCGGGCGTCGTCGGCCTGGGTGCTGAAGCCCTCGGCGGGCTCGCCCAGGAGCTGGTCGGCCACCTCACCGCACTCGAAGAGCTCGCACTCGTCCTCCACGGTGACCTTCTGCCGCAGCGTGCGGTTCCCGGCGGGGATGCCGAGGAACTCCGCCACCGGCTTGCTGATGCTCATGGTCAGGACGAGGTCCTTCCGGGTGGTCTGCACCTCGAAGTACCCGTCGATCCGGGCCGCCCACCCCTGCTCGACGCCGGACACCGTGGAGCGCGTGAACCAGTTCCCGCCGCAGAACTCCGGGTAGACCGGCTCCGTGCGGCCGGTCGGCTGGACACGCTGGCGCTCCGAGCCGCCGAGGCACAGGGTGCGCGTCTCCTTGGCCAGCACCGTGCCCTGGGCCGTCGCCACCTGCACGCTGAGCCCCTTGCGGAAGCCGTCGAGGCCGTCGACGATCGAGGCGGGTGCCGTCGTCGTGGTGCGCTTCTTGCCCCGGATCACCGTCTTCGTGAGCGTCACCGGGCCGGACGGCCGGGCCCGCTCGGCCCGGAACTCGTAGCCCTCGTCGTAGGCGGCGAGCCAGGCGGGCGAGTCCAGGTACACGTAACCGTCGTAGGCGTACGCGGTCACGGTCTCGGCGGCGGGCGCGATCCGCAGGCCGCGCGGGGTCGCCGGCCGGGCCGACGTCGCGGTCGTCGTGGCGGTCGCGGACGGCGTCGCCGCGGAGGCAGCGAGGACGTCGGCGGCCGCTCCCTCCCCGAGCAGGCCGAGCGCCAGCGTGGCCGCGACACCCATCGTGAGCAGGCGTGGTGCCGGACGTGTGGTGCGGGTGGTCATGTATCCCCCAGGTGGGTGCGGACGGAGACCTGTCACGTCAAGGGACGGCCGGTACCGCCGGAACGTTGTCGGCTCCGCGCCACTTCACCCGGGACGTCGGCGTTCTCACCCGTCCGTTCAGGGGAACCGGGCCGGGATCGCCTCCGCGAGGTAGGGCTGGAGGGTCTGGGCGAACGTGTCGGTGAGGTGGCCACGGTCGCGGTAGACGAGCACGTTGCCCACCACCTGGTGGCACTTGCGGGCATCGCAGTAGAAGTCGGTGAAGTCGATCACCGTCGCGTGCGGTGCGTGCTCGGCGGCGGTGTCCACGAGCCCCCGGCGGACCATGGCCTTCTGGCGGTCGACCGCGCACCGCTCGGGGTGCTCGTAGTTCTCCGCGACGCAGGCCTGCGACTTCTCCTTGGCCTCGGGCACGTCCTTCACCACGTAGACGCTGGCGCCCAGGTCGTGCAGGTCGTTCCACAGGTCGGCGAGGCCCTTCACGCCGGGAGCCATGCCCGTGCCGGTGTCCCGGAAGGGGTTGCGGCCCAGGAACGAGGTGATCACCGCGTCCGGCTCGACCTCCCGGAGCTGCTCCATCGTCTCGGCGTTCTTCGCGGCGCACGCGTCCGCCTTGTAGGCGCGCTGCTCGTAGGAGAACGGGCACGAGTTGTGGAAGAACCCGAGGAGCCGCCAGCCCCGCTCCTCCGCGAGGTTCGCCAGCGGCGTGCTGAGCATCCGGATGTGCGAGTCGCCCACCATGGCGACGACCACGTCCGACGTCGGGTCGCCGTACTCGCAGACCTCGCTGGTCTCCGTGCTCAGGTCGGACTCGCAGGGTGTGGTCTCCGCGATCTCCAGGTCGGTCACTGCCGTGACCGGGTTGGGCCGGATGGCGACCGTGCCGTCCACGAACACGTCGAGGGTGCCGTCGGCGGCGGCGTGCGCGCCGTGGACGCGGCCGGCCTCGGGCGAGACGTCGATCTGCGCGGCGAGGTCGTCCCAGTCGTGCTCGACCGCCGCCGTACGGGTCACCGGGACCAGCGCGAGCGCGCAGACCACGGCCATCGACGTCGCGGCGAGGCCGAGCGAGCGGCCGTCGTGCTCCCGCAGCCACGCGGTGGAACGCAGGGGCTGCTCGACGAACGTGTAGCTGGCGCCGGCCGCGACGAGCATCAGGCCCAGCAGGCCGAGGCTCTCCAGGCGGGTGGGCGTGCCGCCGGCGTACTCGGTGAACCAGACGATCACGGGGAAGTGCCACAGGTAGAGCGAGTACGACACGTTGCCGAGCCACTGCACCGGTCGACGGTCGACGAACCACGTGAGGGACCCGACGCCCGACGTGCGCCCGGCGGCGATCACCGCCATGGTGCCGAGCACGGGCAGGAGTGCCGCGGTCCCCGGGAAGGGGGTCGCGGCGGTCAGGCTCGCGGCGCCCACGCCGATCGCACCGAACCCGGCCAGGGCGAGCACCGAGCGCGCCAGCCGGAAGCGCTCCGTCCAGCGCAGCGTCACGGCGAGGAGGCCGCCCGCGCCCAGCTCCCACAGCCGGGTGGCGGTGGAGAAGTAGGCCGCCGGGTCCTCGGCCCCGACCGACACGAGGTTCCAGGCGAACGACGCGGCGACGAGCACGCCGAACGCGACCAGCAGCGCCGTCGTCAGGGTGCGCGGGCCGCGCCCCGCGCGACGGGCCACCACGGCGGCGCCCAGCACGACGAGCGGCCACAGGATGTAGAACTGCTCCTCCACGGCCAGCGACCAGAAGTGCTGGAACGGGGTGGCGGCGGTGTCGGAGGCCAGGTAGTCGACCGCGTTGCCGACCAACGCCCAGTTCTGCACGTAGAGCACCGACGCGAGGCCCTGACGACCCACCTCGGCCAGGTCCGTCACCGGCAGCAGCAGCGGTGCGCTCACCAGCACCACGGCCACGACGAGGAGACTGGCGGGCAGGATGCGCCGCGCCCGGTTGGCCCAGAAGTGACCCAGCCGGAGCCGGCCCGTCGCGCGGACCTCGCGGAGCATGTGGCCCGTGATCAAGAAGCCGGAGATCACGAAGAAGACGTCGACGCCGATGTACCCGCCGGGAAGCACGTCCGGCCGCAGGTGGTAGACCACGACCAGGGCGACGGCCAGGGCCCGCAGCGCCTGCACCTCCGGGAGAAAACGCCGGGTGGCCCGGGACTTCTGCGCCGGGGGCTGTCCCGGGGCGGGCTCGGCGGGCGTCGGGGCAGGGGTGAGCGTGGCGGTGGTCATGGCTCCGGAGCGGTGAGGACGGCACCGGCGCACTGCGCCCGGGCCGTGGAGGCAGCGGCTGTCGGCACCGAAACTAGTGCGAGGAAGACCGCTGACAACCCGGCCCGAGGGTGATAAACGCGAGCGGGCCGAACGCCGGGGTGAAGCTCTGACCAGGCGTGGGATGTCACCCGGGTGAATCCCCGGATCCGCCGTCCGGTGGGTGCCCTGGGCGCTCGCGGCGTCGCGCCAGGTGCGTGTGACACGATGCGGGCGTGCTGAAAGCCGTTCTCTTCGATCTCGACGACACGCTCGTGGACCAGGAGGGCGCCTCGCGGGCGGCGCTCCTGGACTGGTTGCCCGAGCTGGGCCTGGACCTCGACGACCCGGAGGAACAGGTCGCCGCGTGGCATGCCGTGTCGGAGGAGGTCTACGCGCGGTACCAGCGCCGGGAGATCACGTTCCTGGAGCAGCGGCGGTCCCGCGTGCGGGAGTTCCTCGGCGCGGACACCACGGACGACGAGGCCGACGAGCTGTTCTCCGGTTACCTCACCCGGTACGAGCGCGCCTGGAGGGCGTTCGACGACGCCGTCCCCGCTCTGCGGACGGTGCGGGACGCCGGGCTCGTCGTCGCACTGCTCACCAACGGCGACGCCACCCACCAGGGCCGCAAGCTGGACCGGACCGGGCTGGCGGAGCACCTCGACGTCGTCGTCGCGTCCGACGACCTGCCCGCAGGGAAGCCGGACCCGCGGGCCTACGCCGCGACCTGCGAGATTCTCGGCCTCGCGCCGGGTGACGTGCTGATGGTCGGCAACGACGTCGAGAAGGACTTCCAGGGCGCGCTCGATGCGGGGCTGGGCGCGGTGCTGCTCGACCGTGCGGACCGGCACCCGGAGGTGGCGGACCGGATCAGGGGGCTGGGCGAGCTGTCGCTCGGCGGATAGTCCGCTGGGCGCCGTCCTGCCTGCTCGGACGTATCAGGTCGTGGCCCGTTGAGGGGCGGCGGGCCGAGTCGGCTTCTGTGCCTGCATCTCGCTCTCGATGACCGCCTGGAGCTCCTCGGGACTAGGAAGGGCTGCCCGCTCCTCGCGTGTCAGACCCTCATACAGCGCCACGGCGACCGGTGAGGCGGTGCTCGCGAGGGCGTAGTCGAGCGTCGCGTCGTTCCGTTCCGTGCACAGCAGGATCCCTACAGTCTTGGCGTGCAGGGTGGGGACGCGGACCTCGCCGTCGACCATGGCGACGTAGGTACCGATCTGTCCGATGTGAGCGGGCTGAAACTTGCCAACCTTCAGCTCGACGACGACGTAGCGCAACTGGGTCACGTGAAAGAAGAGCAGATCGACGAAGAACTCGTCGCCGCCGACTTGGATCCGATACTGCCGACCGACGAACGCCATGTCACGGCCCAGCTCCAGCAGGGTGTCCTGACGTGGCGCCAGGGCAATTGTGCACCAGGCTGGTGCACAAATTCGGATTCGGTGGGCCAGACCTCGGCGACCTTGCGCATGTACAGCAGATTCCGACGGGACCAGCCGCGTTGGCCTGGGAACTCGCGCCGCAGGTCCGCGGAGATCCGGTCCACTACCTTGGCACCCCAGCCTTGGTCGCGCTGCCGGGTGAGGATCTCGTTCCCCACGTTCCAGAAGAGGCGGAGCAGTTCCGTGTTGGCAGCGCGCACCATCCGAAACTGCGTGGAGCGCACTCGGTGCTTCAGGTCTGTGATGAACACGTCGTAGCCGTCGGGTTCCCGACTGTCCGTGGTCGTGGAGACGGTCACCGGACCAGCCTGTAGAGGAACGGTGTCATCCGCCATTCGAGTTGCATATTCGCAACGATCGGCCCCGGCTTGTGATCAAAGCAGTACCGGCTCCGGGTCCCGCGGTTCAGGATCCGGCTCGATCAGCTCCGGCCCGTCGTTCTGCACCGACCCCACGGCGTCCCTGACCGGGCGTGTCGTGAGTGCCGTGCCGTCGATGCCCAGCAGGTCTGACGCGTCGCCGACGGACGGGTCCAGCCACTCGTCCCAGGCGTTCGGCGGGAGCACGAGCGGCATGCGGTCGTGGATCGCGGACATCGCCTCGGACGCCGGCCGGGTCACCACCGTGGTCGAGACCAGCCAGCGGTCCGGATCGGTCTCGCTCGCGGCCGGGTTGCGCCAGAACTCGTACAGACCCGCGAACGCCGCGACCCCGGGACCGGCCGGGTGGATCCAGTACGGCTGCTTCGGCACCTTCTTCGACCCGGCGGCGGGCAGGCCGAGCTTGCGCCACTCGTAGTACCCGTCGGCCAGCACGAGGCAGCGCCGCGCCTTGAACGGCTTGGCGAAGGCCGGCTTGTCGAGCAGCGTCTCGGAACGGGCGTTGATCATGCGGGCGCCCACGCCCGGGTCCTTGGCCCAGGACGGCACGAGCCCCCAGCGTGCCACGCGCATCGACCGGGTGACCTGGGCCGAGTCGCGGGCCGCACGTTCCACGACGATGCGCGCCGGGTCGGTGGGCGCCACGTTCCACGACGGCGGCAGGAGCCGGGCGTCGTCGGCCAGCTCGGCGATGGCGAGCTCGTCGGCGAGGTCCTGGCTCTGGGTGAAGGAGGCGAAGCGTCCGCACATGGGACCAGCATGCCCCGAGCCACTGACACCCGCGGGCCGCCGGCGCACCCCCGGAGACCGAGATCACGTGCCCTGAGCATGCTTCCGGCGAGATTGCCCTTCTCACTGTCGTATCGATTCGATAGCATCGGACCCATGCCATCCACCGCGCCGTCGGGCGTCTCCCCAGCCGTGCCCGCACGCGGGCCGTCGTCCCGGTCGACCGTCAAGTGGGTCCTCATGCTCGGGGCGCTCTCCGCCCTGCCCGCCTTCACCGTCGACATGTACCTGCCCGCCCTGCCGCAGGTGGCCGTGGACCTCGGTTCGACCGAGGCGCTGGCCCAGCTCACCGTGTCGTGCATGCTGATCGGCGGCGGCGTCGGGCAGCTCGTCATCGGGCCGCTGTCCGACCGGTTCGGGCGCCGCGCCCCGCTCCTGGTGGGCCTCGCGCTGCACGTCGTCATCTCGCTGCTGTGCGCCGTCGTGACCAGCATGCCGCTGCTGATCGGCCTGCGGCTCGCGCAGGGGTTCTTCAACGCGGCCGCCGGTGTGGCCTCCGTGGCCGTGGTGCGGGACCGGTTCGTGGGCGCGGAGGCCGCCCGGATCCTGTCGCGGCTCATGCTCGTGATCGGCGTGGCGCCCATGTTCGCGCCCACGCTCGGGTCCTTCGTGCTGGCGCACGGCACCTGGCGCTGGGTGTTCGTGGTGCTCGCCGCGATGGGTGCCGCGCTCGTCCTCGTGGTGCTCCTGAAGATGCCCGAGACGCATCCGCCGCGCCGGCGGCTGACGGGCGGCGTCCGCTCCGTCGCGGGCGGCTACGGGCGGCTCCTGCGGGACAGGCACTTCCTGGCCCTGGCCGTGATCCCCGGCCTCGGGTTCGGCGTGCTGATGAGCTACGTGGTGGCCTCGCCCATCATCTTCCAGCAGGAGTTCGGGCTCAGCGAGGGCCAGTTCGCGCTGCTGTTCGCCGTCAACGGCGTGGGTCTGGTGCTGTCCGCGCAGGTCAACGCGGCTCTGGTGCGCAAGGTCGCACCGGTGCGCCTGCTCCGGTTCGGCGTGGTCGCCCAGGCGGTGCTCGTGGTCGTGCTCCTGGTCGTCGTGCTGACCGGCGCTGGCGGACTGATCGGCCTGCTGGTGGCGCTGTGGTGCGTGCTCGCGTTCCAGGGCCTGGTCCCGGCGAACGCGTCCGCCATGGCGCTGTCGCGGCACGGCGAGATCGCCGGCACCGCGGCGGCGATGATCGGCGCCATCCAGTCGCTGGTCGCGGGCACGGTGAGCTCGCTCGGCGGGTTCCTCGGCGGGGACGCCACGGCGATGGCCCTGGTGATGCTCGCGGCGGTGACCCTCGCGATCGGCGTCCTGGCCGTGGCGACGCCGGCCTTCCGGCGCGGCGGCTGGCACATGCCGGTCTGAGAGTTCACCTGGCGGTAGCACCGGATTCACCGGGACTTCCGGTGCTACCACTTGGCTCACCGGCATGAGCACACCCCTGCGTACCCGCGTCACGCGCGCGGTGGCCGCCGCCGCGGCCGCGTCGATGCTGCTTCCGGCGGCCGTCGCCGTCGCCGGCCCGCGGCCCGGTCCCGAGCAGCACGGCGGCACCTACCTGGCCGCGAGCCTCGCGGGCCGGGCCACGCTGTCCGCCGACTTCCTGGCCGACGGCCCGCCCTCGGGCGCCGCCGCCAGCCCCGCCAACGGGCGCCAGGGTCCCTGGGACGGTCAGGTGGTCCCCGGCTTCTCGGCCATGGTCGACAACGAGGACGGCACCTTCTGGGCCCAGCCCGACAACGGCTTCGGCGCCAAGGGCAACTCCGCGGACTTCCTGCTCCGCAGCTACCTCGTGCGCCCGCACTGGGACACCAACCGCCGCGGCTCGGGCGACGGCTCGATCGAGGTGCTGGACCACGTCCAGTACAACGACCGCAACCACGTGCTCGACTTCGAGATCGTCCACGAGGGCACCACCGACCGGCTTCTCACGGGTGCCGACTTCGACATCGAGTCCCTCGTGCGCGCCGCCGACGGCACCTTCTGGGTGGGCGAGGAGTTCGGCCCGTTCCTGCTGCACTTCGACGCCGACGGCACGCTGCTGGAGGCCCCGTACGAGTTCCCCGACGGCAGGTCGCCCGGCAACCCGTACCTGGAGCCCGGCGAGCAGCCCAACGTCGGCAGCAGCCGTGGCTTCGAGGCCATGGCGGGCATCGGCCGCTACCTCTACCCGGTGGTGGAGGGCGCCCTGGCCGACGACGCCGACCCGCGCCGCCGCTGGATCTACCAGTTCGACACGCGCAAGGGCGAGTACACGGGCAAGCGCTGGGCGTACCAGACCGACCAGGTCGCGAACGTCATCGGCGACGCCTTCGCCACGGGCCGCGACTCGATGCTGCTCATCGAGCGCGACGACTTCGAGGGTGACCAGGCGGTCACCAAGCGGGTCTACGAGATCGACCTGAGCGAGCGGGACCGCGACGGGTACGTGCGCAAGGAGCTCGTCGTCGACGCCCTGCGCATGGACAACCCCCGCGGCATCGACGCCGGGGAGGGCTACGGTCTCGGCGACACCTTCAGCCTGCCGGTGCAGTCCTTCGAGACCGTGCTGTTCGTCGACCAGGACACGCTGCTGATCGGCAACGACAACAACTACCCGGGCAACGACGCGCGCGTCACCGGCACCCCGGACGACACCGAGATGGCCCTGGTGGACCTCCGGAAGAAGCGCGCGACCGACGACGGCGTGACCGTCGTCGGGCACCGCGGGGCGTCCGGGTACCGGCCGGAGCACACGCTGGCCGCCTACGAGACGGCCATCAACCAGTGCGCGGACTACATCGAGCCCGACGTCGTCTCCACGAAGGACGGCGTGCTGGTCGCCCGGCACGAGAACGAGATCAGCGGCACGACCGACGTCGCCGCGCACCCCGAGTTCGCCGGCCGCCGCACCACCAAGACCATCGACGGCACCGCGGTCACCGGCTGGTTCACCGAGGACTTCACGCTCGCCGAGCTGCGCACCCTGCGCGCCAAGGAGCGCCTGCCCCAGGCCAGGCCGCAGAACACGGCGTTCGACGGCCTGTACCTCGTCCCGACCCTCGACGAGGTGCTCGACCTGGCCCGCAACAGCCGCACCTGCGACGGCGCGCCCGTGGGCGTCTACCCGGAGACCAAGCACCCGACCTACTTCGACTCGGTGGGCCTGTCCCTGGAGGAGCCGCTGGTGCGCGAGCTGCGCCGCAACGGCTTCGACCGCGCGGACGCCCCGGTGATCGTGCAGTCCTTCGAGGTCGGCAACCTCCAGGAGCTCGACGACCTGACCGACGTCCGCCTCGGCCAGCTCGTGAGCAGCAGCGGCGCGCCCTACGACTTCGTGGCCGACGGCGACCCGCGCACCTATGCGGACCTGGTCACGCGTCAGGGCCTGCGCGAGGTCGCCCGCTACGCGGACGGCATCGGGGCGGAGAAGAACGTGCTGATCCCGCGCGCCGCCGACGGCACCCTGGCCGAGCCGACCAGCGTCATCCGCGACGCGCACCGGGCGGGTCTCGACGTGCACACATGGACGTTCCGGCGCGAGAACCAGTTCCTGCCGGCGGAGTTCCGCTCGTCGTCCGACCCGAACGGGATCGGCGACCTCGTGGGCGAGATCCGCGTCTTCATGGACGCCGGACTCGACGGGTTCTTCTCGGACAACCCGGACCTGGGTGCCGCCGCCGTCAGGTGATCCCCGGTGACTTAACAGGCCCCGTGCCGGGGTACGTGCCTATGCTCCGCATGTGCCCCGGCACCTCCGTCACCAGCGCAGTCATCGCGTCGCGCGTGCCGCGGCGCTCGTCGTCGTCGGTGCGCTCGCGTTCGTGGTCGCCGGCGGAGCCGCCGCCTACCTCGACTTCAAGCAGCAGATCGGCGTCAGCGACGTCTCCGGTCTGGTCAAGGGCCCCACGCCGTCGGCGGACCCCGACGACCCGTTCACCGGACGCAGCCTCAACATCCTGGTCATGGGCACCGACCTGCGCGGCGGCGAGAACACGGAGATCGCGGGCGAGGGTGACGGCGGTATGCGGTCGGACACCACCATGCTCGTGCACGTGTCGGGCGACCGGTCCCGCATCGAGGTGGTCTCCATCCCGCGCGACTCGCTGGTCGACATCCCCTCCTGCGCCCTGCCCGACGGCACCGAGTCCGGCGCCGGCTACGGCATGTTCAACAGCGCCTTCACGATCGGTGGCGGCGCCACCGAGGACCTCACCTACGCTGCCGCCTGCACCATCTCCACGGTGCAGACCCTGACGGGCGTGCCGGTCACCAACCACATGGTGGTCCAGATGGACGGCGTGGTCGACGTCGTCGACGCGCTCGGCGGGGTGCGCATGTGCCTGCCCGAGCCGCTCGTCCAGGACCCGGCGTACGGCCGGTTCGAGCTGCCCGCCGGTGAGCAGACCCTCGACGGGCGCCAGGCCATCGGGTACCTCAGGGCCCGCCACGGCGAGGGCCTCGGGCTGGAGCAGGGCAGCGACCTCACGCGGATCGAGCGCCAGCAGGCGTTTGTCGACGCGCTGGTGCGCCAGGTGCTGGCGCAGAACGTCGTGACCGACTCGCCGCGGCTGTACCGCACCATCGAGGCGATCCTCGGCGCCGTCTCCGCCGACCCCGGGCTGGCGGACCCCGCGGCGCTCGCCGGCCTGGCCTTCAGCATCCGCGACATCGAGCCGGCCCGGATCGTGTTCACCGAGCTGCCCGTCGTGGCCGCACCGAGCGATGCCAACCGGGTGGTCTGGACGCAGGACGCGGCGGCGATCTGGGAACGCATCGCCGCGGACGACCCGCCGCCGGGACACGAGACGCCGTCGCCGTCGCCGTCCGCGCGCGGGGCCGGGAGCGAACCCTCCGACGGTGCGGGTCCGGACGGCGGTCCGGGAACCGGCGAGCCGACGCCGTCGCGCACGCCCTCCGCGTCGCCGTCGCCGTCCCTGCTGCCGGGCGTCTGCGCGAGCTGACGGCCGGCAGCAGGGACGAACCTGAGGCCCCGTGTCCCCGGGCATCGCCTGGACGACACCTGGGAGCGGCAGGACTTATTTACACGATTGTTGCACCGAGGCTCTAGTCTCCGGTGCGTGGCGAGTGACTTCTGGACGGCGGTCCGACCTGTCGGCGAGGTGCTGCGGGGGGTTCCGCGGCATGCTCGACGGGGCGAACGGCAGCCCCGTCACGTGCGGAGCTGGCGCAAGACGCTCGTGTTCCGCAGCGTCACGATGAGCGTCGTCGGCGTGATGGCCTTCGGCTCGGCGGCGGTCGCGACGGCGTACCACAACGCCATCTCCCAGATCGAGGTCCAGGACCTGGACGGCCTCGTGGCGGAACAGGTCAAGCCCAAGGACCCGTCCGACCCGTTCAAGGGCACCCCGGTCAACCTGCTCCTCATGGGCACCGACATCCGTGACGGGTCCAACGCCGACATCGGCGGCACCGTCAGCGGCATGCGCTCCGACACGACGATGCTCGTGCACATCTCGGCGGACCGGGAGTGGATCGAGATCGTGTCGCTGCCGCGCGACACGTTCGTGGACATCCCGTCCTGCCAGCTGCCCGACGGCAGCCAGACCCAGCCCTACCGGGACAAGTTCAACGCGTCGTTCGAGGTGGGCAGCGGCGACACGTCGCTCAAGCACGCCGCGGCGTGCACCATCAACACCGTCAACGCGATCACCGGCGTCACCGTGACCAACCACGCGGTGGTCAAGATGAACGGCGTGATCGACGTGGTCGACGCCATCGGCGGCGTGAAGATGTGCCTGCCCGAGGCGCTGCACGGCGACCCCCGGTCGGCGCGCATCGACCTGCCCGCGGGGGAGAACCGGCTCGACGGCAAGACGGCCATCCAGTTCCTCCGGGTGCGCAAGGGCACCGGCATGGGCCTTGAACTCGGCAGCGACCTGACGCGCATCGAGCGGCAGCAGTCGTTCATCAACGCGACGCTGCGGCAGATCCTGTCGGCCGAGACGCTCGCCGACCCGACGAAGACCTTCCGCCTGATCAACGCGGCGCTCGGCTCGCTGAGCGCCGACCCCGACATCGCCGACCCCGGCAAGGTCGCGGGCCTCGCGTGGTCGCTGCGGGAGATCGAGAAGCGCAACATCATCATGACGAAGGTCCCCGTGTACGACACGGAGGAGGGCGGAGTCGGCGGGCTGGGCTGGTCCCCGGAGGCCGCGGAGATCTTCGCGCGCATGGCCGCCGACCAGCCCCCGGAGCAGGTCGTGCTGCCCGACGCCGAACCGTCCGCGGCGCCCAGCGCGAGCGGCGGGGCCGGGGCGGACGCGGGTGCGCAGGCCGGTGGTGACGCCGGGGCCGAGGAGGGCGACGCCGGGGCGGAGCCGGAGGCAGACGAACCGGTCGAGTCCACCGACACCGGCGAGACCGCCGGGGCCGACCACGCCGGGGCGGGCACCGGCACGGAGCAGCCGGCGACGCCGAAGCCCAGCCCGAGCCCGGAGGTCCTGCTGGACGGCGTCTGCGCCTGACCGATCAGGCGCCGAGGATCAGCGACGCCGCCACCAGCACCATCGTGACCGCCACGACGCTGTCCAGCACGCGCCATGCGCCCGGCTTCTCCAGGAGCGGGGCGAGGTACCGCGCCCCGTAGCCGAGCGCGACGAACCACAGGGTGCTCGCGACGCAGGCGCCGAGGCCGAACCACCAGCGGTCGTCGCCGTGCGTGGCGGCGAGCCCGCCCACGAGCACCACGGTGTCGAGGTACACGTGCGGGTTGAGCCAGGTCAGCGCCAGCGTGGTCGCGGCCGCGGCGCCGACGGTGCGGTTCGTGGCGCTGTGCCGGCCCATCACCACGCGCTGGCCCTTGATCGCGCGGTGGCCCGCCATGGCGCCGTAGACCAGCACGACGACGGCGCCTGCCCACCGCGCGACCTCGACGACGAGGGGCGCGCTCTGGATCAGCGTGCCCAGGCCGCCGACCCCGGCCGAGATGAGCACGAAGTCGCTCACGGCGCAGATGCCGGCGACCAGCCCCACGTGCTCCCGGCGCAGTCCCTGGCGGAGGACGAAGATGTTCTGCGCACCCACTGCGACGATGAGCGACAGGCCGAAGGCCATGCCGGCAAGCGCGGAAAGCATGCCTGAACCGTAGGAAGTCGGACAGCGGATGTCCGGTTCATGATTCGGAAGTGCGCAACGACTGAATCGGGGTTAATGATGGGGGTACGTCCATATTTCACGCAGGGAGTAGTTCTCGGGTTGCTTCTTTTCGCAGCGCGGCGGTCACCCGGTCGAGCACCGTCGAACGCAGCTTCCACTGCTGCAGGTGCAGCGTGATGTCGAGCACGGCGTCGGGCTCCAGGGGCGTGATGCCGCCGTCGCTGCCGTCGTCGGGGAGCCCGCCGAGGACCGGGCGGTCCAGCAGCATGCCCCAGCCCAGACCGAGGCGGATGGTCTCCTCGTACTCGACGGTGCTGGGCACGTGGTGGCGCGGCGGCCGGGCCGACGGCGCCGTGGCGCGCAGGTAGGTGTCCTGCAGGTCGTCGGTCCGGTCGAAGACCACGACCGGCGCGGCGTCGAGGGCCTCCGGCGTCGGGCCGTGGGGGAACCAGCGGCGTGCGAACGCACGCGTGCACGCCGGGCGGTAGCGCATGACGCCCAGCGGTGTGCTGCGGCAGCCCTGCACCTGGGCGGTCTGCGAGGTGACGGCCGCCATCACCACGCCCTCGCGGAGCAGGTCGGCGGTGCGGCTGTCGTCGGCGCGGTGCAGGTCGAAGGTGACGCCGTCGACCTGAGCCAGCGCGGGCAGCACCCACGTGGCCAGCGAGTCGGCGCTGACCGCCAGGGGCACCGTGACGAACGCGCCGTCGTGGACCGGGGTCTCGTCGTCGGCGCCCAGCTCCGCGGCCACCTCCGCGCCCAGCAGCTCGGTCTGTCGCGCGAGCCGCAGGAGCGCCTGTCCGGACGCCGTGGCCACCACGGGCCGGGCGCGCCGCACCAGCACGCTGCCCGCCGCGTTCTCCAGGGCGCGGATGCGCTGGCTGACGGCGGACGGCGTGACGTGCAGCGCGCGGGCCGCGGCGTCGAACGAGCCCTCGGCGACCACGGCGGCCAGCGCCTCGAGCTGGCGGGAGTCCCATCGCATGCCCCCAGTGTCACCCACCTTCAGTTCTGCTCAGGCTGCTGCAGAAACATGAACTGGTCTTCAGCGGCGGGCCCTGCCTAGCGTGGTCGGCATGCTTCCCCTGCTCGCCGGACTCGGGTTCGGACTCTCGCTCATCGTCGCCATCGGTGCCCAGAACGCCTTCGTGCTGCGCCAGGGGCTGCGCCGCGAGCACGTGGGGGTCGTGGCGGCGATCTGCGCGGCCTCCGACGCGGTCCTGTACGCCGCCGGGGGAGCCGGGTTCGGGCCGCTCGTCGAGCGGTGGCCCGACGCCGTGGTGGTGCTGAGCTGGCTGGGCGCCGCCGTCGTGCTCGGCTACGGCGCCCTGGCGGCCCGCCGGGCGATCAAGGGCGACACGACGCTCGCCGCCGCCGAGGACGGCGCCCTGGGCGACAGCCCGGGCCGGCGCCTCAGGCCGGTGGTGCTCACGACGCTCGCGCTGACCTGGCTGAACCCGCACGTGTACCTCGACACGGTGGTGCTGCAGGGGTCGGTGGCGGCGTCGTACGGCGACGACCGGTGGTGGTTCACCGCGGGCGCGATGGTGTCCAGCGTCGCCTGGTTCACGGCGCTCGGCTACGGCGCCCGCCTGCTCGCGCCCGTGCTGCGCAGGCCGGGAGCGTGGCGCGTGCTGGACGGCGTGATCGCGCTGATCATGCTGGCCGTGGCGGTGTCGCTGGTCGTGGGCACGGCCTGACGTGGAGGGCCTGACGTGGAGGGTCTGACGTGGAGGGTCTGACGTGGAGGGTCTGACGGGGACGGCCTGACGGGGACGGCCTGACGGGGACGGCCTGACGGGGCTGGTCCGGCCGGCGCCGGGCCACGTCCGGCCCGGTCCGGCCGGGTCACGCGCCGGGCAGGGACAGGCCGGTCAGGCGCGTCGCGGCCTCACGGAGGACCGCTTCCTGCTTGACGAAGGTGAATCTCACGTGGGACGCCAGGGCCTGCGCCGTCGGGGAGCCCGCGTGGCAGAACGCCGTCGCCGGGATGGCCACCACGCCGGCGAGCTCGGGCAGCCGGCGGCACAGGTCCACGCCGTCGCGCAGACCGAGCCGGGGGAGCAGCCCGGCGGCGTCCGCCATGACGAAGTACGTGCCCTCGGGGCGCGTGACGGTGAACCCGGCGGCCTCCAGGCCGGCGCAGAGCAGGTCCCGGCGGTCGGCGAGGGAGGCGGCCAGCTCGCGCGGGGTGTCGTCGTCGTCCAGGGCGCGGGCGACGGCGGGCTGGAACGGCGCGCCGGACGTGTACGTCAGGAACTGCTTGACCGTCCGCACCGCGGTGATCAGGTGGGCCGGCCCGTGCACCCAGCCGATCTTCCAGCCGGTGAACGAGAACGTCTTGCCCGAGGAGGAGATCGTCAGCGTCCGCCCGGCCATCCCGGGGAGGGTGGCCATCGGGACGTGCTCGGCGCCGAACGTGAGGTGCTCGTACACCTCGTCGGTCACCACGATCGCGTCCCGCTCCCGGGCCACGGCGGCGACGGCGGCCAGCTCGTCCCGCGTCAGCACGGCCCCTGTCGGGTTGTGCGGCGAGTTCAGCACGATCATCCGCAGCCTCGGGGACGCCGCGGCCCGCAGCGCGTCCACGTCGAGGCGGAAGCCGTCCGGCCCGGGGACCAGCGGCGCGGTGACGTGCGTGGCACCCGACATGCCGATCGCCGCCGCGTGCGAGTCGTAGAACGGCTCCAGCGTCAGCACCTCGTCCCCCGCGCGCGTGAGCGCGAGGATCGAGGCCGTCAGGGCCTCCGTGGCGCCGGTGGTCACCAGCACCTCGGTGTCCGGGTCGACGTCGAGCCCGTAGTGCCGCTTCTGGTGCTCGGCCACCGCCCGGCGCAGCTCGGGCACGCCGTCGCCCGGCGCGTACTGGTTGCGGCCCTCCTGGATCGCCGCGATCGCCGCCTCCTTGACGTACCCGGGGCCGTCGACGTCGGGGAACCCCTGCCCGAGGTTGATCGCACCGGTACGCACGGCCAGCGCCGACATCTCGGCGAAGATCGTGACGGCGACGCCGCCGTCGTCGGCCAGCAGGCCGGCGGCGCTCGCGGTGTCCTGCCAGCGGTCCCGGCCCCGGTCCTGGCCCCGGTCCGGTGATCGGTCTGCTGATCGGCCCGGTGAATGGAGGGTGCTCATGGGACGACGATAGCCACCACCGATCAACCCGGCGTTCATCTACGGCATCCCGGACAACCCGGCTGACCTGCGTTTTTGTGGACAAGTCTGTGGATGTGGTGGATAACTCCCCCTTCTGGGGAAAGTTATCCACAGGGTGCCCTGCGAAGGTGAACATTTGGCTCTAGCGTTGTCGGCCATGGGCGAAGAGGGGGCGCGCATCCTCGAGAGCGAGGTGCGCGAGCTGGTGCGGCGCAGGGGGTTGGACCCGATCGGTGACCGGGCGGGCTTGTCGAGCCTCGTCACCGACGCGGTGGGTGACTACGCGACCCGGGCGAGCGCGGGGGCCGTACCGCCGTTGGCGGACCCGGAGGCCGCGGCCCGTGTGGTGAGTGACGCCGTCGGCGGCTTCGGCCCGTTGCAGCCCTACCTCGACGACCCGGAGATCGAGGAGATCTGGCTCAACGCCCCGACCCACGTGTACGTCGCGCGGCGTGGTGTCCCGGAGCTGACCAGCACCGTCCTGACCGCCGAGCAGGTGCGCGACCTGGTGGAGCGGATGCTCAAGACGTCCGGGCGCCGGCTCGACCTGTCGAGCCCGTTCGTCGACGCCCGGCTGCCCGGCGGGGAGCGGCTGCACGTGGTGATCCCGGAGATGACCGGCGGCGAGATGGCGGTGAACATCCGCAAGCACGTCGTGCGGGCGCGCTCGCTGGCGGACATGGTGCGGCTCGGGTCGCTGACCGCGCACGCCGCGGCTTTCCTCGACGCGGCGGTGCGGGCCGGACTGAACGTGCTCGTGTCGGGCCAGACGCAGGCCGGGAAGACCACCATGCTGAACGCTCTGGCGGGGTCGATCCCGGGCACCGAGCGCGTGATCTCCGCGGAGGAGGTCTGGGAGCTGCGGCTCCCGGTCCGTGACCACGTGGCGCTCCAGACCCGCCCCGCCGGCCTGGAGGGCACGGGCGAGGTGCCCCTGCGACGCCTGGTCAAGGAGGCGCTGCGGATGCGCCCGGACCGGATGGTCATCGGCGAGGTCCGCGAGGCGGAGGCGTTCGACCTGCTCATCGCCCTGAACAGCGGCGTGCCCGGCATGTGCACGCTGCACGCCAACACGGCGCGCGAGGCGGTGGCGAAGATGACGACGCTGCCGCTGCTGGCGGGCGAGAACGTGTCGGACCGGTTCGTGGTGCCGACCGTCGCCTCCGCCGTCGACCTCGTGGTGCACCTCGGCCTCAGCCGCGCCGCGGACGGCGTGGTGCGGCGCCAGGTGCGCGAGATCGTCGCCGTGACGGGCCGCGTCGAGGAAGGGCGCATCGAGATGGCGGGGCTCTTCGACCGGTCGCCGGAGGGCGAGCTGCGGCGCGGCGACGGGATGCCGCCCGGCGAGGACCGGTTCGAGCGCGCCGGGTTCGACGTGCGGTCACTGCTCGCGGGCCGGGGTCCCGGGGCGGGCACGTCGTGGCCGGGCGTGGGCGCCGCGGACGGCGGCCCCGATCGGACCCCGCGGACAGGCGGGGAGTGGCTGGCCGGCGCACGGCCTGGTCGTGCTGTCGCCGCCCCGACGTCGGTGGTCGCCACCGGTGACGGCGCCGCTGCCGGCATGGCCGGCGGCTCCGCCGACCGGGCTGCAGCGAACCCCGTGTCTGCCGTGGGCCCCGCAGCCGCCGCGGGCATCGGGACCTCCGCCGGCCCCTGGGCGGGCATCACCCCGCGTACCGGCGCCGGCCCCTGGGCCGCTCGCTGATGGGCGTCGTGGTGGGCCTGCTCCTGGGGGCCGGGGCGTTCTGCGTCTGGTGGTCCTTCTGGACACCGACACCGCGACCACCCGGGCGCGTTACCTGGCAGGCGCGCACCCGCGACCTGCTGACCCAGGCCGGCGCCCCGTCGGTGACGCCCGCGATGCTCGTGTGGTCCTGCGTGGTGCTCGGGGTCGTGACCCTGCTGCTGGGGCTGGCCGTCACGCGCTCGCCCGCCATCGCGGCGTGCTTCGCGCTGCTCGCGGCACCCGGGCCCGTGGCGCTGGTGCGGGCCCGCGCCCGCGGGCGCCGTCGGGCGCTGCGGGAGGTGTGGCCCGAGGTGGTGGACCATCTCGCGTCCGGGGTGCGCGCCGGGCTGTCGCTGCCCGAGGCCGTGGCGCAGCTCGGGCAGCGCGGTCCGGCCGAGCTGCGCGAGCCGTTCACCCGCTTCGCCCACGACTACCGGACCGGCGGCCGGTTCGGCGACGCCCTCGACGCGCTCAAGGACCGCCTCGCCGACCCCGTGGCCGACCGCATCATCGAGGCGCTACGCCTCACCCGGGACGTGGGCGGCCAGGACCTGGGCAGGCTCCTGCGCACCCTGAGCGGATTCCTCCGCGAGGACGCCGCCACGCGCGGCGAGCTGGAGGCCCGGCAGAGCTGGACCGTCAACGGCGCTCGGATCGCCGTCGCCGGACCCTGGGTGGTGCTCGCGCTCCTGTCCACCCGGCCCGGGACGGCGGCCGCCTTCGACTCGCCCGCCGGCATCGCGGTGCTGGTCACCGGCGGGCTGTGCGCCCTGGTCGCCTACCGGGTGATGCTGCGGATCGGCCGCCTGCCCGCCGAGCGCCGGGTGCTGCGGTGACCGGCTGGGCCGCCGGTGCGCTCGCGGGCCTCGGCGTCGGACTCGGTCTGCTGATCGTCCTCGCCCGGCTGCGGGCCCGAGCCGTCACGCTCGACGAGCGGCTCGCCCCCTACCTGCGCCCGCGGGACGCCACCTCGACGCTCCTGCGCGAGTCCGGCCGCACCTCGGCGGTGGTCCGTCTGCT
The DNA here is from genome assembly GCF_044547525.1 of Promicromonospora sp. NPDC052451. NCBI lineage: Bacteria > Bacillati > Actinomycetota > Actinomycetes > Micrococcales > Promicromonosporaceae > Promicromonospora > Promicromonospora sp. NPDC052451. The sequence goes on from NZ_JBIUAP010000002.1 coordinate 256,351, forward strand.
CGGCCTGCACGACGTCGGCGCGCGCCTCGAACGGTTCGGCTCGCCCCGGCACGAGCTCCGGCGCAGGCTCGACCGGGCCGGGTCCGCCGAGACCGTCGACCACTTCCGGGCGCGGCAGGTGGTCTGGACCGTGACGGGACTCGCTGCGGGGCTCGGCCTCGCGCTCCTGCTCGCCGCGACACGCGGTGCCGCCGTCGTTCCCCTGGTCGCCCTCGTCGCCGTCGCCGGTGCCTGCGGGTACGTGGCCTGCGACCAGGCGCTCACGGTCCGGGTCCGCCGGCGCGAGGAGCGGCTCCTCGCCGAGCTGCCGACCGTCGCCGAGCTCCTGGCCCTGGCCGTGGCAGCGGGGGAGAGCCCGCACGCCGCGCTGGAACGTGTCGCGTCCACCGCCCGCGGCGAGCTCGCCGCCGAGATCCGGCGCCTGGTCGCCGAGGTGCGTGCGGGTGCGGCCGTGTCGGCGGCGCTCACCGCGCTCGCTGACCGGACGGGACTGCCGCCGCTCACGCGGTTCGCCGAGGGCATCGTCGTGGCCCTGGAGCGCGGCACGCCGCTCGCCGCGGTCCTCCGTGCCCAGGCAGGCGACGTCCGCGAAGCCGGACGCCGTGCACTCCTGGAGGCGGGCGGCCGCAAGGAGATCTTGATGATGGTCCCGGTCGTCTTCCTGTGCCTGCCCGTGACCGTCGTCTTCGCAGTGTTCCCCAGCCTGGCCACCCTGCGGATCGGGCTCTGACCCGACCCGGGGACGGGTCGGCCGACGAAAGGACGCGCCATGCGCCACGCCACCGAGCACGACGAGCACGAGCACGACGAGAACGAGCACGACCGGAACGAGCACGAACGGGGGGACGTGCCGGGCTGGGTGCTGGTCACGTTGATGACCGCTGGCCTCGTGGTCGCGCTCTGGGCCGTCGCCGGACCGCTCCTGGAGAACGCGTTCCGGCAGGCGATCAGCAGCGTCACCGGCCAGGGATGAGCCGGCCGCAGCGTCGGCTCCGCTCGGAGGCGGGCTCCGCGGCGGCCGAGTTCGTCCTCGTGTCCGTCCTGGTCCTGGCGATCTTCCTCGGGGTCGTGCAGGTGGCGCTCGCCGTGCACGTCCGTTCCCTCGCGATCGACGCGGCCGCCGAGGGAGCACGAGTGGCCGCTCGGGCGGACCGGGGCCTGGCGGACGGTGCCGCGCGGACCCGTGCCCTCCTTGCCGACACGCTGACCGGTGCGTACGCCCGTGACGTGACGGCCGGACGCACGACGTCGGGCGGGGTCGCGGTGACGGAGGTGACCGTGCGTGCCCCGCTGCCGGTCGTCGGCCTGCTCGGCCCGGGCGGCGTGCTGACGGTGCGCGGCCATGCGCTGGAGGAGCAGTGACGGGCCGGCCGGCGCACCCGGGGCCGTGGGCGAGACGCCTCCGGGACCACGCGGACGAGAGCGGCTCCGCGATGGTCGAGTTCCTCGGCGTCACGCTGATCCTGCTGGTCCCGCTGGTCTATCTCGTGATGGCGCTCGGTCGCGTGCAGGCCGGTGCGTTCGCCGCCGAGGGTGCCGCGCGGGAGGCGGTGCGCGCGATGGTCACCGCCGAGTCGTCGGCCGCGGGCACGGCTCGTGCGGACATCGCCGCGGGCATCGCGCTGGCCGACCAGGGTTTCCCGCGCGACGCCGGCGCGCTGACCCTGGAGTGCTCGGACTCGCCCTGTCTGACGCCGGGCGGCACGGTGGGTGCCGTGGTGCGCGTCGAGGTGCCGTTGCCGCTGGTGCCCGAGCTGCTGAGCCCCTGGCTGCCGCTGGCGGTCCCGGTCGAGGCCGCCCGTGCCGCGACGGTGGACGCCTACACGAGCGTGCGCCCGTGACCGGTCGTGCGGGACGCCCGCCCTCCCGCGACCTGCGGAAGGACGGGCGTCCGACCGGACGGACCGACGATCAGGTGGTCGAGCAGGTCGCCGTCGGCAGAGTGGTGGTGCCGTTCTTGTAGAGCGTGATGCCGAACGAGTTCCCGGCGCCGTTCGGTGTGGCGGTCAACGTGCCGCTGGTGCCGGAGACGGTGGCGTTCCAGGAGTTCTGCAGGGTCTGCGCACCCTGCAGCCGGATGGACACGCGCCAGGTCGAGCTGCCCGAGACCGCGAGCGACACGTTGAACCGGTCGGACCACTCCTCGGCACGGGTCACGGTCACGGTGCACCCGTCACCGGGCTGGGGGTTGCCTGTGCCGCCCGCGTTCAGGGCGTCGAGCGTGTAGTTGTACGCGAGCTTCTTGTTGCCGTTGCCGTCGAACAGCAGCGGGGTGTCGCCGGCCCGCCACGAGTCGGAGTCCCGCACGCCCCACACGCTGATGCCGGTGCAGCGGGACACGGCGAGGCAGGCCTGCACGATGCCGCGGTACTGCTCGGCCTGCGAGGTGCCGGAGCCGGCGATGTCGAGCTCGGTGATCTGGACGTCGACCCCCAGGGCCGCGAAGTTGCCGAGGGTGGTGTGGTAGTTGCTCGGCACCGGGTTGCCGCTGTTGAAGTGGGCCTGGAAGCCCACGCAGTCGATCGGCACCCCGCGGGACTTGAAGTCGCGGACCATGTTGTACACGGCCTGGGTCTTGGCGTGGCTCCAGTTGTCCGTGTTGTAGTCGTTGTAGCAGAGCTTCGCGTTCGGGTCGGCGGCCCGGGCCGCCCGGAACGCGGCCTCGATCCAGTCGTTGCCGGTGCGCTGCAGGTTCGAGTCGCGCCGGGCGCCCGACGAACCGTCGGCGAACGCCTCGTTCACCACGTCCCAGGAGTGGATCTGGCCGCGGTAGTGCGTCGCGACCTGCGTGACGTGGTTGAGCATCGCCGACCGCAGGGCCGAACCGCTCATGTTCTGCATCCAGCCCGGCTGCTGCGAGTGCCAGGCCAGGGTGTGGCCGCGGACCTGCTTGCCGTTGCTCCGCGCCCAGCTCACGATCCGGTCACCGTTGGTGAAGGTGAACTGGTTCTGGTTCGGCTCGGTCGCGTCGATCTTCATCTCGTTCTCGGCCGTGACCATGTTGAACTCACGGTTCGCGATGGTCGTGTACTGCGTGTCGGAGAGCTTGCCCGCGGCGATGGCGGTGCCGAAGTACCGGCCGGACTCCGCGGCCGCCGCCTGCAGCGTGCTGCCGGCGGCCTGGGCCGAGGTGGCCGCCACCCCGGCCGAGACCGCGGACGTGAGGAGCACGGCGGCCAGGGTGCCGAACGAGATGGTGCGGAGGGAGCGCCTGGAGCGCTGTGAGGTGCGAGTTCGGGTCATCATCGATCCTCTCTCTCGTGACGTGCCATCGTTGGCTCGTCATGCGTCGAAAAGGATTTCGAAGACTCGGGGGCGGTGTCAAGAGATTTCGCTAAACGTTTTCGAAGAAGTTTGTCCACAGGTCGCGGGCCCAGGCCGGGCGGACGCCGGCCGACCGCACCAGACTGGTGCCCATGAGGTCCAGGGGCCGGGAGAACACCCGGCAGGCGCGGGAGAGCGGGCGGATCATGCTCCTGACCTCGGCGTTCGTCGCGTTCGCGCTGATGCTGGTCGCCGTCGTCGCCTCGGCGGGCGCCGTGCACCTGGACCGCAAGGCGCTGTACGACGTCGCGGACCTGGCCGCGGCAGACGCTGCGGACGCGATCTCACCGGACTCCTTCTACGCGGGCCTCGGCACTCCCGCCGTGGGTGCTCCGCTCACGCTGTCCGACGCCGGGGTGCGCGCCGCCGTCGAGCACCACCTCGCCGAGCACCCGCCGGGGGTGCCCGTGGCGGTGGCCGAGGCGTCGTCGCCGGACGGCCGGTCGGCCCGTGTGGTCCTCGAGGGGGTGTCGCGGCCGCCGTTGCTGCGCTGGTTCACGGACGAGTACGGCGGAGGCGTCGCGCTCATTGCCACGGCGACGGCCAGGGCCTGGTGACGTCGAGCTCGACCTGACCAGCGGCCCGGCCGGGACCTGGCTGCCGGAGCTGCCTGGACCGCTTAGGTTGGGGGCATGAGCGAGAGCGCCGACCAGCAGAGCACGGGCGACGGGGGCGGCACGCGCCTGGAGCCGGAGCAGATCTTCGACCTCGCCCACCAGGGCGCCGACGTGCTGCTGGACCTCGTGGACGCGGGGCTGCCGGCGGACCTGGCCGACGAGGCGGGCAACACCCTGCTGATGCTCGCCTCGTACCACGGCCATGCGGGCCTCACGGCGGGCCTCGCCGAGCGCGGTGCTGACGTGAACCGGCTGAACGGCCGCAACCAGTCGCCGCTGGCGGGTGCCGTCTTCAAGGGGGCCGGGGAGGTGGTCCAGGCGCTGGTCGACCACGGCGCCGACCCCGACGCCGGCACCCCGAGCGCCCGCGCGACCGCCCAGATGTTCGGCCGCGAGCTTCCGGAGCCTCGCCAGGGTTGATCCCGCTGCCGGGCCTGCGGCGGACGCCCGCCACCGGGCCTGCGGCGGATGCCCGCCACCGGGCCCGCGGCGTCGCCCGCGTCCGGCCTGCGGCGTAGCACGCGGGCGTTCCGGCGTCGGGCACCGCGATGCGCGGGTAACCTTGAACATCGTGGCAACCAACGACTTCCCCGCAGAGATCAAGGCGCTCCGCACGACCCTCGAGTCCATCGAGGCCGTGAGCGACCCCACCGCGCTCGAGGCCAAGATCGCCGAGCTGTCGGAGCAGGCGTCGGCGCCCAACCTGTGGGACGACCCGGAGGAGGGCCAGAAGGTCACCTCCGCGCTCTCGGCCGCCCAGGCCGAGCTGAGCCGTGTCGAGAAGCTCGCGGCCCGCATCGACGACGTCGAGACGCTCGTCGAGCTGGGCCAGGAGATGGACGACGCGGACTCGCTCGCCGAGGCCGAGGAGGAGGTCGCCAAGATCCGCAAGGACCTCGCCGCCCTCGAGGTCCGCACCCTGCTGAACGGGGAGTACGACGCCCGCGAGGCCGTCGTGACCATCCGCGCGGGTGCGGGCGGCGTCGACGCCGCCGACTTCGCGGAGATGCTCATGCGCATGTACCTGCGCTGGGCCGAGCGGCACGGCTACCCGACCAAGGTCGGCGACACCTCGTACGCGGAGGAGGCGGGCCTCAAGTCCGCGACCTTCGAGGTCAACGTGCCCTACGCCTTCGGCAACCTGTCGGTCGAGGCGGGCACGCACCGCCTGGTGCGCATCTCGCCGTTCGACAACCAGGGCCGGCGGCAGACGTCCTTCGCCGCGGTCGAGGTGATCCCGCTCATCGAGCAGACCGACCACATCGACATCCCCGAGTCGGAGCTCAAGATCGACGTCTACCGCTCCTCGGGCCCGGGTGGCCAGTCGGTCAACACGACCGACTCCGCCGTGCGCATGACGCACATCCCGACCGGCGTCGTGGTCGCGATGCAGAACGAGAAGTCGCAGATCCAGAACCGCGCCGCCGCCTACCGCGTGCTCCAGTCGCGCCTGCTGCTGCTCCGCAAGGCGGAGGAGGCCGCGAAGAAGAAGGAGATGGCCGGCGACATCAAGGCCAGCTGGGGCGACCAGATGCGGTCCTACGTGCTGCAGCCGTACCAGATGGTCAAGGACCTGCGCACCGAGCACGAGTCGGGCAACCCGCAGGCCGTGTTCGACGGCGCCATCGACGACTTCATCGAGGCCGGCATCCGCTGGCGCCGGGGCGGCTCGGGCAGCTGAGCCCGAGGCGGGCGGCACGACGGCGCGCCGCCCGCGCCGGTCAGGCGTGCGGCACGATGACGGCGCGCCCGGAGAGCTGTCCCGACTCGAGCTTGCGGTACGCCTCGTCGAACTGGTCGAGGCTGTAGCGCTCCACGTCGGGCACGATCTGCCCCGCGCGGTACATCGCCACCACCTCGTAGAGCTCCTCGACCGTGCCCCAGTAGGTGTTCGTGATCTCGGCCTCGTAGGGGTTGGTGAAGAAGCTCCACTCGGTGACGCCCCCGGCGATCCCGACCACGGTGAGCCGGCCCTGCTGGGCCAGGCACGCCTGGGCGGTCTTGATCGTCGGTGCCGCGCCCACCAGGTCGAACGCCGCGTCCACGCCGCGGCCGCCCGTGATCTCGCGGATCGCCGCGACCTGGTCCGGCCCGCCGGGCACCGTGACGGCGCCGGCGGCCGCCGCGCGGTCCATGGCGTCCTGCTTCATGTCCGTGGCGATCACGGTCGCGCCGGTGAGCGCGGTGAGGATCTGCACCGCGATCTGCCCGAGCCCGCCGAGCCCGACCACCAGCGCGAACTTCCCGCCGCCCGCGAGCTTGGGCAGGGACAGCTTGATCGCGTGGTACGGCGTGAGACCCGCGTCGGCCAGGGGAGCGGCGGCCACGGGGTCGGCGTCGCCCAGCGGCACCAGGTTGCGGGCCGGCGTCACCATGTACTCCGCCATGCCGCCGTCCCGCCCGATGCCCGTGGCCGCCCACGGCATGGTCGCGGCGTTCTCGCAGTACGTGTCCTGTCCCCGCGAGCAGGCCTTGCAGTGCCCGCAGCCGTTGGGTCCGTACACGAGGTAGGCGTCGCCCTCGCTGAACCCGGTGACGCCCGGTCCCAGCTCCTCGATCCAGCCGGAGGCCTCGTGCCCCAGCACGAACGGCGGCGCGAACGACCCCGGCTGGCCCTCGGCGAACTCCTTGTACAGCGCCACGTCGGAGTGGCAGGCACCGGAGCCGGCGATCTTCAGCAGCACCTCGCCCGGGCCCGGGCTCGGCCGGTCCACCTCGCGCAGGGTGGGGAAGGTCTGGAACTTCTCGAACACGACAGCACGCATCAGCTCACGCTCCTGTTGCCGGGGGCCGGTTCCCCCATCAGACCCCATCCGGCGGGGTCCGGCACGGGGACAGCCCCGGCGAAATGCCGGTTACACAGGGGTTTGCGCTGGTATGGCGAGGCGGAGCCCGTGACCGGGTGACCCCCGTCGGCGTGTCTCCCCGACACGCCACGGGGCACCCCACTTAGTGTCGGGCTCGTGATCAGGTTCGAGAACGTGTCGAAGGTCTACGCGCGCGGCGCACGGCCTGCCCTCGACCAGGTCTCCGTGGACGTCGAGCGTGGCGAGTTCGTCTTCCTCGTGGGGGCCTCGGGCTCGGGCAAGTCCACCTTCCTGTCGCTGGTGCTGCGCGAGCAGCGACCCACCCGCGGCCGCGTCTACGTGGCGGGGCGCGACGTCGCCAACCTCTCGGGCTGGCGGGTGCCGACGCTGCGTCGCCAGCTCGGCGTGGTGTTCCAGGACTTCCGGCTGCTGCAGAACAAGACGGTCCACGAGAACGTGGCGTTCGCCCTGCAGGTGATCGGAAAGCCCCGGCACGTCATCCGGGACACGGTGCCCGAGGTGCTGGACATGGTCGGCCTGGCGGGCAAGGAGAAGCGGATGCCCACCGAGCTGTCGGGCGGTGAGCAGCAGCGCGCCGCCATCGCGCGCGCCATCGTGAACCGGCCGCAGATCCTCCTGGCGGACGAGCCGACGGGCAACCTCGACCCCACCACCTCGCTGGGCATCATGCGCCTGCTGGACCGCATCAACCGCACCGGCACCACGGTCGTCATGGCCACGCACGACGACGAGATCGTCAACGAGATGCGTCGCCGGGTCGTCGAGCTGTCCGACGGCGTCGTCGTCCGCGACGAGGCGCGCGGCGGCTACGGCGAGCGCGAGGCGATCCTGCCCGACGTCGGGGCGTCGCCCGTGCTGGACGCCCCGGGCAACGGGACCCGCCTGCCGGTCCAGACGGTCCGGGGGTCCTGACGTGCGCTTCCAGTTCGTGCTCGGCGAGGTCTTCTCGGGGCTGCGCCGGAACACCACGATGGTCGTGGCCGTCGTGCTCGTCACCTTCGTGTCCCTGACGTTCGTGGGTGCGGGCGCCCTGCTCCAGGCCCAGATCGGCAAGCTCAAGGACGACTGGTACGACCGGGTCGAGGTGTCGGTCTTCCTGTGCCCCCAGGGCAAGTCGGCCGCGCCGTCGTGCGCCGGCGGCGAGGCTACCGACCAGCAGGTCGACGCGCTGCGCCAGGTCATCGACACCGAGCTGTCGGGCCAGGTCAGCCGGGTCTGGTTCGAGTCGAAGCAGCAGGCGTTCGACGCGTTCGAGCAGCGGTACCCGGACGGCTACCAGGGCACGCAGCTCACCGTCGAGGACATGCAGGCCTCGCTCCGCCTCAAGCTGACGGACGCCGAGCAGGTGGCCGTCGTGAGCGACGTGCTGTCCGGGCGGGACGGCGTCGAGATCGTCGAGGACCAGCGGGCCGTCTTCGAGCCGCTCTTCCGCACCCTGAACGTGGCCACCCTGCTCGCGGCGGGACTGGCCGGCGTCATGCTCCTGGCGGCGGTGCTGCTGATCACCACGACCATCCGCCTGAGTGCGGTCTCCCGCCGCAAGGAGACGGAGATCATGCGCCTGGTGGGTGCGTCCAACCTGTTCATCCAGCTCCCCTTCCTGCTGGAGGGCGCACTGGCGGCCGTGCTCGGGTCCCTGCTCGCGGGGGCCGGGCTCTGGGTGGCGGTGCGCTTCATGGTCACCGACTGGCTCGAACGGTCCGTCGACTGGGTGGCCTACGTGTCGGAGGTCGACGTGCTCCAGGTCGCGCCCCTGCTCGTGGTCATCGCCGTCGCCCTGGCTGCTCTCTCGTCCTTCTTCACCCTGAACCGGTACACGAGGATCTGATGACTGCGCTCCGAAACCCCCTGTCCCGGGCGCGCGGCCCGCTGGCCGCGGCGCTCGCCGTGCTGCTGCTCGTGGGCGGCTCGGCTGCCGTGCACGCCGACGACCTCGACGACCGCCGGGCCGCCGCCGAGCGCGAGCAGGCCGCGAAGGAGCAGGAGCGCGAGAGCCTGGAGTCCGAGCTGGAGCACACCGACGCCCAGCTCGCCGACGCCGTCCTGGAGCTCAACCAGGTCGAGGGACGCCTGCCCGTGGCGGAGGCCGAGCTGGCCGTCGCCGAGGCCGAGCTGGAGCGTGCCGAGCGCGAGGCGGCGATCCTCGCGCAGCGGCTCGCGGACGCCCAGGTGGAGGAGGCGACGGTCAGCCGCCAGCTCCAGGACGGGTCCGGGAAGGTGGACGGCGCGCGCGAGGACATCGCGCAGATGGCGCGCGAGGAGCTGCGCGGCGCGGGCACCGGGTCGACGATCGGGCTGGTGACCGGGGCCGAGAGCACCGAGGAGTTCATCGACGGGTACTCGGTCTCGTCGTCGGCGGCCCGGATCCGGGCGCGCACCCTGGCCGAGCTGCAGGACGCCGAGGCCACCGCGCGGAACCTGCAGGCCCGGTTGACGGCGATCCGCGAGGCGGTCACGGAGCTCAAGCGCCTGGCCGACGAGAACGTGCGCTCCAAGGAGCAGGCCAAGCAGGCCGCGGTGGAGCGCAAGGCGGAGATCGAGCGCCTGATCGAGGAGCAGGAGCGGCTCAAGGCGCGCATCGAGCGCCGCAAGGACGTCGCGCTGGCGAACATGCGCGACACCGAGCAGGAGCTGAGCTCCATCGAGTCCGATCTCAAGGGCATCATCGCCGACCAGCGGGAGCGTGACGAGCGGCTGGCCCGGGAACGGGCGGAGCGAGAGGCGGCAGCGGCCGAGGAGTCGTCGTCCGGCGACACCTCGGGCGGCTCCTCGGGCGGGTCGTCCGGAGGGTCCTCGGGCGGGTCGTCCGGTGGCGGCACCCTGTCGTTCCTCAGCTATCCGACGGCGAACCCGTACATCACCTCCTCCTACGGCATGCGGTTCCACCCGGTGCTGAACTACTCCCGGCTGCACGCCGGCACGGACTTCCGGGCGTACTGCGGCACACCGATCCTGGCGGCCGCCGACGGCACCGTGCTGTACGCGCGTACCCTGGCGGGACTCGGCAACCAGGTGCTGATCGACCACGGCTACACCTCCAGCGGCACGAGCGTCATGTCCAGCTCGAACCACCTCACCTCGTTCGCCGTCTCGTCCGGACAGCACGTCTCGCGGGGTCAGGTGATCGGCTACTCGGGGACCACGGGCACGTCCACGGCCTGCCACCTGCACTTCGAGCTGTACGTGAACGGCTCGACCGTGGACCCGATGACCTGGCTCTGAGCGAACGGGCGGTTAAAGCCTGGTCCGTCCGGGTCTGGCGCGTAAAATGGGACGTCGCGCTGCCTGCACGGGGCAGGCCGGACCAGCACTGACCCCGGAGGGAGACCATGGCCAAGAAGAACGTGGACGATCCGCGCAAGATCGTGGCGAACAACAAGAAGGCCCGTCATGACTACGTGATCGAGGACGTCTTCGAGGCCGGCCTGGTGCTCTCGGGCACCGAGGTCAAGGCGCTGCGGATGGGGCGTGCGTCGCTCACCGACGGTTACGCCACCATCGATCGTGGCGAGGCGTGGCTCGAGAACGTGCACATCCCCGCGTACTTCCAGGGCACGTGGAACAACCACGCGCCGCGGCGTCGGCGCAAGATGCTGCTGCACCGCGAGGAGATCGCGCGGCTGGAGTCGAAGTCGCGCGAGAAGGGCCACACCCTCGTGCCGCTCCGCCTGTACTTCCTGGACGGCCGGGCCAAGGTCGAGATCGCGCTGGCCCGCGGCAAGAAGGAGTACGACAAGCGTCAGACGCTGCGCGAGCAGCAGGACATGCGCGAGGCACGGCGGGCCATGCGGCACAAGGAGATGCTCGGCTGAGCCGGGTGTCGCGGAAATAACGTTCCCGGTCAGGGTGTTGATCCCCTAGACTGGGATGACTCCGGACGGGCGAAGGGCCCGGCCGGGGGCTGGTTGAAAACACCATAGGGGCTGATCGGTTTCGACGGTGGTCGTGCTTCGAGGAGAAGCGGGCCGAGGATGCAGGCTTATCTCGTTAACGATGCCTGTAAACCAATAGTTGCCGATAACTCGCGCAACGACTTCGCCCTCGCCGCCTGAGCGAGCCCGAAGTCCGTGGGCCCGGAGTCTGCTTCCGCTCCGGTCACCCGCGTCATCTAGGAAGCCACTGCTCGTAGCCCTCGTCATCGGGGCTGCGGGGACTCTCAGGTGACTGGGCCTGTCCGTGAACGTGTCTGCGCGAGCACGGGGGCCGAGAAAATCCACAGCAGACTGCGCCCGGAGAAGTCCTCGAAAACCGATACCGGACCCGGGTTCGATTCCCGGCAGCTCCACCCTTCCACGAAGCGCCGTGCCCCCTCGGGGGCGCGGCGCTTCGTCGTACCCGGTCCTGTCCCCGGGCATGACATCCGTCATGGTCCGGCCCGTGCGAACGGTGGGCGGGCTGGTGATTCATGGCACTGCCGGGCGCGCGTGCGCCGGCGGAGGCTGGGTACATGAACCGAGACGAGCTCAGTCCTCCGTACCCGAACCCGTCCGACACACCGCGCCTCGGCGCCCCTGCCGCCCGACCGTGGCGTGCGCGACGCCGCGCCGTGGCCCTGCTCGCCGTGCTGGGCCTGGCCGGAGCGCTGGCCGGACCCGCCGCTGCCGCCGTGCGGGGTGATGCCGAGGCCGGCGCCGCACAGGCGACTCCTGCACAAGCAGCTCCCGCACAGGCCGAGTGGGGCGAGTGCCCCGCAGAGGTCGCGGCGGAGGCTCTGCCGTACGTGCTGAGCTGCGCGACCGTGTCCGTGCCGCTGGACTACTCCGACCCCGACGGGCAGCAGATCGACCTGGAGATCTCGCGGCTGGCGAGCACCGACCCCGCCGAGCGGCGCGGCATCCTGCTGCTCAACCCCGGCGGCCCGGGTGGCTCGGGGCTCACGCAGCCCACGCTCCTGGCATCCCAGGGCCTGCCCGACAGCGTGCTGAGCGCCTACGACCTGATCGGCATGGACACCCGCGGCGTCGGTCACTCGACGCGGGTCGACTGCGAGTTCCCCGTCGACGGCGGCTACTACGGCAACATCCCGCCGTACGCGCCGGACGACGCCGCGGTGCTCGAGCGCGCGGAGATCGTCGAGGAGGCCGCCGCGCAGTGCGCGCGCACGAACGAGAACGGCGGGCTCCACCACGTGTCGACGGCGAACATGGCCCGCGACCTTGACAGCATCCGGGCGGCGCTCGGCGAGGAGAAGGCCAGCTTCCTGGGCTACTCGTACGGGACGGCGCTCGGTGCGGCGTACGCGTCGATGTTCCCCGAGACCGCCGACCGGGTGGTGCTCGACAGCAACGTCGGTGACACGCACCTCGACCGGGAGGGGCTGCGCCGGTTCGCGCTGGGCATGGAACAGACGTTCCCGGACTTCGCGAGGTGGGCGGCCGAGCGGCACGCCGCCTACGGCCTGGGCCGCACGCCGGCGCAGGTGCGCGCGACGTACTTCGAGACCGCCGAGCGGCTGGACGAGAGCCCGGTCGACGGGGTGGACGGCGCGCTGTTCCGCCAGGCGATCTTCGTGGGCCTCTACAGCGAGCGGTCCTACGGGCGGACGGCGCAGACCTGGCAGTGGCTCCAGAAGGGTGACGGCACCGCCGTCCGGAACCTGCTGGACACGACCGACCTCGACGGCGTCCTGTCGGGCCTGGGCACGCTGTCCGGCACGGGCACGGGCACCGGCACCGGCACCGGCACCGGCACCGCGGCGGACGGCGAGGTGTCGCCGGTCTCCAACGCGCTGTCGGTGTTCCTGGCCACGACCTGCAACGACGTCGAGTGGGACGAGAACGTCGACACCTACCGGAAGGCGGTCGCCGAGGACCGCACGAGGTTCCCGCTGTTCGGCGCCGCGTCGGCGAACATCCTGCCGTGCTCCTACTGGCCCGAGCCGGCCGGACCGCCGGTGGCGATCAACGACGAGGGTCCTCGCAACGTGCTGATCCTGCAGAACCGGCGCGATCCGGTCACCCCGCTCGCGGGCGGTCAGCGCCTGCGCGAGAAGTTCGCCGACCGGTCTCGACTGGTGACGGTCGACGGCAGCGGTCACGGTGTCTACGTGCTCGGCGGTAACGCGTGCGCACTGAACATCGGCACGAGCTACCTCGTCGACGGCGAGATGCCCGCCCGCGACACGTCCTGCCGGGCCTCCTGACCCGCCCGGGCCGACATCACACCAGCGCACCACACCAGCACACCACGACAGCACACGAGGCAGGAGGACGACATGAGCGAGGACGGTACGTCCGACGGGCGCGGCACGAGCTGGACGATGCGGCGCGCCGCACGACGGGTCAGGCCGGGGGACGGCCGTCCGCTCCAGCCCTTCCGGTGGTGGCAGCACCTGAGCAGGTCGCTGCTCTACCTGACCCTGGCCCGCCCGGACGGCGGGCAGGTGACCTACGCCGTCGAGGTGCGTCACCTGCAGGGGGACGACGGCGAGGGCCGGGCGCACCTCTACGTGGACGGCCGGCAGCAGGCCACGTCGAAGCTCCCCGCGGCGTTCCCCGTCGAGGGCGGCACCATCGAGGTGGTCAAGACGGCCTTCGGGCTCCGGCGGTGCCACTACGTGGCCGACGACGGGTCCGAGTACCAGCTCGTGCCGGACCCGGCGTCGGCGGAGGGGCGTCGCGCCCGCCTCGACCGCGAGAACCCCGGGATCGGCCGGCTGGTCAGCGCCGTGTCGGTCCTGGTGCTGGTCGTCTCCGTGGTCCTGCTGGTGCCGCAGCTCGCCGAGGTGCTCTTCAGGCTGCCGCCGGTGGCCGAGCGGTTCGGCACGTTCACGTCGCCCGTCGTGCTGCCGGCATGGCTCAACATCGGCCTGACGCTGGCCGCGGCGGCCGCCAGCACCGAACGAGCGCTGCGCCTGCGCTACCACTGGCTGCTCGACGGTGTCGGGAACTGACCCGCGGCCGGCCACCTCCCCGGCCCCGCTCCCGGTGGCCAGGACAGCAGGCAGAATGTGGCGCATGGGGGAGCGACGGTTCGCGGGCGCGGGCTCGACGGTCAGCACGCGGCGGTTCGAGGCCTACGTGCGCTGGTCCACGTACGGGGTGGCCGTCACACCGGTCGTCTCCCTGTTCAGCGCCGGTCTCCCGACCGGTCGGGAGGCGGTCTCCGGCCACCTCGGGTGGTTCGCTCTGGCGGCCGCGCTGACCTGCGTCGTCACCGCCGGGAACTTCCTGGTCACCCGCTGGGCGCTCGACGTGCTGGTGGAGCGTCCGCGGGCGGTGGCCCGGGGCGTCGTCGTCGCGTGGCTGGTGGGCCTGGCCGGGCTCGTGGTGGTCTCGCTGACCGGGCCCGTGCCGGAGATGCGGCTCACCTCCGCGGCCGCCGTCGGTTCGGCGGCCGCGGCCGTCGTGCCGGTGCTCGACGCACGGCCCACGCTCTACCTCAACGGTGCGATCGTGCTCGTCGCCGCCCCGCTGGCCGCCGCCGGCAGCCCGCTGGGCGTCGCGGTGGGCGTGGGGCTGATCACCCTGTGCCTGTGGAGCTCGTGGAGCAGCACGTGGGTGCTGCGGGTGCTGCGCGACCTCCAGCGGGCGCACGAGGACCGCGCCGCGCTCGCGCTCGCGAACGAGCGCCTGCGCATCTCCCGCGACCTGCACGACGTGTTCGGGCGCACGCTCACCACGATCGCCGTCAAGAGCGAGTTCGCCGCCGAGCTCGTCCGCCGGGGCGGCGGCGAGCGCGCGGCCGAGCAGATCGCCGCCGTCCGGCAGCTCGCGGACGAGGCCGGGAACGAGGTGCGCCGCGTCGTGCGCGGCGAGACCCGCGTGACCTGGGACGGGGAGGTGGCCGGCGCACGATCCCTGCTCGCCTCGGCCGGCATCCGCTGCACCGTGACCGGCTCGCCCGTGCCGCAGGAGTACGCCGAGGCCCTGGCCTGGGTGGTGCGCGAGGGCGTGACGAACGTGCTGCGGCACTCGTCGGCCACCCAGGTCACGCTCGCCACGACGACCGAGGACGGGCAGGTGCAGCTCACTCTCGCGAACGACGGCGCGGGTCAACCCGGCACCGACGCCACAGGCCGCGACGGCGGGGGGACCGGCCTGCGGGCCATGGCCGACCGCCTCCGGTCCGTCGGCGGCCGGGTCACCACCCGCCGCGACGGAGACTGGTTCCTGCTCGACGCCCAGATCCCGCTGTCCAGTCCCGGTGCCCAGAGAGGCCTGACATGACCCGCATCCTCGTCGCCGACGACGAGCACCTCATCCGCGACGCCGTCGCCGGACTGCTCGACCTCCAGGACGACCTCGAGGTGGTCGGGCAGGCGGCGTCCGGCCAGGAGGCCGTGGCCACGGCGCTGCGCGTGCGGCCCGACGTCGCCCTGCTCGACCTCCAGATGCCCGAGCCGGACGGGATCGAGGTGACCCGCCGGCTCGCGACCGAGCTGCCCGAGTGCCGCTGCATCATCGTCACGTCGCACGGCCGGCCCGGATACCTGAAGTCGGCGCTCGCCGCGGGCGCGCGCGCCTTCCTGCCCAAGACCGTGTCGGCGCAGGTGCTCGCCGACGTCGTGCGGAAGGTCGCCGCAGGCGGCCGGTACGTCGACCCGGATCTCGCCGCCGAGGCGATCGGCGCCGGCGACTCGCCGCTCACCCCGCGCGAGACCGACGTGCTGGCGCTCGCGCGCGACGGTGCGCCCGTCGACGAGATCGCCCAGCGGGTGTCGCTCTCGCGCGGGACCGTCCGCAACTACCTCGCGGCCGCCATCGCCAAGCTCGGCGCCGCCAACCGGCACGAGGCGGCCCGCATCGCGGCCGAGCACGGCTGGATCTGACGGCGGGGCGTCACGCTATCGTGGCAGCCGTGCACCACCCCGGAGATCCTGGACTCGTCCCCGTGCCTGCGTCGATGCAGGTCCGGGGCACTCTGGCGCGGCTCGGGGACGGTGCGACCGTCCTGGCGGACCCGGCGCTGCGGCCCGCTGCCCGCTGGTGGCGTCAGGCCATGGGCCAGGCCTTCGGGATCGACCTGGTGCCCGTGACCGGCCCGGAGGCCGACGTCGTCGTCGCGCGGGACGCCGGGCTGCCTGCCGGGGCCTACCGCCTCGACGTGGGCCCCGCGGCGCCGGCCCCTGCCACGCCGCGGCCGGCCGCGGACGCGCCGGCTCCGGCCACGGGCGCGGCGCCGCCCGCCGTCGTGCGGATCGAGGCCGCGGACCTCTCCGGTGCGCACGCGGCCGTCCAGGCCCTGCGTCAGCTCGCCGGCCCGGCGGCCTTCCGGAGTGCGTCCGCGCCCTACCGCGACGTCCCGTCGGAGCTGCTGCTGCCCGCCGTGCGGATCGAGGACCACCCGCGCTTCGAGTGGCGCGGCGTCCTGCTCGACGTCGCCCGCCACTTCCTGCCGAAGCACGACGTGCTGCGCTTCGTCGACCTCGCCGCCGCCCACCGGCTCAACGTGCTGCAGCTCCACCTCACCGACGACCAGGGCTGGCGGGTGCAGGTCCACCGCTACCCCGAGCTCACGCGGACGGGCGCGTGGCGCCGTGAGTCCACCGTGGGCACCTGGCGCACCGGCTCCCGCGACGGCCGCCCGCACGGCGGCTTCTACACGCAGGACGACCTGCGCGAGATCGTCGCGTACGCCCGCGACCGCGGCGTCACCGTGGTCCCGGAGATCGACGTGCCCGGCCACGTCGAGGCCGCCGTCGCTGCCTACCCCGAGCTCGGCACCCGCAAGGACCGGCAGGGGGTCCGCACCACCTGGGGCATCAGCCAGGACGTGCTCGACCCGTCCGAGGGTTCGCTCGCGTTCTTCCGCCACGTGCTCGACGAGGTGCTCGACGTCTTCGACGCGCCGTTCGTCGCGCTGGGCGGTGACGAGGTGCCGACCACGCTCTGGCGGGACGCGCCGCACATCGTCGCCCGCGCCCGCGCGCTCGGCCTGGTCGGGCCCGACGGCGCCCCGGACGTCGCGCAGCTGCACGGCTGGTTCGTGTCCCGCCTCGCGGAGCACGTGTCCGACGCCGGCCGCCGCGCGGTCGTCTGGGACGAGGCCGTGTCGCCGATGCTGCCGCGCGACGTGATCGTCACGTCCTGGCGGGGCTACGCGCAGGGCGCCGCCGCGCTCGCGGCCGGGCACGACGTGGTCATGGCGCCCGAGCAGGTCGTGTACCTGGACCACCGCGCGGGCGACCACCCCGCGGAACCGATCCCGGTGGGCTTCCTCCGCACGGTCGAGGACGTCTACGCCTTCGACCCCTTCCCGGCCGCGCTGGGTGCTGGGGATCTGCGGGCTCCTGGCACCGAGACCCCGCGGGCACCCGGCACCCGACGAGGGGCCGGGCGGTTGCTGGGAGTGCAGGCGCAGGTGTGGAGCGAGCATCTCGACAGCGCGCGGCGGGTCGACTACGCGACCTACCCCCGGCTGGCCGCCTTCGCCGAGGTGGCCTGGTCGCCCGCCGTCGACCGGGAGCCCGGGACGACGGCGTCGAAGGAGTTCCTGGACCGCCTCGAACGCCGCCACCTGCCGCGCCTGGACGCGTACGGCGTCGAGTACCGCCCGCTGGCCGGGCCCCTTCCCTGGCAGACCAGGCCCGGTGTCGAGGGCTACCCGCGGGACCTGGCCGCCGAGACCGCGGCCGGCGGCTGGGCGGGCATGGGCGGCTGGCGGGAGGACGGCGGCGTGGAGAACCTGCCGTCCCCGGCCGCCGGGGAACGACCCGGCGGGCGACTCGGACGGCGAGAGTGATCGGCGTGTGCGGTCCGCTCCCGTGACAAGGCAGGATGTGGGGGTGTCACGCATCGACGACCCCACGTTCCTCTGGCCCCTGCTGACGCTCGACGAGGCGTCGCTGGAGCACAACATCGCGACGGTGGCGGGGGCGTTCGCCGCCACGGGCGTGGAGCACGCCCCGCACGTCAAGACCCACATGTCGCGCCGGGTCTGGGAGCGCCAGTCCGCGGTCGGGGTGTGGGGTGCCACGGTGGCCACGCCCGGGCAGCTCCGGACCGTGCTCGGCTGGGGCGTCCCGCGTGTCTTCCTCGCGAACGAGATCGTCGACCCGCGCGACGTCGCGTGGCTCCGCGCGGCGCTGGCGAGCGGCGCCGCCGAGGAGGTCTGGGTCTACGTCGACTCACAGCCCGGCCTCGACCTGCTCGCCACCGGGTTCGCGGGCGCGGACCCGCAGGCCGCGGCACGGCTCGGCGTGCTCGTCGAGCTGGGCGTGCCCGGCGGCCGCACCGGTGTGCGCGGCCGGTCCGACGCCGTCGCGCTCGCCGGGCGGGTGCACGACGCGGGACTGCGGCTCGTCGGCGTGGCCGGGTACGAGGGGCCTGTGGCGAGCGGCACCAGCGCCGAGGAGCTGGCCGCCGTCGGCCGGTGGTGCGAGGAGCTGCGCGAGACCGGGGCGGAGCTGGCCGGCCTGGTGGACGGCCCCGTGGTGCTCAGCGCGGGCGGCAGCGCGTTCGCCGACGTCGTGGCGCAGCACCTGGGTGCTCCGCTGCGGGACGCCTCGGGCGCCGAGGTGCCGGCGCGGGCCGTGATCCGCTCCGGAGCGTACGTGACCCACGACCACGGCCACTACCTGCACGCCGACCCGTGGACCCGGATGGGCGTCGACCGGCTGCGCCCGGCGATCCGCGTCTGGGCCTCGGTGCTGTCCGCGCCGGAGCCCGGGCTCGTCATCGTCGGGATGGGCCGCCGGGACGTGTCGTTCGACATCGACCTGCCGACTCCGCTCGTGGCGCGCACGCCGGACGCCGCCGGCCGGCTGGGCGAGGCCCGTGAGCTGCCCGGGGTGCGGGTGACCGCTCTGAACGACCAGCACGCCTACCTGTCCGTCGAGCCGGCGTCCGACGGCGTGCTCCGGCCCGGAGACGTGGTCGGCTTCGGCATCTCGCACCCGTGCACCGTGCTCGACAAGTACCGGACGGCCCTGGTGACCCGGGGCGACGACGTCGTCGAGCAGGTCACGCTCGACTTCTGACCAGCAGGACCGACCGATCACCGCACGACTCAGCAAGGAGAACCGATGACCACGAAGACCGCCATCTCCACCCCCGACGCCCCCGCGCCCGCGCACACGTTCCACCAGGGTGTGCGCAAGGGCCCGTTCGTGCAGGTGTCGGGTCAGGGGCCGGTCGACCCGGCGTCGGGGGAGTACCTGTACCCCGGCGACGTCGCGGCGCAGACGACCCGCACGCTGGAGAACGTCCGGGCGATCGTCGAGGCGGGCGGCGCCACCTTCGACGACGTGGTGATGCTGCGCGTCTACCTCACCAAGCGGGAGGACTTCGCCGTCATGAACGAGGCCTACGGCGAGTTCGTGACGAAGCACTGCCCTGGCGGGGTGCTGCCGAGCCGCACCACCGTCTTCACGGGGCTGCCGCGCGAGGAGATGCTGGTGGAGATCGACGCGCTGGCCGTCACCGACTGACCTGCACGACCACGCACCACGGCCCTGGTCCGACGTCACCGGTACGTCGGACCAGGGCCGTGGTGCGTCCGGCTCACTCGGCGGGCGCGGGCTCCGGCTCGGCGGCGGGCGGCGTCGGACCCGCGGCGCGCGTGCGGGCGACCTGACGGCGGACCCCCATGACCACGAGGAGCACGACGCCGACCAGCGCCAGCCACGGGATGATCGCCCCGAGCACGAGGACGACCACGTTGAAGGTGCTCACCAGGGCGTTCCACCCCGCCGTGAGACCGCCGACGAACCCGCCGGGCCGTGCCTGGGCGGCCGGCGTGCCCTCCGCGACGATCTCGACGTGCAGCGTGGACATCGCGACCTCGTCGGAGAGGCGGTTGCGCTCGGAGACCCGGGAGTCGAGCTCCGCCTGGCGCGTGGACAGCTCCGCCTCGATCTCGATGAGGTCGGACGTCCGGTCGGCGTCGGCCATGAGCTCACGGAGCCGGTCGGTCGACGTGCGCAGCGCCTCGATGCGGGCGTCCAGGTCCTGGGCCGTGCCGGTGACGTCCACGGTCTCGACGTGCCGGTCGCGCACCTCGCCGAGCTCCCCGAGGGCGTCCAGCGTGGCGGACACCCGGTCGGCGGGGATGCGCAGGGTCATCGAGGCGCTGCCGGGCTCGTGGTCCGTCGCGGCCTGCTCGTCGCGGGTCTCGACGCGTCCGCCGGCGCCCTCGACGAGGCCCGCGATGCGCTCGGCGGCGTCGAACGGGTCCTCCACCGCGAGCGTCGCGCTGCCCGTCGTGACGAGCTCGCGGTCCACGGCCTCCTGGGGGGCCTCGGCCAGGCCGACGGCGCCGGTCGCGTCGGCGACGGCGTCCCGCGCCCCGTCGGGGGAGAGGGGTTCGCTCTGCGCGGCACCCTCCTCCACGGCGGCCCCCGAGCCGTCGGAGTCGCTCGCGCCCCCGCCCGAGCAGGCCCCGAGGGCGACGACGAGGATCCCGGTGGTCAGTGCCGCCAGGAGGGTACGGAAGGGCCGCCACGCGGGCGGGCCCGCGTCCCCCATGGCCGGCCGGATGCGCTTCATGGGACGAGCGTAGGAGGCCCGTCAGGCCGGAACGCTCCCCACCTGAGAACTGTGATCCCTTTGTGAACTTGTGGACCCGGTGACCGGATTTTTCTTCGGTTTTGCGCAGTATTTGATCACGGTGCGGTCACGCCGTGCCTGCTCCGTCGGCGTACGGCAGGCTCGGTTTCGTCAGGCACGTGAAGTAATCCGCAAGCGACGGCAGGTCCGGCTCCGCCCTGGGCAAGCGTGACCCACGTAACAGTCTTGTTACGGGTCATACCCGGCGATGGACAGGGACTCTGTTAAGGAGGTCTACTAACAAACATGGCGACGGCGACAGAACGCAACGGCACCGGGCGAGGGCTCGGCGCACGGTTGCGCGCGACGTCCAAGGTGCTCCCCGAGCACGCCAGGGCGCACAACCGGTCCCTGGTGCTGCAGCACCTCTTCCACGAGGGGCCCACCTCCCGGGCCGACCTCGCACGAGCGACCTCGCTCACCCGCGTGACCATCTCCGACCTGGTCTCGGTGCTCATCACCGAGGGGCTGGTGGAGGAGCTCGGCACCCGGCCGGGCCAGCGTGTCGGCAAGCCCGCGATCCTCGTGGGGCTGCGGTCGGACGCCTACCAGATCGTCGCGGTGGACCTCACGGAGCACGGCCGGATGCGCGGCGCGGTCCTCAGCCTCACGGGCGAGATCGTGGTGCGCCGGCAGCTCGACATCGACGGCCGCACGGGCGACGAGCTCGTCGACCTGCTCACCCGCTTCGTGCGCCGGCTCGTGGCCGCGGCGAACCACCCGGTGATCGGCGTCGGCGTCGGCTCGCCCGGCATCATCGACCTGGACGGCCGCGTCGTCGAGGCGCCCAACCGCGGGTGGTACGACGTGCCGCTCGCCGAGCTCCTGGGCGAGCGCCTGGGACTGCCGGTGCACGTCGCGAACGACGCCAACACGGCGGCCCTCGGCGAGTTCACCTACGGCGGCGGCAGCTCCGGGATGCTCGTGGTCACCGTCGGTGCCGGTGTCGGCGCGGGTGTGGTGGTCGACGGCGTCCGCGTGCACGGCCAGGGTGACGCCGCCGGTGAGATCGGCCATGTCACCGTCGTGGACGACGGCGTGCAGTGCGCCTGCGGGCGCCGCGGCTGCCTCGAGACCGTCCTGTCCGTGCCGGCGCTGCGGCGCGCGGTCGAGGGCAAGGACACGAAGGATTCCGACGCCGCACTGGCGTCGGCTGGCCGGGTGCTGGGCGTGACCCTCGCCCCGGTCGTCAGCGCGCTCAACCTCGACCAGGTGCTGCTGAGCGGTCCCCGTGACCTGCTCGACGGCCCCCTGCGCGAGGCGGCGCTGGACACCATCCGTCAGCGCACCATGCCGGCCATCACATCGGGCCTGCAGCTGCGGATGGCCGCACTCGACGAGGACGTGGTGCTGGCGGGCGCCGCCGTCCTCGTGCTTTCCGCCCAGCTGGGGGTCTCGTGAGCATCCGAGCGCACGTGTGGGCGGCAGGCGACCCATCTCACCAGGCACCACCGCGACACATGGTCGTATCCGGGAGGAACACACGTGAACAGAAACCGTCTCGTCGGCGCTGCGGCGTCGGCGATCACCCTGACGCTCGCGCTCAGCGCGTGCGGTAACGCCGGCGGCGCGGCGGCGCCCGAGGAGACCGGTCCCGGCGAGGTCCGGGTCTGGCTCGTCGGCTCGGACACGCCGCAGGAGGCCCGCGACTACCTCAAGGAGACGTTCGAGGAGGAGAACCCGGGCAGCACCCTCACCATCGAGGAGCAGGCCTGGGAGGGCCTCGTCGACAAGTACACGACGGCGCTGTCCGGCTCGGACGCCCCTGACGTGGTCGAGATCGGCAACACGCAGGCCGCGGCGTTCACCGAGGCGGGCTACTTCCGCGAGATCACGGCCGAAGAGTTCGAGGGCCTGGGCGGCAGCGACCTGCTGCCGGGCTTCGTCGAGGCCGGCGACTGGGAGGGCAAGCACTACGCCCTGCCGTACTACTCCGGCTCGCGCGTCGTCTTCTACTCCGAGCAGGTGCTGGGCGACGCCGAGGTGCCGACCACGCTGGACGAGTACGTCGCCAGCGCCGTCGACCTGCGCACCGACAAGGTGTCCGGTGTGTACTGGCCGGGCCAGGACTGGTACAACGCGCTCCCCTTCATCTGGGAGAACGGCGGCTTCATCGCCGAGCAGGCCGAGGACGGCACCTGGGAGGCGGGCTTCTCCTCCGAGGGCGGCCTGGCCGGCCTGGAGCAGATCCAGACCATCATGACCGAGGGCAACAACGCCCCGGCCGACACCAACGAGGCAGACCTGCAGGTGCCGTTCTGCGAGGGCAGCGTGGCCTTCCTGTCGGCACCGAGCTGGATCCAGTGGTCCATCAACGCCCCCGAGGAGCCCGAGACCCCGGACGGCGTGCCGGGCTGCGCCTCCACCTACGGCTCCGACCTGCAGGCGTTCGCCCTGCCGGGCAAGGACGGCGGCGCCGCCCAGGTGTTCGCCGGCGGCTCGAACATCGCCATCGCGCAGAAGTCGGCCCGTCCCGACCTGGCGATGAGCGCCTACGAGATCCTGCTGAGCGACGAGTACCAGTCGATCCTCGCCGCCAACGGCCTGTTCCCGGCCAAGACCTCGCTCTTCGAGAAGGTCGACCAGGAGACGTCGATCGGCAAGGCCGCCGCGGAGGCCGCCGCCAACGCCAGGCTCACCCCGGCGTCGCCGAAGTGGGCCGACGTCGAGTCCCAGATGATCCTGCAGACCGCCTTCTCCAAGATCGCCGCCGGCGAGGACGTGAAGACGGTGGCCGAGAAGCTCGACGCGGACATCGAGGGAATCCTCAACAGCTGACGCGAGTCAGCACGACGTCCCGTCCCGCCCGGTGACCTCAGATCCCGGGCGGGACGGGATACCACTGCCCGCCTGCCGTCCGCCGCCGCCCGCCACCGGGAGGGCCTGCCGGCGGCCACCGAGGAAGACAGGACATGACCACCACACTTCTGGACCCACCGGCGCCACCGCGCCAACAGGTCCGGCGCAAGCGCCGGACGCCCTACCTGCCCTGGCTGCTGCTGTCGGCCTCGATGATCCTCCTCGGCGTCCTGACCGGGTACCCCGTGGTGCGCCTGCTCGTGATGTCGTTCCAGGAGTACGAGCGCGCCCAGCTCATGGGCCAGCCCGCCGAGTGGGTCGGGTTCGACAACTACGCGGCCATCCTCACGGACGTCCAGGGCTTCTGGACGGTGCTGGGCCGCAGCTTCCTGCTCATGGTCGTGCTCGTGGTGGTCACGATGGTGCTGGGCATGCTCGTGGCGCTGCTCATGATGCGGGTCGGCAAGGCCCTGCGGATGCTGGTGTCCGTGGGCCTGCTGCTGGCCTGGGCGATGCCGGCGCTGGCTGCCACCACCGTGTGGGGCTGGGTCTTCGACACGCAGTACGGCGTGGTGAACAACCTGCTCACGGCGATCACCGGCGACCGGTGGTTCGGGCACTCCTGGCTCCTCAACCCGTGGTCGTTCTTCCTCATCCTGACCTTCATCGTCGTGTGGGGCGCCGTGCCGTTCGTCGCCTTCACGCTCTACGCGGGTCTCACGCAGATCCCCGAGGAGGTCATCGAGGCGGCCCAGCTCGACGGTGCCAGCGCCTTCCAGCGCTTCCGCCTGATCCAGGTGCCCTACGTGCGCAGCATCATCACCGTGCTCGTGGTGCTCTCGATGATCTGGGACCTGAAGCTCTTCACGCAGGTCTTCGTGCTGCAGGACGTCGGCGGTGACCGGGAGCTGACCAACACGATCGGCGTGTACATCTACCAGATGGGTATGGCCCAGGGGCACTACGGCCTCGCGAGCGCGATCGGCGTCGTCTTCGTCGTCGTCATGCTGGCCATCTCGTTCCCCTATGTGCGGCGCACGCTGCGGGAGGAGGAGTCGTGATCAAGGTCCGCAAGCGTCTCGCCGACACCGGGTTCGGCGTCCTGGCCGTGTTCGTCTTCGTGTTCTCGGCGTTCCCGGTGTACTGGATGATCAACACCTCGTTCCTGCCGAACAGCAGCATCCGCGGCGAGAACCTCGCGTTCTTCCCGACGCCGGACGTGTTCACCCTGAACAACTACCGCTCGGCGATGTTCGGCGAGGAGCGCGCGCCGTTCCCGCCCGCGGTGCTCAACTCCATCGGGGTCACGTTCCTCACGCTGGTGATCACCCTGATCATCGGGTTCGCGGCGTCGCTGGCGCTGACCCGGTTCTCGTTCAAGGGCCGACGGACGTTCATCGTGCTGATCCTGGTGGTCCAGATGATCCCCGGAGAGGCGATGATCATCTCGATGTTCCGGATCATCGACGGCTGGCAGCTGCTCAACACGATCATCGGGCTCACGCTCGTGTACTCGGCCGGTGTGCTGCCGTTCACCATCTGGACCTTGCGCGGTTTCGTCAACGGTGTACCCAAGGAGCTGGAGGAGGCGGCGATGATCGACGGGTGCTCCCGGGCCGGGGCGTTCTGGCGGGTCACGTTCCCGCTGCTCGCGCCGGGGCTGGTGGCGACGGGTGTGTTCGCCTTCATCCAGGCGTGGAACGAGTTCGTCACGGCGCTGGTCATCATGCAGCGGCCGGAGGCCATGACCCTGCCCCTGTGGCTGCGCACGTTCCTGCAGGCCACCCAGGCCACGAACTGGGGTGCGGTCATGGCGGGCGCGGTCCTGATCGCCATCCCCGTGGTGATCTTCTTCCTGATCGTCCAGGGCCGGATGACCGGTGGTCTGGTGTCCGGCGCGGTGAAGGGCTGATGGGCAAGAACGGGATGGGGCGCTACACGGTCGGGCTCGACATCGGAGGGACCAAGATCCTCGGCGCCCTCCTCGACCCGGAGGGTGAGGTGGTGGCCACCGTGCGCCGGTCCACGGTGCACGGGGCCGAGGGGCTGGTCTCGGGTGCGGCCGAGGCCGTGCGCGACGTGGCCGCGTCGGGCGGGGTGGAGGTCACCGCCCTGGCCGGCGTCGGGCTGGGTATCCCCGGCATCGTGGACCACCGGTCCGGCACGGTGAAGCACGCGGTCAACCTCGGCGTGCACGACGACGAGCTGCCGCTCGCCGAGCTGCTGTCCGCCCGGGTGGGCGGGGTGCCCGTGGTGGTCGAGAACGACCTCAACGTGGCCGCCGTCGGTGCGGCGCACGTCCTGGAACGGGCGGCGGACCGGGCGGGGCGGGCTGAGCGGGCGGACCGGGCCGGTGGCGGTGCGGCGGACGGCGCAGCCGACGGTGCGGCGGACGGCAGCCGCGAGCACGAGGACCTCGCGTTCCTCGCGCTCGGCACCGGCCTCGCCTCGGGCCTGGTGCTCGACGGCGAGCTGCGGCGCGGCGCGAGCGGCGCGGCGGGGGAGATCGGGCACATCCCGGTCGACCCTCTCGGCCCGGAGTGCCCGTGCGGGCAGCGCGGCTGCCTGGAGCGGTTCGCCTCGGGCAAGGCGCTGGAGGCGGCGTGGCCCGCGCGGCACGGGAAGCCGTCGCCCGTGGAGCTCTTCGAGGCCGCCCGCGCGGGCGACCAGGAGGCCGTCGTGGTCCGGGACCGGTTCGCGGACGCCGTGGCCTCGGCCGTCCGGCTGCTGGTGCTCACCACCGACGTGCGGCACGTGGTGCTGGGCGGCGGTGTGGCGCAGCTCGGCACCGAGCTGCTGGACGTGGTGCAGGACGCGCTGCGCGAGCAGGCCAAGGTGTCCGCGTTCCTCGGCTCGCTCCGGCTGGCCGAGCGGGTCAGGCTGGCGCCGACGCACGTTCCGGTCGCGGCGGTGGGCGCCGCCGTCCTCGGAAGGAGAGGCTGATGGAGGTTGTGATCGCTCCCGCGGGCGAGCTCGCGCGGCTGGCGGCGGGCGCCGTCGAGGAGCTGCTGCGGGCCCGGCCCGAGGCCGTCCTGGGGCTGGCCACGGGCTCGTCCCCCCTGGCGGTGTACGACGAGCTGGCCCGCCGGCACAAGGAGGGGCTCTCGTTCGCGCGGGCCCGCGCGTTCATGCTCGACGAGTACGTGGGCCTGCCCGCGGACCACCCCGAGCGGTACCGCAACGTGATCGAGAAGGAGATCGCCTCGCGCGTCGACTTCGCGCCCGGTGCGGTGCAGGGTCCGGACGGGCTCGCCGCCGACCTCCCCGCGGCCTGCGCCGCGTACGAGGCCGCGATCGCCGACGCCGGGGGCGTGGACCTGCAGATCCTGGGGATCGGCACCGACGGGCACATCGCGTTCAACGAGCCGGGCTCCTCGCTCGCGTCCCGCACACGGATCAAGACGCTGACCCGGCAGACCCGCGAGGACAACGCGCGGTTCTTCGGCGGCTCGGTCGACGACGTGCCGCGGCACTGCCTCACGCAGGGCCTCGCCACCATCATGTCGGCGCGGCACCTGGTGCTCCTGGCCTCCGGGCGCGCCAAGGCCGAGGCGGTGCACCAGCTCGTGGAGGGCCCGGTCTCGGCCATGTGGCCCGCCACGATCATGCAGCTGCACCCGCACGCGACCGTGCTGGTCGACGACGCCGCGGCGTCCCGGCTGCAGCTCGCCGACTACTACCGGCAGACCTATGCGGACAAGCCGGACTGGCAGGGCCTGTAGCGCCCTGCCGGACGCTCAGGTCGTTCGGGTGACCTGAGCGTCCGGCCCGTCAGAGGTAGTTGCCGGCGACCGGGGCGGGCTTCCAGCGGCCGGACGTCGCCACGTCGGTCACGCGCTCGGTGGTCAGCTCGTCCGGGCCGTGCTCCAGGATGGAGCGCCGGGCCACCTCGCGCAGGTCGGCGCCCGTGGCACCGTCCAGGTAGGAGGCCACCAGGGCGACGTCGACCGGCGCGGTCGCCGGCAGGAAGAGCCGCAGGATCTCGGTACGGCCCGCCTGGTCCGGCGGCGGTACCTCGACGATGGTGTCGAAGCGTCCGGGACGCTTGACCGCCGGGTCGAGGGCGTCGGGGTCGTTCGTGGTGGCCAGCGTGAGCACGTCGTCCGAGCTGCGGGTGCCGTCCAGGGCGTCGAGGAACTCCGCGAAGGAGGTGTCGCCGCGCGAGCCCTTGGCCGCCACCGAGTCGATCTCCTCCAGCACGACGAGGCAGGGACCCAGGCCGCGGATCTCGTCGTACAGCTCCGTCATCCAGGTGCGCAGCACCTCGGCGGTGACGAGCACGACCGTGAGCGGGCCGGCGAGCTCCGTGGCGATGACCCGCGTCAGCTTCGTCTTGCCGACGCCCGGCCTCCCCGCGAGCAGCAGACCGCGGGACGTGGTGTGCCCGAGGGCTCGCAGCGCGGCACGGCGGGTGGTCACGCTCGAGCAGAACAGGTCGACCTCGCGCCACAGCTCGGCGGGCAGCACGACGTCGTCGCGCGCCTGCACCGTGTGCCTGACCGGGACGAGCTCGACCGACCCGGACGACGACCGCGCCGACAGGACGCCGCCGCGGTAGGGGTGGTCCACCTCCAGCGTGCGGGTCAGGTCGGCGAGCACCCGCTCGGCGAGCGGGAGGCCGCCCGGCAGCGTGAAGGCGGTGATCGTCGGGGTGCCGTACCGGTACGCCACCTCGACCGCCACGGGCGCGTCGTAGGCGGAGCCGGCGGGGAAGAGCACGGTCGCCACGGCCGGGACGCTCACCGAGGTGCCGTTGCCGAGGTCGAGCGCGGCACGCTGCGGGGCACCCCCGGGGCCGAACACCGTCACGACGTCCGGGTGACGCTCGATCCAGCGCTGCAGCGCGTAGGCGTGCAGCCGCTGGAGCGTGCGCGACATGTCGCGCGAGACGCTGACCAGCGCGCTCTCCTCGACCTCCCACCGGCGGCTGAGCCACTCGGCGGACGAGCGGGGTTCCTTCGGGCGCTCGGGGACGGGGCGGCCGAGCATCGCGGCCACGGCGGCGACGGCGCGGCGGGCGCAGTCGTCGTGGTCGCCGAAGTCGGGCCAGACGGGGTCGGGCAGGCCGCGGGGCAGGTCGTCAGCGAGATTGTCGGGCAGGTCGTCGGGCAGGTCGTCGGGCAGGTCGTCGGACAGAGCGGTGGACAGGGTGTCGGCCAGGTCGGTGGGGGAGACGGCGTCGTCGGGCAGGATGAGGCTCCTCTCGGGGCGGGGATGTGACATGCCTCAGTTATAGCGGTGCCCACCGACACGCCCGCAAGGAATTCCCGGCCGCCGCTGCCCGGGACGGGTTCCGGACCTGCCCCGGCGTGCGCGCCGACGGCGTGGCTGTCGGTGGTCCCGCGTAGACTTCTCGGCATGACCGAACCACTCTCCAGCCCGCAGGACGACCCCCGTACGCAGGGCGGTACGAGCGTCCTGGAGCGCGAGGAGACCCGGGAGGAGGCACAGCCCGGGGACCACGAGCGTTTTGCGCACTACGTGCGCAAGGAGAAGATCATGGAGTCCGCCTTGAGCGGCAAGCCCGTGATCGCGCTCTGCGGCAAGGTCTGGGTGCCGGGCCGGGACCCGGGCAAGTTCCCGGTGTGTCCCCGGTGCAAGGAGATCTACGACGGTCTCCGCGACCCGCAGGACGGCGGCGAGGGCGACTCCACCCAGTGACGAGCCAGCCGCAGCAGCTGCCCCACACACCGTCGTCTGCGGCCGCTTCGTCGCTCAGCCCTGCCTTTCCACGTCGTGCCCCCTGGGGTACGGCGTCGAGCCTGCGCGCCTGGCAGGCCGAGGCGCTGGAGCTGTACCGCGAGAAGAACCCCAAGGACTTCCTGGCCGTCGCCACACCCGGCGCCGGCAAGACGACGTTCGCGCTCCGCATCGCCACCGAGCTCCTGGAGCAGGGCCTGGTCCGGCGCGTCACCGTGGTGGCGCCCACCGAGCACCTGAAGACCCAGTGGGCCGACGCCGCCGCGCGCGTCGGCATCCGCATCGACCCGCAGTTCAAGAACTCGCAGGGCCGGCACGGTTCCCACTACGACGGTGTCGCGCTCACGTACGCGCAGGTCGCGGCCAAGCCCGCGCTGCACCGCGCCCGCACGGAGGCCGCACGCACCCTGGTGATCCTGGACGAGGTGCACCACGGTGGCGACGCCCTGAGCTGGGGCGACGCCGTGCGCGAGGCGTTCGAGGGCGCCGAGCGCCGCCTCGCGCTGACCGGTACCCCGTTCCGGAGCGACACGTCGGCCATCCCGTTCGTCGAGTACGAGCCGGACGCCGAGGGGATCCGCCGCTCGAAGGCCGACTACACCTACGGCTACGGCGAGGCCCTGCGCGACCACGTGGTGCGCCCGGTGCTGTTCATGTCCTACGCGGGCGACATGCGCTGGCGCACCAAGGCGGGCGACGAGGTCAGCGCCCGGCTCGGCGAGGCCATGACCAAGGACATGACCGGTCAGGCGTGGCGCACCGCGCTGGACCCCGAGGGGCAGTGGATCCCGTCGGTGCTCTCGGCGGCCGACAAGCGCCTGACCGAGGTGCGCCGCACGGTGCCCGACGCGGGCGGCCTGGTCATCGCCACCGACCAGGACAACGCGCGGGCGTACGCCGCGCACCTGCACGAGATCACGGGCAAGCGGCCCACGGTCGTCCTGTCCGACGACGAGGGCGCCTCGGGGCGCATCGAGGAGTTCGCGCAGGGCGAGGACCGCTGGATGGTGGCGGTGCGCATGGTGTCGGAGGGCGTGGACGTGCCGCGGCTCGCCGTGGGCGTGTACGCCACGAGCGCCTCGACGCCGCTGTTCTTCGCCCAGGCGATCGGCCGGTTCGTGCGCGCCCGCAAGCGCGGCGAGACGGCGTCGATCTTCCTGCCGAGCGTCGCGCCGCTGCTGAACCTGGCGAACTCGATGGAGCAGGAGCGTGACCACGCGCTCGACCGGCCGCGCACGGCCGAGGAGCAGGGCATCGAGTACGACCCGGAGGCCGCGCTGATCGCGGAGGCGAACAAGGAGGAGAAGGCGTCGGGCGAGCTGCTCGGCTCGTTCCAGGCCCTGGACGCCCAGGCCTCGTTCGACCGGGTGCTGTTCGACGGCGGCGAGTTCGGTGCGGGTGCCGACGTCGGCTCGGCGGAGGAGCTCGACTTCCTCGGCCTGCCCGGCCTGCTGGAGCCCGACCAGGTGGCCACGCTGCTGCGGCAGCGTCAGGCCGACCACCTGAAGGCGCGCGGCGGTGCGCCCACGGCGCGCGAGGTGGAGAACGAGCGCTCGGAGCAGGAACACCGGCGTGCCGCCGAGCTGCGCAAGGAGCTGTCCAAGCTCGTCTCGGCGTGGGCCAAGCGCAGCGGGCAGCCGCACGGCGTGATCCACACCGAGCTGCGCCGCAAGTGCGGGGGCCCGGAGGTGCCGCTGGCGACCGCGGATCAGCTCGACGCGCGGGTGGCTCAGGTGCGCCGCTGGTTCGTCGGACAGAAGTAGTGGCGAGCGCCACGATCCGCATGCTGAGACAAGACCGCGCCACAGCCGTGTTCGCACTACGAGGGCCCGTTCTCTGGCCTACCGTGAGTGCATGACCGACGAGCCTCGGGGCAGCGGCGCCCCGCTCACTGACTCGTGGCCTGCGTTCGACACGGCCGTCGACGAGCCTCGACCCCTGCCCGCAGCGCCCTTGCCGGCGGTGCGTCCGTCGGTCGCACTCCTGACCGACCGCTACGAGCTGACCATGCTCCAGGCGGCCCTCGCGGACGGCACGGCGCACCGCCACTGCGTGTTCGAGGTGTTCACGCGACGGCTGCCACCGGGGCGCCGCTACGGCGTCCTGGCGGGGACCGGTCGCGTCCTGGAAGCGCTGCCACACTTCGTCTTCGAGGACGCCGAGCTCGCCTATCTCGAGCAGAACGGCGTGGTGGACCGCCGGACCCTCGACTACCTGGCGAACTACCGCTTCTCCGGGACCATCCAGGGCTACGCCGAGGGCGAGGTGTTCTT
This sequence comes from Promicromonospora sp. NPDC052451, assembly GCF_044547525.1. Taxonomy (NCBI): domain Bacteria; kingdom Bacillati; phylum Actinomycetota; class Actinomycetes; order Micrococcales; family Promicromonosporaceae; genus Promicromonospora; species Promicromonospora sp. NPDC052451. Next base: position 287,379 of record NZ_JBIUAP010000002.1, read on the forward strand.
CCCCGGTTCCCCGGTGCTGCAGGTCGAGGGCACCTTCGCGGAGTCGGTGCTGCTGGAGACGCTGATCCTGTCGATCCTGAACTACGACTCGGCGGTGGCGTCGGCCGCGTCCCGCATGACCAGCGCGGCCGGGGGCCGGCCCGTGCTGGAGATGGGTTCGCGCCGGGCCAACGAGCAGGCGTCCGTCGCCGCCGCGCGGGCTGCTGTGATCGGCGGGTTCGCCGGGACGTCCAACCTGGAGGCCGGCATGCGGTACGGCCTGGACACGATCGGTACCGCCGCGCACTCCTTCACGCTGCTGCACGACACCGAGCGGGACGCGTTCGTCTCCCAGGTCGCGGCGCTGGGTCCCGGCACGACGCTGCTGGTGGACACGTACGACGTGCGACGGGGGGTGGCCACCGCCGTCGAGGTGGCGGGAACCGGTCTGGGTGCGGTGCGCCTCGACTCCGGCGACCTGGGCGGGCTGGCGCAGGAGGTGCGCCGGCAGCTCGACGGCCTCGGCGCCCGCGACACGAAGATCGTGGTCACGTCCGATCTCGACGAGTACGCCATCGCCTCGCTGGCCGCCGCGCCGGTGGACGTGTACGGCGTGGGCACCTCGGTGGTGACCGGGTCGGGTGCGCCCACCTGCGGCATGGTCTACAAGCTGGTGGCGCGCGCCGACGCCTCGGGCGTGCTCCAGCCGGTGGCCAAGGCGTCCGCGAACAAGGCCTCCCGGGGCGGGCGCAAGGCTGCCGCCCGCCGCTACGGCCGGGACGGTCACGCGGTCGAGGAGGTCATGGTGACAGGTCCGGACGACGCGGTGGCCGAGTGGACGCCCCAGAGCGACGACTTGCGGCCCCTGCTCGCGCCGATGGTGGTGGACGGCGCCGTCGACTCGCGCTGGGTGGGCCCGTACGGGGTGGCCAACGCGGCGATCAACCACGGCATGGTGCGCGCGGAGCTGCCCCGGGGGGCGCGTCGTCTGTCGGACGGCGACCCGGCGATCCCCACGGTGGACCTCCGGCTGGACGGGTCCCGGTGAACCGCCCGTGACCGACGAAGTACCCCAGGTCACAGCCCGGCGACAACTTCGCGAAAATTCTGGACAAGGGTGTCCAGTCCGGGGACCGAACCGCCTAGAGTGAGACCTGTGACTTCTTCCCCTTCGCCGCTGCTCACGCCCCTGGGGTCAGCCGGGACGGCCGTCGAGGAGGACACCGACGCCGATCTCGCGTCGGGGGTCGCTGATCCGTGGGTGACGATCGTCTGGAACGACCCGGTGAACCTCATGTCGTACGTGACGTACGTGTTCGAGAGCTACTTCGGGTACCCGCGGGTCAAGGCGGAGCGGTTGATGACGCAGGTGCACAAGAACGGTCGCGCAGTCGTGTCCAGCGGGGGGCGCGAGCGCATGGAGGTGGACGTACAGGCGATGCACGGGTTCGGTCTGTGGGCGACGCTGCAGGAGTCGGGCGCACGGGGAGTCGCATGACACCGTTCCGCGCCATGCGGCGGGGTTACGAGGCCAGGTTCGAACCGGTGGAGCGGGTGGTCCTGGCCAGGGTGGCCCGTGACGTCGCGGACATGCTCCGCGAGGAGGCCGGCCTGGACCTGTTCGACGACGGTGACGAGCCGGGCCCGTCGGCTCATCCCGGGCCGGGCAAGGGGCAGGCGTGGGCGAACGGACTGCTCGCGCCCGACGAGCTCACCGACGCGGACCTCGCCCGCCTGACGGGTGTGACCGGGGTGGGCCGCCTGCCGACCGACCCCGCGGCGCAGCGGCTCCTGCCCGACGCGAGCAAGGACGACGCCGACCTCGCCGACGAGTTCCGCCGTCTGACGCAGAACGACGTCGCCCGCGCGAAGGTGGACCGGCTGGAGGCCTTCGCCGCGCTGCTCGACCTGCCCAGCGGGGACGACGCCCCGTCGCCGCTCGGCCGCCACGGCGCGCCCCCGCCCGTGCGGGTGCCCCGCGAGGACGCCGAGCAGTTCGCGGGCGCCCTGACCGACGTGCGCCTGGTGATCGCCGAGCGGCTCGGCCTGAAGACCGACGAGCAGGTCATGCACCTCACCGACGAGATCATGTGGGACCGTCAGGCGGGCCGGGAGATCCCCGTGGCGACCGACGGCCGGGCCGCCCGGCGCTTCTGGTCGGGTGTCTTCGTGGCGGCGGGTTACGCGCAGGAGACGCTGATGGACGTGATGCTCGCGGAGCTGCGCGGGCGCCGTCCGCTCGCCTGAGGGTCAGAGCTCGTAGACGGTGCCCGGCTCCGCGACGTCGACCGGACCCGCGTAGGAGCCTCGGGCCTCGGCCAGGGAGTCGGCCGGGTCGTTCCAGACGGGCAGGTGCGTGAGCAGCAGGCGGCGTGCACCGGCGTCGGTCGCGACCTGGCCGGCGCGGCGGCCGGTGAGGTGGATGCCGCGCTCGACCACGTCGTCGCGGCCCTCCAGGAAGGCCGCCTCGCTGAGCAGCAGGTCGGCGTCGCGCGCCAGCTCGACCACGGAGGTGCAGGCGTCCGTGTCGCCCGTGTAGGCGAGCGTCGTCGTACCGCCCGACGCCGACGGGCCGGTCACCCGGACCCCGTAGGTCTCGACCGGGTGGAACACCCGGTGCGGCTCGATCGTGAGCGGCCCCACCCGCACCGACGGGTGCTCCGCCCAGGAACGGAAGTCGAAGTCGTTCGCCATGGACTCGCCCTCGCTCAGCCCGTAGGACAGCGCGACGTGCCGCTCGGCGGTCGACGGCCCGTAGACGGGCAGCGGGGTGCCGCGGCCGCCGTCGCGCAGGGAGCCGCGTTCCGGGTGGTAGCGCAGGTAGACGTAGAGCCCTGCGAGGTCGGCGCAGTGGTCGGGGTGCAGGTGCGAGATCGACACGGCGTCGAGCGCCATCGGGTCGAGGTGCCGCTGCAGGGCGCCGAAGGCGCCGTTGCCGAGGTCGAGCAGCACGTTCCAGTCGCGGGCCTCGTGGCCGGCGGCGGCCGCCTCGGCGGCGGTGACCCGCACCAGGTAGGACGACGCGGGAGTGGCGGGGCCCGGGAACGACCCGGAGACCCCCAGGGGGAGCAGGCGCATCAGACGGCCTCCACGAGGGACACCTCGGGGCCGAGGAACCGGCTGGCGAGCTGCCCGAACGGGGCCGGGTCACCGGTGGTCAGGAAGCGGTGCACGGGCGCGCCGGCGTCGGGCGTGCGCTCCAGGTCGTGCTCCACGAGGGTGCGGTACACGTCCTTCGCGGTCTCGTCGGCGCTGGACACGAGCGTGACCTCCTCGCCCATCACGTAGGAGATGGCGCCCGCGAGCAGCGGGTAGTGCGTGCACCCCAGCACGAGCGTGTCGACGCCGGCCGCCTTGACGGGGTCGAGGTACTCGTGCGCGAACTTCTGCACCTCCGGGCCGGACGTGCGGCCCTCCTCGACGAAGCGCACGAACTCGGGGCACGCCTGGGTGGTGATCGTCAGGCCGGGCGTGACGTGGAACGCGTCGTCGTAGGCGCGCGAGCGGATGGTGGTGCTCGTGCCGATCACCCCGATGCGGCCCGACCGCGTGGCGGTCACCGCGGCGCGCGCCGCCGGCAGGATCACCTCGACCACGGGGATGCCGTGGCGCTGCGTGTACCGCTCGCGGGCGTCGCGGTACATCGCCGACGACGCCGTGTTGCACGCGATGACCAGCATCTTCACGCCGTCGGCCACGAGCTGGTCCAGGGCGTCGAGCGCCATGGCCCGCACGGCCGCGAGCGGCTTGGGGCCGTAGGGGCTGTTCACGGTGTCGCCGAGGTACCGGACCTGCTCGTTGGGGAGCTGGTCCAGGATGGCGCGCGCGACCGTGAGGCCGCCGAGGCCGGAGTCGAAGATCCCGATGGGCGCGTCGTTCACGGGGTGAAGCCTAGCGATCACAACGTGTCGTCACCGTTTCGCGTGAGCGGCACCACGCGTGACGCGTGACACGTTTCGGCAGGTCAGCGGGCCGGTCGAGGTGCTAGACGCCCAGGTCACCCGGGTGATCCGCACGTCCGGCGGCCGGGCCGGGTCGTTAGGGTGGGCGCATGACCACCAGCACCAGCGACATCGTGCGCGCCGACGGGCGCGCCACCGACCAGCTCCGCCCCGTGACGATCACCCGGGGATGGCTCGACGAGGCCGAGGGGTCGGTGCTCGTGGAGTTCGGGCGTACGCGCGTGCTGTGCGTCGCCTCGTTCACCGAGGGCGTGCCGCGCTGGCGCAAGGGGTCCGGCGAGGGCTGGGTCACCGCCGAGTACGCGATGCTGCCGCGCGCCACCAACGAGCGCAGCCAGCGCGAGTCCGTCAAGGGCAAGATCGGCGGACGCACCCACGAGATCTCGCGGCTCATCGGCCGGTCGCTGCGCGCCGTCGTCGACATGAGCGCGCTCGGCGAGAACTCCATCGTGCTGGACTGCGACGTGCTCCAGGCCGACGGCGGCACCCGCACCGCCGCGATCACCGGCGCCTACGTGGCCCTCGCCGACGCCATCGCGTGGGGCCGCCGGCACGGGCACGTCAAGGGTGGCAAGCAGGTGCTGTCCGACTCCGTGGCCGCCGTCTCGGTGGGCATCATTGACGGCACCCCCATGCTCGACCTGCCGTACGTCGAGGACGTGCGCGCCGAGACCGACATGAACGTGGTGGTCACCGGCGGCGGGAAGTTCATCGAGGTGCAGGGCACCGCCGAGCACGCGCCGTTCGACCGCGCCGAGCTCGACGCGCTGCTCGACCTCGCGGTGGGCGGCACCGCGGAGCTCACGAAGATCCAGCAGGCGGCCCTCGCGCAGGAGCTCTGAGCGCGGGCTGGCATGATCGGGGCATGACCTCCCTGATCGTGCCGCCGGCCGCCCGGATCGTCCTCGCCACGCACAACGCCAAGAAGGTCCCCGAGCTGCGCGCGATCCTCGGCGAGGCAGGTCTGGACCTGCCCGACGGCGAGCTGGTCACCTCCGGCGAGGTGGGCGCCCCGGAGCCCGTGGAGGACGGTGTGACGTTCGCCGAGAACGCGCTCATCAAGGCCCGCGCGGTGTGCGCCGCGACCGGCCTGCCCGCCGTCGCCGACGACTCCGGCCTGGCCGTGGACGTGCTGGGCGGGGCGCCCGGCATCTTCTCGGCCCGCTGGGCCGGCAAGCACGGCGACGACCTCGCGAACCTGGAGCTGCTGCTCGGCCAGCTCGGCGACGTGCGCGCCGAGCACCGCCAGGCCGGCTTCGTCTGCGCGGCCGCGCTGGTCACGCCGGAGGGGCGTGAGGAGGTGCGGCTCGGGGAGATGCGGGGCGTGCTGGCCACGGCACCGCGCGGTATCAACGGCTTCGGCTACGACCCGATCCTGGTGGTGGACGAGGACCCGCGCTCCGCGGACGGCGCCGACGGGGCGCGACGGACGGCGGCGGAGCTGTCCCCCGAGGAGAAGAACGCGATCTCGCACCGCGGCAAGGCGTTCCGGGCGCTGGCCCCGGTGGTCGTGGCGGCGCTGGGGTCGGCGGCGGTCTGAGGTGAGTTCGGGGGGCTGGGGTGGTCCCCGGGGGCTGGGGTGAGTTCGGCAGGCTGGGGTGGTCTCGGGATCTGGGATGAGTTCGGCAGGCTGGGGTGGTCTCGGGATCTGGGATGAGCTTGGCAGGCTGGGGTGGTCTTGGCGGTCTGGCGCGGTCTCGGCAGGCTGAGGTGGCTAGGCCGTGTGGGCCCGCGCCTTGCGCGGTGGATCTGTCCGGTTGCCCAGTCATGGGCCTCGTGAGCTCGGTCTCTTGCTGCTCGCGGCTCGGTGTGTTCGGTCCCTTGCCCTGAGATCGGTCAATCAACCTGCCGATTTCAGGGCAAGGAACCGAACATCGGCTGGGAGGCCGAGCGGTGGACCGATCTCGCGGCTCGGCCCGGCCCCGCCCGGCCCGGCCCCGCCCGGCCCGGCCCCGCCCGGCCCGGCCCGGCCCCGCTCGGCTTGGCCCGGCCCGGCCCCGCTCGGCTTGGCCCCGCCCGGCGCCGCTCGGCTTGGCCCCGCCCGGCGCCGCTCGGCCCGGCCCCGCCCGGCCCCGCAGATCACGCCGATCGCGGGTCGGTGTCTGTCTCGCCCAGGCATGAACCCCGCGCCCAGGTGCGCACCGGTGGCTGGGGACCAGGTGGCTCGGGACTAAGGCATGAATCGCCCGGTGAACAGCACGATCGCCCCGGACCACACCGCGAGCACGATGGCCGCCGCCGAGACCCACGGCCGTCGCCGCGCGATGATCGCCGCGGCCACGGATCCCACCAGGCACAGGCCCGTCCCGGCGCCAGACAGCAACAGGCCGACAAGGCTGCCCACGACCGCGAACCACAGTGGCGGGAACGGGCCGCTGGTCCAGGACTGCTCCGTGCTCGTGCCGGGCGTCGCCGGCGTGCTGTCGGTCATGAGGCCCCCGGGTGATCTGCGTCGTCGTGCACGGCCTGATCGGCCGGCGCGCGAACCTATCGTGGCGGCGGGTGGCCGCACCACCCTCGGGAGCGGGTGGTTCAGCCCTCCGCCGGGCGGCGTTCCTGACCGCGGCGCAGGGCCGTCACGAGGCCGCGCCAGCCCAGCATCGTGATCGCGAGGAAGGCCGCCGTCACCAGGGCGAACGACCACGCCAGGCCCTGGCCGGACAGGCCGCGCAGGGCCAGGCCGCCGAGCACGGTGACGCCCCAGACCACGACGCCGGCCGGCCAGATGCGGGCGGGGTCGCGCCATGCGCGGGCGACCAGCCAGCCGATGACCGCGGCCAGGGCGAAGGGCCACACGACGCGGCCGAAGGCGCTCGCCAGGTTCCCGTCGTGGGACGCGATGCCGATGCCGGTGAAGGCGAGGACGGCGACGGCGTCGGCCACGGCGGCCGGCCAGACGGGGGCGGTGCGGGCTGCGGGGGCGGTGGTGCTCACACCGCGAGCCTAGTCCGTCGGCACCGGCGGCCCGTGGCATCACCGGCCCTATGGCGGCGGAGTTCTGGAGGAAATTTACATCCCGGACATATACGCCTCTTGCGGTCGAATCATCCAGGCTCCAGGATCACGCTGGCCGCCAACCCGGCGGCCAGCGTGATCTAGGAGGCAGCATGCGAAGCAACCTCTCCCGCACCCTGCTCGGCGGCCTGGCCGCCCTGGCGCTCGGCGGCAGCGTGGCCGTCGCGCTCGGTGCGCCGTCGCAGGCCAGCGAGAGCACCGCCGTCGCGGTGCACAGCGCGGCGACGACCCTGTCCGCCCAGGACAGGGTGACCGACTACTGGACGCCCCAGCGGATGCGCGACGCCGTGCCCGCCGACGTCCTGGTGGCGGGCAAGGACAAGGCGTCCGCCGGCGACCCGGTGGCCGCCGGCAGGCCGACCGTCGTGCCGCAGGCCGCGGCCAAGCCGGCCCCGTCCGCGGCGTTCGTGGGCGGGTACTACTCGGGCGGCGGCAAGGTCGTGGACACCACCGGCAAGGTGTTCTTCACGCTCGGTGGCGTGAACTACGTCTGCTCGGGCAGCGCCGTCAGCTCCGGCAACAAGGACGTGGTGCTCACCGCCGGCCACTGCGTCAACGAGGGCCCCGGGGCGTTCGCCACGAACTGGGCGTTCGTGCCGGCCTACGACGACGGCGCCCGGCCCTACGGCACCTTCACCGCCCGCCAGCTCACCACCACCACCCAGTGGCAGAACAGCGGTGACTTCGACTACGACGTCGCGTTCGCCGTGCTGAACACGCTGAACGGGGCGCACCTGACCGACGTCGTGGGCGGGCAGGCCATCGGCTTCAACCAGGCGCGCGGCCAGTACATGTACTCGTTCGGCTACCCGGCGGCCAACCCCTACGACGGCTCGGACATCGCGTGGTGCCACGGCACCGTCGTGCAGGACACGTTCGGCGGCAGCTCCGACCAGGGTCTGGACTGCAACCTGACCGGCGGCTCGTCCGGCGGGCCCTGGTTCGTCAACTACACCGAGTCGACCGGCGTGGGCGTGCTCAACTCGGTGAACTCCTTCAAGTACCGGGGCGGCAGCATGCGCAACTACATGTTCGGCCCGTACCTGGGTGACGTCGCGCAGACGCTGTACGGCACGGCGTCGTCGCTCTGACCCACGGGCGCCTGCCGGGCCCGCGCCCCGCGCGGCACGGGCCCGGCAAGGCGCCAGTCCGGCAGGCGCCAGTCCGGCAGGCGTCAGCCCGGCAGGCGTCAGCCCGGCAGGCGTCAGCCCGGCAGGCGTCAGCCCGGCAGATCGGCCAGCAGCCCCAGGTAGCCGCCGAACGCCGCACGGACCTCACCGGTCTCCAGGCCGAACCGGTCGAGGCTGTAGCGGTGCGGCGCACGCCGCCGCGGGGCGTCCCACTCGGCTGCCAGAGTGGCCTCGTCGGCCTCGCCCCAGTGTGCACCGAGCCGCTCGAACAGCTCCGGCAGCGCCCCGCCGGGATCGCTGGTGAGGCGCTCGTACGACACGTCGACCACCTGGTCGGGCCCCAGGGCGGCCCGCTGGTCGAGGGCACGGGCGACGCCGTCCGACATGATCGCGAGCCAGTCGCGGCCGATCTGGTGCAGGTCCACCGCGTCCGGGCGGCGGTGGATCCGCTGCGACGACTCCGCCAGGGAGCACAGCGACGCCAGCGCCACCTCGGGGGTGCGGTGGGTCCAGACGAACCGGGCGTCAGGGAAGACGTCGGCGATCGCCGACAGGTGGAAGAGGTTGGCCGGGTGCTTGAGCACCCAGCGCCGCGGGGGCCGCCCGTAGGACAGGAGCTGGAGCGCGTCGCGCAGGAACCGGTAGTCCGGCCGGTGGTCGAAGGTCGCCAGCAGCTCGAGGTACTCCGGCATGGGTACGGCCGAGGAGTGCAGCTCCGAGTGCGCCCGGATGAACGTGTCCTCCTCCTCGGCCGTCGCGTACATCGGGTGGATCGTGTCCCACGTCGAGCTCAGCATCGACGTCATCGCGAACCGGCGCCGGGTGCGGCGGACCAGCGCCGCCTCCGCCGCGGCGTCGACCGGGAGGCCGGGGTAGGTCATCTCCCAGAGCCGGGGACCGCGGTGGCCGGGGGAGCGGGACAGCAGGTTGTACATGAGGGTCGTCCCCGTGCGGGGCATGCCGACGACGAAGACCGGCGCCTCCACCGGCTCGTCCGCGACGCGCGGGTGCCGGGCCCGCAGGTCGCCCACCACCACCCGGTTGCGCACCCGGCCCTCGACCATCGCCTGGCCCGCCGTCCAGCCGAGCGGGCTCAGCCCGGGGAACCGTGCGAACGCGTGCAGGACCAGGCGCAGGTGGTCCAGGTCCGCGGCGTTCTCGTCGGTCAGCGGCGTCCGGCCCCGGGAGGCCCGCGCGACCATCCGGTCGAACACCGCGTCCGGGTCCCGGCGGGTGCGGGCGCCCGGGGCGAGCAGCAGGTTGGTCAGGTGCAGGGCGGGAGCGGTCGGGGGCATGTCACTCTCCAGGGGTGCGGCGGGCGGCAGATCGCATCCTGCCGTGGGCGCCGTCCCCGGTAAAGGAAACTGGCCCCGGCGCGCCCCGTAGGCTTGGGGGATGCACCTCGTCGCCCAGGAACTGGCCTTCGCGTACCCCGGGCGGGACGTGCTGGCCGGCGTGAGCTTGACGGTGAACGACGGCACGCGCCTCGGCGTCGTGGGGGAGAACGGGTCGGGCAAGTCCACCCTGCTGCACCTGCTGGCCGGTGACCTGCTGCCGAAGTCCGGCGAGGTGCGGCGGCACGGCAGCGTCGCGCTCGTCGAGCAGGAGCTGCACCCCGAACCCGGTCAGACCATCGGCCACCTGGTCGCCGCCACGCTCGACGGCCTGCGCACCGCCGCCGCCGAGCTGGAGGCCGCGGCCGCCGCCTTCGACCACGGCTCCGGCGACCTCGCGGTGCTCGAACGCACCCTCTCCCTCGCGGAGCACCTCGCCGTCTGGGACGCCGACCGCCGCGTCGAGGTGGCCCTCACCCGCCTCGGCGCCCCGCGCGATCCCGCGCGCCGCCTCGACGAGCTCAGCGTCGGAGAACGCTTCCGGGTGCGGCTCGCCTGCCGCCTGGCGGAGCGCTCCGACCTGCTCCTGCTCGACGAGCCCACCAACCACCTCGACGACTCCGCCATCGAGTTCCTCACCGGCGAGCTCGTCGCCTGGCGCGGCGGCGTCGTCCTGGTCACGCACGACCGCGAGCTGCTCGACGACGCCGCCACCGCCATCCTCGACCTGGACCCGTCCTGGGACGGCAAGCCGGTGCTCTACGGGCAACCCGGCTACCTGTCCTACCGGTTCGCCAAGAACCAGGCGCTGCACCGCTGGCGCCAGCGGTACCGCGCCGAGCGGAAGCGGGCCGCGGCGCTCGCGGAACGACTCGACGAGTCCTACGAGGGGCTGTCCGACGAGTGGCGCCCCGGCAAGGGCTCGCAGAAGCACCGCCGGGCCACCCGCGCGCGCATCCACGTCAAGGCCGCCGATCGTCTGGTCCAGAAGCTCGAGGCCGAGGCCATCGAGGTGCCGAAGCCGCCGGTGGAGCTCCGGTTCCCCGATCTCCCGGCGATGTCGCCGGGCTGGGACCCCAGCGACCCCGTGGTCGAGGTGCGCTCCCCGCGCGTGGGGGAGGACGGCGCCGCCCGGCTGGACCTGCCGGGCACACGGGTCGCGGTACCGCCGTCGGGCCGGCTGCTGGTGGTCGGGCCGAACGGGACCGGCAAGTCCACGCTCCTCGCGGCGCTGGCCGGCACGCTGGAGCTGGACCGGGGGAGCCGCTCGGTGGTGCCGGGCGCGCGGATCGGCGTCGTGGGGCAGGAGAGTGCGCCGATCACCGGCAGGGCACGGCTGCGGACCGGGTTCGAGACCTACGCCGACGAGGCGCTGCGCCTGCTCGCCTCGGGCGAGCTGGACCCCGACCACGTGGTGCCCGTGGCGGGGCTCGGCCTGCTCAGCGAGGAGGACCTCGACCGGCCGCTCGCCGAGCTCTCGGCGGGTCAGCGCCGCCGGTTCGAGCTGGCGCGGGCGCTGCTGCACGCGCCCCACCTGCTGCTGCTGGACGAGCCGACGAACCACCTGTCGATCGACCTCGTCGACGAGCTGACGCGGGCGCTCCAGGTCACGCCGTGCGCCGTGGTGGTGGCGACGCACGACCGGCGGATGCGCGCCGACCTGGAGGACTGGCCGGTGCTGGACCTGTCCTAGACCGGTCGCGCGCCGGCGCGGGGGTCGCCTAGGGCAGCCGGCCCACGTGCGCCATGGCCTGCTTGAGCAGCATGCCCTGGCCGTTCATCATCTCGGCCTGGACGTCGTCGGCGCAGGCCTCCTCCGGCGTCAGCCAGGCGAGGTCGAGCGCGTTCTGCTGGGGGCGGCAGTCACCCGTCACGGGCACCACGTAGGCGAGCGACACGGCGTGCTGGCGCGGGTCGTGGAACGCGGTGATGCCCGGGGTCGGGAAGTACTCGGCGACGGTGAAGGGCTGCGGCGACGGCGGCACCTGCGGGAGCGCGACGGGGCCGAGGTCCTTCTCGATGTGCCGCAGCAGGGCGTCCCGGAGCCGCTCGTGGTACATGACGCGCCCGGAGACGAGGGCGCGCGTCATGACGCCCTGCGTGTTCACCCGCAGGAGCAGGCCGACGGCGATCACGTCGCCGGAGTCGTCGACCCGGACCGGCACGGCGTCCACGTACACGAGCGGGAGCTGTGCGCGCACGACGGCGAGATCCTCGTCGGTCAGCCACCCCGACGGCTGCGTGGGCTCGGGGTAGAAGTCGTCGGAAGGGTAGTCGGCAGTGTCCGTCACGGGTCCGTTCTACCAGTTCGCGCCTCGCAGCGCCCTACTCCGCGCCGTCGAGTTCGGCGTCGCGCTGTCGAACGGGTCACGGCGAGCGCATTCCTGGAATAGCCCAGGGCAGAACCGTGCTGCACTGGGTGGACGTTTCAACGAGAGGAACCGCGAATGGCCACCGTCGAGATCACCGACGCCACGTTCGAGAAGACCGTCACCGACAACGACATCGTGCTCGTGGACTTCTGGGCCACGTGGTGCCCGCCGTGCAAGATGTTCGGGCCGGTGTTCGAGGCGTCCTCGGACAAGAACACCGACATCGTGCACGCCAAGATCGACACCGACGCGAACCCGGGCATCTCCTCGGCCGCGCAGGTCACCTCGATCCCCACGCTCATGGCGTTCCGGGACGGCGTGCTCGTCTTCCGCCAGGCTGGCGCCCTCCCGGCCAAGGGCCTCGCCGAGGTCGTGGAGGCCGTGCGCGGCCTCGACATGGACCAGGTGCGCAAGGACCTCGAGGCGCAGAAGAACTGACGCGGATCGCAGCGACGGCCGCCCCCTGACGGAGGCGGCCGTCGTCGTACCGGCCGTGTGCGCGAGGGGGGACTCGAACCCCCACGTCCGGAGACACCAGGACCTAAACCTGGCGCGGCTGCCAATTACGCCACTCGCGCGCGGCGCACAGTCTACGTGCAGGTACCCGGGCAGGTCAGCGGAACGCCGCGATCCCGGTGAGGTGCCGGCCGAGCACCAGGGTGTGCACCTCGTCGGTGCCCTCGTAGGTGCGCACCGACTCCAGGTTGCTCGCGTGGCGCATGGGGGAATGGTCCAGCGTGACGCCGTTGCCGCCCAGCACGGTCCGTGCCTCGCGGCACACGTCGATCGCGATGCGGGCGTTGTTCAGCTTGCCCGCCGAGATCATGTGTCCCTCCAGGCGTCCGGCGTCCTTGAGCCGGCCCAGCCGCAGGGCCAGGAGCTGGGCCTTGGTGATCTCCAGCGCCATGTCCACGAGCTTGGCCTGCGTGAGCTGGAAGCCGGCGACCGGCGTGCCGAACTGCTCGCGCCCCTGCGCGTAGGCCAGCGCCGCCTCGAAGGAGTCCCGGGCCGCGCCGACCGCGCCCCACACGATCCCGTAGCGCGCCTCGTCGAGGCAGGCGAACGGCCCCGCCAGCCCGGGATGCTCCGGCAGGATGGCGTCGGCCGGCAGGCGGACGCCGTCCAGCGTGACGTCGCACTGCACGGACGCGCGCATCGACAGCTTGGGCTCGATGGGGACGGCGGTGAACCCCGGGGTCGACGTCGGCACGACGAATCCCCGCACCCGGTCCCGCTCGCTCCCGTCGTCCTGCGGCTCGCGGACCTTGGCCCAGATGATGGCGACGTCGGCGAACGAGGCCATGCCGATCCACCGCTTGGCACCGTCCAGGACCCACTCGCCGCCGGCGTCGCCGCCCTCCGAGCCGGGCTCGAAGCGGGCGCGCGTGGTCATGCTCGCCGGGTCGGACCCGGCGCCGGGCTCGGTGAGCCCGAAGCAGCCCACGACCTCGCCCGTCGCCATGCGGGGGAGCCACTGCTGCTTCTGGGCCTCGGAGCCGTGCTTGTGGATGGCCGACATGGCCAGCGAGCCCTGCACGGACACGAACGTGCGGATGCCGGAGTCGCCGGCCTCCAGCTCCTGGGCGGCCAGGCCGTACTCGACGGCGGAGCGGCCGGCGCAGCCGTAGCCCTCCAGGTGCATGCCGAGCACGCCCAGCTCGCCCAGCTCAGGCACGAGCTCGCGCGGGAAGTACGCGTCGGCGAACCAGCGCGCGATGCCGGGGCGCACGCGCCGGTCCACGAACTCGCGCACGCGGTCGCGCGTGGCCAGCTCGGCGTCGCTGAGCTCGTCGTCGAGGTTCAGCAGGTCGGCCGGCGAACCCATCAGTCGAGCCCGAGCACCTTGCGGACCCGCGCCACGTGACCCGTCGCGCGGACGTTGTAGAAGGCCTCGGCCACTGTCAGGTCCGGGTTCACCACGACCGTGGACCGGATGACCCCGACGTAGGTCTTGCCGTAGTTCTGCTTCTCGCCCCAGGCGCCGTACGCCTCCAGCGTCGCGTGGTCCTCGTCGGACGCCAGCGGGAACGTGAGCGCCTCGGACTCGGCGAACTTGGCCAGCTTGGCCACCTTGTCGGGGGAGATGCCGACGACGGCGTAGCCCGCGCCCAGCAGCGACGCCTCCGAGTCGCGGAAGTCGCACGCCTCCTTGGTGCAGCCCGGCGTTGCGGCGGCCGGGTAGAAGTACACGATGACGCCCTTGTCGGTGCTCTTCGCCAGGTCGGCGAGGCGGACGGAGGTGCCGTCGGCGGTCGGGAGGGTGAAGTCGGGAGCCTTGTCCCCGGGCTCGAGGCGAGTCGTCATGACCGTAACGGTAGCTCTTCGCGGTCGCGTAGCGTTGTCCCGTGAGTACGACGACCGGCACCCTCCCGATCCGCATGCTGCACGACAGGCTCCTGGTCCAGCCCGAGACCGACTCGGCGGAACGGCAGTCGACGGCGGGACTGGTGATCCCCGCGACCGCCGTCGGGCCCAAGCGGCTGGCCTGGGCGACCGTCGTGGCCAAGGGTGAGCACGTGCGTCAGGTCGACGTGGGCGACCGCGTGCTGTTCGACCCCGAGGACCGCGCCGAGGTGGACCTGGGCGGCAAGGACTACGTGCTCCTGCGGGAGCGCGACGTGCACGGCGTGGCCGAGAACGACGAGGCCGACGGCGCCACCGGGCTGTACCTGTAGCCGCCCTGCGGCGTGCCCGGCCTGTCGCGCAGTTCACAGGCCGGGGTCGTTCGTTCGGTTACCGATGACGGCGCTGGTCCTGGTAGTGTTTCTCCCCGTTGCGCGCCATTAGCTCAATAGGCAGAGCAGCTGACTCTTAATCAGCGGGTTCGGGGTTCGAGTCCCTGATGGCGCACCAGCACGGCGGTCCGAGAACCCCCTTCTGCCCTCGTGGCGGAGTGGTCGGCGACGGCTCGTCGTGGGCGGAGTGATCGGTAGCGCAGTGGCCTCCGGGCCCTGGTAATCTTTCCGTCGCAGGCGCCATTAGCTCAATTGGCAGAGCAGCTGACTCTTAATCAGCGGGTTCGGGGTTCGAGTCCCTGATGGCGCACAGCAACGACGAAGGCCCCCACCACGGTGGGGGCCTTCGTCGTTCCCGGGGCGGAACTTTCACCCGCCCGCCAGCCTGCATGTTCATCCAGGTAGCGCACAGTTTGTCCGGTTGTTGCCTGCCGCACCCGTTCCGTTCACCCGGCCGGTCCAGGTTGACGTCCGGGCGTGCTCAGGGCCGTCCACGACCTCAGGGAGGACGGCCATGCGGCCAGACACGAGGAACCAGCGGGCGAGACGACGGGGCCGGCAGCAGGCCGGCCTGGTCGCGGCGGTCACCGCCGCCACGCTCGCCATGACGGGATGGGTGGCGACGTCGTCGTCGGCCGCACCCGCCGCATCGGAGGACGCCGGTGGCCCGGCGGCCGCCACGCGCCCCCACGAGCCCGAGGCACCGGCACCGGGCGGCCCGCTCCTGACGCCCGAGGACGGCGCGTTCCTGGAGGGCACCGTCCCCGTCGCGGCCGAGCCGGTCGCGCCCGGCGACGACGTCGAGCGCCTCACCGTCGACGGCGCCGCCGTGCCGGGGGCCGCCGAGACGCTCGGGACCTCGGTGCTCGGCTACACGGTCGGCACCAACTCGACCGAGGCGCGCTACCGCAGCTCCGTGTCGGTCAACGGCGGCGAGCCGATCTACCTGCCCGACGCCGTCAGCGAGCGCGTCGAGCTCGAGGTGCCGAACGAGCAGCTCGTCACCGGGGAGAACACGGTCGAGGTGGTCGTCGGGGCCATCGAGACGAGCTGCGGCTCCAACTACGACGACTTCGTGCTGTCGGACTTCACGCTCGAACCGCTCGGCGAGCTCGCCGACGGCGAGGAGAACGAGTACACCTACTCGTTCGGCGACGGGAGCTGCGGCACCAACACGAGCCTCCTGCGGCGTGCGGAGCTCACCTTCTTCGTGCAGGGTGACCCGCAGGGCACCACCGGGCTGAGCGCCGACCTCGACACCACGACGCTGACCAACGGCGAGCACACGATCGAGGCCCGCACGGCGTCCGGCGACACCACCGCGCACACCGTCCGCGTGAACAACGCGCCGGCCGGCGCCCCGCTGCTGACCCCCGCCGACGGCACGCTGGCGGCCGGCACCATGGTCGTCACGGGCGCACGCCCGGCGGACGGCGAGGGTGCCACGGCCGCGCTGACGGTCGACGGCGACGCGGTCGAGAGCGCCGAGACGCTCGGCTCGGGCGACGCGGCGTTCTCGTTCACCGTCGGCTCGAACGCGGTGGACGGCCAGGCGGCGAACCTGCTGGTGGTCAACGGCATCGAGATGCCGCTGGGCGGTTCGTACGTGAGCCAGCGCGCCGACGTCGCGGTCCCGAACGAGTGGCTGCGGCCCGGCGAGAACACCGTCAAGGTCGTGACCGGCACCTTCGAGGGCGACTGCAATCGCGACGACTTCACGATCTCGAACCTGGCGCTGACCCCCGCGGCGGGCACGGCGGTCGGCGTCGGCCTCAAGCCCTCCTACGCGATGGGTGACGGCACCTGCGGCTCCAGCAGCACGGCGCTGCGCGAGGTGTCGCTGACCTTCACCGTCGACGCGCCCGCCCGCGGCCTGCGTGCCGACCTCGACACGGCCACGCTGGCGGACGGCGAGCACGAGCTCGCCGCGACCTCGACCACCGGGGAGACCGCCACCCGCGCGCTGTTCACCGACAACAACGGTCCCGCGCTCACCGACGTCACGCCCGCCGACGGCGTCCGTCTCACCACGGCCGTGCCGCTCGCGGTCGTGGTGGAGGACACCTCCGGCGTGGTGCAGGGTCCGGACGTGACGCTCGACGGCGAGGCGATCGCCGTCGGCGACCCGGTCGGTCCCGGTCTGTCCGCC
Organism: Promicromonospora sp. NPDC052451; assembly: GCF_044547525.1. Taxonomy (NCBI): domain Bacteria; kingdom Bacillati; phylum Actinomycetota; class Actinomycetes; order Micrococcales; family Promicromonosporaceae; genus Promicromonospora; species Promicromonospora sp. NPDC052451. The sequence goes on from NZ_JBIUAP010000002.1 coordinate 304,055, forward strand.
GGCGAGCACACCCTGACGGTGTCCGCGACGGACGGGCTCGGCAACGAGGTGGCCCACGAGGTCACCTTCGTCAGCGCCGGGATCCCGGACGCGCCGGCCGACGTCGCACCGGCGTCGGGCACCGCGGGGGTGGGTCGCACCGCGACCCTGAGGGCGACGGTCGCCGCGCCCGACGGCGGCGACGTCACCGCACGCTTCTCGGCCGCCGAGATCCTCACGCCGAACCGGGCCTGGCAGGGTGAGTCGGCCGACGTGCCGACGACGCTGGACGTGCGCGGTCAGCGCAAGCTCGGTACCAAGGGGCTGGAGCCCGGCGACGGCCGGTCCGTGGACTCGCCGGACTCCGCCGACGTGACCTACCAGCGGTTCGACGTGCCGGTCCGCGGCCGCGTCGAGGCGCCGGTGCTGCGCTGGGAGGGCACGGCCGACCCGGCCCGCCTGGTCAGCCTGCGGGCCTGGAACCCGGAGACGGACGCCTGGGACGTGGTCGCCTCGGCGCGCGGCGCCGTCGAGGGGCAGACGGTGCTGGAGGGCACCGTGACCCGCGACTACGTGGACCGGGGCACGGTGCACGCGATGGTCACCGGCGAGGACCCCTTCGCCGACGACATCGACGCCGGCGACAAGGACCGGTTCGAGGACCCGGACGCCTACGACTTCTCGATGGTGCACTACACGGACACCCAGTACCTGACCGAGGGCGCCGTCGAGCAGGAGACCGCCGAGGAGCGGGCCGTCTGGGCGCAGGGCTACAACGGCGTCATGGACTGGATCGTGGACAACGCGGACGAGCGCAAGATCGCGTACGTGGCCCACACCGGCGACATCATCGAGAACAACATCCGGGCGTTCCCGCCCGAGATGGAGGAGCAGGTCATCGGTGAGTTCGAGTTCGCCTCCCAGGCCCAGGACCGCATCGACGCCGCGGGCATCCCGAACGGCGTGGTCGCGGGCAACCACGACAACCAGTCCGGCACCGACCCGACGCTCTACAACGAGTACTTCGGGCCGGACCGGTACGAGGCGCTGTCCGAGGACTGGGCGGACGCGTCGTACGGCGGCGTCATGGAGCCCGGCTCGAACGAGAACCACTACGACCTGTTCTCGGCCGGCGGCCTCGACTTCGTGGTGGTGGGCCTGTCCTACGGCGTGACGCGCGACGAGGCGGAGTGGGCCGCGTCGATCTTCGACCGGTACTCCGACCGCAACGGCATCCTGCTCACGCACGACTACCTGGAGCCGTCCACGTCGCCCGACGGGCGCGGGGCCAACTTCGGCGGGTCCGACGGGCCGCTGCTGTACAACCTGCTCGTCAAGGACAACCCGAACGTGTTCATGGTGCTGGCCGGGCACCGGCACGGCGTGGGCACCAACGTGCGCCCGCCCGTGGTCGGCGACATCGGCGGCGGCGTGGTCGAGCTCCTCGCGGACTACCAGTTCTACACGGTGTCCGCCGGCCAGCTCGGCCTCACCGAGATCGGCGGGTACGACCCCGCCGACCAGCTCCAGTTCGGTGCGTCGTTCTTCCGCATGCTGCAGTTCGACGTCGACCGCGGCGAGGTGTCCATCGACACCTACTCGCCGCTGCTGGGCGAGTTCGGTGCCACGGAGTACGACACCGAGCACCGGTACGACGGGCGGGAGGACAACATGGTGCTGCCGGTCGACCTGACCTCCCGCACCACGTCGTTCAGCACCGACTCCGTGGTGCTGTACGACCCGGTGGACGAGATCGGCCGGGACACGGTGGCCTCCGGTGAGGTTGCCTCGGTCCGCTGGACCGGCCTCAAGCCGGACCGCACGTACGCCTGGTTCGTCACGGCCCGCACCCCGGGTGGCGGCACGGCGACGGCGTCGCCGGCGTACTTCACCACGGCGCGGCGTTGAGACTGCGCCGCTCGCTGGCCCTGGCGGGGCTGCTCGCAGTCGTGAGCAGCCCCGCCGTGGGGCAGGCCGCCTGGGCGCACGACGCGACCAGCGACGTGTACGCGGAGGTGACCACGGCGTCGTCGTCCTCCGGTGCGGAGGGCGGCGGGCCGGACGTCACGGCCGTGCTGGACCTCGAGTACGACCTGCTCATGAAGTCCGCGTGGCTGCGCGCCGAGGCGTACGAGGCGACCGGGCGGGACGAGCAGCTCGCGCAGCTCGACGAGCACGAGACCGAGGTGGACGGGTACGTCACCGACCGCTTCGCCGTCGCCCACGACGGCGAGCGGTGCGCTCCCGCGCTCGGGTCCGTGGACGTGGTGGAGCGCGGCGAGCGGGCGTACGCCTCGCTGACCTACACGTTCGCGTGCGACGGCGGCCCCGAGGGGGTGCACGAGATCTCCAGCGCCCTGTTCCCGGACGCGGAGTCGTTCGTGCACTCGACCGAGACGATCGTGGCGTACGCGCTCGACGGCGAGGAGGGCTCCGCGGTGCTGACCGCGGCGTCGCCCACCCTGACCACGGGTGAGCACCGCCTGCTCAGGCAGGTCGGGGAGTTCTTCGTGCTGGGCGGGGAGCACCTGCTGTTCGGCGTGGACCACGTGCTGTTCCTGCTGGCGCTGCTGATCGGCGCCCGCCGCCTGCGTGACGTCGTCTGGACGGCGACGGCGTTCACCGTGGCGCACTCCGTGACGTTCCTCCTCGCGGCGCTCGGCGTGGTGTCCGTGCCGGCGATCGTGGTGGAGCCGGTGATCGCGGCGTCCATCGCGGTCGTGGCGGTGGTGGACCTGGTGCTGATCCGGCGGGGGCGCGACGGCGGGCTCGGGGTCCCCGCGCTCGCCGGCGCTGCGGGCGCCGTGCCGGGCAGCCGTGCCGGCCGACCGGTGCGTGACGCGCTGCGCTGGCACGGGCCGGCCGGGACGCGTGAGGCGCCGACCGTCTGGGACCGCTGGCGGCTGCCCGTGGTGTTCGTGTTCGGGCTGGTGCACGGCGTCGGGTTCGCGGGCGCGCTCGGGATCGAAGCCGCCTGGTCGTGGACGCTGCTGCTGTCGCTGCTGTCGTTCAACGTGGGCATCGAGGTGGTACAGCTCGGCCTCATCGCGGTGGTGTTCCCGCTGCTGGTGCTGCTGCGGGTCCGGGCGCCGCGCGCGTCCCGCTGGGTGCTGGGAGCGGGCTGCGCGGCGATCGCGGCGGTGGCGCTGTGGTGGGTCGTGGAGCGCCTGGTGGGGTGAGCGCGGGAGTAGTGGCGTTCTGAACGCTCAGAGCGCCACTAACCCCGCGCTCACCTACGGGTGGGCGGCCCAGAAGCGCTCCAGCTCCGCGTCCAGGTCGGTCGCCACCTGCATCGGGAGCGAGTGGGTCGTGTTCGGCCACACCGTGACCTGGGCATCCGGGATCAGCGCCGCCTTCTCGGCCGCCGCGTCGCCGCCGGCCAGCGACGAGTCGCTCGCGATCGCCACGTAGACCGGCATGGGCAGGCCGCGCAGCTCGTCGTCGGTCAGGAGCACCGGGTTGGGCAGCGAACCGGAGCCGAAGTGCCGGGAGCCCTGCGTGATGAGCCGGGCCAGCGGCTCGTCCGGGTCCACCTCGTCCGGCTCGACGCCGCCGATGCGGTTCAGTGCGGCCTCGCGCCACGACTCCGGGACGAACGGCAGCGACGCCGGGATCGACACCAGGATGGTCGACAGCGGCATCATCCCCAGCGTCAGCACCGGCTCCAGTAGCGTGAGGCTCGCGAGCCGGCCGGGGTACCGCACCGCGACGGCCGCGGCCAGCCCGCCGCCCTGCGAGTGCCCGACGAGGTGGGCACGCTCGATACCCAGCCCCGCCATGGCCTCGTCGACCCAGCGGGCCGAGTCGGCGATGCCGTCCAGGGGCACCGTCTGCACGGACATCCCGGTGTCGCCCAGCGTGTCGAAGGCGTAGACGGTGCGGTGCCCGATGTAGTCCGGCAGGTTCTCGCCCCACATGGGTACGGCGGCGGACCGGCCCGGCAGCAGTACCACGGGCGTGGCGTCGGGATGCTCGGCGCTCGTCCAGGCGTAGGCCCGCACCGTGCCGAAGCTGGTCTCGACGTCGTGCGTCGCGGTGGGGCCGGGCAGGCCCGCCATCGCGGCCGTGTACGCCTCCTCGTAGGCCTGGCGCCCCTCGAGCGTGCGGAAGTGGCCGACGCCGGGGCCGCTCGCCGCGACGAGCAGCACGAGCCCGCCGGTCGAGACCGCCGCGACCACGGCGAGCAGGACGACGGGCCAGCGGCGGCGCGTGGTTCCGGTGTGCATCGGGTCTCCTCGGACGGTGTTGCAATACGATCGCATCGTAACAGGTTCCGATGCGATCGTATTGCTAAACTCCACGCATGCCCAGAGTCGTCGACCATGAAGAGCGCCGGAGCCAGATCGTCGTCGCGCTCTGGCTGGTGATCGCCGAGCACGGCATCGAGGGCGTCAGCCTGCGCCACGTCGCCGCGGCGGCCGACGTCTCCATGGGGCGGATCCAGCACTACTTCGGCACCAAGGAGGCCCTCGTCCTGGCCGGCTGCACCGCGCTGGTCGACAACGCGTACGGCGGCTACCTCGAGACCGCGGGCGCCACGCCCCGCGAGCGGCTGCTGCACATCGTGAGCCAGCAGATCCCCCGGGACGACGGCGGCCGCGTGGGCGTCAGCGTCTGGTACGCCTACGTGGCCAAGTCCATCAACGACGACGCCGTCCGCCAGGTGCTGGCCGAGGCCCGGCGTGGTGCCGAGGACGAGTGCGCGCGACTGATCGGCGCGCACCGCGGCGTGCACCCCGACGCGGCGCTGACGCAGGCCCGGCGGCTGCTGGCGCTCGCGGACGGGCTGACCCTGCGGGTGCTGGTCCGGGACCTCGAACCGGCCGAGGCCGTCGCGATGCTGGAGGCGGAGGTGGGCGCAGGCTGAGCCCTGCGGGCCGCGTGCTCCCCACGGCCGGCTCGCGCCCGGTGTCAGTCCGTGTGGTCCGGGCCGCCGAGCAGTCCGCGGAAGGCCTCGTCCGCCTGCCGGGCGACGTCGACGTCCCGGGCTCGCCGGGCGCCCCTGTCGGCCTCGACGTCGTGGGCCCGCCGGGCGTGCCTGTCGGCCTCGACGTCCCGGGCCTGCTGGGCGCCCCGGTCGGCCGGCCAGTCCTGGGCCTGGTCGTCCCGTGCCGGGCCGAGGAGCCCGCACCGGATCCACCCGAGCACGAGCTCGGGCCCGCTGACACCGCTGCGCGCCGCCATCGTCGTGAGCCGGTCGCGGTCGACGTCGGACAGGTCGACGACGACGCGCCGCCCGTCGAGCTCGACGCGCGACCCGGGGGCGTGGTCGGTCATGGTGCTTCCGATCAGAGGTCGTCAGGGAGGAGGGGGCGGAACGCCTTGTCGTCGGTGAGCGGACGAATGACGCGGCTCCTGGCTCTGCGGGGTGAGGTGGCTGTGCCCAGCCTGCCGGGTGTGCGCGCGGGGTCGCGCGGCGGGGCGCGAATCCTTGCGGATGCGCAACGTGTCGGCGGCACCTCGTACGATTTCGCTGTGAGTCAGCCCGTACCCTCCCCGTCCGACGCCGCCCCCCAGCACGGTCACTCGGAGCGGCCCGACGCCGCCCCCCAGCACGGTGACCCGGAGCGGCCCGACGCCGCCCGCCGTGCCGAGCTGGCGGGCTTCCGGACCAAGCCGGTGTCGTTCGTGCGCCGTTCGGGCCGGCTCACGGACCGGCAGAAGCGGCTGTGGGACGACCGGCACGCTGCCTACCTGATCGACGTGCCCCGCGCGATCGCGCGCACCTCCGTGGACCCGGGATTCGTGCTGGACCCGGCGGCGGTGTTCGGCCGCACGGCCGGGCTGGTCGTGGAGATCGGCTCGGGGATGGGCGACGCCGTCGTCGAGGCTGCCGCCACCGATCCCGAGCGGGACTACCTCGCCGTCGAGGTGTACCAGCCCGGCCTGGCCCACACGATCGCGGCGGCCGAGCGGGCTGGTGCCGCCCAGGGGCGACAGGGGCTGCCCAACCTGCGGCTCGTGCAGGCCAACGCCGCGGAGCTGCTGGCCACGACCGTCGGGGCCGGGGCGGTGGACGAGCTCTGGGTCTTCTTCCCCGACCCGTGGCACAAGTCGCGGCACCACAAGCGCCGCCTGGTCACCGCCGAATTCGGCGCGCTCGCGGCACGGGTGCTGCGACCCGGCGGGACGCTGCGGCTGGCGACCGACTGGGCGGAGTACGCGGAGCAGATGATCGAGGTGCTCGACGCCGACGAGCACCTGGGCAACGTCCACGGTCCCGGCGGCCGGGCTCCCCGGTTCGAGCGGCGCGTGCTGACCGGGTTCGAGCGCAAGGCGCACCAGGCCGGGCGCGAGATCACGGACCTCACGTACGTGCGGCGCTGACCTGCCCGTTTCCCGGGATGGCCCGTGCTGACCGCTGGGATATAACGAGTTGGTCAAGTCGGTAAACCCACCGTGTGATCTGTTTGCCCCGACCATGTGATGTGCGGCACATTGGGCCACGGGTGCGAAGAGCGCACCGGGCCGCGGGCAGAGCGCGCGCCCCCATGAGCCAATGGAGGCGTCATGAGTGACGTAGAGGCTTCAGGGCCTGTAGAAACCGATTACCAACGCGTCGAGCGATCGGACGAGTTCCAGAGTCTCCGCAGGGCGTTCCGCAACTTCGTCTTCCCCATGACCGCGCTGTTCCTGGTCTGGTACCTGCTGTACGCGCTCATGAGCACGTACGCGCACGAGTTCATGAGCATCCGGGTGGCCGGCACCATCACGGTCGGGCTCGTCTTCGGGCTGCTCCAGTTCGTGTCCACGTTCGTGATCACCACGCTCTACGCGCGGTGGGCCAACAACAAGTTCGACGCCCGGGCGCAGGCCCTGCGCGAGGAGATCGAGGAGGGCCAGCTGTGAACGGGACCGTCATGGCAGCCGCGGCCACGAACGTCGGCAACACCTGGATCAACATCGGCATCTTCGCCGGGTTCGTCGTGGTCACCCTCATCATCGTCTTCCGGGTGTCGCGGCAGAACAAGAGCGCGGCGGACTTCTACGCCGGCGGGCGCAGCTTCACCGGCACGCAGAACGGCACGGCGATCGCGGGCGACTACCTGTCGGCGGCGAGCTTCCTCGGCATCGCCGGCGCCATCGCCGTCAACGGGTACGACGGCTTCCTGTACTCCATCGGCTTCCTCGTGGCGTGGCTCGTGGCCCTGCTGCTCGTGGCCGAGCTGCTGCGCAACACCGGTAAGTTCACGATGGCCGACGTGCTGTCGTTCCGCCTCAAGCAGCGGCCGATCCGGATGGCCGCGGCGTTGTCCACCCTCGCGGTGGTGTTCTTCTACCTGCTGGCCCAGATGGCCGGCGCGGGCGGCCTCGTGGCCCTGCTGCTCGGCATCACGGACAAGGCCGGCCAGGGCGTCGTCATCGCCGTCGTGGGCGCCCTGATGATCCTGTACGTGCTGGTGGGCGGCATGAAGGGCACCACATGGGTGCAGATCATCAAGGCGGCGCTGCTCATCGTGGGCGCCGGCGCCATGACGATCTGGGTGCTCGCGCTCTACGGCTTCAACCTGTCCGCCGTCATGCAGGAGGCCGTGAACATGGCCGGCGAGAACGGTGAGGCGATCCTGGAGCCCGGCCTGCAGTACGGCGCGTCGGCGCTGTCGCAGCTCGACTTCCTGTCCCTCGCCCTGGCCCTGGTGCTCGGCACCGCCGGCCTGCCGCACGTGCTCATGCGCTTCTACACCGTGCCGTCGGCCAAGGAGGCCCGCAAGTCCGTGGTCGTGGCGATCTGGCTGATCGGCATCTTCTACCTGTTCACCCTGGTGCTCGGGTACGGGGCCGGTGCGCTGGTGGGCCCGGAGACGATCCTCGCGGCACCCGGCGGGCAGAACTCCGCCGCGCCGCTGCTCGCGTTCGAGCTCGGCGGGGAGATCCTGCTCGGCATCATCGCGGCGGTCGCGTTCGCGACCATCCTCGCTGTCGTGGCCGGCCTCACCATCACCGCGGCGGCCAGCTTCTCCCACGACATCTACGCCTCCGTCATCAAGAAGGGGCAGGTGTCGGCCGACGGGGAGGTTCGCGTGGCCCGCTGGACGGTGGTCGTGATCGGCATCATCGCGATCCTCGGTGGCATCTTCGCCAACGGCCAGAACATCGCGTTCCTCGTGGCGCTGGCGTTCTGTGTCGCGGCATCGGCCAACCTGCCGACCATCATCTACTCGCTGTTCTGGAAGCGGTTCAACACGTCCGGCGCCCTGTGGAGCATCTACGGCGGCCTGATCTCGACCGTCGTGCTGATCATCTTCTCCCCGGTGGTCTCCGGGAAGCCCGCCGACCCGGTCACCGGGCTGAGCAAGTCGATGATCAGCAACCCGGACATCGACTTCCACTGGTTCCCGCTCGACAACCCGGGCATCGTGACGATCCCGCTCGCGTTCGTGCTCGGCATCGTCGGCACCTACCTGAGCAAGGAGCGGTCGCACCCGGAGAAGTACGCCGAGATGGAGGTCCGGTCCCTGACGGGCGCGGGCGCGGAGAAGGCGGTCTCGCACTGACTCCCGCCGTGCTGCGTCGAGTGCTGGATATCTGCCCTTTCCGGCGTGTCAGAAGGGCAGATATCCAGCACTCACCTGTCGTCAGGGGGTGATGAGGAGCTCGGCGATGCGGTCGGCGTCCAGGGTGTAGCGGTAGCTCAGGTCGACGACGCCGCCCGGGAAGTCGCCCTCCAGGTGGCGGACGGCGGTCCAGTGCTCCTCGTCGTTCTGGCGGACGGCGGTCAGCTCGCTCGTGAAGGTGTACTCGCTGGCCGCCCGGCCGATCCATGCGCGGATCTCGGCGCGCCCGCGGTACGTGTTCCCGTCGTCGGTGACGACGGCGTCGTCGGCGTAGCACTCCAGCTCGCGCTCGGCGTCGCGGGCCTCGTGCGCGGCGAGGTGCGCGGCCAGGACGGCGGGCAGGGCGGCGGCCAGGTCGGTGGGCAGGTCGGTGGTGTCCGCCGTCGGGCCGGGGGATGTGTTCATGGTGGTTCCTCTCGTGGTGGTGGGTGTCGGACGGCGGCGTCAGCCGACCGTGCGTACGGTGCCGCCGTCGATGGTGTGCTCGGCGCCGGTGATGGCCGCTGCCCGGTCGCTGACGAGGAAGGCGACGAGCTCCGCGACCTCCGCGGGATCGCTCGGGCGGCCGAGCGGGATGCCGCCCAGCGAGTCCATGAGCTGGTCCAGGGCCTCCTCGCGGCTGATCTCCTGCCCCGCCGACAGCCGCTCGACCAGCGCCTGTGCGCTCGACGTGCGGATGAACCCCGGGGAGACCACGTTGACGCGGACCCCGTGCGGGGCCACCTCGGTGGCGAGTCCCTTGCTGTACGTCGTGAGGGCGGCCTTGGCCGCCGCGTAGCCGAGCGTGGCGGCGTGCAGCGGCATCCTGCGCTGGATCGAGGAGACGTGGACCACGGCACCCCCGCCGGCGGCGATCATGCCGGGCAGCAGGGCACGGTCCAGCCGGGTCGCGGACAGCAGGTTCAGGCTCAGCTCGTCCGCCCAGTGCCCGTCCGACAGGGCCGCGAAGCCGCCCGACGGCGACCGGGAACCGCCGAGCGTGTGCACCAGGACGTCCACACCGCCCAGGTGCTCCGCGACGTGGTCCGCGACCAGGGCCGTACCCTCCGGGGTGGTGAGGTCGACCGCGACGAAGCCGGGGGAGTCCGGCTGCGGCTCGGGTGCGGTGCGGGCGACGGCCAGCACCGTGGCGCCCGCCGCGCGGAGCCGACGGGCGACGGCCGCGCCGGTGCCCCTGCTGCCGCCGGTGACCAGGGCTCGCCGGCCGTCGAGACGGTCGTCGATGGGAATGGCCGGCCGTTCGGTGTCGTGCGTGGTGTGCATACCGCCAGGCTGGTGTCTCCCGCGGGGAGAGGGTCAAGCGGTCCCTGGTCCCGGTCGACCCTCCCCCCGGGGGAGGGTGCACAGTGGTGCCGTGACCCGAGGCCTGACCATCGGCGAGTTCGCCGAGCTCACCCACCTGAGCGTGCGCACCCTGCGCCGGTACCACGAGTCCGGTCTGCTGGAGCCGGACCGGGTCGACCCGGTCAGCGGCTACCGCTACTACACGAGCGCGCAGATCCCGCCCGCCCAGGTCATCCACCGCCTGCGTGAGCTGGACGTGCCGCTCGCCGAGGTGCGGCAGATCCTCGCCACGCCCGACGCCGGCGAGCGGGCCGAGCTGGTCTCCGCCCACCTGCGCCGGCTGGAGGCCGAGCTGGACCGCACCCGGTCCGCCGTCGCCTCGCTGCGACAGCTCCTGGCGCCGTCGCCGGCCCCGGAGGTGGTGCTGCGCTCGGAGCCGGCCCGCACGGTCGCGGCGATCTCCGGTGTCGTGGCGCACGACGAGGTGCTGGTCTGGTACGCGGACGCGACGGCCGAGCTGGACGCCGCCGTCGCCGGGCACGAACGGCTCGGACCGGCGGGCGGGCACTACGCCAACGAGCTGTTCAGCGACGGTCGTGGTCCGGTCCTGGTCTACCGTCCCGTCGCGGACCCGCCGGAGCGCGGCCGGGTGCGTCCTGTCGAGCTGCCCGCCGTGGAGCTCGCCGTCGTCGTGCACCACGGACCGCACGACGACATCGACGTCACGTACGGCCGGCTCGGCGCCTGGGTGGTCGAGCACGCCCTCGCGCTGGACGGCCCGGTGCAGGAGACCTACCTCGTCACGCCGTCCGACACCCCGGATCCCGCGGCGTGGCGGACGGAGCTGGCCTGGCCGGTCTTCCACCTCGCGCGGTGACCGTGGAGTGCGGGATATTCGCCTCTTTCGTGTGCCAGGAAGGTGAATATCCCGCACTCAACGGGCGGGCTCCAGGCGGACGACCACCGACTTCGACGCCGGGGTGTTGCTGCCCTCCGCCGTGTGGTCCAGGGGGACCAGCACGTTGGTCTCCGGGAAGTACGCCGCCGCGCAGCCGCGCGCCGTCGGGAACGAGACGGCGCGGAAGCCCTCCGCGCGGCGCTCGTCGATCTGGCCGTCCGCGCCCGGCCACTCGCTGATCAGGTTCACCGTGTCGCCGTCGGCGAACCCGCCGGCGGCCAGGTCGTCCGGGTGGACGAACACGACGCGCCGCCCGTTCTTCACACCGCGGTACCGGTCGTCGAGGCCGTAGACGGTGGTGTTGAACTGGTCGTGCGAGCGCACGGTCTGGAGCAGCAGGCGCCCCTCCGGCACCCGGGCCACCTCGAGCTCGTTGACGGTGAAGTTCGCCTTGCCGGTGACGGTCGGGAACACCCGGGCGTCGCGTGGCGGGTGGGGCAGCACGAACCCGCCCGGCTCGGCTACGCGGCGCTCGAAGTCCTCGAAGCCGGGGATCACGCGGGAGATGGAGTCGCGGATGCGCGCGTAGTCGGCGGCGAACTCCTCCCAGGGCGTCGGGTCGTCCGGACCGAGCACGCGGCGCGCCAGGTCGCAGAGGATCGCGGGCTCGCTGCGCAGCGCGGCCGACGCCGGCGCGAGCCGGCCCCGCGAGGTGTGCACCACGCTCATCGAGTCCTCGACGGTCACGACCTGCTCCCGCCCGCCCGTGGTGTCCCGCTCGGTGCGCCCGAGGCACGGCAGCACCAGCGACCGCCTGCCGGGCAGCACGTGCGAGCGGTTCAGCTTGGTCGACACGTGCACGGTGAGCGGGACGTCCCGCAGCGCGGCCTCGGTGACGGCACTGTCCGGCGTGGCGGCGGCGAAGTTGCCGCCCACCGCCATGAACACCCGCAGGTGCCCGTCACGCAGCGCCCGGACGGTGTCGACGACGTCGTACCCGTGGGCGCGCGGCGGCTCGAAGCCGAACTCTGTGCCCAGCGCGTCGAGGAACGCCCCGGTGGGCCGCTCCCAGATGCCCATGGTGCGGTCACCCTGCACGTTGCTGTGCCCGCGCACGGGACAGGCGCCCGCGCCCGGCCGGCCGACGTTGCCGCGCAGCAGCAGGAAGCTCACGACCTCACGGATGGTCGCCACCGACTGCTTGTGCTGGGTCAGGCCCATCGCCCAGCAGACGATGACGTTCTTCGCCTCGAGCACGTCACCGACGAACGCCTCGATCTCGCTGCGGTCCAGGCCGGTGGCGGCGTCGACGTCGGCCCAGTCGAGGGCGCGCCAGGCGGCCGCCGCATGCTCGAAGCCGGAGGTGTGCTCGGCGATGAACTCGTGGTCCAGCACGCCGGGGTGGCCGGCGGTGCGGGCGTCGTCGTCGGCCTCCAGGAGGAGGCGGTTGACGGCCTGGAAGAGGGCGAGGTCGCCGGCCAGGCGCACCTGGAGGAACCGGTCGGCGAGCCGGGTGCCCGGCCCGACGACGCCGCGCACGCGCTGCGGGTTCTTGAAGGTCTGCAGGCCGGCCTCGGGCAGCGGGTTGATCGCGACGATCCGCGCCCCGCGGTCCTTGGCGTGCTCCAGGGCGGTGAGCATGCGCGGGTGGTTGGTCCCGGGATTCTGGCCGACGACGACGATCAGGTCGGCGTGGTCGGTGATGTCCTCCAGCGAGACGCTGCCCTTGCCGATGCCGAGCGTCTCCGTCAGCGCCGTGCCGGACGACTCGTGGCACATGTTGGAGCAGTCGGGCATGTTGTTGGTGCCGAGCTTGCGTGCCAGGAGCTGGTAGACGAACGCGGCCTCGTTGCTGGTGCGGCCCGAGGTGTAGAACGCAGCCTGGTCCGGTGAGTCGAGACCGCGCAGCTCGGTGGCCACGAGGTCGAGCGCCTCGTCCCAGGACACCGGGCGGTAGTGGTCGGAGCCCTCGTCGCGCAGCATCGGCTCCGTGAGCCGGCCCGACTTGCCCAGCCGGTGGTCGGTCCAGGTGGCCAGCTCCGAGATGGGGTGCTCGGCGAAGAACGCGGCGTCGGCGCGCTGCCTGGTGGCCTCCTCGGCGATGGCCTTGGCGCCGTTCTCGCAGAACTCGGCGACGTGCGGCTTGCCCGGTTCGGGCCAGGCGCACCCGGGGCAGTCGAAGCCGCCGTGCTGGTTCAGGATCGGCAGGGTGCGCAGACCGCGCGCGACACCCGCCTCGTCGAGCACGTGGGCCAGGCCGTGCACCACCCCGGGCACCCCGGCGGCGCTGGTCTTGGGCGGACCGATGCGCAAGGTCTTCTCGGGGGTATCGGTGCGGGCCTCGTCGCTCACGTCGGTCACCTGCCCGACCCTACGCCGGTTTCACCCGGGTGTGGAGGGTGGGGGATGTCGGTCTGGTGTGTGGGTTTGGGTGGGGGGTCGGTGTGCTGCGTGGTTGCGGGTGGGGTGTTTGGTCTGGTGTGTGGGTTCGGGTGGCGTGTTCGGTCTGCAGCACGGCTGCGGGCGGGGTGTTCGGTCGTTTGCCTCGAGATCGGTCCATCGGGCGACGTCCGCCGCGGGCCCAACACGACCAACCCCGGGGGGGGGGGGGGGTGGGGTCACGGCAGGGGGAGGGAGGGGGTGTGGGGGGCCGT
>NZ_JBIUAP010000002.1:317434-627496 GCF_044547525.1 Promicromonospora sp. NPDC052451
CCGCCCCCCCGCGGGGGGGGGGGCGGGCGGGGGGGGGGCGGGCCCGGGCGGGGGGGGGGGGGGCCCCGGCGCCCCCCGCGCCCCCCCCCCCCCCCCCCCCGACCGATCTCGTGGGGTTGTGGGGTGCGGGGGACCGATCTCGTGGGGTTGTGGGGTGCGGGGGACCGATCTCGTCGGGCCGTGGGGCGCAGGGGACCGATCTCGTGAGGTGCGCAGCGCAGGGGGGACCGAGCCCCGGCGGGCTGCGCGGCGCAGGGGCCGATTTTGCGGGCTGCACCGTGCAGGGGACCGAACCCGGCGGGGCGCGGTGGTGGACATATCGGGACCGGTGGATGCGAGACTGGCCGCATGGGAGTCGTCACCGACCGGCGGCGCGTGGTGCGCGTCCGCGAGGGTGTCCGTGCGGAGCGCCCGGACACGCTCGCCGTCGAGGAACCGCTGATGGTGCGGCTGGTCGCCGCGGTGGCGCGGTCGCGCGCCCCGGTCGTGCCGGCCGGGGCGGCCGGACGCCGGGCCGGGGCGGCCGGGGCGGTCGGACGCCCGGCCGGGGCGGCCGGTGCCGTGCTGCCGGTGGTGCCCGTAGGGCCGCGGCCGGTGGTGCCCGTGGGCGGGATGGCACCGGGGAGCGGGGCGGACGCCGAGACCCTGACCGTGACCATGCGGACCCCCGGTCACGACTTCGACCTGGTGGCCGGGTGGCTGGTCTCCGAGGGCGCGGTGGCCGCGCGGGAGGACATCGCGGCCATGCGGCTGTGCCCCGACGAGGACAACACGGTGGAGGTGGCGCTCGCGCGCGGCGTCGAGCCCCCGCGGCCCCGGGCCTTCGCGACGACGAGCGCGTGCGGGGTCTGCGGGTCGGACACGGTGGTGGAAGTGCTCGCGGGCCTGCGCTGGCCGGTCGCGGACGACTCCGTCACGGTGCGTCCCGAGGTGATCGCGGACCTGCCCGGCCTGCTGCGCGAGCGCCAGCGCGCCTTCGACCGGACCGGCGGGCTGCACGCCGCGGGTCTGTTCACCGCGGACGGCGAGCCGCTGTACGTGCGGGAGGACGTGGGGCGGCACAACGCCGTCGACAAGGTGGTCGGCGCGGCGCTGCGCGACGGCGCCCTGCCCGCTGCCGGGACGGTGCTCCAGGTCAGCGGGCGGGCGTCGTTCGAGCTGGTGCAGAAGGCCGCGCGGGCCGGCATCCCGGTGCTGTCGGCGATCTCGGCGCCGTCCACGCTGGCGGTGGACCTGGCCGAGGAGGCCGGTGTGACGCTGCTGGGGTTCGTGCGCGGCGACTCGATGAACGCCTACACACGGGCGGACCGGCTGCGGTGACCGGAGCCATGGCGCGGGCTCCGATCACCGGCTGACACGTCTGCCTCAGCAGTTCCGGATGAAGTACACCGGGTCCCAGCTCTCGGGGTGCCGGCGCTCGAACGCCGTCGACGGGTCGAGGACCTGCGTCGAGCCGTTCGAGCCGTAGAAGCGGGCGACGGTGCCTGTGGTCTGGTTGTTGTCCCACCCACCGTCGCCGACCCAGTTGTAGAGCGTGTAGGTGCGGCAGTTGTACAGGTGGAAGATCTTCCACTTGTTCTGGCTGGTGTCCCAGGCCCAGGCGCACATCGTGCCGTACTCGCAGCCGTACTGCTGGCCGGGGTTGGCGTAGGAGACCGTCACCGACGGGCTGATGGTCGGGACCGCCAGGGCTCCGCGGTCACCACGGGCCGAGGTCTCGGTGGGAGCGGGAGGCAGGACCAGGGTGCGGTCCTGCGCAGGGACGTTCGTGACGCGGGTGCCGTTCGTCGTGGCGTCGCCTGCGGCCTGGGCCGCCTGGGCGCCGCCGAGGGCGCACAACAGCGCCATCAGCAGCCCCGACAGCGCGGCGACTGCACGCTTCTGAGGTGTCATCGGTTCGTTCCGTCCTGCCCCGCGACGAGCGCCCGACCCCGTGCCGGACGCTGCGCGGAACACCACGAACCCTGGTACGGGTGTCTCGCGCGCGCGACGACGTTCGACGCTCGGCGAAAGTCACCCCACGGTGCCCGAAACTGCCCTCTGTGATGTATCAGACCGGATGTCCTCGGCCTCGTCCGCCGCGGACGCGGTGTACACGACGACGCGCAGGTCGCCCGGGCCGAGGGTCAGCACGTCCAGGTCGAGATCGAGGTGGCCGTGGACCGGGCTCGGCACCCGGAGCCGGTCCGCGTGACCGCCCGGGCTGGGTGGAGCGTCCCAGAGCCGGACGAACTCAGGGCTTCGGTCGCGCAGGTCGGCGATCATCGACGACAGCTCGGCGTCGGCCGGGTAGCGGCGTGCCGCGTCACGCAGCTCGGCCACGACCGTGGCACGGAAGCCGGCCAGCTTCTCGGGCACCCGGAACACCGACGGGCCGGTCTCCGTGAAGGCGCGCCAGACCACGTTCCGGTCGCGCCCAGGGGTGTCCGGCACCGTGCAGACGTCCGAGTGCCAGAGCTCGTTCGCGGCCAGCACCGTCCAGGTCGCGTCGCAGACGCAGACCGCCACCTCGGTCAGCCGGTCCAGCATCCGGCGCGCCGTCTCCGTGATCTCGCGCGGCACCCGGCCGTCCGCCTCGGGGGTGGCGGCGAACCCCGCCAGCGCACGCAGCCGGGTGTGCTCCGCCGGCGTGAGCCGCAGTGCCCGGGCGAGCGCGTCGACCACACCCGGCGAGGGCCGACGCCGGCCCTGCTCCAGCCGCTTCACGTGCTCCTCGGAGACACCGACGAGGCCCGCGAGCTCGTCGCGGCGCAGGCCGGGCACGCGCCGGACGGCGGGCAACGACGCCGACATCCCGACCTCGTCCGGGGTGACCCGGCGTCGCAGGCCCCGGAGGGCGGTTCCGAAGTCGTCGTCCGTGCGCACGGCCCGATTCTGTCAGTCGCGGGCGAGCCGTGGTCCCCCCGCGACCGGGGCGTCGGCCGCGTCGACCGGCTCCATGTAGAAGCGCGACCGGCGGATCAGGCCGTCACGCACCGTGACGACGATGACGCCGCGCAGGTCCTGCCCGGCAGCCCGGGTGTAGTGCCACTCGCCCCACACCTCGTCGCCCACCTCGACCGCGTTCGTCATCGCGATCACGATGTCCGGCGAGGTCGTGAAGATCATCTGCCAGTTCCGGCGCACCTGCTCCGGCCCCTGGAAGTCCCGGCCCGGGTGGGCCGGCCACTCGCTCACGAAGTCCGGGCCGAAACAGGCGGTCACCGCGTCGAGGTCGCGGCTGTTCAGGGCGCCGATCAGGCGCTGCACCACGGGGTTGCTCATGCCGGACACGCTAGCCACGTGGTCGCGGCCCTACCTGGTCCAAGATGTACCACGCGCGGCCCGCGCCGCTCAGGCCCGGCCCGAGTGGCGGGCCAGGAACGCCGCCGCGACGTCCATGGCGCGCTCCGCCGTCGGGTCGGTGGCGTGGTGGTGCTGGAACACGTGCGCGCTGTCCGGGTACACCTCCAACGTCACCTCGACGTCCGCGGCCGCGGCCCGGGCGGCGAGCTGTGTGCTGTCGTCGAGCAGCACCTCGGCGGAGCCCACCTGGAGCAGGAGCGGCGGCAGACCGCGCAGGTCGGCGAGCACCGGGCTGGCCAGGGGGTTGCGGGCGGCGTCGGCGTCGGGCAGGTAGGTGGCCGCGTACCCGCGGATGTCGGCGGCGTCGAAGACCGGGTCGACGCTCTCCTTGCCGGTCAGGCTGGCGCCGGACAGCGTCAGGTCGAACCACCCGGAGAAGGTGGCGACCGCGGCAGGCAGCGGGAGCCCGGCGTCGCGAGCGGCCAGCACCGTGGCCAGGGCGAGGCCGCCGCCCGCCGAGTCGCCCGCCAGGACGACACGCGCCGGGTCGGCGCCGGCCAGCAGGGCCCGGTAGGCCGCCAGGCCGTCGTCGACGGCGGCGGGGAACGGGTGCTCGGGGGCGAGGCGGTAGTCGACCGACACGGCGCGCAGCCCCGCCCGGGAGGCGAGCGCGGCGGCCAGCGGGACCCCCGTGCGCGCGTCGCCGACGACGTAGCCGCCGCCGTGCAGGTTGAGCAGTACGCCGGCGTCGTCGCCGGGCGTCAGGACGTCCAGCGCCGGGACGGTGCCGAGCGTGGTCTCGGTGACCCGGGTGCCGTCCGGCAGCGGCATCCGGCCGAACGACGTGTAGAAGGTGCGGAGCTCGGCGAGCGACGTCTGGTCCATGGTGTCCCCTCGTGCCTCAGAATAGATTCCATGGAAGCCAAACAAGATTCCACGGAATCTATTCCGCGAGGCGCCGGGCTCGACGGCACGCAGCTGCTCGACGACCTCGTGCGGGTCGAGGTCCGGCTCTACACCCTGCTCGACGCGCGGCTGCGGGCCGCCCACGGCCACGGGCTCGGCCGGCTGGACCTGCTCCGCGCCGTCGACTCGGTGCCGCACTGCCGGGTCTCCGACGTGGTGCGGCGGCTCGGGATCACCGTGGGCGCGGCGAGCAAGGGCGTCGACCGGCAGGTCCGGGACGGCCTGGTGCGCCGGCACGCCAACCCCGCGGACGGCCGCTCCTCGTTCCTCGAGCTCACCCCCGCCGGGCGGCAGGTGCTCGACGAGGCGCTGCCCACGCTCGACCGCGAGGCCGCGCAGGTGCTGCGGGGCACCGGCGTGCCCGACGGCGACCTCGCACACCTCGCGCACCTCCTCGCGGCGGTGCGCGGCGGCCTGGAGGCCGAGAGCGTGCGGTGAGCGGGACGGCGTCGGGCGCCGGGGTCAGGACGTGAAGAGGGGGACGACGCCCTTGATCGTCTCGAACAGGCCGTACGCCAGCGGCACGGTCACCACCAGCCACGTGACGACCAGCCGCGGCACCTGGTTCCCGACCTTCTGCGGAGGCTGCTCCGGCATGATCACACCTTCCCCTCGGCGAGCGCGCCGGCCGGGCCGGCGGGCTCGTGGAACCGCGCCGCGACGGGCTGCACCAGCGCGTTGGCCACGAACCCGACGGCCAGCACGCCCACCATGGTGAACAGTGCGGGCCGGTAGTCGGCGGCGACCAGCTCGCCCGGCGTGCCCTGCGCGTCGAGGAAACCGTTGATGATGAGCGGCCCGGCGATGCCCGCCGCGGACCACGCGGTCAGTAGCCGGCCGTGGATGGCACCCACCTGGAACGTGCCGAACAGATCGCGCAGGTAGGCGGGCGCGGTGGCGAAGCCGCCGCCGTAGAACGAGATGATGACCGCTGCCACCAGCACGAAGATCACCGTGGAGAGGTTGCCCACGGTGGCCAGCAGCACGTAGAGGATCATGCCGACGCCCAGGTACATGACGTAGGTCGGCTTGCGGCCGATGAAGTCCGACGTCGACGACCAGACGAACCGGCCGGCCATGTTGAACAGCGACAGGAACGCCACGAAGCCCGCCGCCGTCGCCGGGGCGACCGTGGAGGTGGCGCCGTCGCGGAAGAAGTCCTGGATCATCGGCGCGGCCTGCTCCAGGATGCCGATGCCCGCCGTCACGTTGCAGAACAGCACCGTCCACAGGAACCAGAACTGCGGGGTCCTGATCGCGTTCGCCGCCGAGACGTTCGCCGTCGACACCATGGGCCTGGCCGCCACGGCGCTCGCGTCGAAACCCGCGGGCGTCCAGCCCGGCGCGGGGACCCGGACCGTGAACACGCCGAGCATCATCACTAGGAAGTACGCGATGCCCAGCGTCACGAACAGCGAGGTGACGGCGCCACCGGAGGCCACGGACGTCGGGTCGGAGGGGTCGTAGCCGCTGTCGTAGACCGCCATGAGCTGCCGGGACAACGGAGAGGCCACCAGCGCGCCGCCGCCGAACCCCATGATCGCCATGCCCGTGGCCAGGCCCGGCCGGTCGGGGAACCACTTGATCAGCGTCGACACGGGCGAGATGTAGCCGATGCCCAGCCCGATGCCGCCGATCACGCCGTACCCGAGGTAGACCAGCCAGAGCTGCGACGTGGCGATGCCGAGCGCGCCGACGAGGAACCCCGAGGCCCAGAAGCACGCCGACGTGAACATCGCCGCCCGCGGCCCGACCCGTTCCACCCAGGTACCCATCACCGCCGCCGAGAGCCCGAGCATGACGATGGCGATCGAGAAGATGACGCCGACCGCCGTCAGGCTCGTGTCGAAGTGGGCGACCAGCGCGTTCTTGTACACGCTGGTGGCATAGGCCTGGCCGATGCACAGGTGGATGGCGAGCGCCGCCGGCGGGATGAGCCACCGGCTGTAACCGGGCCTGGCCACCGTGTGCTCGCGGTCGAGGAACGACAGCGCCACGGAGCACCTCCTCGTGCTGGGGTACCGCGGGAATGCGGTTTCACCCGTTGGGTGGTGCGCACGCTACTGGCGGCGGGTGCCCGGGTCAATGGTCCGGGCCGTGGCCGGTCGGGGTCAGTGCTGCGGGCTGCGCACGGCCGCCAGGAACAGGGGCAGGCCGGTCTCCGTGTGGGCGATCCGGAGCAGGTAGGGCCGGTCGACCAGCATCCGCACGGCCTCCTCGGGCATCGCGCCGCTCGTCTCGACGCCCAGCTCGGTGACCGCGGCGGCGACCGTGCCCTCCTCGTCCAGGCGCAGGTACGCCTGCTGCATGGCCTGGCTCAGCCGCAGCGGCTCCGCGGTGGTGATCCCGGACAGGTCCGGCTCGCCGAACAGCCCGCCGAGGCCCGCCTCCTCCAGCGCGGGCGCCAGGTCCAGGACCGGCGGGCGGAGCTCCAGCGTGGGCATCGTGAGCTCGACGGACCGTGGCGACCCGCCGTCGAGCGCCCGGGTGAGGGCGTCCAGGGCGTCGGGCGTGATCTGTGCGGGGTCGGCCCCGGCGGGCGGCAGCAGCACGTCCGCGTGGAACGCCTCGGTGTAGGGCAGCCGCACGGCCGCCCAGCCGTCGCGTTCCGCGTAGGCCCAGGCCTCGGTGCCGTGCAGCATGCTGGTCGGTCGCGTCCCCGCCGGCCCCGTGAAGTCCACGTCGCGGGTCAGGTCCTCCTGGAACGGCGTCTCCCAGCGGGCCGCGAGCAGGACGGCGTTCTGCAGCACGAGCCGCAGCGCCGCGTCGGGCTCGATCGCCGACCTCTTGATCAGGCCACCGGTGTGCTCCCGCACCCACGCGTCCAGCACCGCCTTGCCGGCACCGCTGCCCAGGTCCGTGCGCTGGACACCCGCGTCGAAGGACGTCGCCAGCGCGTCCAGGTAGTCCTGCTCCACGGCCAGCCCGTCGTCGAGCACCGCCTGGTTCGCCAGGTGCAGCAGCGGCCGGTCGGGCAGCTCGTCGTCCTGCACGACGGCAGGGTCGCCGTCGTACCGGGTGAGCGCGCCCGCCAGGGCGTTGTAGGCGGCGGTGCGGTCCTCGCCTGCCGCACCCAGCGCCGCGTCGAGCGATGCCGTGGTCCGGCCGCGCGCGCCCTCGGCCAGCAGCGCCAGCGCGTACGACAGCGACGCCGGGGAGACCAGCGCGTTCTCCTCTGGCTCCTGGGTCGCGCGCAGGGCGAGCAGGCCCAGGTGCTCGGTGGCGGTCACGGCGTCGGCGCTCGCGGGCGCGTCGGCCAGGGCGACGACGGTGCGCGCGGCGTCGGAGCGCACGAGTCCCTCGTCGGCGGCGGGGCCGCACGCGGTCAGGGCGAGGACGGCGGCCAGGCCCGCCGCCGCGGCGCGGGCTGGGCGGTGCACGGCGGGACGGTGCGGGGCCGGGCGGTGCGGGGCTGGGCGGTGCGGGGCTGGGCGGTGCGCGGCGGGCTGACGCGTGGCGAGGTGGTGCGTAGATGGGCGGACAGGGCTGCTGGTCCTGGGGCGACGCTGCACTGCTTCCTCCTGGGGCCGGGGACCGGGCACGCGCACGGCCTCGCCCCGGTTATGTCCCGGCCGGCCCGGCGCTTGCGCCGCTCACGGGTCGGACGCACAGGTCAGCCAGGTGATCCGTGGGTCGGACACGGGCGGACGGATGCGACAGATGTCAGTGGTCCCGGGCACAATCTGTGCGGACCACCCGGCGTGTGCGACGCGACAAGTGAGGTAGGAAACGTTGGCAAGTATCAACCGGCGGATCGCCGAGGAGCTGGGCGTGCGGGAAGGGCAGGTGTCCGCCGCGGTCGACCTGCTCGACGGCGGCGCGACGGTGCCGTTCATCGCCCGCTACCGCAAGGAGGTCACGGGCACGCTCGACGACGCGCAGCTGCGCACGCTGGAGGAGCGGCTGCGGTACCTGCGCGAGCTGGAGGAGCGGCGGGCGGCGATCCTGGCCTCGGTCGAGGAGCAGGGCAAGCTCACGGACGAGCTGCGGGCGCAGATCATGTCGGCGGAGACCAAGTCGCGGCTGGAGGACATCTACCTCCCGTACAAGCCGAAGCGGCGTACCAAGGCGCAGATCGCGCGCGAGGCCGGCCTGGAGCCGCTCGCCGACGCCCTGCTCGGTGACCCGTCGCTGGACCCGCAGGAGGCCGCCGGGCCCTACGTCGACGCCGACAAGGGCGTGGCCGACGCCGCTGCGGCGCTCGACGGGGCCCGGGCGATCCTCGTGGAGCGCATGGGCGAGGACGCCGACCTGATCGGCACGCTGCGCGAGCGGCTGTGGCAGCGCGGGCGCATGCTCTCGGCCGTCCGCGACGGCGCGCAGGACAAGGGCGCCAAGTTCTCCGACTACTTCGAGTTCTCCGAGGCGCTGTCGAGCCTGCCCTCGCACCGCGTGCTCGCCCTGTTCCGGGGCGAGAAGGAGGACGTGCTGGACCTGACCATCGAGCCGGAGGAGGGCATCGAGCCCGGCGTGCCGACGTCGTACGAGGCGACCATCGCGCACCAGTTCGGCATCGCGAACCAGGGCCGTCCGGCCGACCGCTGGCTGACCGACACCGTTCGGTGGGCCTGGCGCACCAAGATCCTCGTGCACCTCGGTATCGACGTGCGACTGCGGCTGCGCTCGGAGGCGGAGGACGAGGCGGTGCGCGTCTTCGCCGCCAACCTGCGCGACCTGCTGCTGGCCGCGCCGGCCGGCACGCGCGCCACGATGGGCCTCGACCCGGGGCTGCGCACGGGCGTCAAGGTCGCCGTCGTGGACGCGACCGGCAAGGTCGTGGAGCACGCGACGATCTACCCGCACGCACCCGCCAACCGGTGGGACGAGTCGCTGGCCGTGCTCGCCCGGCTGGCCACGAAGCACTCGGTCGACCTGGTGGCGATCGGCAACGGGACGGCGTCGCGCGAGACGGAGCGCCTGGCCGCCGACCTGATGAAGAAGGCGCCGGAGCTCGGCCTGACCAAGGCCGTCGTGTCGGAGGCGGGTGCGTCCGTGTACTCGGCGTCGGCGTATGCGAGCTCCGAGCTGCCGGACCTGGACGTGTCGATCCGCGGTGCCGTGTCCATCGCGCGCCGCCTGCAGGACCCGCTCGCGGAGCTCGTGAAGATCGACCCCAAGTCGATCGGCGTGGGCCAGTACCAGCACGACATCACCGAGACCAAGCTGTCGCGGTCGCTGGACGCCGTGGTCGAGGACTGCGTGAACGGCGTGGGCGTGGACCTCAACACGGCGTCGGTGCCGCTGCTGTCGAGGGTCTCGGGCATCACCTCGACGCTCGCGGAGAACATCGTCTCCTACCGGGACGCCAACGGCCCGTACGCGTCGCGGGCGGCGCTGAAGAACGTGCCGCGCCTGGGTCCCAAGGCGTTCGAGCAGTGCGCGGGCTTCCTCAAGGTCACCGGCGGCGACGAGCCGCTGGACGCGTCGTCGGTGCACCCCGAGGCGTACCCGCTGGCGCGGCGCATCGTGACGGCGTCGGGCGCGGACGTCCGGGCCCTCATCGGCAACGGCGCCGCCCTGCGGACGCTGAAGCCCACCCAGTTCGTGGACGAGACCTTCGGTCTGCCCACCGTGACCGACATCTTCGCCGAGCTGGAGAAGCCGGGCCGCGACCCGCGCCCGGCCTTCACCACGGCGTCCTTCGCCGACGGCGTCGAGACGCTGGGGGACCTGGTGCCGGGCATGGTGCTGGAGGGACAGGTCACCAACGTGGCGGCGTTCGGCGCGTTCGTAGACGTCGGGGTGCACCAGGACGGTCTGGTGCACGTCTCGGCGATGTCCAAGAACTTCGTCAGCGATCCGCGCGAGGTCGTGAAGTCCGGCGACATCGTCAAGGTGAAGGTCATGGACGTGGACCTGCAGCGCAAGCGCATCTCGCTCTCGCTGCGGCTGGACGACGAGGTCGGCGGCGGGTCGGGCACCGGGCGTTCCGGCGGGGCCGGCGGTCAGGGTGACGGCCGGCGCGGGGGCCGCCCGGGTGGCGAGGGCCGCGGCCGGGACGGTCAGGGCCGGGGCCGGGAGGGTCAGGGTCAGCGTGGCCAGGGTCAGCGCGGCCAGGGTGGCCGCGGCCGCCCCGCCCCCGCCGACACCGCGATGGCGGACGCCCTGCGCCGCGCGGGCCTGGCCTGACCCACCCACCTGCCGGCGGTCGGGTGCCGAACGTAGGGTTGGTCGCGGTGTGCGGCTCCATGAGCCGACCAGCCCTACGTTCGACGGCCGGGCCCGGCGCGGGCTGGGGTGGGGTGGTCTGTCGCGCGGACATCTGACGGATCCGTAAGGTCCTCGCGCCTGGCGTCCGGACCGGCGGCAGGACACCATGGCGCCATGAGTGTTTCTGAGGAGTCGTTCGACGTCGTCGTGATCGGCGGCGGGCCGGTGGGCGAGAACGCGGCCGACCGCGCCTCGCGCACGGGCCTGTCCGTCGCGCTGGTCGAGTCCGAGCTGGTGGGCGGCGAGTGCTCGTACTGGGCCTGCATGCCGTCCAAGGTGCTGCTGCGCGCGGGCGCCGTCCGCGCGCTCGCCCGGGACACGCCGGGTCTGAAGGATCCGGGTCCGCTGGACGCTGCGGCGGTCTTCGCCCGCCGCGACGAGATCACCAGCCACTGGGACGACGCCGGGCAGGTCTCGTGGGTCGAGAGCGCCGGCCTGACGCTGGTGCGTGGGCACGGCCGGCTGGCCGGCGAGCGGCTCGTCGAGGTGACGGCGCCCAAGGACAGCCCCGCCGCGGGCTTCGGGGAGGCCACCGACATCGGCGACGCGCCGGTCACCCGGCTCCTGCGGGCGCGGCACGCGGTGATCGTCGCGACGGGCAGCGTGCCCGTGCTGCCGGACGTGCCGGGCCTCGCCGAGGCCTCGCCCTGGTCGAGCCGTGAGGCGACGGCGGCCGACTCCGTGCCGGAGTCGCTCGTCGTGGTCGGCGGCGGTGTGGTGGGCGTCGAGATGGCGAACGCGTACGCGGACCTCGGTGCGCGGGTGACGCTGCTGGCCCGGGGCGGCCTGCTGTCGAACGCCGAGCCGTTCGCCGGCGAGATGGTCGCGGACGCGCTGCGGGCGGCGGGCGTCGACGTCCGGCTGGGTGTCGAGCCCAGCGCGGTGCGGCGTCCGGACGCGGACGGCCCGGTGACCGTCACCCTGTCCGACGGTGGCGAGGTCACGGCGGCCGAGATCCTCGTGGCCACGGGCCGGGTCCCGCGCACGGTGGACCTGAGCCTGGACACGATCGGCCTGGACGACTCGGCGCTGGGTCGCGGCGGCGCGCTCGTCGTCGACGAGTCGATGCAGGTCACCGCGGTGCCCGAGAGCTGGTTGTACGCCTGCGGCGACGTGACGGGCCGCGCGCCGACCACGCACCAGGGCAAGTACCAGGCGCGGGTCGTCGGCGACGTGGTGGCCGCGCGCTTCGGCACGGAGGCGGGTGACCGTGCCCCGACCAGCGGCGTGCCGGCCCCCGGTGTGGGGCAGGAGGCCGAGCCCTGGTCGCGGTACGCCGCGACCGCTGACCGGGCGGCGCGGGTCCAGGTGGTCTTCACGCAGCCGCAGGTCGGCTGGGTGGGCCCGACGGAGCGGGAGGCGCGGTCGGCGGGGATCCCCGTCGAGGCCGTGTCGTACGACCTGGCCTGGGTGGCGGGCGCCAGCGTGGAGTCACCCGGGTACGCGGGCCGGGCCCAGGTGCTGGTCGACACGCAGCGCCGGGTCCTGGTCGGCGCCACCTTCGTGGGGCCCGACGCCGGCGAGATGCTGCACGCGGCGACCATCGCCGTCGTCGGCGAGGTGCCGCTGGACCGCCTCTGGCACGCGGTCCCGGCCTACCCCACGGTCAGCGAGGTCTGGCTCCGCTTCCTGGAGTCCTACGGCCTGTAGCACGCGGTGAGTGCTGGATCTTCGCCCGTCTGACACACGGAAGAGGGCGAAGATCCAGCACTCAACGGGTCACGCGTTCGGGGTGAGGGAGCCGTCCGAGCTGAACACCAGGCCGAGGGTGATCTCGCCCTGCTGGAGCGCCGTCTTGGTCAGCGGACCGCCCGCGTCGAGCGCGGTGAACTCCGCGAACTCCAGGCCGTAGGTCTCCTCCAGGCCCGGCTGGCAGAACGGACGCTCGGTGCACTCCGGCGGGCCGCCGAGCACCAGGCCGCCGCAGGTCTCGGCGAGCTCGCTGAGCGTGCTGACGCCGTGCTCGTCGGCGAAGGCCTTGGTCACGGCGAACGCGTTCTGGTCCTGCGCGGGGGAGGGCTCGCCGAACGTGAGGCCCACCTCCTCGCCCAGGCCGGTGAGTCCCTCGACCGTCGCGTCGAGGTCGCTGCTGGCGACCGGCTCGGCGTCGGCGCCGTTGACGTTCTTGTTGATGAACTCGGTCAGCGTGCCCACGTACTCGGGGATCACCTGGACCTGCTTGCCGTCCTCCAGCGCCGGGAGGTAGGCCTCGCGGTTGCCGATGGTGGTCACCTCGGCCTCGTACCCGGCGGCGTTCAGCACCGTCGCGTAGATGGTGCCGAGCGTGGCGCTCTCCGCGAAGTCGGCGGCGCCGACCACGATCTTGCCGGAGCCGCTCTGCTCGGGGCTGTCCAGCCCGGCGTCGGCGACGAACTCCTCGGCGACCTCCTTGGAGGTGCGCCGGTCCACGTCGACGGCCTTGTTCAGGCCGATGAGGGTGTCGGTGTCGAGCGCTGCGGACACCGAGTCGAGCAGCGGCACCAGGGCGTCGTCGCCCTCGATCGCGGCCGCGTTGACCGCCGGGATGATGTTGTCGACGGTCTGGAGCTGCTGGTCGTCCTCCAGCACCACCAGCTCGTCGCCCGGGACAGCCTCGCAGGCGGCGAGGCTGCTGCCACCGTCCGTCGGGCTGCTGCCACCCCCGCCCCCGGCGGAGCCCGGTTCGCCGCAGGCGGTCAGGAACGCGAGGGAGACGACGGCTGCCGCGGCGCCGAGGGCGCGGGGCACGGACAGAGATCTACGGGCGAGCTTCATCGAAAGTCTCCGAGTGTGTGTGGCGTACAACTGTTCTACGGCTTCGATCGGTCCCATTCGACCCCGCCCGGCGGTCGATGGCAAGGGATAAACCCGCTCGTGAGAATGTCGTTACATCCTCGGTCCCGGTCAGGACGCCCCGGCGCGCAGCGGTGCGGGCGTGGCCAGCCGCTGCCCGACGGCGAGCACCCCGTCGATCAGCAGGCACAGCACCGCCACGAGCACGCCGCCGGCGAGCACCTCGCCGTACCGCTGGGTGCCCATGCCGAACGAGATGATCTTGCCCAGCCCGCCACCGCCGGCGAGTGCCGCGAGCGGGATGGTCGCGACCACCTGCACGATGGTGGTGCGCAGCCCGGCGGCCACGAGCGTGGTGGCCAGCGGCAGCTCGACCTGCGTCAGGATGCGGCCGCCGCTCATGCCCATGCCGCGTGCGGCGTCCCGGGCGTCGGGGTCCGCGCCGCGCACGCCCTCGTAGGTGTTGACCAGCAGCACCGGGACGGCGAAGAACGCGGCGGCGATCACGGTCGCGGTGTTGCCGAACAGGCCCGTGGAGGCGAGCAGGAGGATGATGCCGAGGGTCGGCAGCGCGCGGGAGGCGTTGGTGAGCCAGACGACGAGGCCCGCCCCGCGGCCGCTGTGCCCCAGCCAGGCACCGAGGGGGATCGAGAACGCGGCGGCGATCGCCACGGCGACGACGGTCATCAGCAGGTGCTCGCCGGCCAGGTCGAGGATGCCGCCGGGCTCGGTCCAGGTCAGGGGGTCGTTGAGCCAGACGAGGGCCTCGCCGACGACACCGGTGGGGGCGCTCATGCGGTCCTCCTGCGCAGCCACGGGGTCAGGGCCCGCCCGGCCGCCCACAGGGCGAGGTCGAGCACGAGGGCGAGCAGGATGGTCGCGAGCGTCGCGGTCATGATCTCGGCGCGGTAGAAGTTGTTCCGGAAGCCCTGGAACATGATCTGCCCCAGCCCGCCGTACCCGACGACGACGCCGACCGTCACGAGCGCCACGGACGACACCGTCGCGAGTCGCAGGCCGGCGATGATGCTGGGCAGTGCGCTGGGCATCGCCACCTGCACGAGCAGCCGCCCGGGTCCGTAGCCGAGGCCGCGGGCGGCGTCGACCACCGCGGGGTCCACGGTGGAGAGCCCGGCCACGGTGTTGCGCAGGATGACGAGCAGCGCGTAGACGACGAGCCCGATCAGCACGGGTGTGCGCCCGATGCCGAGCAGTGGCGCGAGGATGCCGAACAGCGCCAGCGAGGGGATGGTGTACAGGACGGCCGCGGTGCCGAGCACGGGCCCGGCCAGCCACCGGGTCCGGTAGACCAGCGCACCGAGCGGGATGGCGATGGCCGCGGAGATCACGACCGCCTCGATCGTCACGCCGGCGTGCTCGACGGTGCGCTGCCAGAGCGCCGGCGCGTTGTCGACCACGTACGACCAGGAGAACCACGGGTTACCGGGCATGGCTAAGACCGTACCGTGCGAATCACCCGGTAGGTTCGAGGCATGGCTGCCCGCACAGTGATCGAGCTCGACACCGTCCGCAAGGCGTACGCGGACGGCACCGTCGCCGTCGAAGGACTGAGCCTGGCCGTGCGCGAGCACGAGGTGCTCGCCCTGGTCGGTCCCTCCGGCTGCGGCAAGTCGACCACGTTGCGCATGGTGAACCGTCTGGTGGAGCCGACGTCGGGCCGCATCCTGCTCGACGGCGAGGACGTCACCGACGCCGACCCGGTGCAGCTGCGCCGCCGCATCGGCTACGTGATCCAGAACGTCGGGCTGTTCCCGCACCGCACCGTCGAGGCGAACATCGCCACCGTGCCCGGGCTGCTGGGCTGGGACCGTCGCCGGACGCGGGCCCGGGTCTCGGAGCTGCTGGACCTCGTGGGGCTGCCCGCCGCGACCTATGCCAGGCGGTACCCGCACGAGCTCTCGGGCGGCGAGCGGCAGCGCATCGGGGTCGCGCGTGCGCTCGCGACCGACCCGCCCGTGCTGCTCATGGACGAGCCGTTCGGCGCCGTCGACCCCGAGTTCCGGCGGCACCTCCAGACGGAGTTCCAGCGGATCCAGCGGGAGACGGGCACGACGGTGATCCTCGTCACGCACGACATCGACGAGGCGGCGCGCCTCGGCGACCGCATCGCCGTCCTGTCCCGGGGCGGCCACCTGGAACAGGTCGCGAGCCCGCTCGCGGTGCTGGCGCACCCGGCCTCGGACCGCGTGCGGGACTTCATCGGGGACGGCTCGGCGTCGCGCATGCTGGCGCTGGCCCGCGTGCAGACCGCCGATCTGGAGGACGCGGACCGGATCGTGCAGCCCGCGCCCGACCCCGTGCGGCTGGGCGCCCGGCTGACCGACGCCTTCGAGGCCGTCGCGGCACTGCCGGGTTCGGCGATGGGGCGGGTGCCGGTCGTGGGGGAGTCGGGCGACGTCGTCGGCTCGCTGACCGCCGACGGGATCCTCGGCGCGCTGCGCCGTGCCGCGGACGCCGCGGCGTCGGACCCGGGTGTGCACGACGCCGCTGTGGCCGACGCCGCTTCCTGAGCCCGGGACCTGACGGGCGGCCCGGCGATAGTCTCGGGGCGTGACGAACGCACGCGTAGCCCTCGCGACCTGCTCCCAGCTTCCTGACCTCGACAAGGACGACGTCCCGCTCATCGCCGCACTGGGCGCGCGCGGCGTCACGGCCGAACCCGCCGTGTGGGACGACCCGGCCGTCGACTGGCAGGCGTACGACCTCGTGCTCGTCCGCTCCACGTGGGACTACTCGCCGCGCCACGACGAGTTCGTGGCCTGGGCGCGGTCCCTGCCGAAGGTGGCCAACTCCGCCGCCGTGATCGAGTGGAACACCGACAAGCGGTACCTGCGCGACCTGGAGGCCGCCGGGGTGCCCGTCATCCCCACGATCTGGCTCGACCCCGCGCGGCACCTGTCCAAGCGCGCGGTGCACACCCGCATGCCGGCGTTCGGCGACTTCGTGGTCAAGCCCGTGGTCAGCGCCGGGGCCCAGAACACCGGCCGCTACCAGCCGGTGTCGGCCCAGTCGCGCGGCAAGGCCATCGCGCACGCCACCCGGCTGCTCGACGACGGCCGCTGGGTCATGATCCAGCCCTACGTCACCTCGGTCGACACGACGGGCGAGACCTGCCTCGTGTTCGTTGACGGCGAGCTCACGCACGCCGTCCGCAAGAACGCCCTGCTCACGGGGCCCGCCGAGGACTCCGGCGAGCTGTACGCACAGGAGGAGATGGCGGCGTTCGAGGCCACGCCGGCCCAGATCGAGGTGGCCCGCCGGGCGCTCGACGTCGCCCGGCAGGCCACGGGCGCCGAGCTCACCTATGCCCGGGTCGACCTTGTCTCGGGGGAGGACGACCTGCTCATGGTCATCGAGCTGGAGCTCACCGAGCCGTCGCTGTGGATGAAGTACGGCACGGGTGTCGAGGACAGGCTCGCGGACGCGGTGGTCCGGCTCCTGGGGTGAGCGGCTCCGGGTAGTGAGTCACCGCCCGGTCCTGGGTGAACCTGCCCCGCGGAGATGGGTTGCGCTGAGTAGACAACGTCTACACGGAGCAACCCGCCTGCGCGGGGCACCTTGCGTGGGGCCGGGTCGGCAGCGTCCGCGGGGCCACGTGCCGGGGTGAGGTGCGCAGTGCGGCCGGGCGTCCCGGGGCAGAAGAAGGCGCCCCCGGGGCAGAAGAAAAGCGGCAGGTCCGGAGCATTTCTGCTCCGGACCTGCCGTCTCATGGGGTGAGCGACGGGACTTGAACCCGCGGCCCTCGCGACCACAACGCGATGCTCTACCAGCTGAGCTACGCCCACCATGTGCGCCGGTCCTGGACCGGGCGACCGTCGAAAAGCATACATGGTCGGGAGCCACGGACCGAACTCAAAACTACGGGGCGAGCTGCTTCGTGACGGAGGTCTCTGCGACGCGGGCCGCGGCGGCGCGTGCGGTGGCCGTGTCCGGACCCGGCTGGGCCGGGAACAGGACCTCGCGGTAGTAGCGCAGCTCGTCGATCGACTCGAGGATGTCGGCCAGCGCGCGGTGCCCGCCGTCCTTCTTGGGGGAGGCGAAGTACACGCGCGGGTACCAGCGCCGGGAGAGCTCCTTGATCGACGAGACGTCGATGATCCGGTAGTGGAGGTACTCCACGAGCTCCGGCATGTGCAGGTCGAGGAACGACTTGTCCGTGCCCACCGAGTTGCCGGCCAGCGGCGCTTTGCCGGGCTCGGGCACCCACTGGCGGATGTAGGCCAGGATCTGCTCCTGCGCCTCCTGGAGCGTGAGCCCGCCGTCGAGCTCGTCGAGCAGGCCCGACGTCGTGTGCATGGTGCGCACGAAGTCGCCCATCTGGGCCAGGGCCTCGGCCGGGGGCTTGACCAGGACGTCGACACCGGTGCCGAGAACGTTGAGCTCGGAGTCCGTGACGATCGCCGCGACCTCGACGAGCGCGTCGACCCGGAGGTCCAGGCCCGTCATCTCGCAGTCGATCCAGACGATGCGCTCGTTGGGGTTGGGAAGGCTCACGCCCCCCACCTTATTCGCTCCCGTGGAACGGCGGTGCCGCCGGCTGCGATGCGCCGCCAGGTGATCGGGTGCTCCGGTGCTCCGGTGCTCCGGTGCTCCGGTGCTCCGGTGCTCCGGGGTCGGCGTCGGCAGCATGCATCGAGGTGGGGGGGGTTGGGGGGGGGGGGGGGGGGGGGGGGGGGGGGGGGGGCGCCCCCGCCCCCCCCCCCCGCCCCCCCCCCCGCCGCCCCCCCCCCCCCCGCCCCCCCCACCCCCCCCGCCACCCCCCCCCCCCCCCCCCGCCCCCCCCGGGGGGGGGGCCCCCCCCCCGCGGGGGGGGGCGGGGGGGGGGGGGCCCCCGCGCCCCCCCCCCCCCCCCCCCCCCCCAACCGCCCGACCTCGTCACGCACTGCCGACCTCAGCACTGCCGACCTCAGCACTGCCGACCTCAGCACTGCCGGCCTCAGCACTGCCGCCGGAGCGGGCGGCGCGGGTCAGGACGCAGGATGGCCCTCCCGCGGGGCCGGAGTGGCCGGCCGAGGAAGGGCCAGGTGCGTCGACGGCGCCCGGGCTGCGGGCGGTGTCGAGGTCGGGGGTCAGATCAGGCGGAAGCGCTTGTGACGCTTGCTGGTGCGGCGCTCGGGGCGCTCGCGCAGGGCGCGCTCCTGCGCGCCGGCGATCTCCGCGCGGCGGGCGACCTCGGCAACCTGTGCACGGCCGATGTAGTAGGCGGAATGGGCATCCATGACTGCGGTCCTTCCAGGGGTGGGGAGAGGTGACGGGCACAGCGGGCGTGCTCCGGCCGGGTCGCGGCCGATGCTCCTCATTGTTTCCGTCGTGTTACATCATCCCTGATGGCGGAAATACCGCGCAACCCGGACAGTGGTGATCTGCGGCACCTTTGCGCAGGTCAGCGGCCCTCGGCGTCGTCCCGGGCGCAAAGAACGAAGCAGAGCGTGTGTCGGACACACGCTCTGCTTCGGGGATGTCGCCGGCGCCGGACGTCGGAGGTGCTCCGACGGGCGCCCTGCGGATCATGCGGACCGCACGCGCAGGGCGGCTGCCGGTGCGCGGGTGTCGATCCGGTGTGCGGCACGGGCCTGGGCCCTGCGTCGCTTCTGCTCCTCACGGAGCCTGCGGTTGCGCCGATGCTCCTCGGCGTCCTGGAGGCGCTCCCGGTGAAGGGTCTGCGCCAGGTCGTACTCGGTGTGCACGTGAGTGCCTTTCGTGACGCTGGATGCCGGTGTCCCGGCATGAGGTCTGGCCGGACCTCGTCCACCGCCCGGCACGGACCGGACGGACGCCACCGCGGTGTGCCCTGAGCCTCCCAGGGGCGGCGGCCGGGGTGCACGTCTTTTTCCAGGTCGTCCCGCTGTGATCATGCTAAAGATCTCTTGCGCAAGAAGACTTTAGCGTTCTAGTCTCCCTGCATGCCGGAGCAGAAGCCGCCCGAGGTCACCGGGTTCACGAGGCCCACGTCGCCCGACGACGTCGTCATCTCGCAGACCGACGCCATCAAGGCCATGACGCATCCCCTGCGGCTCCGGCTCCTGGGGCTGTTCCACCCCGGGGTCGAGCTCACAGCCACGCAGTGCGCCGAGCAGACCGGGGAGTCGGTGGCGAGCTGCTCGTTCCACCTGCGCCAGCTCGAGAAGTACGGGCACGTCGAACGGGCGGAGCCGCACGGCAAGGAGCGGCCGTGGCGTGCGGTGGTCCGCGGGTACAGCGTGCGCCCCGACCTCGCGGACCCGGAGTCGTGGCCGGCGGCCCAGGCGTTCGGCAGCATGTTCGTCGCCGAGCAGTTCGCGGCCCTGCAGCGCTGGCTCGCCGACGCCGGGCGCGACGACCCGGCGTGGGTGTACGCGACCACCCAGACCCATCAGGAGTTCTGGGTGACCCGGGACGAGCTCGACGACCTCTCCCGGCGGCTGGAGGAGCTCACGGAACCGTTCCGGGGACGCGCGGAGGACCCGAGCCGGCGTCCGCAGGGCGCACGGCGGGCGCACCTGTTCGGCGCCGTCTGGTCCGAGATCCCGGACCCGGAGGACGAGGACGCATGACCACCGCACCGGATGACGGGGTGGTCCCGGCTGCCGTCGCCCCCGTGCCGCGGGAGGATCCCGCGCGGCACCTGCGGACGCCGCTCTTCCGCACCCTCGTGGTGGGCTGGACGCTCGCCAACGTGGCCGACTCGCTGCTCACGCTCCTCATGGCGGTCTGGGTCGCGGACCTGACCGGGAGCGCGGCGCTGGGCGGCCTGACGTTCGCCCTGCTGGGCGTGCCCGCGCTCGCCTCGCCGTTCCTGGGGCACCTCGCCGACCGGGTGTCACGGCGGCGGATGCTCGTGCTCGCCTATGCGGCCGGTGCGCTCGGCCTGGTGCCGCTGTTCTGGGTGACGCGGCCCGAGCAGGTGTGGGTGGTCTTCGGGTCCACGCTGGTGTACTCCGGGGTGGCGTACGTGACGGGCGCCTGCCAGTCCGGCCTCCTCAAGGACCTCTTGCCCGACGAGGCGCTGGGCCACGCCAACGGTCGCCTGTCCATGATCGACCAGGTGCTGCGCGTGGCCCTGCCGGTGCTCGGCGCCGCGGTCTACGCCCTGGTCGGCGTGGTGCCGCTGGTCGCGGCGGCGATCGCGGGCTTCGTGGGAGCGGCGGTCGTGTTCCTGCTCGTCCGGGTCGCCGAGTCCCGGTACGACGGCGATCCGGGCGAGACCTACCTCGCATCGGTCACGGCCGGGTTCCGCCACCTGTTCGGTACCCAGCCGCTCGGTGGGATGACCTGGAACGCGGTGGTCGTCTTCGCGTCCGTCGGCCTCGTGAACGCCGTCGTCTTCGCCGTGCTCGACGGGCTGGGGCTGCCCGCCGCCTGGCTCGGCCCGCTCACTGTGCTGCAGGGGGTGGCCGGGTTCGTCGCCGGGGCGGTCACGCCCCGGCTGATGCTGCGGTTCGGGCGGCCCCGGGTCTACGCCCTGGGCATCCTCGCGTCGGGGGTGGCGCTGGTGCCGCTCATGTTCGGCTGGGTGGTGCCCGCGGTCGCGGGCCAGGCGCTGCTCGGGTTCGGTGTGACGGCGGCCGTCATCGCGTGGGTCACCGAGCGTCAGGTCCGCACGCCCGACCGGCTGCAGGGCCGGGTGGCGGCGGCCGGGCACCTGCTCAACAACCTGCCGGGCACGGTCGTGACGGCGCTCGGCGCCGGGCTGCTCGCGGTCGTCGACTACCGGCTGCTGGTGCTGGCCAACGTCGTCGTGGTGATCGTCGCGGGGTTGGCGGCGCTGCGGCTCCGGGACCCCGCTCCTGCGCCGGACCCGGGGGCTGCGCCGGACCCGTCCACCGACCCCGTGGCCTGACGGCCCGGGGTGCGGTGGGCGGGCGGGGCGCCGGCTCGGTGGGTCGGCGTCAAACCTCGCCGGGGAGTGCCTTGCGGATCACCAGGCGGGTCCAGGCGCCGATGTACACGCGGTCGCCCTCCTCGATCTCCTGGCGCACGCCCTGCGTCAGCGGGGTGTCCGGCAGGGGCTCGCCCGCCGCGGCGACGAACGTGCCGTTCGACGAGCCGAGGTCCTCGACCCACCACCGTTGCCCGTCCGTGGTGAGCTGGCAGTGCCGCCGGGAGACGCCGGGGTCGCTGCCGCAGTCGACGTCCGGCCGGATGTTGCGCGACTGCGACGGCCGGCCCACCAGGAGGCTGCGCTGCCGCAGGGTGACCAGGCCGGGCAGCCCCGCCGACGGCAGCGGATCCTCGGGGCGCTCGTGCGCGTACCAGTCAGGGTCGACCCAGATCTCCGCGACCCAGGCCGTGTCGCCCGGCACGGGCGGAGCGGTGAGCCCACCCGGGCTGCCCGACGGCGCGGCCGTCCCGGCCGGCGGCGTGGCCCCCGGTCGCCCGGCCTGCGTGTCCGGCGCACCCGCCGCCTGCCCGGCCGGCGTACCTCCCGACGGCGCACCCGCGGCCCCAGCGCCTGGAGGCCCGTCGTGGCCCGGCCCGGGCGCCCCGGCCGACCCGGCTCCCGCGGACGGCGCCCCGGCCGACCCGGCTCCCGCCGACGGCGCCCCCGCCGACCCGGTCGCTCCGGCCCCCGTCACCCCAGCGCCCGGAGGCCCCCCGTGGCCCGGAGCCGCCGCCCCGGCCGACCCGGCTCCCGCCACCCCGGTCGACAGCGCCCCCGCCGCCCCGCCAGGAGCCGACGCGCTCGACCCGCCGAGATCCAGCCCCGACACCGGCGGAGGCGGCGGTGCGGTGGTGCCGGTCGTGAAGTCGTACCCGCAGTTCTCGCAGAACAGGGAGCCCGCGGGGGAGACCTCGCCGCAGTTCGGGCAGGTCACGGGGTCGCCCTCGGCGGGCGCCGAGGGCGCAGGGGCCGGCGCGCCGGAGGAGGCCGTGCCCGGGGCGGGGATCGGCGTGCCGCACACGTCGCAGTAGTCCGTGGCCTGGCTGACGTGGCCCTCCGGGCAGGTCGCGGTCATGCGCGCCGGACCCGGGTCGTCTTGGTGGACGCGGTGTCGAGTGCCATCTCGTCGAGCTTCGCGGTGTTCTGCCTGAGCCGCACGGTGCCCTCCTCCTCGTTCTCCACGTCCACGATCTTGCGCAGGCGGGAGGTGGCCTCGTCGTTGCCCGTCTCGGCGGCGAGCTGCACGGCGCGGCCGAGCTTGACGGTCGCGGTGGCCTCGTCGCCCGCGGCCTTGGCCGCCAGGCCCTCCTGGATGGCCGAGGCGAGCTCTGCCTGGCCGGTGTAGTGCGCCACCTCGGGGCTGATCCGGGCGGTCAGCGTGGAGTCGTCCGACCACTTGGCCTTGACCAGGCCGGAGGCCACCACCTCGTCGTCGACCGCCACCTGGACGCGGGCCGCGAGCTGTTCCGAGCCCACGGGCTTGGCCGGCACCCGGACCGCCACGTGGTACTCCCGGGTCTCGTCGGCCCATGCACCCGTCGGGTACGCGCTGGTCAGCGGGTTCACCTCGGTGCGGCGGCCGCCGAGGTCGTCCACCTCGGGGGCCACCTGCCGGACGAACAGGACCTGCGACCCCTGCGGCGCCCACACGCGCAGGTCCACGGCGGCGACGCCGCGGGCCATCGACTTGCGGACGAGGGCCGCGAAGTCGTCCGCGATGTCCTCCGGCCGCGCGATGAGGTCCACGGTGCCGAGCAGCGCCGTCGAGATCTTGCGCAGCTCCTCGACCACCCACCGGTCCCCGACGCCGCGGGCGTCGCACTGGAAGTGCCCGGTGACGTTCGCGATCACCTGGTCCAGGTGCATGGACGGCTCGGACTCGTTCTTGCCGTCGGTCAGCAGGATCAGGTGCTTCTGGGCCACGGGCGCGGTGGCGAACAGCTCGTCGGCCAGCCGCAGCCAGGTCGAGATCGCGGTGCCGCCGCTGGCCGACATGGTCGCGATGGCGCGCTTGGCCTCGGCCCGCGCGCCCGGCTCCATGGCCACCATGGGCACCCGCGCGTTCGGGTACGGGAAGACGCGGGTGGCGACGTGCGAGCCGCCGATGATCGCGAACAGCGTGCCGTCCGGGATCTGGTCCACGGCCACGGCGGCCGCGTGCTTCGCGGCCTCCATGTTGCGGCCCTGCATCGACCCGGAGGTGTCGACGGCGACGATCTCGGCGACGCCGCCCGGTGCCGCTCCCGGCATGCCGCCCGTGGCACCGGCGGTGGCCCCCGCGCCGGTGCAGGTCACGGACACCACGGCGTGCACGTCGGTGGCGCCGTCGGACAGGAACTCGTTCTGGAAGACCTCGGCGGAGAACTGGGCCACGGTGGCTCCTCTCGGGTAACGGCAGGCTATCGCTGCCCGGTGACAGTGGGGGAGACGCGGGCGAGCGCCGCGGTGATGTTGTCGCGCCCGCCCTGCGCGTTGGCCCAGCGGACCAGGGCGGCGGCCGTGGACCGGGGGTCGTCGGAGGTGGCGTACCGTCGCACCAGCTCGCCCATCTCGTGCGCGCCGGAGCAGTAGTTCCACAGCCCGTCCGAGCACACCAGGAGCCAGCCGGGCCCGGCCGGCACGGTGGCCGCGCAGCGGGCGTCGGTGTCCGGCGCGTCGGGGCCGAGCCACCGGGTGATGGCGTGCGCCTGGGGCGACGTCTCGGCCTGGCCGCGCGGCACGCCGGCCGCGATCATCTCCTGCGCCCAGGAGTCGTCCACGCTGAGCTGCTCCGCCGGGCCGGCGTCGGGCAGCCAGTACACCCGGGAGTCGCCCAGCCACCCGGCCACGATCAGGTCGCCGTCCACGACGGCGGCCACGAAGGTGCATGATGGCGGGTCGTCCGCCACGTCCTTCCCCTTGGTCGCGGCGAGCTGCTCGGCGGCGCCGCGGACGGCCTGCCCGGCGGCGCGCGACGCGGCCACCATGGCGTCGGTCCAGCCGGTGATGCGCCGGCTCGTCGCCCCCTGCACCGTGCTCGGCCCCTGCGGCCCGTACGCCACGAGCACGTCCCGGGCGGCGCGGCTGGCGGCGAGCGAGGCGACGTCGGAGTCGGGCGCGCTGGAGACGCCGTCGCAGACCACGAGGGCCGCGAAGGAACCTCCGGCAGCCAGCGCCATCGCGTCCTCGTTGCGGGAGTGGCGCACCCCGCGGTCGCAGACGCCGGCCACCCAGCCGGCGGGACGCTCCTCGAAGTGGTCGCGTTCGGACTGCCCGGGTGCGCCGCAGTCCGCGCAGTACCCGTCCGGGGCGATGGTGCCGCCGCAGGCGGCGCACGAGCGGTGCGCGGACGCCTCACCGGTGGCCGGGTCGAGATCCAGCACGGTGGGCGCCAGCTCCAGGGTGACCTCCGAGGGCGCCGCGGGGTCCGGGCCGGGAGCACCCAGCGGGGTGCCGCAGTTCTCGCAGAACCGGGCGCCGTGCGCCGCGTTCTCCCCGCAGCGGGGGCATCGGACGATGCTGCTCTCGTCGGCACTCATGTGTGGGTAGTTCTCCTTGCGTTCGTCAGGGCGCACACCCCGCGACTGTCTCTCGGTGGCCACCGGCCCGGCGGACCGGTCAGCGCAACGTCCACCGCCGTACGGAGTTTGCCCGGTCGACGAGCGCCACGCGCTCCGAGCGGTCGTCCGTCAGGCGGGCCAGGTCGCGCAGGGCGAGCTCCAGCCGGTCCCGCAGCGCCGGCTCGGTGGCCTCGGCGCCGGCGACGTGCACGCCCGGGTCGGGTCCACCGCGGGTGACCAGGCCGAGCGCGCCGGCCAGCGCGTCGACGGTGACCTCCGCCTTCGGCCGGTCCGGCACGTGCGCGCCGTCCAGCCCCGCCACGGCGTCGGAGAGGTCGGTCAGGGAACGCCGGGCGGAGACCAGCAGGCGAGCCCGCTGCAGGCGGGCGTCGGGGAAGGAGCCGCGCGTGGGGCCGACCAGGTCGAGGGCGCCCAGGGCGCCGTCGAGCGCCCCGGCACCGGACCGGACGCGGGCGAGGCCGAACGCCGCGGCGCCGGTGTAGTTCGAGTCCGCGCGGGCGATGGTCGTGTAGAGCTGCTCGGCGACGCCGGGCTCGCCGGAGACCTCGCAGGCGGTGGCGAGCGCGAGCTTCGGCGCGGGCTCGCCGGGCACCTGCCCGTACACGGCGTTGAACGACGCGCGGGCCGAGGCCGGGTCGCCCGCCGAGAGGTGGCCGAGCCCTTCCATCCAGGCCGCCCGCCACTCCCACGGGTCCTCCTGGAGGATCTGCGCCACGGTGGCCCGCAGGCGGGCGCCGTCGCCGGTCTCGATGGCGGCGCGCGCCAGGGCGAGGCGCACCTCCACGGTGGCCTCGGGCGCGCCGCCCAGGGCGACGATGCGCTCGGCGGGGTCGGCCACGTTCACGCCGGCCAGCCAGGACGCCATGGGGTCGCCGGAGTCGACCTTCAGCAGCGGGAGCTGGTGCCAGCCCAGGGCGGCGTCGGCGCCGTCGAGCGGCGGCACGCCGAACAGGAGGGACTCGGCCGACGTCGTGGCCGTGTACCCCGGGCCCTTGTCGGTCGCGACGACCTCGCGGAGCACCCCGAGGAGCTGCACCCGGGCCTCGTCGACCGTGGCGAACCGGTCGGCCGGCGCGGGCGCGCAGGCCTTGGCGAGCCACCGGTAGAACGAGTCGTACCGCTGGAACACGGGCGTCTCGGCCACCGGCGGGAAGGACGCCTGGTACACCGTGGTGTTGCCGCGGAAGTCGAGCACGAGGGACGCGAGCGTGCGGCCGAGCGTGAAGATGTCCGACGCGACGGACGGGCCGATCTCCGGCACCTCCGGCGCCTGGTAGCCGACGGTGCCGTAGATGGCGGACGTCATGTCGTCGGCCCGGCGGACGCCGCCCATGTCGATCAGCTTGACGCCGTCGCCCTGGGCGATGATGTTGTCCGGCTTGAAGTCGCAGTACAGCAGGTCGTGGTCGTGCAGATAGCTGAAGGCGGGCAGCACCTCGAGGATGTAGGCGATGGCCTGGTCCACGGGCAGCGGCCGGGCCTGCCCGCCGCTCTGGTCGCGGCGCTCCTTGAGCACGTCCTTGAGCGACTTGCCGCCCACGAACTCCATGACGGTGTAGCCGAGGCCCTCGTGCAGCACGAAGTTGAAGATCTCGACGATCAGCGGGTGCTCCACCTCGGCGAGGAACTGGCGCTCCGCGACCGCGGCCTCGTAGGCCTCCTTGTCGCCCGAGTTGAGCAGGCCCTTGAGCACCACCCAGCGGCCGCTGACGTTCCGGTCGCGCGCCAGGTAGATCCAGCCGAGGCCGCCGTGGGCGAGGCAGCCGACCACCTCGTACTGGCCGCCCACCAGGTCACCGGCCTTGAGCGCGGGCGCGAAGTCGTACCGCGCGCCGCAGTGCCCGCAGAACCCGGCGATGCGGCCGGGCACGCCCTCCCGCGAGCGGCCCACCGGCTGCCCGCACGTGGGGCAGTACCGCTTGCTCTCCGCGAGCTCCGGCGTGGCCATGACGGCCTGCAGCGGGTCGGCCACCGGGGTGTGCGGCACGGTGGTCAGGCCCGCGCCGAGGCGGTGGCCGCGCAGCCGCGTCGACCCCGTGCCGACCCGCCGGGTCTGGTAGGAGCCGGGCGCCACGCGCGCCGAACCGAGCGCGGTGGACGCGAGGCGGGACGAGCTGGTGCGGCCGGTGGCCGGCTGCGCCATCTCCCCGGGCGGGCCGCTCGTTGCCGGCGGCGCGGCGGCGGACGCGCCCCAGGACGCCGCGACCGCGGCGAGCGCGCCCCCGGTGGGGTTGCCGCCGGCGGGCGCCCCGCACACGTCGCAGTAGCCGTCCTGGATGGTGCCGGGGCAGCCCGGCTCCGCGCAGGCCTGTGTGGTCATCGGTGTCCCTCCGGGAGATCGCGCACGAGCGTCTCGAGCTGCTCGGTGAAGTGCCGGGCCAGGGTCAGGTCGCAGGGCGTCGCGTCCAGCGCCTCGCGCACCTCGTCCTCGCCGGCCTTGACGGTGGACGACGCCGCCCGCCCGTTGCCCTGGGCCTTCGTCATCAGGTTCTTGACGCGGTAGCGCAGCTCGGCACGCTCCCGCAGGGGTGCCGTGTAGGCGTCCTCGGCACGCTCCATGGCCCGCTCGACGGCGCCGAGCCGCTGGACGTAGGTCGTCAGCCGGTCGGGCTCGTCCGGGACGTCCCCGAGCCGGGTGACGTCCGGGACCGCGAGCCGGGGCGGGTCGACGATCTCGCGGCGGCAGCGCTCCGCGACCTGGTGCAGCACGGGTGCCCGCTCGGCCAGGGCGCTGCGCAGCGCCACGGCGCGCTCCCGGTCCCGCGCCAGCGACCGGCTCCGGGCCGTCGCCACGATGAGGTCGCGCTCGGCGCGTGCGACGTCGTCCTCCAGCGCGCCGAGCGGGCCCGTGACGTCCCCGCCGCGCGCGGCGTCGGCCTTGAGGCGGGCCAGCCGGTCGCGGAGGCGGGCGACGGCGGCGTCGTCCTCCGTGTCGGCGGTCCCGCGTGCCGCGTCCTCCGCGCGGACGATGCCTGCGGCCAGCGCCCGGAACCGTGCCGTGACGTCGGCGGCGTGCGGGTCGAAGGACAGGCGGGTGGCGAGCTGGTCGGCCTGCGCGTCGCACAGGCGCGCGGCGTCGACCAGGGAGAGCAGCGACGTGGCGGGGTCGCCGCCCAGGCGCCCCCAGATGAGCTGCGACATGCGCTCGCGCGCCACGGCGTCGGCCCGGCCCGAGTCCCAGACGGCGACCAGCTCGTCGGTGCGCGTG
Organism: Promicromonospora sp. NPDC052451; assembly: GCF_044547525.1. Taxonomy (NCBI): domain Bacteria; kingdom Bacillati; phylum Actinomycetota; class Actinomycetes; order Micrococcales; family Promicromonosporaceae; genus Promicromonospora; species Promicromonospora sp. NPDC052451. The sequence continues at coordinate 345,318 of NZ_JBIUAP010000002.1, forward strand.
CGGACGGCCTGCCAGAGCGTCAGCGCGAGGACGACGTCGGCCGTGACGCCGTCGGTCCCCGACTGCCGGGCCGTCGTGTCGAGCCGGTCCAGGTCGGCACGGCGCGTGTCGAGCCACGACCGGAGGTCCGTCAGGTAGGTCAGGAGCGCGGCGGGTTCCGCGGCCACGCCGAGGGCGCCGGGCGGCGCGGGAGCACGCTGGGTCCGGCTCACGGCGTCCGTCCGTACACCGGCTGCGGCGCGGCCGGGGCGGGGCCCAGGGCGTCGCCGAGCCAGCGGTCGTAGGACTTCGCCCACTGCCCGCCGGAGACCATGTCCTCCAGCACGCCGTTGACGAACCGCACCATGTCCGGCTGGTCGGCGGGGATGCCCACGCCGTACGGCTCGTCGCTCACCGCGTCGCCGACCACCTTGGCGTACGGGTCCTGCGCGGCGAAGCCGGCCAGGACCGTGTCGTCGCCCGTGATGGCGTCCACGGCACCCTGCTGGAACAGCACCAGGCAGGTCGTGTGGGTCGCGGCGGGCACCGCCTTGACGCCCTCCCAGGCCTGCAGGCGCTCCAGCGTGGTGGTGCCGTCGGGCGCGCAGACACGCTGCCCGTCGAGGTCGTCGACCCCGGTGACCTGCGAGGTGGACGGCACCAGCAGCTTCTGGCCCGCGTGGTAGTACTCGGCGGAGAACGCGATGTTCTCCCAGCGCTCGCAGTTGATGGTGAACGCGCGCACCACGATGTCGACCTCGTGCTCGGCCAGGACGGTCTCGCGGTCGCCCGACGTGATCACGCGGAACCGGACCTTGCCGGGGTCGCCCAGGATCGCCGCGGCCACCTGGCGGGCCACGTCGATGTCGAAGCCCTCGATCGTGCCCGAGAACGGGTTGCGCGACCCCATGAGCAGCGTGTCGGCCGAGACGCCGACGACGAGCGTGCCGCGCTCCCGGATGGCCGCCATGGTCGAGCCGGGCGTCACCTGCGGGCTGCCGCCCGGTGTCGCCGACGCCACGGCGGGCAGCCCGTCGGCGCACTCCGCCGGCGCGGCCGTGGTGTCCGACGCCGCCGGACCCTGCGCCTGCGGTGCTGATTCCTGGGCCGAGCCCTGCACCGACTCCTGCGTCGTCGCGCCGACCCCCGCGGCGCCCGTGAGCAGGTGCGTGGCCGGCTCGGGGGCGCAGGCCGCCGTCGTGCCGACGAGGGCCAGCGCGACCAGGGCGGTCAGGAGCGGTCGGCGGGCGGCGCGGGTTCTCATCGGTACTCCTTCAGACGGACGTTCATCCCGGTGGCCGCGGCGACGGCGCCCGCGACCCCGAGCACGAGGGCGACCCAGGCCGCGACCTGCGCGGTGGTCGCCGCGGAGCCGAGCCGGTCGACGGCTGCCGTGCTCGTCGCCTCGACGTCGGCGTGCGCCGCGTCGGTGAACGCCGTGAAGGCGGCACCCGCCGAGTCGTCGGCCGTGGAGGTCGCGGCGGCGACGGCGCCGTCCCAGTCGTTGCCGTCGTCCAGCGCGCGGATCTCGGCGTGCCGGGTGTCCCACTCCTCCAGGAGGGCCAGCGGGTCGGACCCGGTGTCCGTGGCCTCGGCCGCGCTGGTCAGCAGGTTCTTCGCCTCGGCCAGCGACTCCTGGTAGGACTCCTCGAAGTCCGCGCCGGAGCCCCGCTTGATCAGCGTGAACGACTCCATCGACTTGGCGTCGGTGGCCAGCGCGAGGGCCTGCGACGTCGCGACGGTCGCCGCGTACGGTCCGCCGGCGACGGAGCGGGCCACGCCGTTGCCGCCCAGCACGGCGGCCGCCGCCACGATCCCGCCCACCAGGAGGGCGACGCTCGCCGCGGCCAGGCCGGTGTTCAGCACGCGGTGCGTGCGCCGGGCCAGCCAGAGCTGCACGGCGGCCAGTGCCACCAGGGCGAGCAGCACGAACAGCAGCAGCGCCTGGGCCAGCGAGACCGATCCCATGTCGTCGTCGACCCGCTCGGACGTCGAGACGGCCACGCCGTCCAGCGTGGGCAGCACCTCGTCGCGCAGCGCGGCCGAGGCCTGGTCCAGGTACGCCGCACCGACGGGGAAGCCCTGGCGGTTGTTCGCCCGGGCCGACTCGACGAGGCCCGCGTACCGCTGCACCGAGTCGGACACCGTGGCGAGGTCCGCGGCCTCGCCCTCGCCGCGGGCCGTGGCGGCCAGCGCCGGGACGGCCTCGGCGGCCTCGGACAGGCTGGCCTCGTACCGGGCACGCGCCTCGGCCGGCTCCAGCCCGCCCACCAGGAACGCGTTCGTCGCGGTCGCGTCCGCGGACACGAGGTCGTTGCGCAGCTCCTGGGTGCCGACGAGCTGGGCGGCGTCGCGCTGCGCGTCGTGCAGGGCGGCCGACTGGCCGGTGCCCGCGAGGAACCCGGTGACCGCGAGCAGCAGGCAGGCGGCGACGGCGATGGTCGTGGCCAGCGCGAGCCGGCCCGGCGTGGTCGCCAGGCTCGCGGCGAAGCGGCCGCGGGGGCTGCCTGCCGGGGCGTCCGCCGGGCGGTGGTCCGGGGCGGGGCTCGCCGGCTGCGCGGTCACGGGGTGGCCTCTGCGGCAGTTCCGGGGTCTGTCCCGATGTCCACGACATCCTCCAGGTCTTCCGGGACCAGCGTGCGGAGCTGGTCCAGCGTCGGTCGGTCAACGTCTCGCAGGCGCCAGGCGTGCCGGGCGATCGCGGAGTCCAGCACGTTGCGGGCCCAGCGCCCGTTGCCGAACCCCTCGCCGCGCACCTGCTCGGCCGCGAGCCGGTCGAACCGCTCCAGCGTGGCCGGTCGCGGCTCGAAGTCGGATCCCCGGGCCATGCTCTCGAAGATCTGCCGGAGCTCGGCGCCGGAGTAGTCGTCGAACGTGATGGTCCGGGAGAACCGGCTCTCCAGGCCCGGGTTGGTGGCCACGAACCGGGCCATCGGGCCCGGGTAGCCCGCCACGATCACCACGAGGTCGTCGCGGTGGTCCTCCATGTCCTTGACCAGGGTGTCGACCGCCTCGCGGCCGTACTGGTCCTCGGCCAGGGCGTAGGCCTCGTCGATGAACAGCACGCCGCCCAGGGCGCGCTGCACCACCGCCGTCGTCTTCTCGGCCGTCTGGCCCAGGTAGCCCGCCACCAGCTCGGACCGGTCCACCTCCACCAGGTGGCCCTTGTCCAGCAGCCCGAGCGTGCGGTAGATCCCGGCCACCAGCCGGCCCACCGTCGTCTTGCCCGTGCCCGGGTTGCCCACGAACACCAGGTGCCGGGTCAGCGTGGGGGAGGTGAGCCCGGCCTCGGCGCGCAGGCGCTCGATGCGCAGCAGCTCGGTCTGGCGGTGGATCTCGTCCTTGACGCGGTCCAGGCCGATGAGCTCGTCGAGCTCGGCGAGGAGCTCCTCCAGGGTCCTGGCGGGAGGTTCCGGGGATGCGTCCGGGGCCGGTCCGGGGGTGGTGGCCTCGGCCGGGGCGGCCGGGGCGGCCGGGGCGGCCGGGGCGGCCGGGCCCGTGGCGGCGTGGCCGGAGCCTGCCGACGGGTCGTGCGCCGGCCGGCGGGAGCCGGTGGGCTGCACGGGGCCGGCCGGCTGCCCGGTGGGCAGGGCTCCGGAGGGCAGGGCTCCGGGCGGAACGGCGCCCCGGTCGCGGCCCGACGCGGCACCGCGGTGCACCGCCTTGGTGCCCTCCGCGGCGGCGATCGCGCTGATGCTGGGGTCGCCCAGGGCTGCCGCGGCGTCGACGACGGCGGCCAGCGCCTCCGCGTACGGCAGGGCGTGCGGCGAACCGCCGGCGACGAGGCCGGCGAGCAGGTCGGTGGGGGCGGAGCGCCAGCGACGGGCGCTCACGGCGGCGTCGAAGAACGGTTGCAGGCCGCCTGCGGCCGGGCGCGCGGTCGCCGTCAGCCAGTCGGCCGGGGCGCCGGGGGACGACTCGGCGACGGCGGCGGCCAGGCGCTCGCCCTCGGCGCGCGCGGCGGGGCCGCCCAGACCAGCCGCCGAGCCCGCCGCGGCGAGGGCGTCGAGGGCTGCGCCGAGGGCGGTGGCGGTCACGGGGCCTCCAGGGGAGCGGGCCCCGCCGTCGGGCCGCCGGACGAAGCCGGTCCGGGCGGGGCGCCCGGGACGGCACCGGGCAGCGTGAGGCCCGACGAGGTGCCGAACTTCTCCTCCAGGAAGCGACCGTGCGCGACGAGGGCGACGGCGTCCGCGCGGGACACGGCGTCGGAGATCTTCTCGATCGTGGCGCCCAAGAGATCGAGCTGGTCGCACAGGATCATGAGCGACGTCTTGCCGCGGTCCACGACGCGGCGGTCGGCGAAGTCCCGCGGCAGGCGCAGGTAGGCGTCGACGGCCTCGGGCAGGTAGCTCGTCGCGGTCGCGACCACGGTGTGCGCCTGCTGCGAGCCCGCGCCGAGCCGGTCCAGGCGGGGCACCATCTCGTGCACCGTCTCGGCGACCCGCTGCACCCGGGCGGTCACGGCGGCCGGCGCGTTCCCGGAGGCGCGAGCGAGCACGGCGTCGACCGACGTCACGATCTGCTCGCTCGTGGGCGGGGCCGGGATCGCGAGGGGCTCTTCCTCGGCGGTGCGGCCCCCGCCGAAGATCCGCTGCCACCAGCCCATACCTGCCTCCGAGCGTGCCGTCACAGGGTGTTGAGGTCGAGAGAGCCGCTCGCCACGCCGTCGGTGTTGGTGCGGCGCGCCCGCTCGACGTACTCGGACGCCTTGGCCGTCTCGGTCTGCAGCACGCCGATCGTCTGGGACATCGAGTCGAGCGCCCGGGTCTTGAAGTCGCTGATGGAGTCCATCGTGGCGTAGATGTTCGCGAACGCGGCCTGGAGCTGCTCGATGCCGACGGTCGAGCTGGCGGCCTGCTCCTGGATGGTCGCCGACTGGTCGGCGAGCATCTTGGACGTCGAGGCGATCATGTTCGACGTCGTCGTGTTCAAGGCGCCGATCTGGTCCAGCACGAGCTTCTGGTTGGCCAGCGCCTGCGCCACGATGACGGCCGTGCGCAGCGCGGAGACCGTCGTGGTGGTGGCGCGGTCCACGCCCTTGGTGAGCTCGATGTTGTTCTTGATGATGATGTCGATCGCGAGATAGCCCTGGATCGACACCGCGAGCTGGGTGAGCAGGTCCTGGTGCTTCTGGCGCACGTAGAACAGCACGTCCTCGGACAGCGCCTTGGCGCGCTCGGGCTCGGCGACCTGCAGCTCGGCGATCTTCGCGGAGAGCTGCGCGTCAAGGCGCTCGGCCACGTAGATGTACTGGTTGAGCCGCGTCATGGTGTCCCAGAGGTTCTGCTTCTCCAGGTTGAGGGCGGCGTTGTCCTTGCGGAGCTCGTCCTGGCCGTTGTAGAGGGCCTGGATGATGGCGTTGAGCTGGCCCTGGGCGGACTCGTAGCGGCGGAAGTAGTCCTGCAGCCTGTCGCCGAACGGGATGATGCCGAGGATCTTGCGCCCGACGCTCGCCTCCGACGGGTCCAGGTCCTCGACGGTGCGGCGCAGCTCCAGCAGGGTCTGGCCCACCTTGGAGCCGTCGGCGAGGCCGCCCTCCTTGAGCGCCCGGACGGGCGTGGCCAGCAGGCGGTTGCTGGAGTCGGCAGCCTGGCGGATGTCCTGGTCGCCCATGGTGCGCACGTCGTCGGCCTTGGCGGCGAACTCGGGGCTGCGGGTGTCGGTGCCCAGCAGACCGTCCAGGTAGGTGGTCACCTTCGCGTCGAGCGCGGGGGCCACCGCGGGGTCCACCTTGGGTGCCATCGCGGGCGCCTGCGTCGCGGCGACGGGCTGGACCGGGTCGGGCGCGCTGAGCACGAGGGGCTCCGCGGGGGCGGGTGGTTGAAGCGGCGTCGGCTCGGTCATCGGTACTCCTCGCGATAGGGCGTCCCGAACCCGGCGAGTATATGCGTGGAGCCGCCCTCTCCGGCAGGAAAACGCCTGGGTGCGGGGTGAGAACGAGGGGGCGTCACGGAGAGTTCCCGGTGCCGGGGATCCGCGCAGTACCGGGGCTCTCGCGGTCCTGGGCGGAGCCGCGCGGGCGCTCGCGGGATGGGACCTACCCGGCCGAGGGGGTAACGCTGAGCCAGCAAAGTTAGCTCATCGTTACCCCCTCGGCCGGGCATGGTGTCTCCCGGGGCCGGCTCAGGTCAGCACGCGCTCAGCTCAGCACGCGCCCGGGCCCTCAGGCGCTCGCCGTCTCGGCGGTGGCGACCAGGGTGGCCCGGCCCAGGATGTGCGACGCCATGGTGAAGCCGAGGAAGGCGGGGGTCGCGTCGGCCGGCACCCCCAGGTCCTCGGTGTCGAGGGCGTGCACCGTGATGAAGTACCGGTGCTCGCCGTGGCCGGCGGGCGGCGCGGCACCGATGAAGCGGGGCGCGCGGGCGTCGTTGGGCAGCTGGACCGCGCACTCGGGCAGGCCTGCGCCGGTGTCGTCGCCGGCACCCTCCGGCAGCTCCGTCACGGTGGCGGGGATGCCCGTCACCGCCCAGTGCCAGAAGCCGGAGCCCGTCGGCGCGTCCGGGTCGTACACGGTCACCGCATAGCTCCTGGTGCCGGCGGGTGCGCCGGTCCAGGTGAGCTGGGGCGACAGGTCCTGGCCGCCGGACATGCCGAAGAGGCCGGAGAGCTGCGGCGCCGGCAGCTCCCCGCCGTCCTGCACCGTCGTGCTGGTGAGGGTGAACGAGGCCGCCTCGGGCAGCCTGGCAAAGGGGTCGTTGCTCATGGGTGCTCCTCACAAAGATCGATCACCCGAATAATGATCGATTATTTTGCTACGCTAACCCCATGGAAGCCGAGAACGCAATCGAACCCGTGCACCGTTCGCCGTCGGAGCGCCTGTACGGCGCGGTCCGCGCGCGGATCCTGCGCGGGGACTTTGCGCCCGGCGCGGCGCTCAAGCCGCGGGAGCTCGCGGACGCCGAGGGGGTGAGCCTCGCCGTGGCCCGCGAGGCGCTGCTGCGCCTCGTCGGCGAGGGCATGGCGGTCCGGCTGCACAACCGCGGGTTCGCGGTGCCGCCGATGGACGCCGACCGGTGGCAGCAGATCGCGGAGGCCCGGACCGTGACGGAGCCGGCGATGCTCCGGATGTCGATCGCCCGGGGCGACGTCGAGTGGGAGGTCCGGGTCCGCGCGGCGCACTACCGGTTGAGCCGCACCCCGGTGCGGGCCGGGAACGACCAGTACTACTCGGACGACTGGGCCGAGGCGCACCGGCAGTTCCACCGCAGCCTGCTGGAGGGCTGTGGCAACGAGGTGCTGCTCGACACCTTCGACCGCACGTGGGTCGCCAGCGAGCTCAGCCGCCGGTGGTCGGGCGCGGTCCGGCTCCGCGACGCGGTCGGCCAGCACGCCGCGCTGGAGGCCGCGGTGCTCGCCCGCGACGCCGACCGTGCCGCGGAGCTGCTCACCCGGCACCTGTCCCAGACGGCGGAGAACCTGCTCGTCGACCACGACGTCCACCACGACGATGTGGCGCGCCTCACCTGAGGTCCTTCGGCGGAATAGCGCCACCGGCACCGGGGGTTTGGGAGCATGAACGCAGTCGTTCGGACAACCTCCAGACAGGATGTACTCGAAGCCATGCCCTCGCGCCGGTTCTCCCGTCCGCGTGCCGCCGTCGTCGTGACGGCGGCCGTCGCTCTCCTGCTCGCCGCCTGCTCGTCCGGGGGAGGGTCGACCGGCGAAACCACGGGCGAGCCCGTGGCAGGAGGAACCCTGACCTACGCCTCCGGCGACGCCGAGCCGTCGTGCCTCGACCCGCACGTGGGCGGCAACTACCCGCAGGCCCTGATCGCCACCCAGTACCTGGAGTCGCTCGTCTCGCTGGACGAGGACGGCGAGGTCATCCCCTGGCTCGCCACGGAGTGGAGCGAGAGCGACGACGGCATGGCGTGGGAGTTCCGGCTGCGTGACGACGTGACCTTCACGGACGGCACCCCGTTCGACGCCGAGGCCGTCGCCGCGAACATCGCGCACGTGCAGGACCCGGCCACGGCGTCGTCGACCGGCTACCTCGCGCTCGCCAAGATCGAGGAGGTCGTGCCCGTCGAGGAGCACCTGGTCCGCCTGGAGCTGAGCGCGCCCGACAGCGCGCTGCTGGAGTCGCTGTCGCAGGTGTGGGTGGCCATGGAGTCGCCCAAGGCCCTGGAGCGCAGCCAGGAGGAGAACTGCGCCGCGCCCGTGGGCACCGGCCCGTTCGTCGTCGACCAGTGGGAGCGGCAGGAGTCGGTGACGCTGGTACGCAACGACGACTACGTGTCGCCGCCCGCCGACGTCGAGGTGCCCGAGGGCACCGGCCTGCCGTACCTGGACTCGATCGTGTGGCGGTTCATCCCCGACTCCGCGAGCCGGTACGCCGCGCTCCAGTCGGGCGAGGTGCAGGTCATCGACAACGCACAGCCCGACACCATCGTCTCGGCGGCCGACGACCCGGCGATCGAGGAGCTGGACGCCCCGCGCCCCGGTGCGTCCAACCGCATCGAGCTCAACTCCGGCAAGGCCCCGTTCGACGACGAGCGTGTGCGGGAGGCGTTCATCCGGTCGGTCGACGTCGAGGCGGGCGTCGAGAGCCTGTTCTTCGGCACCGCGCAGCGGTCGTACTCGCCGCTGTCCAGCGTGGAGCCGCTCGGCCTGAGCCTGCCCGACCTGTTCGCCGTCGACACCGACGCGGCGGCCGACCTCCTGGACGACGCCGGCTGGAGCGAGCGCGACGCCGACGGCTACCGCGTCAAGGACGGCGAGCGCCTCACGCTCGACTTCCCGGTGAGCACCAACCAGTCGATCCCGGCCGAGCAGTCCCTGTTCGAGCAGATCCAGGCCGACGCGAAGACGGCGGGCTTCGAGGTCAAGCTGCACCCGCTGGACCTGTCGAGCTGGTACGGCGCCCTGGCCGAGAACGACTACGACCTGGTGAGCGCCCCGTACACCAAGGTGGGGCCGGACGTGCTGCGCATCCTGTACCACTCCGACTCGATCACGCCGGCGCCGAGCGGCTACTTCGCCAACCTCGCGCAGGTGGACGACCCGGGGCTGGACGACCTGCTCACCCGTGCCGCGGCCACGAGCCGCGACGACGAGCGGGCCAGCCTCTACGAGCAGGCGCAGCGGACCATCCTCGACGGGTACTACATCCTGCCGCTGTACGACCAGCAGAACCACTTCCTGTACTCGTCGTCCGTGCACGGTCTGCGTGCGATGCCCACCGTGTCGACGCCGACCTTCGCCGGGGCCTGGCTGGCGTCTTGACGCTCCCCGTCCCCACCACCGGGGCTCGCAGGCGGCCGGTGCCGGGCACCCGGCGCTGGCTGCTGCTGCGCGCGGGCGGGGTCGTGTTCGTGCTCTGGGCGGCGGCGACCATCACGTTCTTCGCGCTGCGGCTGGTGCCCGGGGATCCCGCCGAGGCCATCCTCGGCGGCCCCGGGTCCCAGGCCGGGCCGGAGGCCCTGGAGCGGGTGCGCCGGGAGTACGGCCTCGACCAGCCGCTCGCGGTGCAGTACCTCACCTACCTCGGGCGGCTGCTGGCCGGTGACCTCGGCCAGTCGTACTCGCTGCACAAGCCCGTGGTGACGGCGATCGGCGAGCAGCTCGGCGCCACCCTGACGCTCGCGCTGTGCTCGCTGGTGCTGGCCTGGGTGCTCGCGTGCGGGCTGGCGGCCTGGAGCGTGCGGGGCGGCCGGGTCGCGTGGGCGATCGGGTCGGGCCTGGAACTCGTCGCGGCGGCCGTGCCGCACTTCTGGCTCGCGACGGTGCTGATCCTGTTCTTCAGCACCACGCTGGGCATCCTGCCGCCGGTCAGCGTGCCGGGGCCGCTCGGCGTCGTGCTGCCCGCGCTGACCATGGCGATCCCGCTCGCCGGTTTCCTGGGCCAGGTGATGCGTGAGTCGCTGCTGACCGCCATGGAGTCGCCGTTCGTGACGACGGCCAGGGCCCGCGGGGAGAGCGAGGCGCGGATCTTCTGGCGGCACACGCTGCGGCACGCGGCGATCCCCGCCGTCGGGCTGTCCGGGTGGGCGTTCGGGTCCCTGATCAGCGGGGCGGTGGTGGTCGAGTCCGTGTTCGCGCGGCAGGGCCTGGGCCGCAGCCTGCTGTCGGCGGTCCAGCTCCGCGACGTGACGCTGGTGACCGGGATCGTGCTCGTGGTGGCGCTCGCGTACACGGTGATGACGCTGGTCACCGACCTCGCCGACCGGGTGATCGATCCGCGCACGCGGGTGGTGGCGCAGTGAGTGCGCCGGGGCGCGGCGTCTTCCGGCCGACCGTCGCCGAGGCGTCGGCCGCGCTGGTGCTGGTGCTGCTGCTCGTCGCCGCCCTCTGGCCCGGCCTGCTGGCGCCGGGCGACCCGCTCGCCGTCTCCCGCACCGAGGCGTTCCAGCCGCCGTCGCTCACGCACCTGTTCGGCACGGACGAGTCCGGGCGCGACATCTACACCCGCGTGGTCCACGGCGCCGCCGAGTCGCTGCGGATCGGGGTGCTGGCCACGGCGATCGGCATCGGCCTCGCGACCGTGCTCGGCCTCGTCGCGGGCCTCGGGCCGCGCTGGCTCGACTTCGGCACCACCCGGGTGGTCGAGGTGCTGTTCGCGTTCCCCGGACTGCTGCTCGCGCTGCTGTTCATCGTGGTCACGGGACCGGGCGTGCTGAGCTCGACCATCGCCGTCGGCCTGGCCACGGCGCCCGGCTACGCGCGGATCATCAGGTCCCAGGTGCGGCGGACGGCGTCCGCCGAGTTCGTCGAGGCCGCCCGGGTGCTGGGCCGGGGCCGGCTCTGGATCGTCGCCCGGCACATCCTGCCGAACGTGACCGCGGCACTGTTCGTGCTCGCGACGCTCGGGCTCGGGCAGGCCGTCATCTGGGTGTCCTCGCTGAGCTACCTCGGCCTCGGCGCGGTGCCGCCCGCCGCCGAGTGGGGCGCGATGCTGGCGGCCGGGCGCACGTACATCGCCAACTTCTGGTGGATGACGTTCTTCCCCGGGCTCGCGATCGTCGCCAGCGCGGCGGCGGCGACCGTGCTGGGCCGGGGCATCCAGAAGCGGAACAGGAGCGCGGGATGAGCGGGACGGTGCCGGGCGGGGCCGGGTCGAACGGGGTCGGGTCGGGTCAGGTCGGGCCGGGTCAGGTTGGGGCCGGTCAGGTCGGGCCGGGCGGGGCGGCGTCGAGCCACGCAGCCCCGGTGCTGCGCATCCGTGACCTGGCGGTCACCTTCCCCGCCGGGCGGGGCGGCGGCGCTCCGCGGCGCGTCGTCGACGGCATCAGCTTCGACGTCGCGGCGGGCGAGTGCGTGGCCGTCGTCGGCGAGTCGGGTTCGGGCAAGAGCGTGACGGCGCGGAGCGTCGTCGGTCTCGCGGGTGACGGTGCGCGGGTGACCGCCGCGGAGCTGAGCGTCGCGGGCCAGGACGTGCGCTCGGCGTCCGCGCGGGCTCTGCGGCGCCTGCGCGGTGGCACCGTGGGGCTCATCGCGCAGGACGCGCTCGTCTCGCTCGACCCGCTGCGCCCCGTCGGCCGCGAGATCGGTGACACGCTCGCCCTGCACACCCGGCTCGACGCCGCCGCACGGCGGGCACGCACCGTCGAGCTGCTGCGCCGCGTCGGGCTGGACGACCCCGAGCTGCGCGCCCGCCAGCGCCCCGGGCAGCTCTCCGGCGGTCAGCGGCAGCGCGCCCTCATCGCCGCGGGCATCGCGGGCGAGCCCGCCCTGGTCATCGCGGACGAACCCACCACCGCGCTCGACCAGCCCGTCCAGGCCGGCGTGCTGCGCCTCCTGGGCCGGCTGCGCGACGAGGGCACCGCCGTGCTGCTCATCAGCCACGACCTGTCCGTCGTCCGGGGCATCGCCGACCGGGTGCTGGTGATGACCGACGGCACCGTGGTCGAGGAGGGCACACCCGCGGAGGTGTTCGAGCACCCCCGGCACCCGTACACCCGCGCGCTGGTCGCGGCGGTCCCGACCGACCGCCCCCGCGGCACGCGCCTCTCGGCGCCGGCTGCCGCTACCGCGCGGGACCGCCGACCCGCGCCTGGTGCCGGGGCCGATGCCGCGGCAGCTGAACGCGGGGTTGGTGGCGGTACGGCTGCCCAGAACGCAACCAACCCCGCGCTCGACGGCGCGCGGGTCGGTGGGTCGGCCGGCGTTGAGGCGGTCGGGGAGGGGGACGGCGCGGGGGCCGGGCTCATGGAGGCGCGGGGAGTGTCGCGGGTGTTCCACGTCGGCGGGCGGGAGATCGTGGCCGCCGACGACGTCTCGCTCACCCTGCGGGCCGGCCGCACCCTCGGGCTGGTGGGCGAGTCGGGCTCCGGCAAGTCGACCACCGCGCGCATCCTGCTCGGCCTGGAGCAGCCCGACGCCGGAGACGTCACTCTGCTCGGCGAACCCTGGAGCCCGCTCCCCGAGGCACGACGGCGGCCCCGTCGTCCGCTCGTCGGCGCGGTCTTCCAGGACGCCCTGAGCTCCTTCGACCCGCGCTGGACCGTCGGCACCGTGCTCGCCGACGCCGTGACCCGCGGCCGGTCGCTCCGGCCCGGCCCCGTGCAGGCCGAGCTCGCGGGCCTCCTGGACACCGTGGGCCTCGGCCCGGACATGGCCGCGCGCCGTCCCCTGCACCTGTCGGGCGGACAGCGCCAGCGCGTGTCCATCGCGCGGGCGCTCGCGGCGGACCCGCGCGTGCTGATCCTCGACGAACCGGTGTCCGCGCTCGACGTCTCCGTGCAGGCCCAGGTGCTCGACCTGCTGGACCGGCTCCAGCGCGAGCGCGGACTGGCCTACCTGCTCATCACGCACGACCTCGGCGTGGCGCTGCACATGAGCGACGAGCTCGCCGTCATGCAGCAGGGGCGGATCGTCGAGTCGGGCCCGGCGGCGTCCGTGCTCGACGCGCCGCGCCACCCGTACGCGCGGCGCCTGCGGGACGCCGTCCGGCTGTAGCGGTCGTCCGGACGCGGTTCAGCCGATGCCGACGTTCTGCCGCTCGGGTTCGATCACGGCGACGATCCGCTCGTGCTCGCGCGAGTAGGGCTGGCCGGTGTACTTGCGGGCCAGGCGGTCGACGATCGCCCAGCCCGCCTCGCCGTCCAGCCACTCGACCACCCGGCCGCGGACGACGACGGGTTCGAACGGGTTGTCCACGGGTGCGATGGACAGGGCCACGCGGGGGTCGCGGCGCAGGTTGCGTGCCTTGCGCATGGTCGGGCCGGTGAAGAAGACGATCCGGTCGCCGTGGGTCCCGACGAAGACCGGAGCGGCGTGGGGTGAGCCGTCCGGCAGGACCGTGGCGACATGGGCGATCGAGGTGCCGTCGAGGACGCGGCGGACATCGGGTTCCAGCATCGGGGTTCCTTTCAGGGAGCTGTCCGACGAGGGAGCTGTCGGAACGCCGAGGCTACGGACCCGGTGGGGGCGAGTCTTGAACAGAACGCGCAGGTCAGGCGCGCAGAGGCAGGCGGCGGCGCAAGGCCAGGAAAGGCCCGTAGGACGCGGCGTGCTCGTGGCCGCAGGCGCACCGGTCGATGTCGCCGCCGAGCAGCCGCCGCGGCGTGACGCCCGTCAGCCGCAGGCACTCCCGGCTCAGGTGCGCCTGGTCGGCGTAGCCCGTGTCGACCGCCAGACCCGCCGCGCCGTCCGTGCCACGCCGGCCCGTGGCCGCCACGCCGGCCTGGGCCAGTGCGAGGAATCCTTGGAAGCGCAGGGTTCGCTGGAGCACCTTGGGGCCCACACCGACCGTGTGCAGGCACCGGCGGCGGAGCTGGCTCGCCGAGAGCGCCAGATGGTCGGCCAGGGCGTCGATGGTGACCGGCTGCCACGGCATCAGGGCGGCGACGGCCGCGCCCACCAGGGGATCGGGCCGGCCGGAGCGCCGGACGTCCCGCAGGACGTGGGCCTCCAGGACCCCCAGCGCCTGGCCGGGGGTCCGGGCCGCGGCGACCTGGTCCACGAGCGGGTTGGTCGAGCTGCCCCATAGGTGCGCCAGGTCGAGTCGCTGGTCCACCAGATCGTCGAGTCCCGTGGGTAGACGCGGCGGGGCACCGGGCCGGAACCGCAGGCCGACGACGGTGGTGCGCGGCGGCACGAGCTCGATCTGCGGGCCGGTCAGCGGCCCGACGAGCTCCGGTGAGCCCCCGACCCGGAGATGGATCTCGACGCCGCCGGTGGGCAGGTTCCGCTGGAGGTACGGCGTCGCGCCCGTGCGCAGGATCCACGCGGTCCGCACCACACCGGCGAGCCCGGGGACCGGTGGTCGTTCGACGTAGGACTCCACGGGGTCATCCTCCTCGGAGGGTCCGCGCTCCGCCAGGCTCTGCCGGCACGTCCACCGCTCATTTCCGTGCGCTCGGACGGTCGGAGAGCACGGGGTGGCCGCACGGGCCGCCGGACAAGGAGGACTGGCATGCCGCGTTACCTGATCTCGTTCGACGACGGAGCGATGACGTTCCCCGAGGAGGACCTGCCGGCCGTGGCCGAGGCCTCGCACGCGGTGGTGCGGGCGGCCAAGGACGCCGGCGTGTGGATCTTCGGCGCGGGGCTGGAGCGCCAGCAGGCGAGCATCGTGGCCACCGACGGCACGGTGTCCGACGGCCCCTTCCCGGAGACGAAGGCAGTGATCGGCGGGTTCTCGGTCATCGAGGTGCCCACGCGTGCGGAGGCGCTGGAGTGGGCCGCCCGCATCGCCGAGGGCTGCCGGTGCGCCCAGGAGGTCCGGGAGCTCATGTACGACCCGGAGTCCTGACGGCCTGGCCCTGAGGTGTCAGCCGGCGAGCGAGCGCACCGTCTCGATCGTGTCCGCCTCCGCCGCGGACTTGTCGTCGCGGTAGCGCAGCACCCGTGCGAAGCGCAGGGCGAGGCCGCCGGGGTAGCGGGTCGAGCGCTGCAGGCCGTCGAACGCGATCTCGACGACCTGCTCCGGCCGGACCGTGACCACCCACCCGTCGTCGGAGACCTCCAGCTCCCGGAAGCGCTCCGTCTGCCACCTCAGGGTCTCGTCGGTCATGCCCTTGAACGTCTTGCCCAGCATCACGAACCCACCCTCCGGGTTCCGCGCCCCCAGGTGGATGTTGGACAGCCAGCGCTGCCGGCGCCCCGACCCGCGCTCGACCGCCAGCACCACGAGGTCGAGGGTCTGGCGGGGCTTGACCTTGACCCAGCCCGCGCCCCGGCGCCCGGCGGCGTAGGGGGCGTCGAGGGTCTTGACCACCACGCCCTCCTGCCCCTCGCGGAGTGCACCCGCGAAGAACTCGCCGGCCGCCTCCACGTCGGAGGTCACCAGGCGACGCACGGTGTGCGGGGCGGCGACGTCGTCGAGCACCGCCAGGCGCTCGCGCAGCGGGGCGTCCACCAGGTCGCGCCCGCCCGAGTGCAGCACGTCGAAGAAGAACGGCGTGAGCTCCAGCCGGGACGCCAGGTCGGCCTCCGCGGTCTCGTGGGTCGCGGAGCGGGCCGCCGTCTCCTGGAACGGGCGCGGCACGCCGTCCGCGCCGACGGCGAGCGCCTCGCCGTCGAGCACCAGGCGGTCGGACGGCAGGGCGCGGACCACGCTGACGATCTCGGGGACGCGTTCGGTGATGTCGTCCAGCGAACGGGTCACCACGAGCACGTCGTCGCCGTGCTTGTGCGCCTGGATGCGGATGCCGTCGAGCTTGACGTCCACGCACAGCTCGGCGGCTCCCGGGGACGCCCCGAGCTTCTCGAAGGCCGCGGCGATGTCCGGTGCCGACTGGGCGAGCATGGGCCGCACCGGCCGCCCGACCTCCAGCGTGAAGGACGCCAGCGCGGCGCCGGCGTCGTCGGCGAGCAGGGCGGCGCTCGCGACCGGTCCGGTGGCGCCGCGCATCATGACGGCGCGGCGCACGGCGTCGGCCGGGACCCCGGCGGCCTCGGCGACGGCGTCGACCACCACCGAGTCGAGTGCGCCCTGTCGCAGCTCGCCCGCGACCAGGCCGCGCAGGAACGACTGCTCGCGCTCGGTCGCGGCGCCGAAGAGTGCCGTGGCCGCGGTCGCGCGCGCCTGGGCGGAGCCGGGTCCCTCCAGCTCGGCCATCTCGGCGAACGCCGCGTCGACGGCGCGCACCGTGAGGGTCGCGTCGGCCGACGGCGGCGGGAGGGCGCGCAGCGCGGCCCAGCCCAGGCCGGTGCGGCGCTGGCGCAGGGAGCCCGCGAGGTAGGCGACGACGATCTCGACGTCGGCGGCGACGTCAGCCGCATCCGGTCCGGGTGCGGCCTCCGCGCCGGCCGCCGTACGGCGCAGCAGGTCGGCGATGGCCGCACGCTTGGCCAGGCGGGAGCGGGTGGCGGCGACGGCGTCCGACGTGGCGGCGACCTCGGCGAGCAGCATGCTCCATCGTGACGCACCTCGAACCGGCCCGCCCTGGGACCGGGTCACCGTGCCGCTCCCGGCCCGCGCCGGACGGCACCGGGCCTCAGCCGTGCGGCCATGCCGCCACCGCCTTCTCGATGGCCCGGCGGCTCCGCGCCGGGACGCCGGGTACGAGCTCGACGGGCTCCTCGTCCCGCTTCGGTGCGCGTCGCCAGGTGCCCACCAGACGCCCGTCCAGCAGGACCGCCGGGCGGAAGATCCCGTTGGTGAACGGGACGACGGTGCGCATGGCCTCGGCGTCGGCGACCAGCTCGCGGTCCTGGTAGCCCAGCACGATCTCGTCGAACCCGGGCACCAGCACGACACCCGGCCCCGCGGGGAGGTCGTCCGTCGTGCCGAGCGCGTCCCGGCCGGCGAGCATGGCCCGGCCGTCCACCGTGACCTCGACGAGTGCGTCCGGCTGTTCCTCGCGGAGAGCTGCCACCGCGGCGCGCACCGGCACCTTGGGCAGGCCGAGCCACCACGCGAGGTCCTCGGGGGTGGCCGGTCCGCGGCTGGTGACGTAGGACTGCGCGATGCGTCGCAGGGCGGTCTCGGGCTCCTCCGGGGTGGTGGGCGGGGGAGTTGCGACCATGAGCTGCTGCGCGCCGGCGAACGGGCCCCAGTGCAGCACGCCCTGCAGCGCCAGCGCGACGATCAGGTGGTAGCCGCGCTGGCCCTCGACGGGCACGCCGGCCGCTCGACAGAGGTCGAGCAGGGCGGCGCGCGAGACTCCCGGCCCCGGGGCGGAGAGCGCCTCGCGGGCCACCGATCCCGCGCGCGCCACGACGGCGTCGTCCAGGCCCTCGGCGGCCTGGGTGCGCGCGCCCGCCCGGGCCATGCGTTCGGCCGTCAGCGAGACGAGGGCGGCCAGGTCGCCGGGCGTCGTGGCGAAGAGGGTGCCGCGCTGGGTCCAGCCACGCACGAGCTCGCCCGCGTCGAACCTCGCGCGCACGTCCTCGACCGTGGTGCCGGGCGCCGACCGGACGGCGATCGCCCGCAGCACGGCCGGCAGGTCCTGGCCCTGGAGGGCGACCATCCGGCGCACGACGTCGACCGGTGAGCGGTTCGCGCCGTCGTCCCCGCCCGGGGTGAGACCCTGCGCGCGCAGGCGCAGCCGGCGCGCGGCCGGGGCGGGGATCGTGAGCGGTCCGGAGGTCATGCGGGAAGGCTACGGGCAGCCTCTGACACCGGCCGGGCGCACTACCGGCCCGGGACGGCGGACGGGTGGGAGCCCGGGGCCGCCGTCAGGAACTCGCGGACCAGCCGGGTGAGCTCCTCGGGCTGGTCGTAGGGCACGATGTGCCCGGCGTCCGCGACCGTGACCAGGTGTGAGCCGGGTGCCGCCGCGGCCGCCGCGGACAGCTCGGCGGCCCCGACGAGCGGGTCCTGGTCGCCCCGGACCCAGAGGGTCGGGACGGTCAGCCGGTGCAGGTCGGGCAGGAGGTCGAGCCGCATCGAGAACGGGCCGTAGGCGCGGACCTGCCAGTCGTCCAGGGCGGGTTCCCCGTGCCGGTCCTTCGCCCGGGCCTCCTCAATGGCCAGGTGGACGATGCTCTCGAGGTCACGGGTGTCCTCGCCGGCCGTGAGGCTCGTGACCATGGACCTGCGGACCACCTCGGGACGTCGGGCGAGGTACCGGGTGGTCAGGCGCAGTGCTCCCGGCGTGCGCAGGAACAGCCAGGTGAGGAGCTGGGCGCGGCGGCGGGCACCGATCCCGCCCGGGCCGACGGCGACCAGGGAGCTGACCCGCTCCGGCCGGTCGAGGGCGTATCCCGCGGCGACGCCGCCGCCCATCGACAGCCCCACGACCGCGACCCGGGGGAGGTCGAGCTCGTCGAGCAGGTCGTCGAGGAAGCGGCGGAAGAACGCGTCGTCGAGCACCCCGCGCCACGGGCGGCTGCCGCCGTGCCGGGGCAGGTCCACGAGATGTACGCGGTGGTCGGCCGCCAGCGCGGGGGCGACGTCCCGCCACACACCGCGTGCGGTGTCCAGCATGGCGCCGTGCAGCAGGAGCACGGGTGGTCCCACGTCGCCCGCCCGGTACAGCCGGACGGGGCCGCCGGAGACGGTCAGGTCGGTGGGCGAGGCGAAGAGGTCGGTCATCAGGGCTCCTTCAGCAGGTCGAGCTGGGTGTCGAGGTGCGCGAGCAGGTCGAGCTGGGCCGCGCGGGCGGCCTCCGGTTCGACCGGACCGTCGGTGGCCAGGCCCCGCCCGACCAGGCCGGCGAACAGCTCGACCGTGGCCGACAGGTCCTCGGCCCGGGTGGCTCCGAGCACGCCGGGCGCGTGGGCCAGGCCCAGGGTGAACACGCCGAGCACCCGGACGACCGTGCCGGCCGGGACCGCCGGGTCGAGCACGCCCGCGCGCTGGAGGGCGGCGACGTAGTCGGCGAGCCAGTCCATCCGCTGCGTGTAGCGGTCGTCGGCGACGTCGCGGACGTGCCGGCCCAGCACCGCCTCGTCGCCCAGGTAGAGGGCGCGCATCAACGGGTCGCCCAGGAGCGCGTCCACCGCGAACCGGTACACCGCGGGCAGGTCCACGAGGCCGGGCGCGTCGAGCACCCGGTCGTGCACCTCGGCCGTGAGGGCCCGGGTCGAGCGGGTCAGGACCGCCGAGAGGATCGCCGCCTTGTCGGGGAACTCCAGGTAGACGGCGCCCTTGCCGATGCCCGCGCGGGCGGCCACGTCCGCGACGGTGACGTCGGCCCATCCGGTGGCCAGGATCAGGTCGCGCGCAGCCGTGAGGATGCG
Organism: Promicromonospora sp. NPDC052451; assembly: GCF_044547525.1. Lineage (NCBI taxonomy): Bacteria > Bacillati > Actinomycetota > Actinomycetes > Micrococcales > Promicromonosporaceae > Promicromonospora > Promicromonospora sp. NPDC052451. Next base: position 364,368 of record NZ_JBIUAP010000002.1, read on the forward strand.
TCCGCGCCGGTCGGGAACGCGGGGACGGGGCATGGGCACCTCGTAGTGACTGTACGTCGGGTTCTGGTCACTACGACGGTACCACTCCGCTCGTGCCGCCTAGCGGGCCGCTGCTCCACGGGTCAGGGACCGGTACAGCTCGGGCCTGCGGTCGCCGAGCAGGTCGTTGCGCGCCCCGATGCGCTTGTCCCGGGACCGGTCCGGGTCGACGACGGCGGTCACCAGCTCCGCCGTCTGCCCGTGCGCGAGGATCCACCCGTCTGCTCCGATGACGGCGCTGCCGCCCGTCCACTCGACGCCGCGCTCGGTCCCGACCCGGTCGGCGATCACGACGGGCAGCCGCGAGGCCCGGGCGGCGGCCATCGCCAGCACGGTCTCCGGCGGGTGCTCGCCCGCGGGCCGGGGCACCAGCGGCCAGTTCACGGGCAATGCCAGGAGGTCGGCCCCGGCCAGCGCCAGTCCGCGCGGAACCTCGGGGAACTCGGCGTCGTAGCAGACGGCCACCCCGATCCGGCCGACGGGTGTGTCCACCACGGGCGGCGGCCGGTCCCCGGGTGCGAAGAAGTCCGCCTCGTCGCCCCACAGGTGCGTCTTGCGGTAGACGGCGAGCACCCCGCCGTGCCCGACGACGGCCGCGCTGGAGTACAGCAGGTCCGCTGCCCGCTCGGCGAAGCCGACCACCAGCACGCCGTCGGGCGGGAGCGCCGCGGCCAGCGCGCGTAGGCGCGGGTCGTCGGCGGTGATCGCGCTGTCCCGGCACTCGTCGCGCGAGGCGAAGACGTAGCCGCTCGTGGCCAGCTCCGGCAGCACGACCACCCGGGCGCCGTCCGCCACCGCCGCGCGCGTGACGTCCGCGATCCGCGCGAGGTTCCCGCCGACGTCGCCCAGCCGGACGTCCACGGGGCCGGTGGCGACGACCACCGGCCCCGCGGACCGCGGCAGACCGACCGTCACAGGCGGACGGGCGCCGCGGGTCCGGCCAGCACCTGCGCGAGCACGTCGAACTCGTTGAACAGGGACCAGTCCTCGACGATGCGGCCGCCCTGGACGTAGAACTGCGAGATGCCCCAGAGGAACACCCGACGGCCGGTCGGGGCGCCGTACAGCCCGAGACCGCGGTGCGTCCCGGCCGCCGACCAGCGCACGGACACGCTGTAGCCCTCCTGGTCGTTGCCCATCCAGTAGACCTCGTCGACCGTCAGCCCCAGGTCGGGGAAGGTCGCGAGCAGGTTGCGCGCCATGCCCTTGACCACGCTCCGGCCGCGGCCCTCCCGGTTGGAGGTTCCGTGCCAGCGCACGTTCTGCGCGTAGGCGCGGTCGACGGCGCTGAAGTCGCGCCGGTTGTAGAGGTCGTGGAACAGCGCCCGCACGGAGTGCTCGACGTCGAACGAGTCGCCCTCGGGCAGCTCGTAGCGGCGCGGGTGCCGGCCGGCCAGCAGCCGGTCGATCTCGCTCTGCTGGTGGTCGTCCAGCGTGAGCGGGTACGACGCCGCGTACTCGCGCGCGGCCTGCGGCACGTCGATGCCGAGCTGGAGCAGGCGGGCCGCCGTGTTGTAGAGCACCCACTCCTCGTAGAAGAGGTTCTCCCGCGAGACGCAGTTCGCGATCACCCAGATCCGTACCGGCTTGTGCGTCGGCGTCGGCGCGTACCGCCACGGTCCCGTCTGGTGGCCCACGTTGATGGCGCGGTGCGAGGTCACGAAGCCCTGGTCCTCGTCGCCCGCCCAGATCACGTCGTCGGCGTAGTGGCGGGAGTCCGGGAACGCGTTCAGCGTGGCGATCGTGCCTTCGACCACGCCCTCGACCCCGAACTTCCAGCCCCGGTCGTCGTGCAGGCGCACTCCCGGTGCGTACGTGTCGTAGATGTAGCCGACGTCCTGGTCCTCCCAGATCCGGTCGGTCACGCGCACGCAGTAGTCGACGATGTCGGTGTACTGCTCCTCGTAGCCACGCATCGGCTGGCGCCGTCCGTCCTGCGGCTTGGGCTGCCCCGTGCCCGGCGTGATGGCGATGCTGAAGTCGCGCGGCATCGTCCGCGGCGGCGGTACGGCGGAGCCGCCGGGCGCTGTCGGGCCGGGTGCCGCGCTGCTCCAGACCGGCGCCGACTCCTGGACGAAGGTCGGCACCGGATCGGGCAGGCGCTCCCCGGCGGGGCGGGCGTACTGGTCGTCCGGGGCGTCGTCGGTCAGGGTCATGCGCTCGCCTCCACGGTGTTCTCGAGCCGGTCGAGTCTCATTGTCGCCGTCGCGCTGTGCGCGGCCATGCCCTCCGAGTCGGAGATCACCTGGACCGCGTGCGCCAGGGCCGGCGTCGCCTCCTTCGCGATCCGCTGGTACGTGAGCGGCTTGACGAACCGCGACGCCGACAGCCCGGCGCTGTGCTTGGCCCCGCCGGCCGTCGGGAGCACGTGGTTGGTCCCCGCCATGCCCTTGTCGGAGTAGGCCACCGTGCTCCACGGGCCGATGAACACCGAGCCGTAGTTGCGCAGCCGCGCGTGGTACCAGTCGTCGTCCGCCGTGATGAGCTCCAGGTGCTCCGGGGCGAGGTCGTCCATCAGTGCGACAGCCGTCTCCCGGCTGTCCGCGACCGTGATGCTGCCGTAGTCGCGCCACGCCGGGCCGGCGATCGCGCTGGTCGCGAGCGTCCGCAGCTGGCGCTCCACGGCGCTCTCGACCGCCGCCGCGAGCTCCGGGGAGGTGGTGACGAGCGCGGCCGGGGAGTTCGGTCCGTGCTCGGCCTGGCCCAGCAGGTCGGCCGCCACGATCTCGGGGTCCGCGCTCTCGTCCGCGATGACCGCGACCTCGCTCGGCCCCGCGAGCAGGTCGATCGCCGTCCGCCCGAAGAGCTGACGCTTCGCCTCGGCGACGAACGCGTTCCCGGCGCCCACCAGCATGTCCACGGGCAGCTCACCCAGCAGGCCGAACGCCATCGCCGCCAGCGCCTGGACCCCGCCGACCACGAAGAACCGGTCCACGCCGCTGACGTACGCCGTGTACAGCACGGCCTGGTTGGCGCCGCCGTCCGGCTGCGGCGGGCTGCAGGCGACGACCGTGTCCACGCCCGCCGCCTTCGCCACGCCGACCGTCATGAACGCGCTCGCCGTGAGCGGGAACCGGCCGGCAGGCAGGTACGCGCCCACCCGGGAGACCGGCACGTACTTCACGCCGGTGACCAGGCCCGGGACCGGCTCCGTCTCGAAGTCGACCAGCCGGTCACGCTGGGCGCGGGCGAAGGCCTGCGTGCGCTCGGCCCCCAGGTCGATCGCGTCGCGCAGGTCGGCCGGGATCCGGTCGGCGCTCGCGGCGATCGCCGCGGCGTCGAGCTCGAAGTCACCGCCCTCCCAGCGGTCCAGGGTCCGGGCGTACTCGCGCACGGCGTCCAGCCCGCGCCGCTCGATGTCGAGCAGCATGCGGGTGACCGTCTCCGCGATGGCCGGGTCCTGCTGGGCCGCCGGAGCCGCGACGCCGGGGGCCTTGGTGATCGTGTAGCGGTGCTCGAGCGAGGCGAGCACGGCGTCGGTGTAGAGCATGGGCGTGAATCTACGAACGGCGCCGCGTCAAGGACAACGGCCAGGTTTCTTGTGCGACCTATAGGTTGACCTTGTGGATTCTGCGTTCTCCCTCGCCCAGCTGCGTGCCTTCGCCGTCGCGGCCGACACGGGCTCGTTCACCGCCGCGGCCCAGGAGCTGAAGATCAGCCAGCCCGCGGCGTCGGAGCTGGTGCGCCGGGTGGAGGCCGCCTACCGCCTGCCGCTGTTCGTGCGGGCCGGGCGGCGGCTGCGCCTGACGCCCGCCGGCGACGAGCTGCTCGTCTGGGCGCGCCACATCCTGGCCGCCGTCGACGGCGCCGACCAGGCCCTGCGTGAGCTCCGGGGCCTGGAGCGCGGACGGGCGTCGTTCGGCGTGCTCAAGAACGCGTCGTACTACCTGCTCTCCGACCTCGCCGAGCGGTTCCACCGCGAGCACCCGGGAGTCCAGGTGCGGCTGGTGGGGCAGAACTCCGCCGAGGTGGCCGACGCCGTACGCAGCGGCGAGCTCGAGGCCGGCCTGGCCGTGCTGCCCGTGTCGCTGGAGGGCATCTCGGCGACCCGCCTGCTCGACGACGAGGTGGTGTGGGTCAGCGCCGACCCCGCCCGCACCGCCCGCCCGGTGACCATGCAGGACGTGGCGCGCATCCCGCTCGTGCTGTACGACGCGCACTACGCCTGGCGCGACCCGACGCGGAGCCAGCTCGCGGACCGCGCGGCCGACGCCGGCGTCGACCTCGACGTCGTCATCGAGGTCGAGACCGTCGAGGCCGCGCTGGAGCTGGTGGCCCGGGGCGTGGGCGACACGATGGTCTCGCGCGCGGTGGCGGCGTCGGACACGATGCCCCCGGGGCTGGGCACCGTGGGGTTCGCGCAGCCGATGTACGACACCATCGCGCTGCTGACCCGGGACGACACGGTGCTGTCCCCGGGGACGCGGCGGCTCGTGGACATGGCGACGGAGATGATGTTCCACCGCCGGGCCTGACGACGAGCGCGGCCGGGACGACGGTGCGCGCTACTCGGCCGCTGCCCGGTGCTCGGCGGCCGCCCGGACCCGCCGTCGGCCCGCCTCGATCTGGGCGAGCACCGCGAGCTCGTCGAAGACGCGGTACTCCCGTCGTACCCGGCCGCCCTCCAGCTCGTACTGCGAGACGCCCATCACCTCGACCGCCTCGCCGCCCGCCGGCCCGTACAGCGGCATGCCGCCGTAGGTGCCGGCGAGCCGCCACAGCACCGAGGCGCGCGTGCCGCGGTCGGGGGAGGTGTGCACGGCGATGTCGCGCACCTCGACGCGCGCGTCGGGGAACGGCGCGAGGAACCCGAGCAGGTCGGCCCGTACGCCGTCCTGCCGCGTGACCGTGCGGTTGCGGGAGGTGTGCAGGATCGTGTCGCGCGAGTAGAAGTCGGCGACGAGGTCGAACCGGCGGCGCTCGATCATGTCCCGCCAGAGCGCCAGCACGTGCGTCGCCTCGGCGGCGTGGCCGGCCGGCCGCCGCCCGCTGTCGCCCTCGGACGTCGGGTCGTCCGGCGCCGGGCGGCCGAAGAGCCCTGCCTCGCCGAGGCTGGTGAGGTCGGCGGGCTGTGCCGCGGCGATCGCGGCGGGATCGTGGCCGAGCCCCTCCGCGACGGCCCACTCGTCGCGCACCACCCACTCCTCGGTGACCATCGCGTCCTGCACCAGGCAGACGGGCAGGTTCCGGGAGACGGCGGGGACGCCGCGGGGCGGGCCGTAGCTCCACGGACCGTCCTGTCCGCCGGTGTGCAGCACGCGGTGGTGGCTCACGAACGACGACGGGCCGCGCTCCTCCCAGATCACGTCCTCGCCCACGCCGATGCGGTGCACGAACGCCGCCTTCTTGGCCAGCGAGCCACGCACCACGGGCTCCACGCCCACGCCGACGCCGGTGGCCGTGCGCACCACGATGTCGGGGGCGTACATGCCGGGGATGTCGCCGATCGCACCGTCGGCCCAGATGCGGTCCGTCCAGTCGAGGATGTACTCCTCGACCGTCGGGTAGGGGGCGTAGGCGCGCGGGTCAAGGCTCTCGGTGGGCACAACGGTCTCCTCGTCTCGGGGTGGTGGCTGAACCGATGTATACGGTTGCACGAGGGCGTATCGCAACCGGTCGTTGATTTCACACGCCAGAAACAAGGTTGTTGCACACGGTTGTGCGGAACTGGGTATACGTATAACTTGCACCATCACCGCGAGACCTGTTCCACCAGCACCCCCCGCATCTCGACCTCGAAGGAGCTTCTCCATGGCCCTCTCCCATGGCAGGACCCGCCGCCGCGCCCGCATCGCGAGCGTCGGCGCCCTGGCAGCCACGGCGCTCGCCCTCGCGGGCTGCGGCGCCGGCGCCGACATCGGCGGCGCTGGCATCGCCTGCGACATCGACCAGCCCGACAGCCCCACCACCGTCAACGTGCTCTCGTACACGAGCCCGTCGTCCGACCCGTTCGCCGACGCGATCGTCAACGGGTGCACCGGGGAGAACCTCACCGTGGAGGCTCCGGAGACCGACTTCGCCGGCCAGGACCAGCGGGCCGTGCAGTCCATGTCCAGCTCCCGGCCCAGCTACGACATCGTCGAGGTCTACGGGACGGTCTACCCGCTGTACTCGGACCGCGGCTGGATCACGCCGCTCGACGACTACGTGGCCGACCAGGGCGAGGAGCTGGCGCTCGACGACATCGACCCGGCGCTCCTGGAGTCGCTGTCCTACGACGGGCAGCAGATGGCGCTGCCCACCTTCTGGGGCACCGTCGTCTTCGTCTACCGCGCGGACATCTTCGAGGACCTCGGGCTCGAGGTGCCGACCACCTTCGAGGAGATGTTCGACGCAGCGGAGACGATCACGCAGGAGACGGGGATGGAGCACCCGCTCGCGCTGCCGATCGCCTCGGCCGGTGACGTCTCCAGCGTCTACAACCAGATCCTGGGCTCGCTCGGCGGCCAGTGGTTCGACGGCGACCAGCCGGTGCCTACGCTCGACTCGCCCGAGTCGGTCGAGGCGCTCGACACGCTGCGCACCACCTACGAGAACATGAGCCCGCAGTCCACGTCGTGGGCGTCGCCGGAGGTGATCTCGCAGCTCCAGACCGGCCAGGCCGCGATGTCCTTCCTGTTCGCCGGCCGCGTCTCGGCGCTGCTCGACGAGGAGCAGACGGAGTACGCCGGCTCGTTCGGGTTCGACGTGCCCCCGGCCGTGAAGGAGGGCGGCACGCCGGCGACGAGCCTGTCAGTCGACGGCCTCGCGATCGCCGAGAACTCCGAGGTGGACAAGGACCTGCTGTTCGACCTGATCGGCGTCGCCACCGGCCCCGAGGCGGCCGCGGAGGCCGCGGGCGCGACCATCCCCGCCCGGACCACCGAGGCGCAGGCGGCGGACCTGCCGTTCGAGCCGGCCGCCCGTGCGGTGCTGGAGGGCGAGCGGCCCAACGCGCTGCCGCTGGTCCCGTGGATGTCCGACGTGTTCGCGGTCGCCGCGCCCGTGCTGAACAAGGTGGTCAGCGGCGACCTGAGCAGCGAGGAGGGCGCCGCCCAGCTGCAGCAGGCCGCCGAGAAGGCGATCGACGACGCGGGCTACGGCTCCTGACCAGCCCCACCAGCCCGGCCGGTGCGACCGGCCGGGCCGGCGGGGCGGGCCCGCGACGGCCCGCCCCGCCCCACCACCGACCTCGAAAGGAGCGGCTGTGCGACTGAGACAGTTCGCCCTCTTCTCCGGCCCCGCCATCGTGCTGATGGCCGGCCTGCTCATCGTCCCGCTGGTCATGACCGTCGTCTGGAGCTTCCAGAACGTGCCGATCGGTCAGCCCGGCACGTTCAACGGCCTCGACAACTACCGCGAGCTCTTCTCCAGCCCCCGGTTCGGCGACGCCGCGCTGTTCACCGTGGTCTTCACGCTGGTCCTCACCACGGTGAAGGTGATCGTGGGCTACGGCATCGCGCTGCTGCTGAACCGGGTCCGGCGCGGCCGCATGGTGATCCTCGCGCTGCTCATGGCCACGTACGTGGTGCCGACCGTCGTGGGCGCCATGAACTTCTCGTGGCTGTTCAACGACATCTTCGGCGGCGTCGTCAACCAGATCCTCGGTGTCTTCGGCGTGGGTGTGAACTGGCTGACCGAGACCGGTCCCGCCCGGCTCCTGGTGGGCCTGCACGCGCTGTGGCACGAGACGCCGTTCGTGATCCTCGTGCTGCTGGCCGGCCTGCAGACCCTGCCGCAGGAGCCGCTCGAGGCCGCGCAGATCGACGGGGCCAACTGGTGGCAGAAGCAGCGCTACATGATCATCCCGCTGCTGCGCCCGCTGTTCTCCTTCGTCATCCTCATCACGATCATGGACAGCCTCAAGATCTTCGACTCGATCCAGATCATCACACCCGCGTCCACCAGCATCGGCACCGAGTCGCTGATGACGTTCGTGTACCAGGTGGCGCTCTCGGAGTCCTACCGGCTGGGTGTCGCCAGCGCGGTCAACGTGCTCACCATCCTCATCACGATCGTCCTGCTCGTGCCGTTCCTGCGTCAGACCTGGAAGGAGTCCCGAGCAGCATGACCAGCACCGAGATCAACGCAGAGACCAGCCCGGCGACCGGCCCGGCAGCTTCCACGGCGTCCGGCCCGGCCGGGCGCGCCGTCAGCACCGCCCACCTCGTGGCGGCCCGGCGGGCCGCCCGCAAGAAGCACGACCAGCGCGAACGCCTGATCTCGGCCGGGGCGACCTCGGCGCTCGTCGTCATCGTCGTGGTAGCGCTCAGCCCGTTCCTGTGGGCGCTCCTGACCTCCGTCAAGCCGTTCCGCGCCGCCTTCACCAACCCGCCGACCTGGGTCTTCACCCCGGAGCTCAGCTCGTTCTCCGACCTGTGGCGCGGCACGATCTTCGCGTTCGTGCTCGGCAACACCCTGCTCATCGCCGTCGTGACGGTGCTCGTCGCCCTGGCGATCGGCGCCCCCGCCGCGTACGCCTTTGCCCGGTACTCGGGCATCGTCGGACCGGTCCTGCTGCTCCTGGCGGTGGTGCTGCGCACCATCCCGCGGTTCGCCGTGGTGCTGCCGTTCTACGAGATCTCCCAGGCGCTGGGCATCTTCGACACCCGCTTCGCCCTCATCGCCGCGCTGGTGGCGCTGAACATGCCGTTCACGCTGCTGCTCCTCATCGGGTTCTTCCGGGACATCCCGGTCGAGCTCGACGAGGCCGCGATGATCGACGGGTGCAGCCGGTTCACGGCCTTCACGCGCGTTATCCTGCCCGTCATGGGTCCGGGCCTGGTCACCGCCGGTGTCTTCACCTTTCTCATCGCGTTCCAGGAGTACCTCGTGGCGCTGACGCTCACCCGTACGGACGCGATCACCATCCCGGTGTTCCTCGCGGCGCAGAAGGGCGCGGACGACGTGTCGACCTACCAGACGCTCGCCGCCGCGAGCGTGCTGCTGGTGATCCCCGTGATCCTCATCGCCGTCTTCGCCCGCAAGTACCTGGTCGCCGGCCTCGGTGGCGGTGCGGTCAAGGGATGAGCCAGCGGATCACGAGCCACGACGTCGCCCGGGCGGCGCAGGTCTCGCAGGCGACGGTGTCCCGCGCGCTGCGCGGCGACCCCAAGATCAGCGAGAGCACCGTGCGGCGGGTGCGGGAGGCGGCCGACCGGCTCGGCTACGTGCCGAGCAACCTCGGCCGGAGCCTCAGCCGCAAGGCGACGGGCAACATCGCCGTCGTCGCCGAGCTCGGCAACCTCACCTACCCCGACACGTTGCCGGCCATGCACGACGAGCTCGACCGGCACGGCTACCGCCTGCTGCTCGTCTCGGAGACGCCCGACAAGGAGCTGGACCACTCGCTCCTGTTCGACGGGTCGGTGGACGGCGTGATCCTCACGACCAGCCGCCTGGACTCCCCGCTCCCCGCGCGGCTGCAGGAACGGCGCGTCCCCTTCGTCTTCCTCAACCGTGTGACCCGCGGCGTCGAGGCGGACACCGTGGTGGCCGACAACGCGGGCGGCGGGCGGCTGGCGGCCCGCCTGCTGCTCGGCGAGGGGCACACCCGCGTGGCGATGCTCGCCGGCCCGAGCGACATGAGCAGCGCCTCCGCGCGCGAGCGCGCGTTCACGGCGGAGCTGCGCGAGGCCGGGATCGACGCGAAGGACCGCCCGGTCATCCGCAGCGGGCTCACCCACGACGCCGGTCACCGGGGCTGGGGCCAGCTCATGGGCCTCAGGCAGCGTCCGACGGCGGTCTTCTGCACCACCGACGCCGTGGCCGTGGGCCTGCTCAACGCCTGGCATGAGCAGGGCGACGGCCCCCGCCCGGCCGTCGTGGGCTTCGACAACAGCCCCGTCGCGAGCTGGCCGACGTTCGACCTGACCACCATCGACACGCACCTGTCGCAGATGGCCCGCACGGCGAGCTCCGTGCTCGTGGAGCGGCTGACGGCGCTGCACGCCGGGCAGGACCCGGCGGCACGCCGCGTCGTCGTCCCGACGGAGCTCGTCGTGCGGCGTTCCCATGTCGTCGCCTGACCCAGGGGCCCACGACGACGGCAGGACCAGGAGCAGGCGGCGCGACCTGCTGCTGCTGTGCTCCGTCGTCGTGCTGCTCATGTCCGCCGTGTCCGTGGCCAACCTGTCCGTCCCGGTGCTCGCGGTCAGCGACCTCGCGCCGGACACCTCGCAGCAGACGTGGTTCGTCGACGCCTTCGTCATCGCGTTCGCGTGCCTGCTGCTGCCCGCCGAGATGCTGGGGGCGCGGTTCGGCGAGGAGCGCGTGCTGCTGCTCGGCCTCGTCCTGTTCGCCCTGGCGAGCCTGCTCGCGCTCGTGGCGTCGGACATGACGCTGCTGATCGCGTCCCGGGCCGTGGCCGGCGTCGGCGCAGGCATGGCGCTGCCGCAGTCGCTCTCGGTGCTGCTGCACCGGTCGGCCAGGGCGGGACACCCGCGCATCGTGGCCACCTGGACGGCGTCGACGAGCGTGGCCGGCATGGTCGGCAACGGTCTGGGCGGCCTGCTGGTCTCCTTCGGCGGATGGCGCAGCACGTTCGCCGTGACCCTGCCGCTGACCGTGCTCACCGTGGTGCTCGTCGCGGCCGTGGTGGGCGTGCGGCGTCGGCCCGATCGCTCCGCGGTGCTCGACCTGCCGGGAACCGCGTACTTCGTCGTCGGTGCCATGGCCGCCCTGGTGACCCTGATCGAGGCGCCCAACCTCCTGGACCGGCCGTGGCTGCTCGCGGTCCCGGCCGTCGTCGCCGTCGTCGCGGCCGTCGCGTTCTGGCGCACCGAGCGGCACCGCGCGCAGCCCCTGCTGCACTTCGCCGTCTTCCGGTACCCCGCCGTGCGGGCCGCCGCGCTGGGCATCGTGGTCACGTTCGCGAGCCTCTTCGTGCTCTTCTCCCTCAACGCGCACCTGGTGCAGACGGTGCGCGGGATGACACCGGCCGTGGCCGGGCTCGCGCTCGTGCCGGTCTCCGTGGCGATGTTCCTCGTCACCTACCTCAGCGTCCCCCTCGTGCGCCGGCTCGGCCTGAACCGCGTCGTCCTGGGTGGCCTGACGCTGTCCGCGGTGGGCTTCGTGCTGCTCGCCACCGGTCTCGAGGGCTCCTTCGCCGGCTACGAGGCGGCGCTCGTCGTGGTCGGCGTCGGCGCCGGCCTGTGCTCCTCACCCCTGTCCACGCGGCTGACCATGGCCTACGCGCAGGGCGGGGCGTCGGGCCGCGCCGGCGCCGGCGTCAACAGCACCCTGCGGGAGCTCGCCTCGGCGGCCGGTGTCGGCGCCGCGGGCGTGGCGCTCGCCGTCGCGGCCCCCGTGTCGCCGACGGCGCCGGCATCCGCGCAGGCCGTCCTGGACGCGGCGTCGGCGCTCTTCCTCGGCGTCGCCGCGCTGCTGCTGGTCTGCGGCGCCGTGCTGCTGGTGAGCTCCCGTCCGGGACGGCGGCCGGCCGGCTGAGCCGCGGGCACCGGTGACGTCGTGCCACGGTGTGCCGTGCGTTGTGTCCCGTCAGACTGCTGGACGGGTCTTCCATTGCCTGGCGTGCTGCACGCCTCTTTGGCATGGTCAAGACCCGCTCGGCCTAGGCTAAACTCGGCTCGCTTGCCTCCGTAGCTCAGCTGGATAGAGCGGGTCACTTCTAATGACTAGGTCGCGGGTTCGAATCCTGCCGGGGGCACTGGTCCGCTGTCGTCGGGCGTCGGGTGCTCATGCCGACAGCCTGCACAAATACGCTGTTTCTGCGTATCTACCAGCCGCTACGGCTTGGCAGAACGATCTTGACCTATCAGGATGAAGCCGTGACTCCAGGAACACGCTCCGCAGTGCTCGGTCGTCGGGGTGGTGTGGACCCGAACGTTGCGGAGCAGCTCGGCTTCACGGTGCACGACGTCGTGCAGGACCTGCGCCGCGACGTCGCCTCGGCGACGCTGCCCCTGCCCATCGACGGTGCCGACGAGGCCGAGGCGTCCCGCGAGCGTCTGCTGGCGCAGCTCGACGAGCACCTGCTGCCGCGCCTGGCCGAGCTGTCCAGCCCCGCCGTCGTCGTGCTCGCAGGGTCGACGGGGGCCGGCAAGTCCACCCTCTTCAACAGCCTGCTGCGCGAGGAGGTGTCCGAGGCGGGCGTGCTGCGGCCCACGACCCGCGAGCCCGTGGTGGGGGTGCACCCGCGCGACGTCGACACGCTCACGCCCGGGCCCGTGACGGAGCTCGCCCGGCTGGTCAAGCACGAGGGCGTACCGCGCGGCACCGCGCTCATGGACGCGCCCGACCTCGACTCCTTCCTCTCGGAGAACCGGTCCACGGCGCACCAGCTCCTGGAGGCGGCCGACCTCTGGCTGTTCGTCACGACGGCCGCCCGCTACGGGGACGCGCTGCCGTGGCAGGCGCTGGACCGCGCGCGGGAGCGCGGTGCGAGCGTCGCGATGGTGCTCAACCGGGTGCCGAAGGAGAACCTGGCGACCATCCGCGGTGACCTCAACACGCGGATGAAGGAGCGCGGCATGAAGGACGTGCCGCTGTTCATCGTGCCCGACGTCGGGCCGCACGAGGGACTGCTCGACCACAAGCTGGTGGAGCCGATCCAGCGCTGGCTCGGCCTGATGGCCGGTCCGGAGCGGTCGCGCACCATCATCCTGCGCACGCTCAAGGGTGCCCTGGGCGCCCTGCCGGAGTGGGTCACGGGCCTGGCCACCGCGGTCGAGCAGCAGGGCACCGCAGCCTTCGACCTGCGCAACGCCGTGGAGTCGGTGGTGCCCGACGCCCAGCTCTCCGCCCGGACCGCCGTCCTGTCGGGGGCCGCGGGCGAGGGCACCGTCGCGGCCCGCTTCGCGGAGCTGGCCAGCATGCACAACATCGCGCGGGTCACGGTGCGGGACGGCGTCGCCCGGACCACCAAGCGGGCCGGCAAGGCCCGCGAGGCCGCGCTGGAGCAGCTGCGCGAGGAGATCGAGGCCACGGCGGCCCGTGCGTTCGTGGCCGCCGGCGTCCGCACCGAGGAGAGCCTGCGGGCCACCCTCGCGGGGCCCGGTGCCCCGCCGGCCGGCGAGCTGCTCCTCCCGTCCGGCTCCGGCCGCGCCGACGCGCGGCTCGCCCGGGGCGAGGAGGCCGCGGCCGGCTGGACGCGGCTGGCGGACGACCTCGTGGGCGGGCTGGACGCCGCGGCCGCCGAGAGCGCCGAACCCGACGCCGGGGCGCGGGTCACCGGTGCGCGCAAGGCGTTCGGTGACCGCGGTCTGGCCACGCTGCTGCTCGGGACGGCGCTCGGCAACGAGGACTGTGCCCGGCTGGTCGACCGTGTGCTCGGCGAGGTCACCGTCGACCAGATCGAGCGGCTCCAGGACGAACTTGCGGACAAGGTGGCCCTAGCGGTTGCGGAAGAGGCCCGTTCTGTCCAGAGTGCCCTTGACGTCCCCGCCTTAGCCGATGACGCGGCCGCTCCGCTCCGCGTGCGGCTGGCCGAGCTCAGGAGGCTGACATGACGAGCCAGGATGCGACGCTCAGCGCGCGCACCGAAGACCTCGGCCGCGCGCTGCAGATCGCGGGATCGCGGCTCGACGACACGGTCTTCGGCAAGGTCGCGAGCTCCGTGGCCGGGGTGCGCGAACGGCTCGCCCTCGGCGTGGACCACACCGTCGTGGCGCTGGCGGGCGGCACCGGGTCGGGCAAGTCCAGCACGTTCAACAAGATCTCCCGGCTCACCTTCGCCGACGTCGGCGTCAAGCGGCCCACCACCGCCAAGGTCACCGCGTGCTCGTGGAGCGACGACGCCACGGCCCTGCTCGACTGGCTCGGGGTGGAGCGCGAACGCCGCATCACGCGGTCGGGCGAGCTGGACGCGGCCGACGAGGCGGGCCTGGCCGGGCTGGTGCTGCTGGACCTGCCCGACCACGACTCGGTGGCCCCGGGCCACCGCGACGTCGTGGACAAGGTGCTGCCGCTGGTGGACCTGCTCGTGTGGGTCGTGGACCCGCAGAAGTACGCGGACGACGCGCTGCACACGGGGTACCTGCGCGACTCCTCGGGCATGCAGGCGTCCACGGTCGTGGTGCTCAACCAGATCGACACCGTGCCCGTGGGACAGCGCGACAACCTGGTCAACGACGTCAAGCGCCTGCTGCGTGACGACGGGCTGGACGAGGTGCCCGTGGTCGCGGCGTCGACCAAGACGGACATCGGCATCGCAGACCTGCGCGGGCTGCTGGAGCAGACCGTGGCGCGCCGGTCGGTCTCGGCAGGCCGCGCGGCCGGGGAGCTGGACGCCGCGGCGGCCCTGCTGCTCGGGCAGACCCCGGCCGAGGTGCCGTGGCACATCGACACGGTGCTCGAGCGCGAGGTGGACGCCCTGTCCCGGGCGGCCGGCCTGGAGTCGGTCGCGGCCCAGGTGGGCGCCGCCGTGCGCAACGGCTACGGCTCGCCCGAGTTCCGGGCGCCCGACGCGGACGCGACGGCCCTGTCGCGCTCCCGCTGGCTCATCGGCTCGGGGGAGGCCCTCAAGCCCGGCTGGCAGCGCTCGCTCGCCGCGAGCGTGGCGAGCGCCCAGGACCTCGCGAGCGCGGTGTCGACGGCGCTCCAGGGCATCACCCTGGACACCCGCGGCCCGACGACGCAGCGCCTGACCCGGCGCCTCGCGCTCGGGTCCGTGCTGGTCGCGGTGCTGCTCGGGATCGCGACGGTGCTGGCGTCGATGGGCTTCCTACCGGTGGGGGAGACCTGGACGACGGTGCTCGGGGTGCTGGCCGTGGCGGCGGCCGTGGCCGCGCTGGTGGTGTTCCTCGTGGCGATGCAGATCCGTCGTGCCCTGGCGGCACGGCGGGAGCAGGGGGTCATCGCGTCGGGCCGCGCCGCGCTGGAACGCGTGCTGCGGCAGACGCTCGGCGAGCCCACCCAGAAGCTGCTCGACGAGCACCGTGCGGTGCGCGAGCTCGCACAGAGTGCGCGCGACGAGGGACCCTCCGCACCGCTGCGACTGGCTCAGAGCGCGACCACAGGCGGCCGTCCGGGGGCTTCGTCCCCAGGCACCGTCCGGCTGACCGACCTGGGTCCCGTGCGCGCCTGATGCTGGGTACGGACCGGCCGCTGGGGCCGGTCCGGGACACCCAGGAGGGCCCCATGAAGGACGTCATGGTGACCGTGTCGGGCTTCGTCGGCAACAACCCGGCGCTGCACGTGAACCCGGTCAAGGAGCGGGAGTGGACCTCGTTCCGCGTGGCCAGCACCCGTCGCTACGTGAACGAGGACGGGGACTGGACCGACGGCAAGACCCTGTGGTTCACCGTCAAGGCGTGGCGGGCGGCCGCGGCGAGCGTGGCCCGCTCGGTGCACAAGGGCGACCCGGTGGTCGTCACCGGACGGCTCGAGGTCGACGAGTGGACCGGCCCGGAGGGCCAGGAACGCATGTCGCTCGTGATCGTCGCGTCGGCGATCGGCCTGGACGCCACGCGCGGCAAGGTCGAGTTCACGCGCGAGGTGCACCCCGTGCCCGCCGGTGAGGCGGACCCGTTCGCGATCCAGGCACCGGCGCCGGCCGGCGCCGGAGTCCCCGACGACGCCCGGGAGCTGGCGGGAGAGGGCGAGGCGCCCGCGCCGGACTCCGGTGCCGCGGCGAGGGCCGACGGCGAGGGGCAGCGGGAGCTGGTGAACGCGTAGGCTTGGGGCAGCCGTGCTCCGCGGCCGGCGGGTGCTGGGATGTCCGAGCGCACGCCCCGGCACCCGCTCCGCGTGAGCGCACCCGTCCCGAGCACGTTTCTCATGTACCTACCCGAACGGTGGAACACAGGCAGTGGCTGAGTACATCTACTCCATGTATAAGGCGCGTAAGGCGCACGGTGACAAGGTCATCCTCGATGACGTGTCGCTGAACTTCCTGCCCGGCGCGAAGATCGGCGTCGTCGGCCCGAACGGTGCCGGTAAGTCGACGATCCTCAAGATCATGGCGGGGCTGGACACGCCGTCCAACGGTGAGGCGCGCCTGTCGCCCGGCTACACCGTGGGCATCCTGCAGCAGGAGCCGCCGCTGAACGAGGAGAAGACGGTCCTCGGGAACGTCCAGGAGGCGGTCGGCGACATCCTCGCCAAGAAGCAGCGGTTCGACGAGATCTCCGCGCTCATGGCCGAGCCCGATGCCGACTTCGACGCGCTGCTGGCCGAGATGGGCACGCTGCAGGAGGAGATCGACGCGGCCGACGCGTGGGACCTCGACTCCCAGCTCGAGCAGGCGATGGACGCCCTGCGCTGCCCGCCGCCGGACGCTGACGTGTCGGTGCTCTCCGGTGGTGAGCGCCGCCGCGTGGCGCTGTGCAAGCTGCTCCTGGAGAAGCCCGACCTGCTGCTGCTGGACGAGCCGACCAACCACCTGGACGCCGAGTCCGTGCTCTGGCTCGAGCAGCACCTCGCCTCCTACCCGGGCGCCGTGCTCGCCGTGACGCACGACCGGTACTTCCTCGACCACGTCGCGGAGTGGATCTGCGAGGTCGACCGCGGCCGGCTCTACCCGTACGAGGGCAACTACTCGACCTACCTCGAGAAGAAGCAGGCCCGCCTGGAGGTCCAGGGCAAGAAGGACGCCAAGCTCGCCAAGCGCCTCAAGGACGAGCTGGACTGGGTGCGGTCCAACGCCAAGGGCCGGCAGACCAAGTCGAAGGCCCGTCTGGCCCGGTACGAGGAGATGGCGGCCGAGGCGGAGCGCACCAGGAAGCTCGACTTCGAGGAGATCCAGATCCCCGCGGGCCCGCGCATGGGTTCGCTGGTGCTGGAGGCCACCGACCTCAAGAAGGGCTTCGACGACCGCGTGCTGATCGACGGCCTGTCGTTCACGCTGCCGCGCAACGGCATCGTCGGCGTCATCGGCCCGAACGGTGTCGGTAAGACCACCCTGTTCAAGACGATCGTCGGCCTGGAGCCGCTCGACGGCGGCGAGCTGAAGGTCGGCGAGACCGTCTCGATCTCGTACGTCGACCAGTCGCGTGGTGGCATCGACCCGAAGAAGACGCTGTGGGAGGTCGTCTCGGACGGCCTCGACTTCATCAAGGTCGGCAACGTCGAGATCCCGTCGCGGGCGTACGTGGCCTCCTTCGGGTTCAAGGGCCCGGACCAGCAGAAGCCCGCGGGCGTGCTGTCCGGTGGTGAGCGCAACCGCCTCAACCTGGCGCTGACGCTCAAGCAGGGCGGCAACCTGCTGCTCCTGGACGAGCCGACCAACGACCTCGACGTCGAGACCCTCGGCTCGCTGGAGAACGCCCTGCTGGAGTTCCCCGGCTGCGCCGTCGTGGTCTCCCACGACCGGTGGTTCCTCGACCGGGTCGCCACGCACATCCTGGCCTACGAGGGCACCGAGGAGAACCCGGCGAACTGGTACTGGTTCGAGGGCAACTTCGAGGCGTACGAGGCCAACAAGGTCGAGCGCCTCGGCGCTGACGCGGCGCGCCCGCACCGGGTCACGTACCGCAAGCTGACCCGCGACTGAGCCGTCCCCGACCGCCGTACCGGAGCGCCCGTCCCGGCGTCTCTCCGACAACGTCGGAGGGGTGCCGGGGCGGGCGCTCTAGCGTGCAGATTCATCCCGGCAAAATGGATGATTACGACATATTATCCTTGCCGGATCGTGACATCTCCGACAAGATGCCGCAGTGAACCCCATGCGACGGTCGGGTTGGAACGACCTTCCACCTGCGTTGAGATCGCGGATCAACCACCTGCTCGGTGCGCGCGTGATCGCGGCGAGCGTCCCCGGCGACTCGGGGATCCTGCCGGGTGCGCAGATCCAGGTGCAGACCAGCCAGGGGAACGCGTTCATCAAGGCGCTCGGCACCGAGAACGCCGGGCACCTGGACCTGCTGCGGCAGGAGATCACCCTCAATCCGCTGCTGCCCGCGGGCGCGCACCGGCCCGAGCTGCTCTGGTCGGTCGACGAAGAGCTGCCCGGCCTGGGCGTCTGGGTGGCCGTCGGGTACCGGATGCGCTCCACGGTGCGGCCGATCGACCTGTCCTGGCCCGAGGGGGACGTCGAGGCGCTCGTCCGGGCGGTGCGCTCGATCGGCGAGATCGACGCGCCCGACGACCCGATGTTCGTGGCGGAGGAGAAGACGTTCCCGGTGGGCGCGTGGGAGGCACTGGCGGACCGGCGACCGGCCGGGCTGGCCAGGCACTCGCCCTGGCTGGCCGGCCGGCTCGAGGGTCTCGCGGAGATCGCCTCGCACGCCCCGGAAGCGATCGCCGGCACGAGCCTGCAGCACGGCAACCTGCGGGTGCAGAACGTGCTGCTGCCGATGGCGCGGGACGAGGCACCCCTGATCACCGACTGGGTCCGCGGCGGCGCGGGGGCCCCGTTCCTCGACCTGGTCTCGATGCTCCTGCACGTGCGGGTGGGCGGTGGGCCGCCGCCCGAGGCCACCCTGCGCCGGTACGGGCTGCCGCCCGGTATCGACCCGGACGCCGTGACCTGCTGGATCGCCGTGCTGGCCGGGCACTACGTGCGGTCGTCGATGGAACCGCCGCCCCCGGACCGGCCGCAGCTGCGCTCCGCCGAGCACCTGCTCGCCCTGGCCGCCGTGGCCTGGCTGCAGACCCGGCTCGGGTTCTGAGCCGCCGCCCGGGCCACGACGGCGTCTCGCATGCGGTTTGTGGTTTGCGGGTGAAAGCCGAGTTGGGCACACTCCGGCCATGAGCGCAGTCCGGCGACCGGCCTGGTCCGATCTTCCCCCATCTGTCCGTTCCCGCGTGAGCGAGACCATGGGCGGACGGGTGATCGGTTCAGCCCCGCTGACCGGCACGGAGGCCTCCGGCGAGCTCGAGGTGCTGCAGACGGCCACCGGCCGGTCGATCGTCCGGGCCGTCGGCCCGGAGGCCCCGCTGACGCAGGACCGCCTGGCCGCCGAGGCCGCGTCGCTGGCCATGCTGCCGGACGACCTGCCGACCCTGGCGCGCGAGTGGTTCGTCGACGAGGTGCTTCCCGGGGCGGGCCGCTGGGTCGTGGTCGGCTACCGGAACGAGCCCGTCCGCCCGCCGCACGACCCCTGGGACGAGGCCGACCTCGCCGCCGCCGTCGAGCTCGCGATCCAGATCGGCACGACGGAGGCGCCGCCGGGACTGCCCGACGCGCTCGACGTGATCGACGTCGACGCGTGGGCCACCCTCGCCGACACGCGGCCCGCCGGGCTGGCCGCCTTCACCCCCTGGCTGGCCGACAAGGTCGAGCACCTCGCCGACATCGCCCGCTACGCCGGCGAGGCGATGTCGGGCAAGAACCTGGTGCACGGCGCGCTGCGCCGCGAGTCGATCATGATCACCGACCACGGCTGGGACGCCACCAGCGCCCACGCCGTCGACTGGTTCACGCCGTCCCACGGTGCGCCGTTCCTCGACGTCGTGCTCCTGCTGCCGTACCTGCGGGTCGACGGCGCCCCGCCGCCGGAGGTGGTCCTGGACCGGCACCCGCTGGCCGACGTCGATCCCGAGGCCCTGACCTGCGCCGTGACCGCGACGGCGGGGGCGCTCGTGCTGGAGTCGATGCGTCCGCCGGAGCCGGGCATGCCGCACGGCCGGGCCGTGCAGCGCGAGGTGGCGCACGCCGCGCTGGAGTGGCTGCGCACCCGCCTCGGCAACTGAGCCACGTCGTACGCCCGCGCCTGACCTGGGTCTCTGCGGCAGACTGTGCGCCATGACCGATCAGCCCGACGCCGCTGCGCCCGGCGCCCCGGACCAGGAGTCCGGGGCGGACCACGGACCTGGCCCGGACCCGGCGCCGACGTCGGCCCCGGGAGCCGGCTCCGGGGCGTCCGGCTGGACCCGGGCGGCCGACCGGTACCGGGCCCCGGGCCCGGAAGCGCCCGGCCTGGCCGCGCCTGTCCCGGACCCGCCTGCTCCGGACGCACCCGGCCCGGACGCATCTGGTCCGGACGCATCTGGTCCGGACGCATCTGGTCCGGACGCATCTCGCCCCGACGCGCCCGGCCCGACCCCGCCCACGCCGGAGGGCGACGGTCTCACGGCCGCGCTGGAGGTGCTCCGTGCCCGCCTCGGTGCGCTGCGCCTGCCGCTGGAGACCTCCGGCGCCGCCACGGCCCGCACCGAGCTGCGGCGCGCCACGGACCAGCTCGACGACTACCTGCTGCCGCGCCTGCGCGCGCAGAAGGCTCCGTTGCTGGTCGTGGTCGGCGGTTCCACGGGTGCGGGCAAGTCGACCCTCGTGAACTCGATCCTGGGTGAGCAGGTGACCCAGCCCGGCGTGCTGCGGCCCACCACGAAGGCCCCCGTGCTGGTGCACCACCCGCTGGACGCGCGCTGGTTCTCCACCGACCGGGTGCTGCCCGGTCTGGCCCGGGTCACGGGGAGCGCCCCGGAACCCGGCCGGACGCTCCGGCTGGTGGCCAGCGACGCGCTGCCGAAGGGCCTGGCCCTGCTGGACGCCCCTGACATCGACTCCGTCGACGCGGCGAACCGCGAGCTCGCCGCGCAGCTCCTCGGGGCGGCGGACCTGTGGCTGTTCGTCACCACGTCGGCCCGGTACGCGGACGCGGTGCCCTGGGAGCTGCTGCAGCAGGCCTCGGCCCGCAAGGCCCAGGTGGCGATGGTGCTGGACCGGGTGGACCCGGGCGCCGAGGCCACGGCCGGCGACCTGCGCGACATGATGGCGGAGCAGGGGCTGGCCGACAGCCCGCTGTTCGTGGTGCCCGAGGCCGGGCTGACCGACGGGCTCCTGCCCGAGGAGAGCGTGGGCGAGGTGTCCCGCTGGCTCA
Source organism: Promicromonospora sp. NPDC052451 (assembly GCF_044547525.1). Lineage (NCBI taxonomy): Bacteria > Bacillati > Actinomycetota > Actinomycetes > Micrococcales > Promicromonosporaceae > Promicromonospora > Promicromonospora sp. NPDC052451. Next base: position 385,109 of record NZ_JBIUAP010000002.1, read on the forward strand.
CCGGCCTGGGTGGGGACGCGGACGCACGCCGTCGCGTCATCTCCGCCACCCGCGACGGGGTGGTCGACTCCCTCGTGGGGCGCGTCGGAGAGCTGGCCGACGCCGCGGACGAGCAGCGCACCGCCGATGCCCGGCTGCGCCACGTCGTGGACCGCGCGTACGCGGACGCGGTGTCCCAGGTGACGGCGGCGACGTCGGACGGGGCGCTGCTGCGCGGCGAGGTGCTGGCACGCTGGCAGGACTTCGTGGGCACCGGTGAGTTCTTCCGCGCGGTCGAGGAGGGCATCGGCCGGTTCCGGGACGCGGTGGCCGGGTTCTTCCGCGGCAGGCCCAAGCAGGCACCGCAGGTCGAGCAGGCGATCGCGCACGGCCTGGAGTCCGTGGTGCTGGACGCCGCGGAGGAGGCCGCCGAACGGTCCTACCAGGCGTGGCGGGGCGACGCCGCGGGTGCCGCCCTGCTGGAGGGGCTGGAGCTGTCCCGGACGCCGTCCGCGCTGCGTGCGGAGGTGGGCGAGCAGATCCGCGCCTGGCAGGGGGACGTGCTGGGGCTCGTGCGCGAGCAGGGCGAGTCCAAGCGGGGCCGGGCCCGCGCGCTGTCGTTCGGCGTGAACGGCCTCGGCGTGGCACTGATGATCTTCGTGTTCGCCTCCACGGGCGGGCTCACGGGTATCGAGGTCGGTATCGCCGGCGGCTCCGCCGTGCTCGCCCAGCGCCTGCTGGAGGCCGTGTTCGGCGAGGACGCCGTCCGGGGGCTGGCCGTGCAGGCACGCGACCGGCTGCGCGAGCGCATCGAGGCCGTGATGGCCGGGCAGGCCGCGCGGTACACGGCACAGCTCGACGCGCTGGGTTCGGCGGAGTCGACCGGTGCCGGACTGCGCTCGGCGGCGGAGGCCGTGGCCGCGGCGGCGGCCGCGGAACGGCGTGCCCGGGCGCTGGACGCCGGGTCCGGGGCCCCGTCGGTGCCGGACCTCGCCGAGAGCCGTGGCCTGCGCGGCGTCGACGCGCGTCCGGCAGGCGACGGGCTCGCCCCGGGCCGCTCCGACGCGCCCGGGGAACCCTCCCGGAAGGGCTTCTGGCGGCGGCTGTTCGGGGAGGGCGACCGGTGAGCCGGCTCGACCTCGCGGGGCGTACGGCCGCCCTCGACGACGCGGTCGACGCCGCGGACGGGCGCATCGACGGCGCGCTGCTCGACGAGGCGCGCGCCGTCGTGACCCGCGCCCGGGAGCGGGGTGGGCTGTCCGCGGAGCACACCGTGGTGGCCCTGGCGGGGGCGACGGGCTCGGGCAAGTCGTCGGTGCTGAACGCCGTGGCGGGAGTGGACGTCGCCCAGCCCGGCGTGCGCCGTCCGACCACGTCGCACGCCATGGCCGCGGTCTGGGGCGAGGGCGCCGACCCGCTCCTGGACTGGCTGGAGGTCGGCCGCCGGCACCAGATGGGCCCGGCCGAGGGCGGCGGGGCGACCGGTCTGGTGCTGCTGGACCTGCCCGACCACGACTCGGTGGTGACCGAGCACCGCGTGCGCGCCGAGCGGCTGGTGGCGCGCGCCGACCTGCTCGTCTGGGTCGTCGACCCGCAGAAGTACGCGGACGCGGCCCTGCACGACGGCTTCCTGCGCCCGCTCGCGGGTCGGGCGGAGGTGGTGGTCGTGGCGCTCAACCAGGCCGACCGGCTGACCCCGCAGGAGACGTCGGCGATGGTCGCCGACCTGAAGCGGCTCGTGTCCCAGGACGGCCTGGACGGGGCCCGGGTGCTCGCGGTGTCCGCCCGGACCGGGCAGGGCATGGACGACCTGCGCGGCCTGCTCGCCAAGGCCGCGGCGCGGCGCGAGGCCGCGACGGCCCGGCTGGCGGCGGACGAGCGGGCGGTGGCCCGCCGGATCGTCGGCGAGTGCGGTACGCCCCCGCCGTCGCGGCAGGGCAGCCAGGCCCGGGGCGACCTCGTCGCGGCCCTGGAGGCGGCGGCCGGGGTGCCGACGGTGGTCGACGCCGTCCGGGTGTCCGCGAGCCGGGACGCGCGTGCCGCGACCGGCTGGCCGCTGACCCGCTGGATCGGCCGGCTGCGGAAGGACCCGCTGCGGCGGCTCGGGCTGCGGTCGGCCGACCGGGAGCACCGGGCGCCGTCGGGCCGGGAGGACCTCGTGCGCACGTCGCTGCCGACCGCACAGCCGGCGGTGCGCTCGGCCGCGGCGTCGGCGGTGCGGCGCTACGTCGAGGAGGTGACCCGCGGCGCCGCGGACCCGTGGGTCCTGGCCGCGCGGTCGCGCGGGCAGGCGGGCATCGACCAGCTGCCCGACGCGCTCGACCAGGCGGTGGCCGCCACGCGCGTCGAGGCGTCGCGGCCCCCGCTGTGGTGGTCGGTGGTCAACGTGCTGCAGTGGGCGCTGCTCGCCGTGCTGGCCGCGGGCCTGCTGTGGCTGCTGGTGCTGTTCGGGTTCTCCTACCTGCAGCTCCCGGCGCCGCCGACGCCCGTGTTCACGCTGCCCATCTGGTCGGGCGACGGCGGCGTGGTCTTTCCCGGGGCGCCCGAGCCCGGCGAGGGTCTCGACGTCGACCCGTTCCGGATTCCGTGGCCCACCCTCATGGTGCTCGGCGGGCTGGCGCTGGGTGTGCTGCTGGCCCTGGTCTGCCGGCTGTTCGCGGCCCTGGGCGCGCGGCGGCGGGCGATGGTGGCCCGCCGGCGCCTGCGGCAGTCGGTGGGCGGCGTGGCGGACCGTCTGGTGCGGACGCCGGTGGGCGAGGAGCTGGACCGGCTCGCGCGGTGCCGTACCGCGGCGACGCTCGCGGCGAGCTGAACCGGGCCGTCCGCACGCGGGGGAAGATGGGGGCATGACACGCCTGCATGTCCCCGTCACGCTGCGCTGGTCCGACCTGGACGCCTACGCGCACGTCAACAACGTCGCCATGTTCCGCCTGCTGGAGGACGCCCGGATCACCGCCTTCTGGCAGCACCCCGAGGCGCCGGAGGGCGAGGCCTGGCCGACGGCGGTGGTGCCCACCGGGCCCGGCGCGGACTCCCACACCCTGGTGGCCGGCCAGCGCATCGAGTACCTGCGCCCGCTGCTGTTCACCCGTACGCCGGTCCGTGTCGAGATGTGGCTCGGCCGCATCGGCGGGGCCAGCGCCGAGGTCTGCTACGAGGTGCACGACGGCGCGGCGAGCATGCCCCGGACCGGCCCCACCTCGGGCGGGGCACCGTACGCCCGCGCCACCACCACGCTCGTCTTCGTCGACGCCGCCACCAACCAGCCGCGGCGGCTGACGGAGGCGGAGCGCCTGGCGTGGAAGGAGTTCGAGGAGGACCCGATCACGTTCCGCCACCGCGGCTGACCGTGTCGGACGCCGTAGGTCACCCGGGTGACCTACGGCGTCCGGCATGCGGCTGAGTGGTCCTCAGGGTGTCCGAATTGGTAGTTTCATCCGCCTTGGTTCGGACACGGAGGAATGGTGGAACTGCCCCCGCACTACGTCGACCCGGTCACGCTGCACGAGGTGCTCGACGACGTCCCGGCCGCCCGGGCGTACCTCGCCGACCTCGCGGCCGGGGCGGCGAGCGACGAGCCCGCGGTGCTCGCCGTCCAGGTGCCGCTGCTGCGGGTGCTCGCCCCCGAGGCCGACGACCCGGACGCCCAGCTCGCCGAGGCGGAACGCCTGGGTTGGCTCGCCGTCGCCCTGGCCGGCGGTCCCGCCGACGACGCGGCCGCCGCGCACGCACCCGCCCACGAGGTGCCGCTGGGCGCCGTGGCGCCCCTGCTGCGGCTGGCCCACGTGCTGCAGTGGCGCCACCGGTTCTCGGAGGCGGACCTGCTGTTCGGCCTGGCCCTGGAGGCCACGCGCTACCACGGGGAGCACGCCGCGAGCGTCGAGCACGCGCGCCGCCTCGAGTGCCGCACCCTGTACCACTGGGGGCGCTGCCGGTACGAGCAGGCGCTGGAGGTGCACGTGGAGCAGGCCCGCCCCTACCTCGGCGAGGCCCTGGCCCTGTTCGTCCGCGCCCTGGAGCTCCGGGTCGACGTCGCCGCGTCCCCCGAGGAGGTCGCCACCGTGCGGCAGGCGATCCAGGCCGCCCGGGACCGCCTGGCCGAGCTCGGCGCCTGAGACCGGCCGGGGCTGTCCGAGATCGGCGGGACCCGCCGGGGGCAGGTTCTCAGGCCGGCAGGCGGATCATGCCCTCCTGGCCCGCGGTGGCGACCAGCGCGCCGTCCTGCGTGTAGACCGCGGCGGTGCCCAGGGCGCGCCCGCCCTGGGCGGTGGGGGAGGTCTGCACGAACAGCATCCACTCGTCCACCTGGACGTCGCGGTGCCACCACATGCCGTGATCGAGGCTGGCCATGGGCACCGAGGCGCCGACCTCCTGCCAGGACTTCCCGGCGGCGCGCAACGCCGGTTCGAGCATGAGCTGGTCGCACGCGAACGCCAGCAGGGCGCGGTGCATGGACTGCTCCTTGATGCCCAGCGGCCGGCGCGTGCGCATCCAGACCATCTGGGTGGCGGGCGGCCGCCCGCCCTCGGCCACCGCGACGTCCGGGTGCAGGTACAGCGAGCCGCCCACGTGCCGCAGCTCGAACGCCGAGTCCGCCCAGAACTGGGCCCGGACGTCGGCGCCCGGGGGCAGCACGGCGAGCTCGTCGAACGCCGAGCCGACCTCCTCGGGCGGGGGCACGTCGCGCGGCATCGGCATGGCGTGCTCGTAGCCGGGCTGGTCCTCCTGGAAGGAGGCGATCATCGACAGGATCGGCTTGCCGAACTGGATGGCGTGCGTGCGCCGCGCGCTGAACGAGCGGCCGTCACGCAGCCGCTCCACCGCGAAGTCGATCGGCTCCTCGACACGGCCCTCGCGCAGGAAGTAGCCGTGCAGCGAGTGGATCAGCCGGCCCTCGGGCACCGTGCGGTCGGCCGCGAGGATGGCCTGCGCGAGCACCTGCCCGCCGTACGCGCGGTTGGCCGGGCCGGGCACGCTGGTGCCCCGCAGCACGTCCTCCTCGCCGCGAGGGCCCCAGCCCTCCAGGTGGCGCAGCTCCAGCACCTGGAGCAGGCGGTCGAGCGCGTCGGGCTCACGGTCCGGCGAGGGGCCGCCGCTGGTCGGGGCGGGGGTGGTGGCGTCCACGGAGGGCGTCTCCTTCAGTGCTGTGGTCTGACTGCTCAGTCTTCGAACGTGTTGATCATGCTGAACGCGGCGCGCTCCAGGTAGTCCCAGAGCTGGGACTCGTGGATCGGCGCGAGGTCCAGCGTGTCCACGGCCGCGCGCATGTGGGCGAGCCAGCGGTCGCGCGCGTCCGGGTTCACCTTGAACGGCGCGTGCCGCATCCGCAGCCGTGGGTGCCCGCGCTGCTGGGAGTACGTGGTGGGACCGCCCCAGTACTGCTCCAGGAACAGCGTGAGCCGATCCCTGGCCGGGCCCAGGTCCTCCTCGGGGTACATGGGGCGCAGCACCGGGTCGTCCGCGACGCCGTCGTAGAACGCGTCGACCAGGCGCACGAACGTGTCGTGGCCACCGACCGCGTCGTAGAAGGATTCCTCTGTCACGTCCGTCATCCTGCCACCCGCCGGTGACAGGACCATGACGGCCCCGTGAAACGGGGTCTCGTGTGAGCAACTCGACACCAGCGGGGGCGTAAGGCTTGCCTGCCCCGATAGGCTGGTCACAGACCTGCAGCGACGCACGGTGGGAGTTGAGACATGTCCAAGGCTGACCAGATCCTCGCGGCCCTCGGGGGGACCGCGAACGTCGTCGAGCTGGAGCCCTGCATCACCAGGCTCCGGGTAGAGGTGAGCGATCCCGCCCTCGTGGACGAGCCGGGGTTGAAGTCGTCAGGCGCCTTCGGCGTGGTCCGGTCCGGCCGGGTGGTGCAGGTGATCGTCGGTCCGGAGGCGGACAACCTCGCGGCGGAGCTCGACACGCTCCGCGTCTGAGGGCCGCGACCGGGAGGCGAACGGCCTGTGAAGGTCGCGCGGGAGTCGCTCGTACCTCGCAGGACGCGTCCTGCGTGAGGTGCTGATCCGAGTAGGTTGGGGGCCGTGTTCGAGTCTCTTGCTGCCTCCCTCTTCGACGGTGCCGAGGACTTCTGGTCCTGGTTCCTGGACAAGCCGCTGACGATCATCCTGATCCTGCTCTTCGGCACCATTGCGATCGGCGTGCTGCGGCGTGTCGTCACCGCGCTGGCCGAGGGCATCGCCAACGGCCAGAAGCCGCGCGTCGTGGAGCGGCGCACCCCGGACCCCGTGGGCACGACCACGGGCGGTGTACCCGCGCCCGGCCAGAAGCGCCGGAACAAGAACGTGCTGATGTCGCCGCAGGCACTGGCCGATGCACTGGTCGCGGCGAACCCGCGAGCCGCCGAGCGGCGGGCCCAGCGGGCGCGGACGGTCGGCTCGGTGCTGAACTCGACGATCAACATCGTGGTGGGCACCATCATGGTGCTCTGGATCCTGCAGGTGTTGAAGGTGGACATCGCTCCGCTGCTCGCCACCGCCGGGGTGGCGGGCGTGGCCATCGGCTTCGGCGCGCAGACGCTCGTCAAGGACTTCATCTCGGGCATCTTCCTGCTCATCGAGGACCAGTTCGGCGTAGGCGACAACGTCGACCTCGGCGCCGGTGTCATCGGTACCGTCGAGGCCATGGGCCTGCGCCTCACCCAGGTGCGCGCCTTCGACGGCACGCTCTGGTACGTCCGCAACGGCGAGATCCTGCGCGCGGGCAACCGCACCCAGGAGTGGAGCCGCGCCGTGGCCGAGGTGCAGGTGCCGCTCGGCACCGACGTCGACGCCGTCCGTGCCGCGCTGGGCCGCGCCGCCGACCGGGTGAAGGAAGACCCCGAGCTGGCCGACAGCCTCCTGGAGACCCCGTCGGTGCGCGGTGTCGACGCCGTCGACGGGGCGGGGCTGACCTTCACGCTGCACGCCCAGGTGCGCCCCGCGCAGCAGTGGGCCGTCGCCCGGTCGCTGCGTGTGGCGGCTCACGCGGAGCTGCTGAACGCAGGGATCGTGGCCCGCTCCGCTCCCGTGTCCCTGGACGGGAACGTCACGGGAGACACCCCCGGGGTGAGCTGAGGATCGACCTGTCAATTCGCCGGACACGCCCGCGTTACGCCCGGTGGGCGCCGGTTGATGGCAGGATCTTTCCTTGTGACCGACGAACCGATGAACGAGCCCGCCCCGGAGGGCTCCACCGTGCCGCCGGAGCTCGCCGAGCTGGCGGCCGCACACGGCGTCCAGTGCGAGTACACGGACCACGACGGGCGCGTCCAGCAGGTCAGCGCCTCGACGATCGTCGCCGTGCTGGAGGCGCTCGACGTCCCCGCGTCGACGCCCGCCGCCGTCGTCGCGAGCCTGGAGCGCAGCCGCGACGACGAGTGGCGCAGCATGCTGCCTCCGGCCGTCGTGCTGCGTGAGGGCACCGAGGTGACCGTGCCGGTGCACGTGCCCGACGGCGCCGAGGCGACCGTCTGGGTCGAGCTGGAGCTGTCCGAGACGCCGGTCATGCCGGCCAGCGCCACGCCCTGGCGGGTGGCAGCCCCGCAGCAGGGCACGGCGACCGGCTCCTTCGCGACCGTCAAGGGCGCGAAGATCCCGCTGCGCCAGGCGGACGTGTACACCGAGCCGCGCACGGTCGACAGCCGCAAGGTGGGCCGGGCGACGTTCGTGGTCCCCGGCGACCTGCCGCTCGGCTGGCACACCCTGCACGCCGAGTCCGGCGGGCAGACGGCGCAGGCCCAGCTCGTCGTGACGCCGCAGCGCCTGGAGCTGCGCAAGAAGATCGCCCGCAAGCAGGCCTGGGGCTTCATGGTCCAGCTCTACTCGGTGCGTTCCCGGGACTCCTGGGGCATGGGCGACCTTGCCGACCTGGGCGACCTCGCGTGGCAGACGGCGCACAACGGCGGCGCCGACTTCGTGGGCGTCAACCCGCTGCACGCCACCGAGCCCGTCACACCCATCACCCCGAGCCCGTACCTGCCGACCTCGCGCCGGTTCATGTCGCCGCTGTACATCCGCGTCGAGGACATCCGCGAGACGGCGTACCTCTCGGCCGCGGACCGCTCGCTCGTCGAGTGGGCCGCCGAGCCCGTGCGCGAGCTGTCCGAGGACGCCGGCCCCATCGACCGGGACGCCGTCTGGGAGGCCAAGAAGGCCGCCCTGGAGGTCGTGTACACGGCCCCCCGCTCCGCGGCCCGGCAGACGGCGTTCGACGAGTACGTGCTGGCCCAGGGCAAGGGGCTCATCGACTTCGCGACCTGGTGCGCCATCACGGAGCACCTGGACGGCCGGGACTGGCCACCGGAGCTCGCCGACCCCGGCGCACCGGGCGTCACCACGCTGCGCAACGCCCGGTCCGACCGCGTGCAGTTCTACTGCTGGCTGCAGTGGGTCGCGGACGAGCAGCTCCGCGCCGCGCACCGCGCCGGCACCGACGCCGGGATGCGGCTGGGCGTGCTCAAGGACCTCGCCGTCGGGTCCTCGCCGGACGGCGCTGATGCCTGGGCCGACGCCGCCGTCCTGGCCCGGGGCGTGTCCGTGGGCGCCCCGCCGGACATGTACAACCAGCAGGGCCAGAACTGGTCCCCGCGGCCGTGGCACCCGCGGGCGCTCGCGAAGGCCGGCTACGCGCCCTACCGCGACCTGCTGCGCACCGCCCTGCGGCACTGCGGCGCGCTGCGCATCGACCACGTGCTCGGCCTGTTCCGGCTGTGGTGGATCCCGGGCGGGGCGCGCGCGTCGGCGGGGACGTACGTGACCTACGACCACGAGGCGCTGGTCGGCATCCTCTGCCTGGAGGCGCACCGCGCCGGGGTGGCGATCGTCGGGGAGGATCTCGGCACGTTCGAGCCGTGGATCCGCGACTACCTCGCCGAGCGCGGCATCCTGGGCACGTCGGTGCTGCTCTTCGAGCGGGACGCCGCCGGGGCGCCGCTCGCGCCGGAGGACTACCGCAGCGCCGCGCTGGCCACCGTGACGACCCACGACCTGCCGCCCACCGCGGGGTACCTCGCGGGCGAGCACGTGGACCTGCGCGAGCGGCTCGGGCTCCTCACCGAGGAGGCGACCGTGCTGCGGGGGCGGGCGCGCGCCGAGCGCGAGTCCCTGGTCGAGGCGCTGTCCCGGCGCGGGCTGACGACGTTCGACCCCTCCGAGCGGGAGCTCGTCGAGGGCCTGCACCGCTACCTGCGCGACACGCCGTCCGCGCTGGTCGGTGTCTACCTCACGGACGCCGTGGGGGAGCGCCGCGCCCAGAACCAGCCGGGCACGGACACGGAGTACCCGAACTGGAAGGTTCCGCTGGCGGACTCGGCGGGCGCCGTCGTGCTGCTGGAGGACCTGTTCAGCAACGCGCGCCTGCGCTCCCTGGTCTCGGTCCTCAACGAGGAGTAGCTGAGTGCTGGATATTCGGCCTCTCCCGTGTGCCAGGAGGGCGAATATCCAGCACTCGACGGCTGGGCAGGGTGGGTCAGGCCTGGCCGATGCCGGCGCGGGCGATCGTGAAGCCCGTCTGGGTCGAGTCCGAGACGCAGGTCATGCCCGTCTCGGCGCTGCTGCACGTGAAACCGTGCGCCTTCTTGGACTGTCCGTACTTGAGGATCGCCGTGTTGCCCGGCGCCTTCTTGGGCTGGTCCTTCTTGCCCACGCACGGCTGGGTCACGTTGCCGCTCGGGTCGACCTTCGCCACGTAGCCGGACGCGCCGCCGCACGAGGCGTCGGGGGCGGGCTTGTTGGTGAGCTCCGCGATGCCGCACGTGGCGGCGTCCGCGGAGATCGTGCACATGATGTTGAGCGACGGCGCGGCGAACGTCTCGACGCCGGCACCGCCGCCGGTCTCCAGGCCGCCGTCCGCGGACGGCTCGGCCGACTGCTCCGCGGCGGTGGACGCCCCGCCGGACGGGTCCTCGTCGGACGAGCTGAACAGGCTGACGGCGAAGACGATTGCGGCGACCACGAGCACGACGTCCAGGGCGATGAACGCGATCCAGCCCGGGCTGAGCCGACGGCGCTCCTTCTGCTGCTCCGGGGCGGGCGCGTAGCCGCCCTGGTGCGCATACACCGGCTGACCGTACTGGTCGTAGCCCTGCGGCGGCGGATAGCCCTGCGGCGGGTACTGGCCGCCCTGTGGGGCCTGCTGCGCGTACGCCTGCGGCTGCTGGGCGTACCCCTGCGGCGCCTGCTGGGCGTAGGCCTGGGGCTGCTGCGCGTAGGCCTGGGGGTACTGCTGCTGGGCCTGAGCGGGGTAGTACTGCTGCGTCATCCCGGCGTCCGCCCCGCCGTTGTGCACGGACTGGACCACGGGGGCGCCCGGGGCGGCGGGGGCCGGGGTCACGGCCTGGGAGAACTGGTTCGCGGGCGAGATGGCCGGCGGCATGCGGTTCGACGCGGAGACGCGCTGGACCGGCCCCTGCTGGGCAGGGGTGGGCGCGGTGGGCGGGTGCTCCTGGTGGGACGGCGCACCCGGCTCCTCGTCGGGACCCTCGCCGGGCGGCGGGGGCGGCGGCGGCACGGTGCCGGACATCGGGTAACTCCCTCAGGTCAAATCGGTCGGTCTGGGCGACCGCGGTCGATCGTACACAAACGCGTTACTCGCTGTTACTCCTGCGTGGCATGATCGACGGGTCGTCGCAGGTAGTTCACAGACCGGACGACACACCAACCGAGAAGGCGCGTCTTTCGGACGCGCGGGGCGCCGACCGGCGCCCACGAGAAGACAGACGTGGAGGGCCTGTGCCCGGAGAGAACCTGACCCGCGCCGAGGCGGTCGAGCGCGCCGGCGTCGTAGCGGTCGAGTCGTACGAGATCGCGCTGGACCTGACCACCGGTCCCGAGACCTTCGCGTCCGCCACGACTGTGCGCTTCACCGCGACCGAGGGTGCGTCCACCTTCGTCGACCTGGTCGCGCCGGCGGTGCGGTCCGTGGTGCTGAACGGCCGCGAGCTGGACCCGGCGGTCGTGTTCGCGGACTCCCGCATCGCGCTGGACGGGCTCGCGGCCGACAACGAGCTCGTGGTGGTGGCCGACTGCGGCTACACCAACACGGGTGAGGGGCTGCACCGCTTCGTGGACCCCGTGGACGGCGAGGTCTACCTCTACACCCAGTTCGAGGTGCCCGACGCGCGCCGCGTGTTCGCCTGCTTCGAGCAGCCCGACCTCAAGGCCACGTTCCAGTTCACCGTGACCGCGCCCGCCGCGTGGGAGGTCGTGAGCAACGAGCCGACGCCGGAGCCGGTCGCTGCGGGCCCGGACAGCGACGTCGCCACCTGGACGTTCGAGCCCACCGGCCGCATCTCCACCTACATCACGGCGCTCGTGGCGGGCCCGTACGCGGTGGTCCGCTCGTCGCTGACGTCGTCGGACGGCCGCGAGATCCCGCTGGGCGCGTTCTGCCGCAAGTCGCTGTCGGAGCACTTCGACGCCGAGTACATCTTCGAGAAGACGCGCCAGGGCTTCGAGTTCTACGAGTCCACGTTCGGCGTGCCGTACCCGTTCACCAAGTACGACCAGCTCTTCGTGCCCGAGTACAACATGGGCGCCATGGAGAACGCGGGCTGCGTGACGTTCACGGAGTCGTACGTGTTCCGCTCGAAGGTGACCGACGCCGTGCGCGAGCGCCGCGTGGTGACGATCCTGCACGAGCTGGCGCACATGTGGTTCGGCGACCTGGTCACCATGAAGTGGTGGAACGACCTCTGGCTCAACGAGTCGTTCGCCGAGTACGCCTCGACGCTCGCCACCGCCGAGGCCACGGAGTTCGAGGCTGCCTGGACCACGTTCTCCGCGATGGAGAAGTCGTGGGCGTACAAGCAGGACCAGCTCCCCTCCACGCACCCGATCGTCGCCGAGATCAAGGACCTGGAGGACGTCCAGGTCAACTTCGACGGCATCACGTACGCCAAGGGCGCCTCGGTGCTCAAGCAGCTCGTGGCCTGGGTGGGCCGGGACGCGTTCATCGCGGGCGTGTCCGCCTACTTCGGCAAGCACGCCTGGGGCAACACCGAGCTGCCCGACCTGCTCACGGAGCTCGAGGCCACGAGCGGCCGCGACCTCAAGGCCTGGTCGAAGCTCTGGCTGGAGACCGCCGGCGTGAACACGCTGCGCCCGGTCATCGAGACGGACAGCCACGGCCGCATCATGTCGTTCGTCGTGGAGCAGACGGCACCCGCCGAGTGGCCCACCATCCGCCCGCACCGCCTCGGCATCGGCTTCTACAGCCTGTCCGACGCCGGCGAGCTGGTGCGCACCCGCTCCGTCGAGGTCGACGTCGACGGGCCGCGCACGGACGTGAAGGAGCTCGTCGAGCTCGACCGCCCGGCGCTGGTGCTGCTCAACGACGAGGACCTCGCGTACGCGAAGATCCGCCTCGACGCCGACTCGCTGGGTGTCGCGCTGGACCACCTGGCCGACATCGCCGACCCGCTGGCGCGCTCCCTGGTGTGGGGCTCGGTCTGGGACGCGGTGCGCGACGGCGAGGTCCCGGCCTCGCGGTACGTGCGCCTCGTGCTCGGGGGCATCGCCCGCGAGACCGAGTCGACCACGCTGCGCACCACGCTCAACCAGATGGTGCTGGCGGCCAAGCAGTACGTGGCGCCGTCGGCGCGCTCGGCCACCCTCGCCATGGTGGGCGACACGCTCTGGTCCCTGGTGGGCGACGCCGCGGCCGGCTCGGACACGCAGTTCCAGCTCGTGAAGTTCTTCGCGCACGTGGCCTCGACCCCGGCGCACGTGGCCACGCTGTCCGGGCTGCTGGACGGCTCCGTGACGCTCGACGGCCTGACCCTCGACACCGACCTGCGCTGGGAGCTCCTGGAGGGCCTGGTGCTCAACGGGGCCGCGGGCGACCAGGAGATCGACGACATGCTCGCGGCCGACAACACCGCGACGGGCCGCCAGGCGGCCGCCCGCACACGCGCGGCCAAGCCGACGGTCGAGGGCAAGCTGGCCGCGCTGTCCTCGGTGGTGGACGCCGCCGACGTGCCGAACGCCATCATCCGGAACACCGGGCTCGGCTTCGTGCACGTCAACGACCCGGCCACGCTGGCCGACGTCGTGCGGCCGTACCTGGACGCCGTGCTGAAGGTGTGGGAGGAGCGCAGCTACCACATCGCCGAGGAGATCATCGAGGGCTTCTACCCGGCGCCGCTGGCGTCGGCGGAGCTCCGCGACGCGACGGCGGCCTGGCTGGAGACCAACGCGGACGCCGCCCCGGCGCTGCGCCGCCTGGTCGTGGAGGCGCTGGCGGGCACGGAACGCGCGCTGACGGCCCAGGCCGCGGACGCCTGACCCGGCGCACGGCCCCGACTGACCTTCCGCTCGGTCAGCGAGCGCCCCTCCGGGAAGGTGCCCCGCGCAGGTGGGTTGCTCCAGGTAGACAATGTCTACTCGGAGCAACCCACCTGCGCGGGGCACCCGCTCACTCGGCCGACCGCGTTCCTGCGGCGTCGGTCACCAGATCCGGACGCGGTCCTCCGGAGCCAGGTAGAGGGCGTCGCCCGGGGTCACGTCGTACGTCGCGTAGAACTCGTCGACGTTGCGCACCACGCCGTTGCACCGGAACTCGTTGGGGGAGTGCGGGTCCGTCGCGAGGCGGCGGAGCACCTCCTCGTCGCGGCCCTTGGACTGCCAGACCTGCGCCCAGCCGAGGAAGATCCGCTCCAGGGCGGACAGCCCGTCCACGACCGGGGCCTCGTCCAGCGGCTTGCCGAGTGCGATCCGGTAGGCCTTGATCGCGATCGAGAGCCCGCCGAGGTCGCCGATGTTCTCACCGATCGTCAGGCTGCCGTTGACGTGCGCGTCGGCCGCGCCCTCCGCGTCGTCCTGCCCGGCGGCGGACGCCGCGAGCTGGGCGGGCCGGAACTGGTCGTACTGGGCGATGAGCGCGCTCGTGCGCTTCTCGAACTCGGTGCGGTCGGTGTCCGTCCACCAGTCCTCCAGGCGGCCGTCGCCGTCGTACTTGGAGCCCTGGTCGTCGAACCCGTGGCCGATCTCGTGCCCGATGACACCGCCGATGCCGCCGAAGTTCACCGCGTCGTCGGCGTCGGGGTCGAAGAACGGCGGCTGCAGGATCGCCGCCGGGAACACGATCTCGTTCATGCCCGGGTTGTAGTAGGCATTGACCGTCTGCGGCGTCATGAACCACTCGTCGCGGTCCAGCGGCCGCCCGATCTTGGCGAGCTCGTAGTCCTGGTCGAACGCGTTGGACCGGCGCACGTTGCCCACGAGGTCGGCCGCGTCCACCTCGAGGCCCGAGTAGTCGCGCCACTTCACGGGGTAGCCCACCTTGGGCGTGAACTTCTCCAGCTTGGCCAGGGCCTTCGCCTTGGTCTCGTCGGTCATCCAGTCGAGGCCCTCGATGGACTCGCGGTAGGCGGCCACCAGGGCCTCCACCAGGCGGTCCATCCGCGCCTTGTGCGACGGCGGGAAGTGCCGCGCCACGTACTCCTCGCCCACGACCTCGCCGAGCGCACCCTCCACGAGGGCCACGCCACGCTTCCAGCGCTCGCGCACCTCCTGCGCGCCCGTGAGCGTGCGGCCGTAGAAGTCGAAGTTGGCCTCGACGATCTCGTCGGTGAGGTACGGGGCGCGGGCGCTGATCACGTGGTACGTCATCCAGAGCTGCCAGTCGAGCGTCGACATCTCCTGCCACAGAGCGGCGAACCCGGTCGCGTAGCTCGGCTCGCGCACCACGAGGTGGTCGAACGCGCCGGCCGGGACGCCCATCGCGTCGGCCCAGGCCGCCCAGTCGAAACCGGGGGCCGAGGCGGCGAGGTCGGCGAGCGTCGTCGGGTTGTAGGTGAGGGTCGCGTCGCGGTCGCGCACCACGTCCCAGTGGTGGGCGGCGAGCCGCTTCTCCAGGTCGACGACCCGCGCCGCGGCGTCGTCGGGCGTGATGCCCCACGTCTGCTCGACGCCGCCGAACCGGAGCATCCGGGCCACGTGCGGCAGGTACTTCGCGCGGATCGGGGCGTACTGCTCCTCGCGGTAGTACGCCTCGTCGGGCAGGCCGAGGCCGGACTGCCGCAGGTAGACGACGTACTTCTCGGGGTCGGTGGCGTCGTTGTCGACCCAGAAGCGCACGCCCGCCGTGCCACCCGTGCGCTGGAGCGTGCCGAGCGCCGTGGTCAGGGCGGCGGTGTCACGCGCCGCCCGGATCAGGGCGAGGTCCTCGTCCAGCGGCGTGGTGCCGAGCTCGGCGATGCGGCCGGTGTCCATGAAGCTCGCGTACAGGTCCCCGATCAGGGAACCGGCGGGAGCGTCCTGGATGATCTCCCGGACGTGCACCTCCGCCTGGTCGTAGAGGGCCCGGAACGCGCCGTCCATGGCGCGGTCGGCGGGGATCTCGTGCGAGTCGATCCACCGCCCGTTGACGTGGCGGTACAGGTCGTCCTGCGGTCGGGTGTCGGGGTCGAGCGCGTCGAGGTCGATGCCCGACGTGAGGCCCGTGGCGTCGGTGGTCATTGCGCCAGCGTACGCAACACCCACGCCCGGGATGGGGGAAGATAGGCGCATGCGCCTGCACATCGCCGCCGACCACGCCGGGTACGACCTCAAGCAGCACCTGGTGCAGCACCTCACCACCGCCGGCCACGAGGTGGTCGACCACGGGGCACACGAGCTCGACCCCCAGGACGACTACCCCTCCTTCTGCATCTCGGCCGGTGAGGCCGTCGTCGCCGAGCCGGGTTCGCTCGGCATCGTGATCGGCGGTTCGGGCAACGGGGAGCAGATCGCGGCCAACAAGGTCACCGGTGTCCGGGCGGTGCTCGCCTGGTCGCTGGAGACCGCGAAGCTGGGCCGGCAGCACAACGACGCGAACGTGATCGCCGTGGGCGGCCGCATGCACACCGTGGCGGAGGCGACGTCGTTCGTCGAGGCCTTCGTGGCCGAGCCGTTCAGCGGCGACGCGCGGCACCAGCGCCGCATCGACCAGCTCGCCGACTACGAGAGCAAGCGTGCCTGAGGGACACACCGTCCACCGCCTCGCGCGGACGTTCACGTCGCTGTTCGCCGGGCAGGTCCTGCACGTGAGCAGCCCGCAGGGCCGGTTCGCCGACGGCGCCGCCGTGCTCGACGGCCGCCGCCTGGTGGCGAGCGAGGCCTGGGGCAAGCAGCTCTTCCTGGGCTTCGTGCCCGCCGACGCGCCGGACGCTCAGGTCACCGGGATGGCCCCGGAGCCCGAGACGGTGTGGCTGCGCACGCATCTCGGGCTGTACGGCGCGTGGACGTTCGCCGGTGCCCCGGACGCGCCGGAGGTGGCGCACGCGATCGGCGCTCCCCGGCGCCGCATCGGCGAACGGGACTCGCTCCCGGCCCCCGGCAGCTCGGACCCGCAGGCCGCCGGGGCGCTCCACGCGTCGGACACCTGGGCGGTGCCCGAGCCGCGGGGGCAGGTGCGCGTGCGCCTGCTCGGCGCGCACGCCGTCGCCGATCTCACGGGACCGACGGCGTGCGAGGTGATCACGGCCGAGGAGAAGCGGGCGGTCGAGGCACGGCTGGGCCCGGACCCGATCCGGGACGACGGCGACGCCGAGGCCTTCGTCGCCGCCGTGGGCCGGTCCCGGGTGACGATCGGCCAGCAGCTCATGGACCAGGCGGTGGTCGCCGGCGTGGGCAACATCTACCGTGCCGAAGCGCTGTTCCGCGCCGGTGTCGACCCGCTGCGCCCCGGCCGCGACGTCCCCGCGACGTCGGTCCGGGCCATCTGGGACGACCTGGTGGTGCTCATGCGTGACGGCGCCGACCACGGCGCCATCGTCACCACACGGCCGGAGGACCGGGGGCTCCCGGACCCCTCCGACGGCGGACGACCCGCCCGGACCCGCCAGAACACCGACGGGGCACCCGGCGCGGTCCCCTCCGACCAGGCGTTCTACGTCTACCACCGCGAGGGCCTGCCCTGCCGGGTCTGCGGGACGCCGGTGCTGGTCAAGGAGCTGGCGGGGCGCAACCTGTTCTGGTGCGGCACCTGTCAGACCTGACCTGGCGCCACCTCGTCGAGCACCCGGGCGAGGTGGCGTGCGGGGGCCTCGCCCCAGTCGTCCCACTCGGCGTCGGACGCCTCGTCGAGAGCGTCCCACCAGGACGACGACCGGTTGACCGCGTGGGTCACCGCGGCCGCCCGCAGCATCTCGTCGAGCGCGCCGTCGTCGGTCGGTACGTCCCACTCCGCCAGGTACGCGGCCTGGAGGGGCGCCCACGGCACCCGGCCGCCGTGCTCCACCACTGCGCGCGGCACCATGAGGGCCTCGAGCGGGTGGGCCCACTGGGCGTCGCCGAAGTCGAAGACGCGGAGCGTCCCGTCGACCGCGAAGACGTTGCCGGGGTGCAGGTCGCCGTGCTGCAGCGTCGTCGGGAACGGATCCGCGGCCAGAGTATGGGCGGCCCGTTCCACGATCGGTCGTGCATCGTGCAGGTCCTTCGCGACCTCGTCCGCGAGCCGTGCGGGGTGGCCGGGCGGGAGGGTGGTGAGGCGGTCCAGCATCGCGTCGAACCGGTCCACCGTGCCCTGGGGCGAGCGGTCAGGCAGGCCGGTGTCCCGCATCTCGTCGCCGCGATCCGCGACGGCCCGCTGGAGCCGGGCCCAGGTCCGCAGCACCGAGGCCCAGTCGTCCGGGCGGGGTTCGTGCGTGTCGGCGAGGGTGGTGCCGCGGTCGGCGGTCAGCATCCAGCCCCGCTCCGGCACGACGGCGACCGGCGCGTCCACCTCCTCCGGCACCACGCGTGCCAGGAGCGACTGGAGCCCGGGCTCGAACCGCATGGCCGCGCAGCCCGCCTTGAACCAGAGCCGGCCGCCGGTGGTCTCCACGACGAGCTGTGTCGACCACGGCCGGACGCGCGGCTGCGCGACCGACGTGACGTCGTACCCCAGCCCCGCCACCATGTCGGTCAGCCATGCGCGGGCCTCGGCGTGCCAGACCTCACCGGTGACCACGGTGGAGAACGCAGGCATCAGAACACCCACGACGAACCCGGGGCGACCGGCCAGCCGAAGGCCGCGCTCGCCCGCGCCAGCACGCCCGGCCCCTGCCCGGGGCGCGGGTGCACGGTGACCAGCCCGGCAGCGGCCAGCGTCGCGAGCGACGTGCCGCCCAGGTAGGCGGCACCGAGCTCCCGCACGTCCAGCGACAGCTCGGGCGCCTCGAACTCCGGGTCCACGCGCTCCACCGACGCCGGGCCGAACGCCTCCGCCCGCAGCCGGTACACCCCGGCGTTCGCGGGCAGGCGGGCGTCGGTGACGGCGAGCGTGACGTCGACGTCGGCGGCGTACCGACGTCCCGCCAGGGCTGCCGGGACGTCGACCAGCCGGACCCACAGGTTGTCCGGCGTGCGCGGAGCGGCCGCCCGCAGGTTGACCAGGAGCTGTGTCACCACGTCGTCGACCGGCAGCACGAACGGGCTCACCTCGTTCGTCAGGTCGAGGTCGAGCAGAGCACCCCACAGGGCACGGGCCGCCGCCGCGTCGAGGGCCACCACCTCGCCGGTGCTGACCTGACCGCGCGGGCCGGTGGGCTCCCAGGTGAGGGTGCGGCGGAACGTCACGTAGCCGCGCGGCTCGCCGTCGAGCTCGACGACCATGATGCGACGGGACTCCCGGCCACCGCGGTGCACGGGGGCGTCGTCCCAGAGGACGGCCTGCAGCTCCTCGGTCTCGCGCGTGACCCAGCCGGGCCGGTTGAGGCCTGGTTCGCCCGCGGGTGCGGCGCCCGCCGCGCGGTGCAGACGGTCGACGAGCGCACCGTGCCGCTCGCGGGACGCCACCTCGACCCGGACCGTGTGCCGCTCCGCGCCGGGCACGTCACGCAGGGCGGCCCCGCGCGGGATGTCGAGGCGGAGGTCGTCGGCCGCGTGGCCGTAGCCGAACCGGCCGTAGATCGGGGCCTCGGCGGCGAACAGGGCACTGACCGCCTCGCCGCGTTCGGCGCAGCGCGCCAGGTGCAGGTCGATCATCGCGGTCAGCAGGCCACGGCGCCGGTGCTGCGGATGCACGCCCACCCAGGTGAGGCCTGCCGTGGGCAGCTCCGCACCGGGCACGGGGAACTGCGCGAACGGGTACGACGCGTGCATCGCGACGAGGCCGTCGCTTCCCTCCGCCTCGATCGCGACGGCCCGCTCCCAGGTCAGCGGGGACGGCGTCGCGTCGATGTCGTCGTGGGCGTGGCCCGTCGGGAAGGCCCAGGTGTCCAGCTCGGTCACGAGCCGCTGGTCGTCGGGGGTCAGCGTGCGCCAGCGGTACCCCGCGGGCAGGGCGGTCCGGGGAAGTGCCATGACTCGATCGTCGCACCCGCGGGCAAGCGGAAATCCGGCCGGACGGTGTCGGTGTGCGCGTCTACGATCGCCTCCGTGACCGCATCCCAGCTCACCGACGTCGAGGAGTACGCCGCCGCGGTGCTCGACGTCGTCCGCCGCATCCCGTCCGGCCGCGCGATGACCTACGGGCTGATCGCCGAGATCGTCGGCGAGCGGCTCGGCCGGGGCGGTCCGCGCCAGGTCGGCAGCGTCATGGCCGGCTCGGGGGACCGGTACGCGCACCTGGTGCCGGACGGTCCCGAGGAGGAGGACGGCGACCGCGTGCCCTGGTGGCGGGTCGTCAACGCCGCGGGTTCGCCGCCGCAGCACCACCTGACCGACGCGCTGGACGCGCTCCGGGCGGAGGGCTGCCCCCTGTCCAAGGACGGCCGCCGCGTGAACCTCCGGCGAGCGGTCTGGTTCCCCGAGGACGACGCGCCGGCGGGCGAGGGCGCCTCGTAGGCCTGGCGACGCGGCCAGGCCTGGCGACGTCGCCGTGCGGCGCGGTGCCCGACACCCGCTCGACGGGGGACACCCGCAGTTCACACCCGGGCGCCGCGCTGTTCACGGCTGCGAGCTAGCGTGCCGAGCCGAACGTGTCCGCTCGATCGCCGTCGGAGGTACCACCATGCATCGCTCCCTCGCAGGTGCAGCAGGGCTCGTCAGCGCGCTCGCCCTCACAGCGGGGCTGGT
The DNA here is from genome assembly GCF_044547525.1 of Promicromonospora sp. NPDC052451. Lineage (NCBI taxonomy): Bacteria > Bacillati > Actinomycetota > Actinomycetes > Micrococcales > Promicromonosporaceae > Promicromonospora > Promicromonospora sp. NPDC052451. Next base: position 405,058 of record NZ_JBIUAP010000002.1, read on the forward strand.
GGGCCCGGGGCTCACCGCCGCCGGCGCGCCCACGCCGCCGGCGTCCGCTCCGCCGGCGTCCGCTTCGCCGGCGTCCGCTCCGGCGGCGCCCGCGGAGCGTGCCGCCGGGCCCACCCGGCCCGCCGCGACCCTCCTCTACTTCCACGACGCGCACGAGATCGGACCGGTGCTGACCGGCGGCCAGGACCGCGGCGGCGTCGCCCGTCTGGCCACGGCCGTGCGCACGGTCGAGGAGCGGAACCGGGCCACGGCCGTCGTCTTCGGGGGAGACCTGGCCGGGGGCACGCTCTTCGGCGGCCTCTACCAGGGCGTACCCATGGTGGAGGCGCTCAACGAGGTGGGCGTGGACCTGGCGAACTTCGGCCAGCACGACTTCGACTTCGGCGTGGACCACGCGCGCGACCTGGTCGCGGCGTCCGACTTCCCCTGGATCACGTCCAACCTGACGACCACCGACGGCACCCCCTTCGTGGAGCACGGCACGTGGGCGGTGCAGCGGGTGGGCGCCGTCCGTGTCGGCTTCATCGGGCTCACCGACGCCATCGAGACGACGACGGCCGCCGCCGATCTCGTGGAGAGGGACCCGGTCGAGGCCGCCCGGGCCGCCGTCGCCGACCTGCGGGCGCACGCCCGGGCCGACGTGATCGTGGCGGTCACGCAGTACCCGATGGACGAGAACCGCGAGCTGGTGCGCGCCGTGCCCGGGCTGGACGCCGTGTTCGGCGAGGAGATGGCCGAGTACGACTCGGTGATCGAGTACGAGGCCGACGTGCCGCTCATGGCGTCCGAGGGCAACATGGGGTCGCTCGTCCGGCTCGACATCAGGCGGGAACGCGGCACGGACCGCCGGCCGGGCTACCAGGTGCGGCCGTCGGTGATCGAGGTGGACCACACGGTCACGCCGGACCCCGCGCTGCGCGAGGTCGAGGAGCGGTACGCGGCCGAGATGGACGAGCGGCTCGCGGAGGTCCTGGCGGACGTCCGTACCCCGCTCCTTGACCCCGAGCAGAAGAGCCGGTCGCAGGAGACGGCGCTCGGTGACTTCGTCGCGGACGCGTTCCGCGCGCAGCACGGCGCGGACATCGGCTGGGTCAACGGCGGCGGCCTGCGCGCCGAGGCACCGGGCCCGGACTTCACGCTGCGGGACGCGTACTCGATCGCGCCGTTCGCCAACCGGGTCATGCACGTGCGGGTGACGGGAGCGGGCCTGCTGCGCTCGCTGGAGGACGCGGTGTCCCGGGTGCAGGACGCGGGCGGCGGCTTCCCGCAGGTCTCCGGCATGGCGTACACGTACTCCCCGAGCGCACCGGCAGGTACCCGGGTGAGCGACGTCCGGGTGGGCGGCGCCCCGCTGGACGAGACGGCCACCTACACGGTCGCGGCGACCAACTACGTGGTCGGCGGCGGTGACGGCGTCACGGGCTTCGCGGACGCCGAGATCCTGGTCCCCCTCGCGGACGCCCCGGTGGACGCGGAGACGATCGCCGCCCACGCCCGCACCCTGAGCACGATCGACATCGAACCGGAAGGCCGCATCACCGTCCTCCCGTAGCCGTCGAGTGCTGGACATCCGCCCTTCTGGCACACGGGAAAGGGCGAACATCCAGCACGCGACGATCAGGCTTTCGAGGGGGCGAGGCGCGACAGGACCGTGCCTGCCGTCGAGCGGGCGCGGCCCGCGAGCGAGCGGTCCTGGGCGGCGGCCAGCAGGGCCAGCATCGAGGCCGGGTCGCCCTGCACGAGCAGGGTCGTGATCGCGGTCGACTCCCACGTCGGCAGCTCGCGGCGGATCTTGTCGATCGGCCCGACCAGCGCGATCTCCTCCACGAGCTGCGTCGGCACGGCCGCCGCGGCCTCCTCCTTGCGCCCGGCCAGGTACAGCTCCTGCACCTTGTCCAACGGCTCGGCGTACCCGAGCCGGTCGAGCGACTGCTTGTGGAAGTTCGCCTCCTTGGCGCCCATGCCGCCCGCGTACAGGGCGATGTGGGGGCGGATGACGTCGGCGGCCGCCTCGACGTCGTCCCGCACCACGACCGGCACCGTGGCACAGACCTCGAACCGGTCCGACGGCGAACGCTCGGCCGAGCGGGCGTCGAAGCCCTCCGCGAGCAGCGCCCGGAACTCGGCGTCCATGCGGGGTGCGTAGAAGCCGGCCATCCAGCCGTCGGCGATCTCGGCGGCCAGGGCCACGTTCTTGGGGCCCTGGGCGGCCAGCACGATCGGGATCTCGGGCCGGAACGGGTGCACGGTGGGCTTGAGCGCCTTGCCCAGCCCGGTCGCGCCCGGTGCGTCGGCGGACAGCGGAAGCTGGTAGAACGCGCCGTCGTGCGTCACGGGCGCCTCGCGCCGCATGACCTGCCGCACGATGTCGACGTACTCCCGCGTGCGGGCCAGCGGCCGCTTGTAGGGCTGCCCGTACCAGCCCTCGACGACCTGCGGACCGGAGGCGCCGAGCCCGAGCACGAACCGGCCCTTGGACAGATGGTCCATCGTGAGCGCCTGCATGGCGGTGGCCGTCGGCGTCCGGGCCGAGAGCTGGGCGATGCCCGTGCCCAGCCGCACGTTCCGGGTGCGCGCGCCCCACCAGGCCAGCGGCGAGAAGGCGTCGGACCCGTAGGCCTCAGCGGTCCAGACGGAGTCGAGACCGAGCTTGTCGGCGGCCACGATGAACTGCTGGATGCCCTTCGGGGGCCTGCGGGACCAGTAACCGGTCTGGAATCCGATGCGCATGGGGTTCACCTCGTCGTGGGAACGGCTTACCCGGGACGGCGCGTCCCAGGTACTGCCCACACCCTACCGGTCCCGCACGCCCGTGGTTACGGTGGTCGGGTGGCCACCTACGACGACGTCGCCCGGCTCGCCCTCGCGCTGCCCGAGACCGTCGAGGGACTGAGCTACCGCCACCGCGCCTGGTCCGTCGGGCGCAAGGCGTTCGCGTGGGAACGCCCCTTCAGCCAGGCCGACCTCAGGCGGTTCGGCGACGACCCCGTACCCGAGGGGCCGATCCTCGGTGTGCGGGTCGAGGACCTGGGCGAGAAGGAGGCGATCCTCGGCGAGGAGCAGCCGGGGTTCTTCACGATCCAGCACTTCGACGGCTTCGCGGGCCTGCTGATCCAGCTCGACCTCGTCGGCGAGGCCGCGCTGCGCGAGGCCCTGGTCGACGCATGGCTCGCGACGGCCCCGCCGGCGCTCGCGGAACGCCACGCCGAGCGGTTGCGCTGACGGGGTCGACGTGGCCGGGCCGACACGGCCGGGTCGACACGGCCGGGCCGATACGGCCGGGCGCCTAGCGGCCGTCGCCCGGGCCGGTGCCCCGCTCCGCCCGCGCCCGCTCCGCCATCGTGTTCAGCAGCGCGGCCGCCTGGGCGGCGCCGTCCACCGTGACGACGAACCCGCGCCCGGCGGTCCGGTCCACCTGCAGGGCCTCGCCGCGGCGCAGCACCACCCCGGTGCGACCCGAGCCGTCGAGCGCGACGCGCCAGCCCCAGCCGCCGTAGTCGCGCATCGGGCTGACGGTCGTCGCCGAGGCGAGCACGACCTCGTCCGCCGGGATCCGGGTACGTGGCCAGCCGAGGGTGGAGCGCACGGTCAGGCCTGCGCCGTCGACCCGCACGGTGAACGAGAGCATCGCCAGCACGAGCAGGGCGAGCAGCAGCGGCACGACCAGCATCGCCCAGAGCTGCGTCAGCACGGCGGCGGCCGTGGCGGCCAGGGCGATGCCGATCTCGACCGCCAGGGCGCCCCTGGGTGTCGTGGCCCGGCCGATCCAGGCGGCGCGTTCACCGGGGCCGAGGGGTGTCCGCGCGGCCCCGCCGTCGACCGGTCCGGTTGCCGGGGCGGGCGGGTCGCCCGGCACGAGCATCGCCGCGATCACGGCGAGCACGGTGGGCCCGAGCGCCGCGGCTGCGACGAGCCAGCCCGGGCTCCATGCCTCCGCCGCGTCGGACAGGCCACGCTGCACCCACAGGCTGCCCACCAGGATGGTGCCGATAAACCCGCCGATCCACACGTTCATCGCCGCGGACAGGCGCCGGGTGCTCTCGCCCCGTCCCCAGAAGACCCCCATCGCCGAGAACAGGGCCACGCACACCGCGCCCGCCGCGACGAGCACCCCGACGAAGCTGCCGACCGGCATGAAGCCGTCCGGCCCGTCGCCGGACGACCAGTGGGTCGCGACCGGGTCGGGGAGGCTGTCCCGCCAGGACAGGGCCAGGCCCGCCGCCACGCCGAGCAGGGACAGCCCGCACAGCGCGCTGATCGCGACCTGGCCGCGTCGGCTGTGCCCGAGCCGCTGGTGCAGCAGGATTCCGGTGGTCATCTCATCGCCTCCTTGACGAGGGTGGCCGTGGCATCGGGGGAGAGGTGCGCCGCCCGGGCGGCGCGGATCAGCTCGGCCATGGCGCGCTCGACCGCCGACAGGTCGGCCTGTGCGCGACCTGTCACGACGGCACCCCGGCCGCGGCGCAGGTCGATCAGGCCCTCGTCACGCAGCACCTGGTAGGCCTTCAGGACCGTGTGCACGTTGATGTCGAGCGCCTGCGCGAGCTCACGTGCCGCCGGGAGGCGCTCGCCGTGCACGAGGTCTCCCTTGGCGACACCGACCCGCACCTGGGCGACGAGCTGCTCGAAGAGCGGCTCGTCGCTCGCGGGATCGATGCGGAACATCATGCGGACTACGCTACTTGATCTACGGCAACTAGAACAAGTAGCGAGAACAAGAGGGCCGGCGACAGCCGGTCCTCCACCCGGTGCGACCCGGGCTCAGATGATGTACTCGATCAGCTCCGACGGGTCCTCGTTGCGCGACCGCTCCGCGACCGGCGCCTCCGGCACCCGGATCCGGGCGGGGATCCCGACGGCGACCGCGCCCGCGGGCACGTCCTTCACCACGACGGCGTTGGCGCCGATCTGCGCGTCGTCCCCGACCCAGACCGGGCCCAGCACCTTGGCGCCGGCGCCCACGGTCACGCGGTCGCCGAGGGTCGGGTGGCGCTTGCCCCGGTTGAGCGACCGGCCGCCCAGCGTCACGCCGTGGTACAGCATGACGTCGTCGCCCACGACCGTGGTCTCGCCGATGACGACGCCCATGCCGTGGTCGATGAACAGCCGGCGGCCGATCCGTGCGGCGGGATGGATCTCCACGCCGGTGAGCGCCCGCGCGAGCTGCGAGAGCAGCCGCGCGGGCAGGCGGAGCGCCGGCGCCTGCCACAGCCGGTGCGCCGCCCGGTGCGCCCAGAGGGCGTGCACGCCGGGGTAGGCGAGGGCCACCTCCAGGCGGGACCGGGCGGCCGGGTCGTGGGCGCGCGCGGCGTCCAGGTCCTCGGCGAGAACCTGGAACAGCCCGCGTGCCCCCGTCATCAGTCGACCAGACCCTCGAACAGCGGGGTGGACAGGTAGCGCTCGCCGAAGTCGGGGACGATGACGACGATCGTCTTGCCGGCGTTCTCCGGGCGCTTGGCGACCTCCAGCGCGGCGGACAGCGCGGCGCCCGAGGAGATGCCGACCAGCAGGCCCTCCTCCTGGGCGGCCCGGCGGGCGAACTCGATGGCCGTGCCGACGTTCACGTCGATGACCTCGTCGTACACCGTGGTGTCGAGGATCTCGGGCACGAAGTTGGCGCCGATGCCCTGGATCTTGTGCGGGCCCGGGGCGCCGCCGTTCAGGATCGGCGACTCCTCGGGCTCGACCGCGACGACCTTGACCTCGGGCTTCTTCTCCTTGAGCACCTGGCCGACGCCGGTGATGGTGCCGCCGGTACCGATACCGGACACCACGATGTCGACGGCGCCGTCGGTGTCCGCCCAGATCTCCTCGGCGGTGGTCTCCCGGTGGATCTTCGGGTTGGCCTCGTTGGCGAACTGGCGGGCCAGCACGGCGCCCGGGCGCTCCTGCGCGATCTTCTCGGCCGCCGCCACGGCGCCCTTCATGCCCTCCGAGCCCGGCGTGAGCACCAGCTCGGCGCCGTACGCCCGCAGCAGCGCGCGGCGCTCCTTGGACATGGTCTCCGGCATGGCCAGGACCACCTTGTAGCCGCGGGCCGCGCCCACCCAGGCCAGGGCGATGCCCGTGTTGCCCGAGGTGCCCTCGACGATGGTGCCGCCCTCCTTGAGCTCGCCCGAGGCCTCGGCCGCGTCGATGATCGAGACGCCGATGCGGTCCTTCACCGAGTTGGCCGGGTTGTAGAACTCGAGCTTGGCGAGGACCGTCGCCTCGAGGCCGTCGGTGAGGCGGTTGAGCTTGACGAGGGGCGTGCTGCCGATGAGCTTGGTCGCGTCGTCGTAGATGCGGGCCATTGTTCTTCCTTCGCTGTGTGGCGGGTGGGGCTGGCTTGGGATCGTGCGCCGTCGGCGTCCGGGTCGTGCGGGTGCGTGCCTCGGGGCCGGCGTGGTGCGTCTGGAGCGGGGTGCGGGGCCGGAGCGTCACGCGCGGGACCGGGTCCGCGGCCGAACAGGCCGGGGACGGTCGCGCGGACGCTCTACAGACAGCCTCGGGGGCAGCGGCCGGTCTCGCACGCCCGGCCGGCGGCCGGGGCGACAGTGGGGAGTGCGGAGCGCACGGTGCTCAAGACGTCCTCCCTGCGTGTGGCGGCCCGCTGGCCGCTCGGCTGCATGATCCATGGCGGGCGCCGGGCTCGCCTGAAGCAGGTTACGTGGGCCAGGACTCTGAGACAAGATCTGTCTCAGGTATCGATCATCTCGATATTTCACGCCGCGGCGTAGCCTCGGTCCCGGCGACGCCCCGCACGGTGCGGACGGCGTCGGGAGAGGGAGGTGCGGGTGAGCCGGCCCAGGGTCCGTGAGGCGTCCGCCGTCGACGACGGCGTGGTGCTCGACCTCATGACCGAGTACATGACGGAGGCGCTCGCCGGGTTCGAGCGGGCGTACGGCTTCGCGATGGGCCGCGGTGCGGAGCACTCCGCCGACGCCCTGGAGAAGTTCCGCCGGCCGTCGGGCCTCCTCCTGCTGGCCGAGGTCGACGACCCGCCCGCCGGGGTCGCGGCGCTGCGCGTGCAGGACGACGGCGCGACCGAGATCAAGCGGATGTACGTGCGCCCGGCCCAGCGCGGTACCGGGCTGGGCTCGGAGCTGCTCGACCGGCTGCTGGAGCTGTCCCGGGACGACCTGCACGCGCCCGTGGTCCGGCTGGACAGCAACCGGTTCATGCGCGAGGCCCACCGGCTCTACGAGTCGCGCGGCTTCGTCGAGCGCCCGCCCTACGCCGGGTCGGAGATCCCGGCGGAGCTCCAGCACCTCTGGCGGTTCTACGAGCTGGTGCTCGGGCCGACGTCGTAGGTGGCGCGCCACCCTCCCGGGCGAGGGAGGGATCGCCGGTGCCTGGCTGGCCCGCCGGGGGTCTGCCTATGGTCGTACCGACCGAGCGCCCGCCCACGGGTGCCCGCGACCGAGCACACGGAGGTCTCTCATGGCTGTGATCGATCTGCCCGCCGTCGTCCAGGAGTTCGTCGACGCCACCAATGCCGGCGACACCGAGCGGTTCGTCGCGACGTTCACCGACGACGCGTACCTCAACGACTGGGGCCGTGAGTTCCACGGACCGGACGGCGTCCGGAGCTGGAACGAGACCGACAACATCGGCATGAAGAGTCAGTTCGAGCCCGTCGCGGTGGAACCCGGGGCCGAGCCCGGGGACTACACCGTCACGATCACCGTGCAGAGCAACCGGTTCAACGGGACGGGGCCGTTCAAGTTCACGCTGCGCGACGGGAAGATCGCGAGCCTGGTCCTGAGCTGACGCACCCGGAGCGGCTCACCACATCGCCACCTCTGCCGCGAGCTCCAGCCCGTGCTCGGTGGCCCGCGCCGACGAGATCGCCAGCTGGTTCTCGTCCTCCGGGAACGCGACACCCTCGACGAGCCGGTCGAGCTGGGCGCTGCCGAGCTGCTCGGCGACGGCGGCCACGGGCAGGCTCAGCCCGGCGAACCGGACGGTGTCCGCGCGGACCACCGCCTGACCGCCCTCGGCGGACACGTCGAGCAGGAGGTCCACGGTCCGGGTGGTGCCCGAGATCGGCAGCGGCACCTGCGCCACCAGCGCCCCGGACTCGGCCGCGACCCGGAGCTCCGGCAGCTCGGTGGCCGACCGCGCCATGTCCGTGAGGGCCTCGGGCGCGACGTCGACCAGGAGGGTGGCCTGCCCGGTCGCGACCTGCCAGAGGGCGGGGGTGTCGTCCCGCGTCACCGTGACACCCTCCGGCAGGTCGGCGGTCGAGGCCGCGATCCGGTCGTCGATCGTGGCGCGCAGCGCCAGCTCGCCCACGACGCCGAGCACCGCCAGCACGCCCACCACCGAGACGGTGACGATGATCCAGCGACGGCGGGGACGGGCGGGCGCGCTCTGTGTCATGGCCCCTATTCGACCCCATCGATCCGTCGGACACATGACGAATCGCGGGTCATCCCGTGACGGCTCATCGCGCGGACCGGTTGCCGGACCGTCGTGGGGCCGGGCGACGGGAGGTCAGGGCGTAGGCCGCCACCCAGGCCGGAGCGCCGAGATCCCGCGGCAGCGCACCCGGCGCGACGCGGTGCTGCCGGGCCCAGTGCCGCACCTCCTCGCGGCCGAGCCCCTGCCGGACGAGGATCTCGTGCACGCCGCGGCCGGGCCCGTTGAACACGGCCGCGGCGAACCGCTGGTAGTCGCGCTGCCGGGAGGGCGGCAGCAGGGGGTCGGTGCGGCGGTCGAGCACGAGCAGGCCGGCGTCCACGCCCGGCCGGGGACGGAACGCGCCGGCGGGGACACGCTGGTCGAGCCGGGGTGCGAACCACGGCCACCACTGGACGGTCAGGAGCGTGGCGCCGCCCACGGCGGCGCGCTTGCGGGCCACCTCCCACTGCGTGATCAGCACGGCGCGCTGCCAGCCGGTCAGGGTGAACAGGCGCCGGAGCACCGGGGTGGTCAGGTGGAACGGCACGTTGCAGACGAGGTCGTAGGGCTCCGACGGCGGGGCGTGCCGCAGGATGTCGTCCCGCGTCACGGTGACGTTGCCGGGCACGACCCGGGCCAGGCGCGCGGCCGAGCGCGGGTCGATCTCGACCGCCTCGACCGGGCGGCCCAGCCGGGCCAGGGGCAGCGTCATCGCGCCACGGCCGGCGGCCCACTCGACGACCGGCCGGTCCGCGTCGGGGACGAGGTCGACCACGCGGTCGATGACCCGCGTGTCGATCAGCAGGTTCTGGCCGAGCTCGTGGGCCCCGCCGACCGGCCCCGTCGGCACGGTCGGCACGGCGGGCCCCGCCGGCCCGGTGGGTTCCGCGGTCCGCGGGGGCTCCGGCGGCCGGGCGGCCCGCGGTGCACCGTGGTCGGGAGTACCGCGGTGGGGTGCCCCGCGGGAGGTCGTCCGGGCAGTGGGACGGAAAGGACGCTTGCGCGACATGGTGTGCTCCTGGATTCGTCGGCTGACAGGAATCCGGGCAGCACAGGACGCGCCGCCCGGCGGATGCCGGCGGCGCGGAGCACGCGCTGGGTGTGGTGTGCGTTCCGCGCCGCTAGCGGGCGGAACGCTGCCTGATCATGGCGTTCATATCGGGGCCGACCCTAGGAGCAGGGCCGGGCCGGGTGCCAGGTTTTTTCCGTCCGGGTGGCGGCCCCGGGGGCCGTCACCCGCCGACGACCCGGTGCTCCCAGGCCCAGGCCGCGATCTCCACGCGGTTGCGCAGCCCGAGCTTGGCCTGGATCGCGGCGACGTGGCCCTTGACCGTGCTGAGGGAGATGAACATCTCCGCGCCGATCTCCAGGTTGGTGCGCCCCCGCGCGATGGCGCGCGCCACCTCGGTCTCGCGGTCCGAGAGCGGCCGGGCGGACGGACTGCCGCCCGGCGTCCCAGGCCTGACGGCGACGCCGCCGTCCGCCGCGGTCAGGTGCCGCAGCAGCCGCACGGTGACCGACGGCGAGACCAGTGCGTCGCCGGCGTGCGCGGCCCGGACCGCCTCGACCAGGAGCGCGGGCCCGGCGTCCTTGAGGACGAACCCCACCGCACCGCCGCGCAGCGCCCCGTAGACGTACTCGTCGACGTCGAACGTGGTGACCACGACCACCCGGAGCGGGTCGGCGACGTCCGGGCCGGCCAGGGTGCGGGTCACCTCGATGCCGTCCAGCAGCGGCATCCGGATGTCGACGAGGCAGACGTCCGGGCGCAGGTCGCGGGCCAGCGCGACGGCCGCGACGCCGTCGGCGGCCTCGGCCACCACCTCGATGTCCGGCTGGTCCTCGAGGATGAGCCGCAGGCCGCCGCGGACCATCGGCTGGTCGTCGGCGAGGAGCACCCGGATCGTCACGGCTCCTCCTGACCGGTCGCCCGGACCGGACGCGCCGGTCGTGGTCCGGTCGGCAGGGTGGCCACCACGGACCAGCCGCCGTCCGGGCGGGGGCCGGCCGCCAGCGTGCCGTCGAGCGCTTCGACACGCTCCCGCATGCCGACGAGCCCGTACCCCTGACCGGTCCCGGGTCGGTGCCCCCGGTCGGGGTCGGCGCGGCCCCGGGCAGGGGCGTCGTCGGACACCTCGATCCGGACGCCGTCCGCCACCCGCTCCACGGTGACGCTCACCGCACGGGCGTGCGGGGCGTGCCGGGTGACGTTCGTGAGCGACTCCTGCACCACCCGGTAGACGGTCGTGGTGACCTCGGGCGGCCAGCCCGTCGCGTCGTCGGGCAGTCGCAGGTCCACGCGCGGGCCACGGGTCTCGAACCGGTCGACCAGCACGGTGAGCGCCTCGGGGCCGGGTGCCACGGGTGACGCGTCGTCCGCGTCGCGCAGCAGCCCGACGACGCGGCGCAGCGAGGTGAGGGCCTCCGCCCCGGCGGACTCGATGCCCGCGACGGCGTCGGCCACCGGCTGGGCCGGTGAGCCCGGCGGCGTGCCGCCCCGGGCGAGCAGGAGCTGTGCGGCCTGGGCCTGGACCACGATGCCGGTGATGTGGTGGGCGACGACGTCGTGCAGCTCGCGCGCCACGGCCAGCCGCTCGTCCCGGCGGACCCGGTCGACCGCCGCCTCCCGCCGGGCCACCAGCAGCCGGCCCAGCAGGCCCGCCGCGAGGGCGCAGAGCCAGGCCGCGGTGGCCACCGTCGGCACCACCGACACGTCGGACGTGAACGGCGCCGCGGCGAGCCACGACCCCACCACGACGACGAGCCCACCGCCGGCCACCGTGGTCGCCTGCCCGGCCGGCAGCACGCGCACGGCCGAGGCGACCAGCACGGCCAGGGCGAGCGCCGTCGCAGGCGAGGGTTCCCCGGGCAGCCCGGCGAGCCGTGCCACGACGACCGCCACGGCCGCCACGCCGAGCCCCGCCAGTGCGGTGCCGAAGCGGTGCCGGCGGCGCAGCAGGGCCAGGGCGCCCGCCACGGTGCCGGTGCACAGGCCGAGCACCCAGGAGGAGCCGCCCCAGCTCGCGGCCAGCGCGGTGGCGGTGAGCAGGAGCGTGCCGGCCAGGACGAGCCCGAGCGCGACGTCGCCGGAGAGCTGGGCCGCGGCCGCGCCGCGTCCGGTGATGTGCACGTCGCTCAGGCTACGAGGGTCGACGGCGCGCGTCGCGCGTCCGCCTCGCCGGCCACCCGCAGCGGCGGGCGGCGCAGCCAGGTGGCCCATCGCCACGCCCACTCCAGGGGCCCGTACCGGAAGTGGCGCAGCCACAGCGCCGAGCACAGCCACTGCGCGGTGAGCACCGCCCCGGCGATGCCGAGCACCGTGGCCGAGGACCAGCGCCCCGGCTCCCCGTCGACGTGCGCCACCACGAGCACCAGCACGGTGGCGCCGAGGTAGTTGGTCAGCGCCATCCGGCCCAGGGGCGCGAACACGGCCCGCAGCACCGGGCGCGCCGGGGTGCGCAGCAGCACCAGCACGAGGCAGACGTACACGCCGGCGACCAGCAGCCCGGCCACCGGGAAGGCGATGCGGAAGCCCGTGGTGTCGACCTCTCCCGTCCGTTCGAAGGACGCCTGCGCGGCGAGCACGGGCACGGCGGCGGCCGCCAGGAGCAGGGCCAGGAGCGCGGGCACGCGGGTGGAGTCCTCGATCCGCCGCGTGACGCCGTAGCGGGTCAGGGCCGAGCCCAGCAGGAACAGGCCGGGCACCAGGGCGTACTGCCCGCCGAGCAGCCCGATCGCCGCCACCAGGCAGACGGTGGCCAGACCCGCGACGGCCCATCGTGGCAGCCACGTCGACGGCAGCAGGACGAGCAGCCCCACCACCGCATAGACGGTCAGGATGTCGCCCGGCCAGAGCAGGAGGAGGTGCGCGAGCCCGAGCGCGAGGAGCACGAGCAGCCGGCGCAGCAGCACGAGCCGCGGCCGGCCGGCCCGGGCGGCCGCGGACTCCACCAGGAGCGAGAAGCCGATGCCGAACAGCAGGGAGAAGATCGGGAAGAAGCGCTGGTCCACCAGCAGGTGCAGCCAGTCCGTGCCCCCGGACCCGGGTGCGCTCAGGGCGGAGGTCACGGGCGCCTCGGACGCGACCGTGGCGCTGATCGGGATCACGTTGGCGACGAGGATCCCGCACAGCGCCACGCCGCGGACGACGTCGAGCGCGACGAGGCGGGACCGGGCAGGGGGCGGTGCTGACGAGTCGAGAGGCATGTCCTCATGCTGGGGCGGCGCGTCGCCGGCCGGTACCGGCCGGAAGTACCGTTCCTCGCCCGGCGTCGTGCCCACGACGCGGTGCCCGTGCCCGTGCCCGTGCCTGTGTCCGTGTCCGGGCACCGCCGTCGCCGGACGGTAGACTGGTCGGTCGTGACCGTCCTGACCTCTGACGCCCGGCCGGTCGCGGCCGAGGCGGCCCGGCGCCGCAGCATCGCCGTCATCTCGCACCCCGACGCCGGTAAGTCGACCCTGACCGAGGCGCTGGCGCTGCACGCCCACGCCATCGAGGAGGCCGGGGCGGTGCACGGCAAGGGCAACCGTGCCGGCGTGGTGTCGGACTGGCTGGAGATGGAGCAGAAGCGCGGCATCTCGATCACGTCCGCGGCGCTCCAGTTCGCGTACGGCGACGTGGTGATCAACCTCCTGGACACGCCCGGCCACGCCGACTTCTCCGAGGACACCTACCGCGTCCTGACCGCCGTGGACGCCGCCGTCATGCTGCTCGACTCCGCCAAGGGCCTGGAGCCGCAGACGCTCAAGCTGTTCGAGGTCTGCCGTCGGCGCGGCGTGCCGGTCATCACGTTCGTCAACAAGTGGGACCGGCCCGGCCGCGAGGCGCTGGAGCTGTGCGACGAGCTGGAGGAGCGCATCAACCTGCGCCCCACGCCGCTGACCTGGCCGGTCGGCGAGGCCGGTCGGTTCCTCGGCCTGCTGGACCGGGCCTCCGGCGAGGTCCGCACGTACCGCCGGGCGCCGGGCGGCGCGTCGATCGCGGAGGAGAGCGTGCTCAGCCCGCAGGCCGCCGCCGAGACGCTGGGCGACGACCACACCGAGGCCGTCGAGAGCGTGCAGCTCCTCGACCCGGTGGACCGCGCCTCGTTCCTCGCCGGCACCACGTCGCCGATGCTGTTCGGCGCGGCGCTGGCCAACATCGGCGTGCGCCAGCTCCTGGACGCCGTGGTCGAGCTGGCGCCCGCACCCGGCGCACGGGCCGACGTCGACGGCGCGGCCCGTGCGGTGGACCAGCCGTTCAGCGGGTTCGTGTTCAAGATGCAGGCCGGCATGGACCCGAACCACCGTGACCACGTCGCGTTCATCCGCGTGTGCTCGGGGCGGTTCGAGCGCGGCATGGTCGTCACGCACGAGCGCACCGGACGGCCGTTCGCGACCAAGTACGCCCTGTCGGTGTTCGGTCGCGAGCGCTCGACGGTCGAGGACGCCTACCCCGGCGACGTGGTGGGCCTGGTCAACGCGAGCACGCTCGCCGTGGGCGACACGGTGTTCGACTCCGCGGGACCGAAGGTCGCCTTCCCGCCGATGCCGGTGTTCGCGCCCGAGCACTTCGCGGCCGCGCGCGTGGCCGACCCGGGCCGCTCCAAGCAGTTCCGCAAGGGCATCGCGCAGCTGGAGCAGGAGGGCGTGGTCCAGGTGCTCGTGTCCGAGGTGCGCGGTGACGGCAACCCGATCCTCGCCGCCGTGGGGCCGCTGCAGTTCGAGGTGGCGACCTTCCGCATGGAGCACGAGTTCTCGGCGCCGATCCGGATGGAGACGCTCGGGCTCTCACTGGCCCGCGAGGTGGCCCCCGCAGACCTCGACACCGTGGCCGCCTACCCGGGCGTCGAGGTGGTGCGGCGTGGCGACGGCACGCCGCTGGTGCTGCTGCGCGACATCTGGCACGCGCGGGCGTTCGAGCGCGCGCACCCGGGCGTGCCGCTGATCCCGCTGGTCGCGAGCGGGGTCTGACGCTCCCGGGGTGGGCTTCGGGATCACGGAGACCGCAGGGGCTACGGTCTGGGCATGACGTCGCCCAGCTCGTCAGCGGCCGCTGAACCCCACCCGCAGCCCGGCCCCGGACAGTCCGAGACGGACCAGCCCGGACCGCCTCCCGGCGCCCCCGACTCGCCGCGTCCGCCACGGTGGCTGCCGCGCGCGCTGTTCATGGCCGTGGCCGCGGTGTTCCTCGGCATCTTCACGTGGAACGCCATGGGTGCCCTGGAGGGTCTCTTCGTCAACGTGCTGATCGCCGTCTTCATCGCGCTCGCCCTGGAGCCCGGCACGGTCTGGCTGGTGCGGCGCGGATGGCGCCGCGGTCTGGCGGCCGCGACCACGCTCATCGGGTCGCTCGTGGTCGTGATCGTGCTGCTGACGCTGTTCGGCAACCTGTTCGTGCAGCAGCTCGTCGCCCTGGCGCAGTCCGTGCCCCGCCTCTACACGGGCCTGCGGGCGTTCGTCTCCGACCGGTTCGACATCGTCGTCCCCGACTCCGACAACCTGCTGCGGCAGGCCCTGGACGAGTTCGGCGACGACGTCGCGTCCGGAGCGCTGCTCGTGGGCACCACGCTCGTCGGCGGGCTGCTGGCGACCCTGACCATCCTGCTCGTCGCGTACTACCTGCTGGCCGCGGGGCCGAGGTTCCGGGCCGCGGTCTGCGGGTGGCTGACGCCCGCGCGGCAGCAGGAGATGCTGCACCTGTGGGAGGTCACGCAGGGCAAGGTGTCCGACTACATCGGCTCCCGCGTGGTGCTGGCCGCCGTGTCCACGGTGGTCACGTTCGTCTTCCTCGCGATCCTGCAGACGCCGTACGCGGTGCCGCTCGCCGTCTTCGTGGGTGTGGTGTCGCAGTTCGTGCCGACCATCGGTGCCTATCTCGGTGGCGCGCTGCCCACGATGGTGGCGCTGACCGCGCAGGGGTGGCCGCAGGCGGTGGGCGTGCTCGCGTTCGTCATCGCCTACCAGCAGTTCGAGAACCTGTACCTGGCCCCGAAGGTGTCGGCGCGGGCGCTGGAGATGAACGCCGCGGTGAGCCTCCTGGTGGTGCTCGCGTTCGGCGCGGTCTTCGGGGTGCTCGGCGCGTTCCTGGCCATGCCCGTCGCCGCGACGATCCAGGCGGTCGCGACCACGTACTTCCGGCGGCACGAGCTGGTGGAGTCGCACATGCTCCGGGACCCGGACTCGGTGAGCTGACCCCGGCTCCCGGCCTACGGGTGGCTCGCCGTGATCTCGATGACCTCGTCGAGCCGGTCCAGGGCCGCCTGCAGGTCGTCGAGCTTGCGTTGGATGCGGTCGCGCTCGGCGTGCAGCATGGCGCGCTGCTCGGCGTCGGTGTGCCCGGACTCCATGCACGGCAGCAGGTCCGCGATGTTCCGGCTGGTCAGGCCGGCGGCGTACATCTGCTGGAAGAAGCGCACGTACGTCACGCTGCTCGACCGGTAGAGACGCTGGCCGGACGGGCTGCGCTCCGGGGTGAGGAGGCCCTGCTGCTCGTAGTAGCGCACCGCGCGCACCGAGACACCTGCGCCGCGGGCGACCTCGCCGATGCGGATCAGCGGCTCGGCCGCAGTCTCTGTGACCGTCATGACACTCCTCGGTTCGATGCTTGACCCTGACGTCAACGTCAGGTTTTAGCGTACCCGGCATGGACATCGAGAACTCAGTAGCACTCGTCACCGGCGCCAACCGCGGGCTCGGCCGTGCCTTCGCCCAGCGCCTCCTCGACCGGGGTGCCCGCAAGGTCTACGCGACGGCCCGCCGTCCCGAGACGATCGATCTGCCCGGCGTGGAGGCACTCGCCCTCGACGTCACCGACCCGGTAGCCGTGCGGGACGTCGCCCGGGCGGCGTCCGACGTCACCCTGCTCGTCAACAACGCGGGCATCACGACCGGCGCCGACCTGGTCACCGGCTCGCTCGACGCCGTGCGTCACGAGCTGGAGACCAACCTGTTCGGCAGCCTCGCGACGATCCGGGAGCTCGCACCGGCGCTCGCGGCCAACGGCGGGGGAGCCATCGTCAACGTGCTGTCGGCCATGTCATGGTTCGGTGTCAAGGGAGCGAACGCGTACCACCTCTCCAAGGCCGCCGGGTGGGCCATGACGAACGGCGTGCGCCTGGAGCTCGCCGAGCAGGGCACCCTGGTGACGGCCGTGCACCTGGGTCTTGCCGACACCGACATGTCCGCGGGCTGGGCGGTCGACAAGATCTCGCCGACCGCCCTGGCCGACGCCGCACTGGACGGTGTCGAGGCCGGTTCCACCGAGGTGCTGGCCGACCAGTGGAGCCGGGACATCAAGTCCTGGGTCCAGCTCCTGCCGGAGGAACGGGACGCCCAGGTCGTCCGCGGGCTGGCGGCGATGACCGGCGCCTGAGAGGCCGGGCGGGCGGCGGGCATCCATACCGACGAGTCGGCGCTGCGCCCGCCGCTTCACCCGCGGGACTGCTTGTGACCGCTCACGTCGGTTCGCTACGTTCCGCTTCACCGGCCTCAGGTGCCGTGCGGAGCGGGAAGGTGGCGAGACGTCAGGATGGTCGCAGGTGGCGTAGCTCGTCCGGCCCGCGCGGCGCTCGTGCCGCTGGTCCTGGTCCTGGTCGTCGTCATGTGCGTGCCGCTGGTGGTTCTGTCGTGGTGGGACCGGAGCGACGAGTGCACCGAGGCGATCGCCGCTCATCGCGACCTGCTGGTCCGTGAGGCGGCGAGAGTGCCGGGCAGTTCGAGTACACCCGACGTGGCCTGTGACGACACGGGCGGCCCGCCCGCTTACGCGGTTCTTGAGCTTGACCCGCGTTCGGTCGACAGGATTGGTGGCCACCTCACCCGGCGGGGCTGGGAGTGCGTGGCGTCGGACGCCGAGGATCTTCCGGGCGTGGAGTGCACCAAGCTCGTGGATGGTGTGCCGCTCGTCCTGTCGACCGCCACGTTTCGCAACGGCACCGTGAGCGTATGGCTCTCGGCTGACCGGGGCCTCGGAAGATTTGGCCAGCCGTAACTCTTGCCCGCGCGAGGAGTCCGGTGTCCCGGGAGTCCGGGACCAAGGTCCCGGGACACCGCGCCCGCCCGCTCGTAGCGTGGTCGGAGCGGGGCTCTCCCGGCACGGGACGCCCACGGCGCGGGAGGTACGGCCATGATGTGGAACTGGGGTGGGTACGGCTGGATCGCCGGCCTGATCATGATGGCGTCCATGGTGCTGTTCTGGGGCGCCGTCATCGTGGGCCTGGTGTTCCTCGTGCGGGGCTCCGCGAACCAGCGTCCGCACGACGACCGGGCGGACGCCGAGCAGCTCCTCGCCGGACGCTTCGCGGGCGGGGAGATCGACGAGAACGAGTACCGGGCCCGGCTCGCGGTGCTGAGGTCGGCGCGGTACCAGCACTGAGGCGCCCTGCTCGTCGCGCGGCGTGCGCCGGTGCTACGCCCGGTCGCCCGGGCTCAGGCGGACGCCGGCTTGCGGGCCGCGAGACGCTCCACGGTCCCGCGGGAGAACCGGTCGTGCCGTTCGACGTGCAGCCCGGCGGCCTGCACGTGGACGAACGGACGCCGCCGGAAGTGCTCGTTCTCGACCGGCACCGTGTAGAGCTCGGCCAGCGCCTGGAGCATGCGGACCGGCGCGGAGGTGCTCACCACGTGGTCGGCCAGCAGGAGCAGGCCGCCCGGCCGTAGCACACGCACCATCTCGTCGACGGCGCCGCGATCGTCGGGCACGGAGCACAGGCCGAACGTGCACACGACCGTGTCGAACGAGGCGTCGGCGAACTCCAGCCGCTGGGCGTCGCCCACCGAGAGGTCCACGTCCCGGCCCAGGTCGTCCGCCCGCCGGCGCGCCACCTCCAGCATGGCCGGGCTCAGGTCCATGCCGGCCAGGGCGGCGGAGGCGGGGTACAGCCCGAGGTTCAGCCCTGTCCCGACGGCGACCTCCAGCACCCGGCCCGTGGCCTGCCCGCACACCCAGGCCCGGGTGTCGCCGAGCAGCCGGTCGGCGCGGCTCATCCTCGCGTCGTAGCCCGCCGCCTGCCGGTCCCAGTGCCTGCGCAGCCGGTCCGGTCGCGATGCTCTCGCCATGGTGCCCCGATCACAGGTCGACGACGTGGATGCCGCCACCGTAACGGCGGACGACGGACGGCGCCGTCATCCCAGGGGTGCGCGGACACCGGACGGCGAGAGGCGGAGTCACGGACGGCGCTACGCGTGCTATACATCAGATGTTTCCGGCGAGGACGCCAGAGAGGAGCACCGGTGCCGCACGACGTCGTAGACGCGCACCATCACCTGTGGGTGCGGTCGCGCACCCCGCAGGACTGGATCGACCCCGGCACGATGGCGGCCATCGACGCCGACTTCACCCCAGCGGACCTGCCGGCGGCGGAGCATGGCATGAGTGCCACCGTCGTGGTCCAGTCCGCGAGCCGGTGGGCCGAGACCGACGAGCTGCTCGCCATCGCGGCCTCCGGCGACGGACGTGCCGCGCGGATCGCGGGCGTGGTGGGCTGGGCCGACCTGTCCGACCCGGCGGTCGGCGACCGGGTCGCCGCGCTGCGCGCCGGGCCCGGCGGGGGCGCGCTCGTCGGTGTCCGCACGCAGGTGCAGGCCGAGCAGGATCCCGGCTACCTGGACCGCGACGACGTGCGCCGCGGCATCGCCGCGGTCTGCGGGCCCGGCACCGGCAGCCCCGGTCTCGTGTTCGACCTGGTGCTGCGCCAGGACCAGGTCGCGGCGGCCGCCCGGCTCGCGGACGCCCTGCCCGACGTCGCGTTCACGCTCGACCACCTCGGCAAGCCCCGGCTCGACCGCACCAGCGACCTCGCGGAGTGGAAGCGGGACCTGACGGCGCTCGCCGCCCGCCCGAACGTGACGGCCAAGGTGTCGGGCCTGGTCACGGAAGCCCGCTGGGACGACTGGCAGATCGGCGACCTGCGGCCCGCCGTCGACCACGCGCTGGAGACGTTCGGGCCGGATCGGCTCATGTTCGGCTCCGACTGGCCGGTGTGCCTGCTCGCCGGCGGTTACGACGCGTGGCTGGAGGCCGCCCGCGCCCTGCTCGGCGGGCTGGGCCCGCACGACGCCGAGGCCGTGTGGGGCGGTACGGCGCGTCGCGTCTACCGGCTGGAAGGTGGCCCCGCATGACCACGACCGAGGTGCGCGCCACCGGCGTGCGGCTGACAGGGCTGGGCCTGGGCGCCGCACCCGCGGGCAACCTCTACCAGGCAGTCACGGACGAGGAGGCGCACGCGACCTTCGAGGCGGCGTGGGACGCCGGCATCCGGTACTTCGACACCGCGCCGCACTACGGGCTCGGGCTGTCCGAACGCCGCCTCGGGGCCTACCTGCGCACCCGGCCCCGGGACGAGCTCGTCGTGTCCACCAAGGTGGGGCGCCTGCTCGTGCCGACGCCGGAGACCGCGGACCGCCGCGACCCCGACATGTTCGACGTGCCGGCCACCGCCCGCCGGGTGTGGGACTTCTCCCGCGACGGCGTGCTCCGGTCGCTCGAGTCGAGCCTGGAGCGCACGGGGCTGGACCGGATCGACGTCGTCTACCTGCACGACCCGGACGACCACTGGGAGCAGGCGGCGCACGAGGCGCTGCCCGCGCTCGCGGAGCTGCGGGACCAGGGCGTGATTGGCGCGATCGGTGCCGGGATGAACCAGTCGGCGATGCTCGCCCGGTTCGTCCGGGAGACCGACGTCGACGTCGTCATGTGCGCCGGGCGGTTCACGCTCCTGGAGCAGCCCGCGCTGACCGACCTGCTGCCCGCGGCCGTCGAGCGCGGCGTGGCCGTGGTGGCGGCCGCCGTCTACAACTCGGGCATCCTCGCGCGCGACGAGCCACCGGAGAGCGCGACCTACGACTACGGCCCCGCGTCCGCCGACCTGCTCGACCGTGCCCGGCGGATCGCCGCCGTCTGCGCGGAGCACGGCGTCACGCTGCCCCAGGCGGCGCTCGCCTACGTGCGCACCCACCCGGCGGTGGTCTCCGCCGTCGTCGGACTGGCGACGCCCGAGCAGGCGCGGCAGACCGAGGAGCGTGCGTCCGCGCACGTGCCGGCCGGGCTGTGGCGGGCGCTCGCGGACGCCGGGCTCCTCGCCGAGGCGGCCGTGCCGCGCGCCTGGCCGTCCGGCGGGAGGGCCTGACGGGTCAGGCGTCCTCGTCGAGGTTCTCCGGCTTCGGGAGCCAGTCCTCGACCCCCAGGAGGTGGCTCGCCATCCGGATCCGGGCCGCCTCGGGATCACGCGCGGCGAGCGCACGCCAGATGGCCTCGTGCTCGCCGTGCGTGCGCGCCGCGATGCCCTCGGCGTGCAGCACGCGCCACAGGCGTGCGCGCACCGTGCGGCCCGCGAACGACTCGACGAGCGCCTCCAGCACGGGGTTGCCGGAGTGCGCCGCGATCAGGCGGTGGAACGCGATGTCCACCTCGATGAACCGGTCGTGGTCCACCTCGGCGCCGTCCGCCACCCCGGCCACCTGGTCCAGGACCGCCCGCGCCTCGGCGAGGGCCTCGTCGGTCATCCGGGTCGCGGCCAGTCCGGCGGCCTCCGTCTCCAGCAGGCGGCGCACGCTGTGGAAGGCGGGCAGGGCGTCGTCGTCCTGGAGGTCCAGGACGAGGGCCATGGGGGAGAGCAGGCGGCCCGGGTCGAGGCTGGTCACGTAGGTGCCGTCGCCCTGACGCGTGTGCAGCACGCCGAGGATCGACAGCGCCCGCACCCCCTCCCGGAGGGAGCCGCGGGAGACCTGGAGCTCGTCGGCCAGGTCCTTCTCGACCGGCAGGCGGTCGCCGGGACGCAGCCTGCCGTCGAGGATCATCCTGCGGATGCCGTCGACGACCTCGTCAGTGCGGGACATGATCCGCAGTATCGCCTACCCAGTAGGTCCCGTGCGGGAACCGGAACCGGTCCAGGGACTCCTCGTGCATCTGCGTGGAGTAGCCCGGCCGCGACGGCAGCACGTACGCGGTGCCCGCACCCCGGTCGGCGACGACGCACGGGTCGGTGAAGTGCTCGTGCAGGTGGTCCACGTACTCGGTCACGCGGCCGGTCAGGTCGCCGCCGATGGCCACGTAGTCCAGCACGGAGACGTGCTGCACCATCTCGCACAGCCCGACGCCGCCCGCGTGCGGGCACACCGGCACGCCGAACTTCGCCGCGAGCAGCAGCACGGCGACGATCTCGTTGATGCTGGCCAGCCGCCCGGTGTCGAGCTGGCAGTAGTCGATCGCCCCGGCCTGCATGAGCTGCTTGAACATCACCCGGTTGTGGCAGTGCTCGCCGGTGGCGACGCCGATGGGCGCGACGGCGCGGCGCACGGCGGCGTGCCCCAGGATGTCGTCGGGGGAGGTGGGCTCCTCGATCCACAGCGGGTCGAAGGGCGCCAGGGCCGTCATCCACTCGATGGCCTGCGGCACGTCCCACACCTGGTTGGCGTCGATCATCAGGTTGCGGTCCGGGCCCAGCACCTCGCGCGCGATGGTCAGCCGGCGCACGTCCTCGGCCAGGTTCGCGCCGACCTTGAGCTTGACGTGCTGGTACCCGGCGTCGACCGCCTCCAGGCACAGGCGCCGCAGCTTGTCGTCGCTGTAGCCGAGCCAGCCGGCCGACGTCGTGTACACGGGGTAGCCGGTGCGCTCCAGGTGGTCCAGGCGCTCCTGCCGGGTGCCCGCGCGCTCCCGTAGGATCGCCAGCGCCTCGTCACGGGTCAGCGCGTCCGAGAGGTAGCGCAGGTCAGCGACGTCGACCAGCTCCTCCGGCGTCATGTCCACGAGCAGGCGCCACAGCGGCTTGCCCGCGCGGCGCGCCACCAGGTCCCAGGCCGCGTTGAGCACCGCGGCCAGCGACAGGTGCACCACGCCCTTCTCGGGCCCGAGCCAGCGGAGCTGGCTGTCGGCGGTCAGGTCGCGGTAGACGGCGCCCATGTCCGCGGCGAGCGCGTCGACGTCGCGGCCGACGAGGCCCGTGGCCTGCTGCCGGGCCGCCGCAGCCACGATGTCGTTGCCCCGGCCGATGGTGAACGTCAGCCCGTACCCGCCCAGCGGGGCGCCGTCGGCGTCCCGGGCGTCGGTCTCCAGCACGACGTACGCCGCCGAGTAGTCGGCGTCCTTGTTCATCGCGTCGGATCCGTCGGCCGTGGCCGACGTCGGGAACCTGACGTCCTCGACGCGGACTCCGGTGATCGTGGCCATGCCTGCCCCTTCGCAAACATCAGATGAAATGCCAGCAATCTACGGATCGCGGCGCGCGGGGTCAAGCCAGCGAAGGCGGCGTGCGGGAATTGGTTCGACCTATCGGGTGCGTCAGGAGGGAACGCCGGGTTCGCGTGCGAGCCAGCCGAGCAGCCGCTCCGTGAACCACCCGGGGCGCTGGAGGGGCAGGCCGTGCCCCGCGCCGGGCACGATCTCCAGCTCGGCGGAGGGGAGCGCCCGGTGCAGCGCCCGCATGCCCTGCACGAGCGCGCGCGGCTCCCGGTCGCCCGCCAGCAGCAGCGCCGGCCCGGGGTAGTCGGACCAGGCCGCGGGGATGCGGAACGCCCCGTTGGCCGAGAGCAGAGCCACCAGGTCCGCGGTGGACACCGACCGCACGGTGCGCAGGTAGTCGTCGAACAGGTCGTCCGGCACGAACATCGACCGGGCCTGAAGCCGCGCGAACCAGCGGTGCCCGCCGAGCGGCGCCGTGAGCCGGACCAGCCCGAGGCTCGGGCCGGTGAGCGGCATCGGCTCGGTGAGCGCGCTGACGACGACCACGCGCGACACGAGGCCGGGATGCCTCGCGGCCAGCGAGACCGCGAGCTGCGCGCCGAACGAGAACCCGACCACCGTGATCTCCCGACCGTCGGCGACCGGCCGCAGCAGGTCGGCGAGCCCGGTCACGGCGTCGTCCGCGGAGGTGAACGGGACGTCCGCGCCGTGGTCGTGACCCGGCAGGTCGGGCGTGATCACCAGGTACCGGTCGCGCAGGGCGGCGACCTGCTCGCGCCACATCCAGGCGCCCACGCCCCCGCCGTGCACGAGGAGGACGACGGGTGCGTCGTCCGGGCCCGTCCGGGTCGACCACATCGCCGTCACTCGCCGCCTCCACGGGTTCGTCGGATGATTCCCGCGTCGAGCCTAGCGCAGCACGTGGACCGGCCCGGTGCGGCTCAGACCAGCACCTCGCCGTCGCGGGCGACGACCCGGCCGGCCGCCACGACGAGCGCCCGGCGCGGGGCGCGGACCACGGCGTCGGGCACGTTCTCGGCGTCGACGAGCACGACGTCGGCGGGTGCGCCGGCGACGAGGTCGTGCGCGGCGCGGCCCACGAAGCGGGCGGCGTCCGACGAGGCGATCCGGGCCGCCGTGGTCAGGTCGGCGTCGTACCGGAAGCCCGACAGCCGTGCGAGCTGCGTGGTCAGCGCGAGCAGGTCGCCCGTGCCGTACGGCGACCACAGGTCGCGGATCCCGTCCGTGCCCAGGCCGACGGCCACCCCGGCGGTGCGCAGCGCGTGCAGCGGCAGGGGCGCGGCGCCGATCGGGGCGACCGTGGTCATCGTGATCCCGGCCTCGCCCATCGCGGAGACCAGGTCGGCCTGGCGTGCCGCGGCAAGCTGGCCGACGGCGAAGCCGTGCGCCACGTTGACCTTTCCCTGCAGGCCGGTGCGCAGGGTGCGGTCGATCATCAGCTCGATCTGGAACGCACCCAGCTCGCCCCCGTCGTGCAGGTGCACGTCGATGCCCACGCCGTGCCGTTCCGCGATCGCGAACAGGCCGTCGAGCTGGCCCACCGGGTCGCGGTCGATCGAGGCCGGGTCCAGGCCGCCGATGTGCTCGGCGCCCGCGGCCGCCGCCTCGTCGAGCAGGTCCAGCACGCCCGGGCGGCGCAGCACGCCGTCCTGCGGGAACGCGACGATCTCGGCGTGCACGGCGCCGCCCAGTGCCGCCACGGCCTCGCGCACCACCTCGATGCCGCGCAGGCCGACGCCCAGGTCGACGTCCACGTGCGTACGGACGGCGGTGGTGCCCGTGCGGACCGACTCGCGCAGCACCGCGAGCGTCACGTCCACGCCGGGGATGCCGAGCTCGTCACGGTGCGCGCGCTCGTGCGCGATCCGGCCCTGCGTGCCCGGCTCGCCGCCGTAGCTCACCCACGGCTTGCCCCACCACGACTTGTCGACGTGCGCGTGCGCGTTGACCAGGCCGGGGAGGGCGAGCAGGCCGTGGCCGTCGACGACGTGCGCGGGGTCGGTGCCCGCCGCGGGCGCGCCGGCCGGGTCGTGCGGGACGACGGCGGTGATCACGCCGTCGGCGACGTGCAGGTCGGACCGGGCACCGCCCCAGGGGCGGACGTCGCGCAGGACGGTGACGGGGGAGGTGCTCATGGGGTTCCTTCCGATGGTGACGGCGATGTCGGTGGCGATGTCGATGTCGATGGTGATGGCGCGGGCAGCGTGACCGGGACGATCGACTGCGGGCGTCCCGGGACCTCGAGCTCGTACGACTCGTCGGTACCGTCGAGGGCGGCCGCGAGCGGCAGCACGGTCAGCCCGTCCCAGGCGCCGTCCTGGGTGTAGCCGCCGGCCAGCACACCGAAGGCGGCGCCGCCGTCCTGCCAGACGGCCACCGTCTCGTGGCGGCGATCCGTGGGCAGCACCACCGAGCGGCCGTCGGGGGCGACGACCTCGATGCTCGCGCCGCTCGCCGCGTTGCCGAACGGTCCGTTCCCGGCGATGACGAGCGTGCCGTCGTCGGTGCGGGCCACGCCGTGCTGGTGGGTGTCCGCCTGGAGGGCGGTGGTCGTGACCCGGCCGGAGGCGGGGTCGACGCGAGCCAGCGCCCGGCCCTGGTACGGCAGGAGCAGGTCGCCGTCCGGGGTGAGCACCGCGTAGTGGGGCTTCTCGAACGACGCGAGCCCGCCCTCGGTGCCGAACGGCGCCACCTCGACCGAGCGCGTCGCGGACGTCGCGGTGTCCACCACGGTGACGGTGAACCCGTCGTGGTCGATCGTGTAGACCTCGCTGCCGTCGTCGCTGATCAGCACGTCGAACGGTCGCCGTCCCACCGGCGTCGAGCGCTCGACCGTGCCGCTGTCCACGTCGATCGTCTCCAGGAACGCCGCGTCCCCGGTGCTGACGGCGACGTGCACGGTCGCGCCGTCGGGGGAGACCGCCAGGCCGAGCCCGCCCGGACGGTACTCGCCCCAGGCCACGCGGTCGGGACGATGCCGGTAGGCGAGCAGGTGGGTCCGTTCGCGCGTCGCGAGGTCGACGACGGCGACACCCTCCGCCGTCGACACGAACGCGCGCCCGGACCCGGGGTGCACCGCGACGTCCCACGGCGCGGCGCCGACGGTGATCTCGTCGACGACGGCGGAACCGTCTCGGTCGCGCGGGTCGACGAGGGCGATCGAGTCGCCGTCGGCCTGGGTGGCCAGCAGGAGGTGCTGCTCGGGGGCGGGCGTCGTGGCGTCGGTGGCGGATGCGTGCTCGCAGGGGGTGCCGGCGGAGTCGGAGGTCTCGTCCTGGGCGTCCGTCGAGGGGGCGGTGTCCGCGGTGGTCCTCGGGGCGCCGGGTGTGGCGTCGCAGTGAGGTGTGGCCTGCTGGGTTCCGGTCCCGTCGGCAGGGGTGTCTTCCGGGTCGGCGCCGGGGGACGTCGTGGCGCACCCCGTCAGGAGGGCGCCGGCCAGTGCCCACGCCGTGACCATCGCGCGGCGGGTGGGTCTCCGGGCCGCTCGGGGGTACGCGGCCCGCGGTCCGGTGGTTCGGGCACGCGCCGGAGGTGTGGCACGGCGGGTGGGGGTGGCGGGCATCGCAAAATGGTATCCCATTTGGGAACGGGGCTTGTCTTGCGGAACGGGCGGGTGGTGGTGGGCGTGGCGGTTGGGTCGCCCTGGGTGGGTGGCGGTGGCGGGCGTGGGTGGGGTTCGGTCGCGCTGGGTGGGTAGCCGGTGGCGGGCGTGGCGCCTCGGTCGCTGGTGACCGGGTGCGGGCGTGGCGTCCGGCACCGGTGCGGCGGTGCGCGGGTGGCAGGATGGCGGGCATGAGCGGGGGAGGAGCGGTGGCCGGGGCGGGGGAGTTCGAGCCCGAGTCGGTGCGGGTCGCGCAGGTGGTCCGGGAGCAGATCGTCGACGGAACCCGCGCGCCCGGCAGCCGGCTCGTCGAGCGTGACCTCGCCGCCGAGCTGGGTGTGAGCCGGATCCCCGTGCGGGACGCCCTGCGTGCGCTCGCAGCGGAGGGACTCGTGACGCCGCGTCCGCGGAGCTGGGCGGTGGTGCGGGAGTTCAGCGACGCCGACGTCGCGCACCTGCAGGAGGTGCGTGAGGCCACCGACCCGCTGCACTTCCGGCTGGCCGCCCTGCGGCGCACGCCCGAGCAGCTCGCCGCGCTGACCGAGGCCTGGGAGCGGGAGTCCGCCGCGGCCGGCCGGGGGGACGCCGTGGCGGCCCGGCGTGCCGGGGCGGACTTCCACGAGGCGGTGGTGCGCGCCGCCGGCAACCCGGTGCTCGCCGAGCTGCACGCCGTCACCGCGAGCCGGGTGCGGTGGCTGCTGGCCCAGCACACCGACCTCACGCGCATGGCGGACGAGCACCGGGCGCTCCTGGACGCCGTCCGCGACGGCGATGCCGAGGCGGCTGCCCGGCTCGCCGGAGAGCACCTGCGCACGAGCCGCGCGGAGGCGGCCGGGCGGGGTGGGTGAGCGGGGTGGCCGGGCGGCCCGGTGGCCCGTGTCGCCTCGGGATTGCTCGATCGGTGCGCGGTACGGCCGCCGAGTCGGCCGGATTGGCGCGTGGCGTCGCAAAGTCACGCTCTACCCAGTCATCAGGCCCAGAACTAGCGTGGATTTTGGGCTTGATGACTGGGTAGAGCGTGACTTTCGGACCTGAGCCCGGCCCGCACCGACCCGGCGCGCACCGACCCGGCCCCGGCCTGCACCGACCCAACCCCGCCCAACCCCGCCCGACCCGGCCCGCACTGACGCCGCCCGACCCCGCCCGGCCCGGCCCCGGCCCGCACCGACCAAGCGTGCCCCGCAGCGGCCCGGCCCGCACCGACCCGGCCCGCACCGACCCCGCCCGGCCCCGCACCGGCCCGGCGCGAGCCCGGTCCGCACCGGCTCAGGGTGTTCGCGGCGTGCTCTCCCGGACCACCAGCGCGTGCGGGGCCGTGACCTCGACCGCCGGCGTGTCCGGGTCCTCGATGCGCGCGGCGATCCGCCCCACCGCCTGCCGGGCGATGAACGGTGTGTCGAGCGAGACCGTGGACAGGCTCGGATGCGTGTACTTGCCCTCCTCGATGTCGTCGATGCCGATCACGGCGACGTCGTCGGGCACGCTGCGGCCGGCGTCGAACACGGCGCGCATCGCGCCCATGGCGAGCAGGTCGGAGTAGCAGAAGATGGCGTCGGGCGGTTCGGGGAGGGTGAGCAGCGCGGTCGCGGCGTCGTACCCGTCGGCCCGGCGGTAGTGCGCCGCGGGGCGCAGCAGCTCGCGGTCCGGTGCGAGACCGGCCTCGGCCAGCGCCCGTTCGTAGCCCAGCGTGCGCTGCCGCGGGGTGGTGTAGTCCTCGTCGGGCTGGACGCCGATCGCGGCGATGCGGGTGCGGCCGGTCGCGATCAGGTGGGCCGTCGCGTCGTGGGCGGCCTGCACGTTGTCGATGGCCACGTGGTCGTAGCGACCGTCGAAGTCGTGCTCCCCCAGCAGCACGAGGGGCATCGACCGGCTGGGTTCCATCTGGGCCAGCTCGCCGGGTGTGACCAGGGGGCTGAACAGGACGCCGTCGAACAGCATGGTGCGGTCGGCGCCCGTGAGCAGCTCGCGCTCGCGCTCGTGGTCGTGACCCGTCTGGTCCACCATGACGCGGTAGCCCAGCGCCGCGGCGGCATCGATCACCTCGCGGGCGAGCTCCGCGAAGTAGGGGACGTCGATCTCGGGGACCACGAGCGCCAGCACGCCGGTGCGGCCCGTGCGCAGGGTCCGGGCTACCGGGTTGGGCCGGTAGTCCAGCTCCTCGATGGCGGCCTGCACGCGCTGTCGGGTGCGTTCGCTCACGTGCGTGTACCCGGCGACGACGTTCGACACCGTCCGCACCGAGACCTGGGCTTTCTCTGCCACGTCGCGCAGTGTGATCGGCACCGCGGTCCCCTTTCGTCCTGGTGGTCCAAGGATAGGCCTTGCAACGTGTGCAAAGCAGCAGTAGTTTGCACACGTTGAAAACGACGCGGGGCCCCACGCACCGCGCAGGCACGAGGGAGTGCTCATGCACCCGAACCACAAGACCCCCAGGGCGGTGGGCCGCCGCACCGCCACGGCCCACCGCGTCCGTACCCGGCGCGGCCCCGCCGCGGCCGCCGGCGCCGTCGCTCTCGGGCTCGCGCTCGCGGCGTGCGGCCCGTCCATCACCAGCGGCGACGCCGACGCCGCCGGCACGGCACCGGCGGCCGACCGCCTCCAGGCCCCCGGTGAGGAGTCACCCCAGGGCGAGATCACCGTCTGGGACCGCTCCGGCGACCTGTTCGCCGTGTTCGAGGCCGTGATCGACGACTTCAACGAGGTGTACCCGGACATCACCGTGCACCACGAGGCCGTCGACATCGACGCCAAGCTCCAGAACACGCTGATCACCGGCGCTGACGTACCCGACGGAGTGTTCCTCGACGACGCCAAGGTGGCCGGATTCTCCGACCATCTGTGGGACCTCACCGACGTGCTGGCGCCCTACTCCGACGACATCGCACCCCAGAAGATCGACGTCAACTCGGCCGGCGGCGCCATCTACGGCGTGCCGTTCGACCTCGACCCCGGCCTGCTCTTCTACAACGAGAAGGCGCTGACCGACGCCGGGATCGACGCCACCGAGATCGAGACCTACGACGACCTGCTGGCGGCGGCCCGCGAGTACCAGGAGGCAGTGCCCGGCTCGAAGCCGATCCATCTGGAGCAGAGCCCGTTCCTGGGCCAGCTCCAGCTCGAGATGTACGCGAGCCAGCTCGGCACGGCGCTGGCCGACGAGAACGGCGAGCTGCGGCTCGACTCCGACGAGTACCGGCAGGTGCTCGGCTGGCTCGACACCGTCAACCAGGAGGGCCTCGGCACACGGGCGGAGTATCTGTCGCCCACGGACGTCGGCGCCCTGGAGTCCGGCGACCAGGTGTTCTACCCCTGGGCGATCTGGTTCAGCTTCGCCCCCGAGCAGCAGCTCACGAAGACCAGCGGCGACTGGCGCGCCATGCCGCTGCCCGCGTGGGAGGACGGCGGGGCGCGCTCCGGTGCCATGGGCGGATCGTCGTTCGTGCTGCCGAAGGACGGCGAGAACTCCGACCTGGCCTGGCTGTTCTACGAGTTCCTCATGTTCCACGAGGACGGTTACAGCGCCGTCTGGGGCGAGAACGACACCTACCCGAACGGCCTGGCGACGTCGATCCCGGCGTACGCCCCGGCGGCCGACCCCGCGAAGCCGCTGTTCGGCCCCGTCGAGGGACTCGGCGGGCAGGACCTGTGGACCACCGCGGTCGAGGCCGGCGCGCAGATCCCCGGCGGGGCACCCGCGCCCACCTGGTGGACCGGTGCCGTCGACTACCTCGGCACCGACATCCAGCGGATGTACGACGGCGACATGACCCCCGACGAGGTCATCGAGCAGTCGACCGCGGACATCCAGACGAACCTCGTCGACCGGCAGTGAGCACGCTCGTCGCTCCCGGGCGCAGCCAGGGCCGGCCGCTGCTGCGGCCCTGGCTGCCCCGCAAGGTCGCGCCGTACGTCTTCGTCCTTCCCTTCGTCGCCGTCTTCGTCGCCTTCAGCGTCTACCCGATGCTGTTCACGCTGCGCCTGAGCTTCACGGACTGGCGCGGCTCGGGCGCGGCGACGTGGGTCGGCTGGGACAACTACGCCTACCTGCTCGGCAACGACATGATCTGGGGCTCGCTCGGCAACTCGGCGGTGCTCTGGCTGATGATCGTGCCGGTGCAGGTGGTGCTCGGACTGCTGGTCGCGGTGCTGCTGAACAACGCGAAGGTCCGGATGCGCTCCTTCTACCGGATCGCGTTCCTCGTGCCGTTCGTGACGCCGCTCGTGGCCGTCGCCCAGATCTGGGTGGTGGTCTTCGACCAGGAGTTCGGGGCGGTCAACGGGCTGCTCAACGTGTTCGGCCTGCCCGACGTCGGCTGGCTCACCACCAGCGAGTGGGCCAAGCCCACGCTCGCGCTGCTGTTCCTGTGGAAGACCACCGGCTTCATCGTGATCATCCTGCTGTCTGGGCTCCAGTCGATCGACGCGAGCGTCTACGAGGCCGCCTCGATCGACGGTGCCTCCCGCAGCCGCCAGCTCTGGAGCATCACCGTGCCGCTCGTGCGCCGCACGCTCATGTTCTCCGTGGTGCTCCAGACACTGGCCGTCTTCCAGATGTTCGCCGAACCGTTCGTCGTGACCGACGGCGGGCCGTACAACTCGACGACCACCGCGGGCCTGCACCTGTACGAGCACATCACCCGCGGCGACCTCGGCACCGGAGCGGCCAACTCGTTCCTGCTGGTGATCGTCGTCATGGGCCTCTCGCTGCTGTTCGTCCGGTTCCTGCGGACGGAGGACTGACATGACCACCACGCACGCCCCCAGCCCGGCCGGGACCCGGCCGGCCCGGACCCACGCGACGGCGCCCCGGCCACCCCGGACGAGCCCTCGCGGGCTGCCCGGCGCCGTCGGCTCCCAGGCCTTCCTGCTGCTGCTCGCCCTGGCCTTCCTGGCCCCGGTCGTCTGGGCGCTGGCCTCGGCGTTCAAGCCGGCCACGCAGATCATCAGCGACCCCCTGGGCCTCGACCTGACGGCGCTCACCCTGGACAACTACCGCCGGATGTTCGCTGACGTGCCGATCGGCCAGGGCTTCCTCAACACGGCCGTCGTGCTGGTCACCAAGGGCGCCATCACGCTGTTCTGCGCGCCCCTGGCCGCCTACGCGTTCGCCAAGTACCGGTTCCCCGGACGCGACCTGCTGTTCGGCACCGTGCTCATCACGCTCATGCTGCCCACCATCGTGCTCATCATCCCGCTGCTGCTGGAGATGAAGGCCCTGGGCTGGGTGAACACCTACCAGGCCCTGATCCTGCCGGGCGCCGTCGACGCCTTCGCCATCTTCTGGATGCGGCAGGTGATCGCCGACGTCCCGGACGAGCTGCTCGACGCCGCACGCGTCGACGGCGCGGGCGAGCTCGGCATCTTCACCCGGATCGTGCTGCCCGTGATCCGGCCCGCGCTCGCGGGCCTCGCGGTGCTCACCGTCATGAACATCTACAACGACTTCGTCTGGCCCGTGGTGGCCGCGAGCTCGGAGCGGATGGCCACGCTGCAGGTGGTCCTGTCCACCCTCGCGCAGAACATCACCGGCAACCGCGTCGGTGCCGACTACGCGACCGTGACCGGCGAGCTGCTGGCCGCCGCGTCGATCGCCCTCGTCCCCCTCCTCGTCGTCTTCATCGCGCTCCAGCGGCACTTCATCAACGGCATCCTCGCCGGAAGCGTCAAGGGCTGACCGCGCACTCCAGAAAGGCACACCCCACATGACCTCGGCTCCTCCGCAGCCCGACGCCGTCCGCGCCGCGCTCTCCGCCGCTCCGCAGGCAGCGCCCGCATACCCCCGCCCCGACCTCGACCGGTCCCACCGCTGGACCAGCCTGGACGGCGTGTGGGAGCTCGACGTGCCCGGCGGCGCAGCACCGACCACCGTGCCGATCACCGTCCCGTTCGCCTGGGAGACGGCGGCGTCCGGTGTCGGCCGCACATGGCTGGAGCACGCGACCTACCGGCGCCGCATCGCGGTCCCTGCCGAGTGGGCCGGGGCGCGCGCCGTGCTCTGCTTCGGCGCCGTGCACCATCACGCCGTCGTGCGGGTCGACGGTGCGGTCCTGGCCGAGCACGTGGGCGGCTCGACGCCGTTCGAGGTCGACCTCGACGGAGTGCTGGCCCCCGGTGCCGAGGGCGTCCTGGAGGTGGAGGTGCACGCGCCCGCCGACAAGCGCGCCATCCCGCACGGCAAGCAGCGATCCATCCCGCGCGACGACTACGACGGTGTCTCGTTCACCCCGACCTCCGGCATCTGGCAGCCTGTCTGGCTGGAGGCGCGCGGTCGCACCTACGCGGCGCGGGTCACGGTGCGGGGCGAGTCGCTGACCGGGTTCGACGTGACGGTCGACGTCGCGGGGGACGCCCCGGCGGGTGCGCTGGTCACCGTCGAGGTCGCCGCAACCGCCGGCTCCGACCCGGGCGCAGGTCCCGGCGCGGGCGGCACCACGCCGGGCGCGGCCGAGCGCATCGAGCTCGTCGCCGACAGCACCGGGACGGCGTCGGGCCGGGTCGAGATCGCGGAGCCCCGGCTCTGGAGCCCGGCCGGTCCGCACCTCTACGTCCTGACGGTGACGACGGTGCCCGCGACCGGCGGCGAGCCCGACCGGGTGGCCGTCACCGGCGGGCTGCGGCGCATCGAGCGGCGCGGCGAGCACCTGTACCTCAACGACGAGCGGATCTACCTGCGCGGTGTGCTCGACCAGGGCTACTGGCCGGAGTCCGGTCTCACCGCCCCTGACGTCGACACCCTGGTCGCCGACCTGGAGCACGCCCGCGCCCTCGGCTACAACCTGGTCCGCAAGCACATCAAGCTGGAGGACCCGCGCTGGCTGCACCACGCCGACCGCACGGGCATGCTCGTCTGGGCCGAGCCGCCCGCGCCCAGCCGGTTCGGCACCGAGGCGGCGCAGGCCTTCGAGGCGCAGATCGCGCCCATGGTGGAACGGGACGGCAACCACCCGAGCATCGTGGTCTGGGGCCTGTACAACGAGGAATGGGGCCTCGACTGGGACATCCCCGGCAGCCCCGACCGGGCCGACGCCGCGGTGCGGGCCTACGAGACGCTCCACGCCCTGGACGACACCCGTCCGATCGTCGAGAACTCCGGCTGGGCCCACGTCCGCACCGACCTCGTGGACTGGCACTACTACGACGAGGACCCGGCGGCGTGGGCCGCGAACGTCGCGGCGCTCGCGGCGGGCACCCGCGAGGACTTCCCCGTGCGGCTGGCCCCGGACTTCCTCGCGAAGAAGTCCCTGTACGGGTCGGCGGACCATCCGCGGTCGGGTCTGCCGATCCTGAACAGCGAGTACGGGGCCGGGTTCACCAGCCTCGAACGGGCCTGGCACCTGCGCTGGCAGACCCAGGAGCTGCGTCGGCACGACCGGTTCGCCGGGTACGTGTACACCGAGCTGACCGACGTCGAGCACGAGATGGCCGGCCTGCTCGACGTCGACCGCCGGCCCAAGGACCGCGGCGGCCTGGACCCGCGCGACGTCAACACCGAGACGGTGCTCGTCGTCGACCTGGTGCCCGTCCACGCGGGAGCCGATCTCGCCGTCCCAAAGGCCGACCTCGTTCTCGGCGTGCACGTGTCACACCACGGCCCCGGCGTGGTGCGCGGGCAGGTCCGCGCGGCGTGGGTGCCCGCGGGCACGCCGTTCGGAGAGGGCGGCGTCGGCGAGCCGCTCGGCACGGGATCCGAGACCGTCGAGGCCAAGCCGTTCGAGCTCAGCCCCGCCGTCACGGTCACCGTACCGCCGCCCGGGCCGGTGACCGCCGCCCGTCTCCACCTCTGGCTCGTGGACGACGGCGGCGCCGTGCGGGCGCGGACGTTCGTCGACGCGGCGCCGATCGAGGAACCCAACCGGCGCGGCCTGCGCTGGGACGGCTGACGGGCGGCTGGCGCCGGAGCGGCGGCCGGGCCCCGGACGACCGGCACGGTCGCTGTCGACGCGATCAGCCGCCGTCGCTGTTCGCCGCCGCCGGGCTCGGCCGGACGTCAAGGGTCTGCCCGATCTGCCGGACGGCGCGCTCGAGCAGGTCGTCCTGGTCGGTGTCCCACATGACGGCCTTCTGTGCCAGCACCCCGTCGAGCGTCAGTGCCGCGAGGCCGTGCCCGAGTGCCCAGAGCGTGATGCCGAGGGCGTGCGGGTCGCTCACGCCGAGCCGGTCGACGAGGTCGGTCAGGACCTTGAGTGCGGCGTCGCCCGCCTCCTGCACCGCCGGGTGCTTCTCCGGCTCGGACAGCTCCGGGCGGAACATGACCTGGAAGTGGGCGGGCCGGCGCCGGGCGAACGCGACGTAGGCGGTCACGGCGCGTCCGACGTCGTCGGGCCCCGCCGCGGCCGTGGAGGGGCCGACGGCGACCGCGAGCTCCTGCGTGAGCAGCTCGAAGCCGCGGGCCGAGATGGCGGACAGCAGCGCAGCCCGGTCGGGGAAGTGGTGGTAGGGCGCGCCCGGGCTCACCCCGGCCTCGCGTGCGACGCGCCGCAGGCTCACCGCGCCGATCCCCTCCGCCTCGATGAGCCGCACGCACGCGTCGACCAGCTCCTCGCGGAGCGAACCGTGGTGGTAGGTCTCCCGCTTGCGTGACCCGTTGACTGCCATGCCCGCAATCTATACGGTGCTCATAATCTGAACACTGCTTAGACTGGAGACGCGATGTCGAGGGTTCTTGTCACCGGCGCCACGGGATACATCGCCGGCCACACGATCGAGGAGCTGCTCACGGCCGGCCACGAGGTGCGCGGCACGGTGCGCTCCCTGCGGGATCCCGAGCGGGTGGCGCACCTGCGCCGGCTCGCGGAGTCCGCCGGCGGCCGGCTGGAGCTGGTCGAGGCGGACCTGTCCGCCGACGCCGGCTGGGACGACGCCGTGGCCGGGCAGGACTACGTGCTGCACACCGCCTCGCCCTTCCCGTCCGCGCCGCCGCGCGACGAGGCCGAGCTGGTGCGGCCCGCCGTCGACGGCACGCTGCGGGTGCTGGGGGCGAGCGCGCGGGCCGGGGTGCGGCGGGCCGTCATGACGTCGTCGCTCGCCGCCGTGAGTGCCGCGGGCGGGCGCGACGACCGGCGGTACACCGAGGAGGACTGGACGGACCTGGACAAGGCCGCGCCCTACGCCCGGAGCAAGACGCTGGCCGAGCGTGCCGCCTGGGACTTCGTGGCGGACCACCCCGGCCTCGAGCTGGTGACCATCCAGCCGGGGCTCGTGCTCGGCCCGGTGCAGCACGCGGCGGCCCGGACCTCCGTCTCGCTGGTGCGGCGGCTGCTGGCCCGCGAGATCCCGGCCGTGCCGCAGCTCGGGTTCGCGCCGGTCGACGTGCGTGACGTCGCCCGGGCGCACCGGCTGGCCATGGAGCTGCCGGACGCCGCGGGCAACCGGTACATCTGCGCGGGCGACAACCTGTGGTTCGGCGACATCGCGCGGATCCTGGCCGACGAGTTCGGGCCCCAGGGGTACCGCGTCCCGACCCGGCGCATGCCGGTGTGGGCGCTGTGGGTGATCGGGCGGTTCGACCGCGAGGTGCGGCTCGGCCTCGACTTCGTCGGCGAGCCCGAGCAGGTCAGCGCCGAGAAGGCACGGCGTGAGCTCGGCTGGGAGATGCGGCCGGTGCGGGAGACCGTCGTCGACACCGGCCGCAGCCTTGTGGGGCTCGGGGTGGTGCGGGCGCGGTGATCCGGCGCGGGGGCAGGCCCCCGCGCCGGGCTCACGCGGTGGCGTCGACCAGGTCGGTGTCGTTCGCCGGTGTCGGTCCCGGCGGGGGCACCGGGCGCCGGGGCCCGAGCACCAGCACCGCGACGAACAGCACGGTCATGACGGCGACACCGGCCCACATGGCGCCCTGCCAGCCCTCGACGAACGCCTCCCGCGCGGCGCGGACCAGCTCCTGCGCCGCCGATCCGGCGTCGTCCGCCGCGCCGAGCGCGTTCGCGACGCCTTGGCGGGCGGCGTCGGCGGCCTCCGGTGGGACGCCGTCGAGCCGGGACTCGACGGCGCCGCGGTAGCCCGCGGTCAGCACTGCGCCGAGAAGGGCGACGCCGAGGGCCGTGCCGAGCTCGCGGGTGACGTCGTTGAGCGCGGACGCGACGCCCTGCCGTTCTTGGGGGAGCGTGCTGGTGATGGCCTCGGTGGAGGGTGTCATCGACAGCCCCATCCCGACGCCCATCGCGAGCATGCCCGGCAGGACGGACGGGTAGCCGCCGTCGACCGAGACGAGGAGGGCCATGAGCGCGAGCCCGGCGCCGGCCAGGAGGGTGCCCGTCGCCATGGTCGCGCGGGGGCCGACGCGTACGGACAGCCGCGGGGCCAGTGCGGAGGCGAGCATCATCAGCACGGCCATCGGCATGAACGCCAGCGTGGACAGCAGTCCTGACCAGCCCAGCACGGCCTGGAAGAACGGGAACAGGACCACGAAGATGCCCGCCTGCACCCCGAAGACCACCAGCAGGGTGACCGAGCCGGCGGCCAGCGGCCGCCTGCCGAAGAGCCGGACGTCGAGCAGTGCGGCGTCCCGGCGGCGTGCCTCCAGGATCACGAAGCCGACGGCGGCGGCGACCCCGGTGGCCAGCGCGGCGAGGGTCGGCGGGGCGGTCCAGCCGCGCTCGGGCCCCTCCTGGAGCGCGAACACGAGGCCGAAGACGGCGACCACGGACGTGAGCGCCCCGGCGGTGTCGAACGGGTGCCGGGTGGTCTCGCGCGAGTCGGGCACCGAGCGCAGCGTCATGACCAGCGCGGCGAGCGCGAGCGTGACCGGCAGCGCGAACAGCCAGCGCCAGCTCACGAGGTCGACGAGGACCGCCGAGAGGAACATGCCGAGGATGCCGCCGCCGCCGGCGACGCCGGTCCACACGCCGATCGCCTGCCCGCGCTCCTCCTCGGGGAAGGTCGAGGTGATGACGGCGAGCGTGACGGGCATGATCATCGCGGCGCCGACCCCGCTCAGCAGGCGGGCAGCCACCATGACCTCGGCCGACGGCGCGAACGCCGCGACCACGCCCGCGACGCCGAACACCACCAGCCCGGCCACGAGCACGGGCTTGCGGCCCAGCCGATCGCCGACCGCCCCGAGGGGCAGCAGGAGCGCGGCAAGGGTGAGCGTGTAGGCGTTGATCATCCACAGCACCGTGCCCTGGGAGACCCCGAAGGTGACCGCGAGGTCGGGTTGGGCGACGTTGAGCCCCGAGACCGACGCGATGACGGCCATGAGCGCCGTGCAGACGGTGACGAGGACGGCGCGACGCCGGCGCGCCTCCGGGCCGGTCACGCGAGGGCCGCCTCGGTGTCGGCGGTGACCAGGTCGGCGTTGATGTGTGCGCCGGCCATGGCTCCGGCCGCCGCCGATGCCCCCACCTGGGCGGACGGGTCGCCGACGTTGCCGGCAACCCACACGCCCGGCACCTCGGTGGTGCCGGCCGGGCCGGTGACGACGTGGCTTCCCATGCCGTTCGGCAGGTCCTGCACCGGCAGCCCGAGGCCTTCCAGGCCCTCGGTCCGCGGCAGCATCGTGGTCGCGACGGCGAGCACGCGCCGGGCGACGACCTGCCCGTCGGCGAGGCGCACCCCGGCGATGCCGCCGGCGTCGTCCGCCACCACCTCCTCGACGGCGGGCTCGACCACGCGGATGCCGCGCGCGACCAGGCGCGCCCGGGCGTCGTCGTCGAGCCCGGTGCCCCGCTCGAAGTACACCAGGTCGTCGGTGAGCTGCCGGAACAGCAGTGCCTGGTGCACGGACGCGGGACCGGCCGCGATGATGCCGATCGGCTCGTCGCGCACCTCCCAGCCGTGGCAGTACGGGCAGTGCACCACGCCGTGGCCCCAGTGCCGGGCCAGGCCGGGGACGTCGGGCAGCACGTCGCGCAGGCCGGTGGCGACCAGGAGGCGGCGGGCGTGCAGGGTGTCGCCGTCGGCGAGGTCGACGGTGAAGCGAGGGTCGCCGCCGTCGGCCGGCGTGGCCTTGACGACCTCCCCGGTCCGCACCGTGCCGCCGTAGCGTCGCACCTCCGCGCGGCCCCGTTCCAGCAGCTCCGCCGGGGGAGTGCCGTCCAGGGCGAGCAGCCCGTGCACGCCCTCGGCGGGGGCGTTGCGCGGCGTGCCGCTGTCGACGACGACCACCGAGCGGCGGGAGCGGGCCAGCATCAGCGCGCCGTTCAGTCCGGCGGCGCCGCCGCCGATCACCACGACGTCGACCGTGTCGGCCGGCTCGGCGCCGGTCGCCGGGGTGGTAGGAGTGCCAGGCATGTCTGTCCTCTCTGTCGCGGCCCCCGGGTCGGGGCCGGACGGTGACGAACGTAGCCCGGCCTTGCGGCAAAGACATACACTCTTGCGTATGACGCAAGAAGATGGCGAGCTGGACAGCCTCGTACGCAAGCGCATCCGGGCGCTGCGGGTGGCGCAGGGCTGGTCGCTGGAAGACCTCGCCACCCGGGCCCGGGTCAGCCAGTCCACGCTCAGCCGCATCGAGAACGGCCGGCAGCGCCTCGCTCTGGACCAGCTCGTCACCCTGGCGCGCGCCCTCGACACGTCGCTGGACCAGCTCGTCGAGACGGCCACGGACGACGTGGTCATCAACCCCGCCATCGACGTCGCGCACGGCTGGAAGCGCTGGCCCATCAGGGCGGAGCCCGGGATGAGCGTCGTTCGGCAGCGCCTGACCGACCCCGCGCCGGACAACCCGTCGCGCCTGCGCGCCCACCCCGGCCGCGAGTGGCTCGTCGTCATCTCGGGCACGGTGACCCTGCTCCTGGGCAACCGGCGGTTCCGCCTCGAGACCGACCAGGCCGCCGAGTTCCCCACCATGCTCCCGCACGCCGTCGGCGCGGAGGGCGGGCCGAGCGAGGTGATCGGCATCTTCGACCGGGACGCGCGGCGGGGGCACCAGCGGGGGGAGAGCGCCGGAGACCAGGCGGCACGGCCCGGCGCGCGCCGGTAGGACGCCCGGGCGACCGGCGCCGTTCACACCCGGGCCACGCCCGGTTCGCCTGACCGTCCCTCGCGGTTCAGCCCCGCCCACGACGCTGCCTGCAGACCCGTGGGCGCACCTGCCACGGGCGTGAGGCACCAGGAGAACCTTCATGACCGAGACAGGTACGAGCCGGCGCGGGTTCCTCCGCGGAGCGGGAGTGGCGTCGGCGGGCATCGTCGGGTCGCTCGCGGCGTCGGCCGCCCCCGCCGAGGCCGCCGGCACGGCGAGCGCCCCGGGCGCCCGGGGCCGGCAGAAGAAGCGCGGCTACCACTGGCTGGCGGGCGACCACCACCTGCACACCCTGTACAGCAACGACGCCATGTTCCGGGTCGACGACCAGGCCCGCCGCGCCCTGGCCGGCGGGCTGGACTGGATCGTGCTGACCGACCACGGCAACGCGCCCTACCGCGACCACGGCCTCGACCGCGCCCACGCGGACGTCACCGCCGCCCAGCGCGCCCACGGGGACGACCTCCTCGTGTTCTGGGGCCTGGAGTGGAACATCCCCGGCGGCGAGCACACCACGCTCATGCTCGCCCCCGGTGCCGACGACCGCGAGGTCATGCGCCGGCTGGTGTCGCAGTACGACGCCACCGTCGTCGGCGCCCGTGACGGCACCCCCGAGAACGAGGCGCTCGCGGGCGAGGCGCTGCGCTTCCTGGCCGACGCCGTCCGGCGGCGCCGGGTCCGCGACGCGCTCGTCCTGCCCAACCACCCCGCGCGCAAGGGCATCGACTCGCCCCACGAGCTGCGCGACTGGCAGGACGCCGCCCCCGGCATCGTGATCGGCTTCGAGGGCTCGCCGGGGCACCAGGCCGCCGGCCTGCCGGCCCCCGGCATGGCCCGCGGTCGTGGGCTCTACGACGGCGGCGCCGGCACCTGGTCGCACCCGGGCTACCCCGAGGAGTCCTACCGCACGTGGGGCGGGTTCGACTGGATGACGGCGACCGTTGGCGGGGTGTGGGACAGCCTGCTGGCCGAGGGCCGCCGGTGGTGGATCACCACCACCTCCGACGGGCACCAGGGCTGCGGCGACTGGGTGAAGAACCCGGTGGACCCGCTCGACCAGACCGGGTACGACACCATTCCCTACAACGAGGCGGGTGACACGTTCGCGAGCACGGGCCAGTACCCGCCGCCGGTGAACGCGGGCCGGCCCGTCACCGAGTACAGCGCCCTGCCCCCGGGGCACTACAACAAGACGTGGGTGGGCGCCGAGGACCGCAGCTACACCGGCGTCATGGAGGCGATGCGCGCCGGGCGCATGTGGGTGTGCTTCGGCGACCTCGTCGCCGGGCTCGACGTGCAGGTCCGGCGGCGGGGCCGTGCGCACGCCGGCGTCACGCTCGGTGGCACGCTCTCCGTCCGGCGCGGGAGCGAGGTCGAGGTCGTGGTCACGATCGACCTGGCCGACCAGGTCAACGCCGCGGGCCTGCTGCCCGAGCTCGCCCGCGTGGACCTGATCCTCGGCGCGGTGACCGGGCCGGTCCCCGACCGGGACACGATCGTGGCCCCCGACACCCGCGTCGTGCAGTCCTGGGACACGACCGGCCGTTCGGGGACGATCGAGCTCGTCTACCGGTTCACGGCGGACCGCGCGTCGTACGTGCGGCTGCGGGG
The DNA here is from genome assembly GCF_044547525.1 of Promicromonospora sp. NPDC052451. NCBI lineage: Bacteria > Bacillati > Actinomycetota > Actinomycetes > Micrococcales > Promicromonosporaceae > Promicromonospora > Promicromonospora sp. NPDC052451. Next base: position 445,798 of record NZ_JBIUAP010000002.1, read on the forward strand.
CACCGACGGGAAGCGGAGCCAGGTGGGCTACCTGGGGGCCGACGTCGACCCGGCCGGGCCGGCCATCGACGTCCTCGGCGCGGCGGACCCGTGGGAGGACCTCTGGTTCTACACGAACCCGGTCTTCGTGGAGGTCACCGACCGGGGGTGAGGCACCGGTCCGCTGCGAGCAGGCGGTTGTGCATGGTTTCGGCGCCGAACCCGTGCGCAACCGCCTGCGCGAGGCGGGCATCCGGTCGCTGCCCCGCTCGGCGCCGTCGTGCTGAGCTGCGGTATTGCCGTTGGTGGCTGCTCGGCGCGTGAGTAGGGTCGCGGATCGTGATCGTGAGCGAGGTGGACGGACTGCCCGTACGGCTGCGGGCGCCGCACGACCTGTCCTTCGTGGCCCGCTGGGGCACCGTGTTCGCCGTGCTCGACCAGCAGGACTCGGGCAACCTCTGCCTCGGCGTCGAGGGTCCGGGCGGCCGGGTCTTCGTCAAGTACGCGGGTGCGCCCACCGCACGGTACGACGGCGCGCTCACCGACGCCGTCGACCGCGCCCGCCAGGCCGGTGCGGTGTACCGGTCGCTCGCGCACCCGTCACTGGTCCGCCTGCGCGAGGCGGTCGACGTCGGCGCCGGCCACGCGCTGGTGTTCGACTGGACCGACGCGACGCCGGTGGGCCGGCAGTACGAGCGCTCCCACGTCGTGCGCTCGCTCCCGCTGCCCGCCCGGGTGGACGCCGTCCGGCAGATCTACGACTTCCACGTGCACGCGGCGGCGCGCGGCTGGGTCGCCGTCGACCTGTACGACGGCTCGGTGATGCTCGACCCGGCGACGGGCCGTGTCGTCCTGTGCGACCTGGACCTGTACGAACGCGCGCCGGTGGTCAACCGCATGGGGCGCATGTGGGGCTCGACCCGGTTCATGTCCCCGGAGGAGCACGAGCTCGGGGCGGTGATCGACGAGGTGACGAACGTCGTGGCGCTGGGCGCCCTCGCGCACACCTTCCTGGGCCACGACGAGACGAAGTCCCGGGCTGCCTGGGCGGGCTCGGACGCGCTGTTCGACGTCGCCGCGCGGGCTCTGCGCCCCGAACGCGGCGCGCGCTGGCCGTCGGTCGCGGCGCTCGCGGAGGCGTGGCGGGAAGCGGCGTGAGGAGCACGCGACCGAGTAAGCCCTGGCCGTCGGTGGCTCGCGGTGCGGTGCGGCCCCCGGGCCTTCGACCGCGCCAGAATGAGCGCATGAGCACGCGCCGCCGGCCCCCGCACCAGGATCCCTCGACGATGAGCGACGACGAACGGGAGGACCTCGCCGAGCGCCTGCGCGAGCGGGTCTACGTCACGTTCGCCTCGCTCGCCGTCATCCTCACGCTGCTCGCGCACGCCCACGGGCTCACCGCCGGGACCGCGGCGGCGTCGCTGACCATCACCGCCGTCGGCACCGTGGCCGCCGCCTGGCTCGCCGAGCTCATCGCCCACCTCGCCGCGCACGGCGGGTTCCCCGCCCGCCCGCACCTCGCGGCCATGACCCGGACCAGCGGCGGCGCGCTCCTCACGCTCGTGGTCCCGCTCCTGGCCCTAGCGGCGGCGGGCCTCGGCTGGTGGGAGGTCACGACGGCGCTGCGCGTCGGCGTCGTCGTGCTCATCGCCACGCTGGTGCTCATCGCCTGGCTCGGCGTGCGGCGCACGAAGCTGCCGTGGCCCGTACAGGTGCTGGCCCTGGGGATGCTGGCGGCGCTCGCGGTCGGGGTGGTGGGGTTGAAGCTGCTGGCGCACGGGTGAGACGCGGAGATCACACGGCCCTGGCCGATATCCGCTAGCAGCCACGCCCCGCCGCGAGCGAGGATCGAGGCGTGACATCCTCCCCCCGCTCCGGCGCCCTCGCCTTCTGGTCGGACCTGCCGAACGACGGCCGCTGGCTCCTGTCCACCGTGGTCGTCCAGTTCTTCGGCCGTGGCCTGACGCTCCCCTTCACCATCATCTACCTGCACGAGGTGCGCGGGTTCTCGCTCGGCCTGTCCGGCACGCTCATGGGCCTGATCGCCGTGGTCGGGCTGCTGGTCACCGGCCCCGCCGGCGCCCTGGTCGACCGATACGGCGCCCGGCGCGTGATGCTCACCGGCCTCGTGTTCGCCGTCGCCGGATACTCGGTGCTGGCGCTGGCCACCACGCCCGTGGTCGCGGCGGTCGGCCTCGCCCTGTTCGGTGTGCAGCTCGGTGTCGGCTGGCCGTCGGTCAACGCGCTCGTGGCCACCGTGGTCGACGGCGACCTGCGCCAGCGGTACTACGGCGTCAACTTCGCGCTGCTCAACCTGGGTGTCGGCGTGGGCGGCGTGGTGGGCGGCCTCGTGGTCGACGTCGAGCGGCCCGGCACGTTCGTCGCCGCCTTCCTCGTGAACGCCGCGACCTTCCTCGCGCCGATCGTCGTGCTGCTCGGCCCGCTGCGTCACCTGCACGGACGCGCCGAGCGGCCCGACGACGCCGGCGCGGCCGAGGGTTACCTCAGCATCCTGCGCCGGCCCGAGGTGCTGTGGCTCTCGGGGCTCGGGCTGCTCGCCGCCTTCGTGGGCTACGGCCAGATGGAGGGCGGGTTCCCGGCGTTCGCCCGGCAGGTCGCGGAGGTCTCGACGCGGACCATTGGCTTCGCCTTCGTGGTCAACACCGTCGCGATCGTGGCGCTGCAGTTCTGGGTCATGAACCGCGTCAGCGGACGACGCCGCACGCGCGTGCTCGCCCTCATGGCCGGGGTGTGGGCCCTCGCGTGGCTGCTGCTCGGCGTCACCGGCATCTTTCCCGGCGGGACCACCGCCGTCGTCATCGTGCTGGCGTTCCACGGGGTGTTCGGGCTGGGGGAGACGCTGATGCAGTCCACCCTGCCTGCCCTGACCAACGAGATGGCGCCCGCGCACCTGCGCGGCCGGTACAACGCGCTGGGCTCCGGCGCGTTCCAGGCGGGCACGATCGCGGGCCCGGTCGCGGCCGGGTTCCTGCTGGAGCACGGCCTCGCGGGCGCGTTCATCGCCGTGGTGGTGGTCGGGTGCGTGGGCATCGCCGGGATGGCGTTCGCGGTCGGACGGCGGGTCAGCCCCCAGGTGAACGGGGTACGACCGGAGCCGTCGGCGACGTCGGCCTGAGGCCTGGCGGACGTCCCGTGGCGCTGGGTCTGGGGTTGCTGGGTCTGGGGTGCCGGGTCTCAGGCGCCAGGTCTGAGGCGCCAGGTCTGAGGCGCCAGGTCTGAGGCGCCAGGTCTCAGGCGCCAGGCCCGCGGAGGGAACCCGGATACTGCCCGGCCGGGCGGGGTGCTCCCGCGGAGGTCGGTCACTCCGTGTAGACGTTGTCTACTCTCGGCAACCTGTCTCCGCGAGGGTGGTTCGCCCCCTGCCGACACGCTGGGAAGCAGGACACGCCCGGGCGCGCCGACCCGCTGGCGCGCCGGCCCGCTGGGCATGCGGGACCCGCTGGTCGTGCGGGACCCGCTGGGCGCGCCGGACCCGCCGGGCGCACCGGCGCGTCATGGCCCCGACCCGGCGAGGCGCCGTCCCCCAAGGGCGCGACCGTCCGCACAACCCGCCCCGCCCCGGGACCACAAAGGTGCGCTTCTACCCAGTCATTGGGCCCGCAATCAGCGCGATAGCTGGGCGTGATGACTGGGTAGAAGCGCACTTACCGTGCGCCCGCGGCGGGCAGCGGGACTACCGGCGGCCGGCGATGCCGAACGCCGACGTGATCTCCTGCGTCACGGCGTTGCCCGCGTCGTCCGCGGCCGTCGCGCGCAGCGAGACCAGGGAGGCACCGCGGGACGGGATGCGCAGGCGCGCCTCCCAGCGGCCGTCGTCCTCGCGGAGGCGGACGGCGGACCAGGTGGTGCCGCCGTCGTAGCTGACCTCCAGCGTCGCGTCCGTGACCGTGCCGGCACGGGGTGCGCCCGGCACGGTGTACGGCTCGACCGCGAACGGGACGACGGTGCCCGCGCGGACCGTGCCGTCCAGGGCCGTGTCCACGTCGTAGTCGAGCTGGACCAGCGGCAGCGGGGTGCCGTTCTCGCCGGGGACGGCCTCGTCGGCCTGGTCGGCCACGAACGTCCACGAGGTGCGGGTGCTGGTCGAGTAGCGGTGGGCGTCGTCCGCGGCGTCGGTGTCGATCTCGAACCGGTAGGTCTGCGGACCCTCGGCCGCCGGGACCACGGTCTGGACCGCCTGGCCGATGCCCTCGTCCACCAGGGTCTCACCCTGGTAGAGGCGCGAGGTCACCGGGGTCTCGCCCCACGGGAAGCCGCCCGTGATGCCGTCCTGGCCGCTCGCCGGGGCGACGTTGACGGCGAACCAGTCGCCGCTGTGCCACGGGCCCCAGTAACCGTCGCCGGTGCGGGGCGCTGTCACGGGAGCCCACCAGTCGCGCACCGTGGTGGTCCGCGGTGCGTACGCCTGCCGCACGCCGCGCTGCTCCCACGTGCTCTCGTGCTGCACGTTCTCGTACCAGGTGACGTCGTCGTAGGTGGAGACGTAGTCCGTCCGCTCGGCGGCCGTGGGCTGCAGCACCCGGACGCTCAGGCACGGCGGCCACTGGTAGTCGCGGCAGTCGGCGCGGTCGTCGACGGCCAGCCGCTCCTCCGTGTCGTTGTAGCGGCTCTCCACCGTGGCGAGCTGGCGCGCCGAGGGAGCCAGCGCCAGGTCGGCGGGGATCTCGCCGGGCCAGCTCTTCGAGACGTCGTACAGGTACGACGGGAACTCGACGGCCTGGCCCGTCAGCGTGAGCAGCCCCTTCCTGGCGGAGGCGAGCAGCTTGCGGCCCTGCGCGGCCGGCACCGAGACGACGGGCAGGTCGTCGCGCGTGACCTGCTCGACCAGGGTGCCGGGGCGGTCGTTCACGACCACGAGCAGCGCGGCACCGGCCGCCTGCGCGGCGGCCTCCCGCTCCTGCGCGGACACGGCGTCGTCGCGGGTGACGAGCACGGCGCGACCCTTCGCGCGGACACCGTCGTACTCGTCCGCCGTGCCGGTGCCGGCCGTGACGGCCCGCAGCGCGACCCGGCCGTCGAGGCGTGCGGACCCGGCCTGGTAGACCGGGTCGAACGCGGCCGGCAGCGGGGTCCAGGCCCGGACGTCGAGCGCCGGCTCCGAGGCGCGCCACCGCACCGCGAAGTCGAAGTCCGTGCTGTCCACCGAGCCGGTGGGCGCGGCGTAGAACGAGTCGACGTCCACGGGAACCTCGTACGTGGCGGCGAACGCCGCGTACAGGCCGCCGATGCCGGAGTCGTTGTAGAACTGGAAGCGCCGGTAGTCCACGGTGCTGTCCCGCGGCGTGTCGAGCGTCAGCTCGGTGGCCTCCCGCGCGTCGAGCACGAGCGAGCGGTCCGCGTCCGAGATCACGACCTGCGGGTCGCCGACCAGCGCGACGCCGGTCGAACCGGGCCCGCCCGACCCTTCGACGTCGAGGAAGGCCGTGGCCGAGTAGATGCCGGGCTCCAGCCGCTGGGTCGGTACCTCGCCCGTGGCCGGGTCGATCGGCAGGCTGCTGACGAACTGGTCGCCGTAGCGGTAGAAGTCGACGTACCCGGTGGCGGGCTCGCCGGACCGGTCCAGCGCCGTGATGTCGAGGCCGTACCGCTCCTCCTCCTTGACCAGTGCCGTCGCGGTGCGGACGGTCACCTCGCCGGAGGAGTCCGTGGCCACGACGGCGCCGCTGTACTTGCCGGCCAGCGGGGCGTCGTCGGCGTCGGCGGTGATCGTGACGTCCGCGCTGCCGCCCGCCGGCACCAGCACCTCGTCGGCGGACAGCGACACCAGGTCGCTCGCCGCGCCGTCCGGCCCGACGACGTCGGTGCTCAGCGCGAGCGTCACGTCGGCGTCCGTCGAGTTCGTGTAGGTGACGGTGCCGGAGGCGGGCTCGTCGCCCTCGTGCGGCCAGCCGTAGAAGCCGAGGAAACCGTCGCCGGAGGCGTCCACGCCGTCGAGCGACGCCGGGACGTCCAGACGGCCGGTGCCCACCTCGTACGCCGGGGCGTCGATGTCGGCCGCCGAGGAGACGAGCGTCGTCTTGAGCTGCTCACCGGTCAGCTCCGGGTGCGCGCCCTTGAGGATCGCCGCCGCGCCCGCGACGTGCGGGGTGGCCATCGACGTGCCGTCCATCGACACGTACCAGCCCTCGCCGCCCGACTGCTGCGAGCGAGCCGCGACGATGCCGACGCCGGGCGCCGTCAGGTCCGGCTTGATGGCGTGGTCGCCTCGGCGCGGGCCGTAGCTGGAGAACTCGGCGCGCACGTCGCCGTCGTCCACCGCGCCGACCGTGAGGGCCGCGTCCGCGGTGCCGGGGCTGCCGAGGGAACCCTCCGTGTAGCTGTTGCCCGCCGCGACGACGAACAGCGCGCCCGTCTCCTCGCTGATCGCGTTGAGCGCCTGCGCCATGGGGTCCGTGCCGTCGTTGAGGCTGGAGTCGCCCAGGCTCATCGAGACGATGTCCGCGTTCGCGGCGCCCCACTCCATGCCGGCGATGATCCAGGAGTCCTGGCCGTAGCCGTCGTTGCCGAGCACCTTGCCGACCAGGAGGTCCGCGCCCGGGGCCACGCCCCGGTACCGGCCGTCGGCGGCCGCACCCGTGCCCAGCACCGTGGAGGCGACGTGCGTGCCGTGGCCCTGCACGTCGTTCGTGACCTCCTCGCCGGGCACGAACGACCGCGCGTCGTCGATCTGGTCGGCGAGGTCGGGGTGCGTCGCGTCGATGCCGGTGTCGAGCACCGCGACCGTGGCGCCCGCGCCGTCGAACCCGGCGGCCCACGCCTCGGGGGCGCCGATCTGCGCGGTGCTGTGGTCCAGGGTGGCCTCGGCCTTGCCGTCGAGCCAGATCTTCTCGACGCCGCCGCGGAAGGTACCGGCGCCCGTAGCGCTCGATCGGGTCCCCGCAGCGTCCGCCGCGGACGGCGTGGCCACGGCCGACCAGAACGCCGTCGCCTTCTCCTTGTCCGCGGACACCGCGGACGCGTCGATGCTGGGCAGGTCCAGGGTCTGGGTGGCTCCCGGCAGCGCGGCCGCCCGCGACCGGGCGGCGGTGCGCTCCAGGATCAGCGGGGTCGCGTCCACGGTCTCGTCGTCGTACTGCATCTCCAGGAGCGCGGTGACGTCGAACAGGCGCCGGTCGAGCGTCCCGGCGGCCAGGTACGGCAGCGCCGCGTCGGGGATCACGTGCACGTGGCCGCCCACCTGCTGGGTGCGCACGGCACCACCGCCGGCCGGCTCGACGCCGAGCGTCAGCACGCCGTCGTCGGTGGTCGTGACGTCGACGACGTCGCCCGTCACCAGGGTGACCGTGGTCCGGCCGTCGGCCAGTGCCGGGGTCTCGGGTGCGGTCACCACCGGGGTGCCGGCACCGGCAGATCCGGACAGGGCGCCGGGGGTGGAGGCGGAGGGGTCGGTCGCGGCGTGCGCGGTGGTGGCCATCGCCGCGACCAGGACGGCCGGCAGGATGGCCGGCACGGTGCGCCGGAGTCTGGGTCTCATGGACGTGGACACTCCCAGCGAGCGCGACACGTCACAAGATCCGGCACGTGGCGGCTTTACGGCATGGCGTGACTCCGCCAGAGTAGGGCCGCGACCGACCTGACGGAGGAGTGCCATGCTCGGCGACGTGCTCGGACTGACCCCTGACGAGACCATCGCGTACAGCGAGCTCGTCGCCATGCCGTCGGCCACCGTCGCGGACCTGGCGGCCGCGCTCAGCTCCTACGGGACGTCGCTGAGCGACACGCACCGGCTGCTGCGCCGGCTGGAGGACCACGGGCTGGCCGCCCGGATCACCGGTGACGAGCGCCGGTTCGCCGCCGCCCCGCCGGCGATCGCGCTCGGCGCCCTGCTCGCCCGGCGGCAGGACGAGGTACGGCACGCCGAGGTCGAGCTCAACCGGCTCGAGGAGGTCTACCGGGTGGCCGCCGCCGGCCGTGGACCCACCGACGTGATCGACGTGGTGCGCGGCGAGGACGCGGTACGCCACCGGTTCGAGCAGCTTCAGCTCGGGGCGCGCGAGACCGTCGACGCCTTCGTCCGGCCGCCGGTCATCGTCACCTCCAGCCAGGAGAACTCCGCCGAGGACCAGGCGGTCGCCCGGGGCGTGCAGTACCGCGTCGTCGTCGAGCGGGGGATGCTCGAGACCCAGGACGTGACGGTCGAGGAGACCGTGGAGGCCGCGGACGCGGGGGAGGAGGTCCGGTTCGCGCCGAGCGTGCCGCTCAAGCTCATCGTCGTGGACCGGGAGCTCGCGCTCATGCCGCTCACGTCGTCCGGCGACGTCGTGGGGGCGCTGCTGGTCCGGGAGAGCACGCTGCTGGACGCGCTGATGGCGCTCTTCGAGATCGTGTGGGAGCAGGCCACTCCGCTGCTGCTGGGCACGTCCGGCCTGGCCGGCGACCTGGCCCACCAGGTGGACGACGACGACGCGCGCATCCTGGGGCTGATGCTCTCCGGCCTCACCGACCAGGCCGTGGCCAAGCAGCTCGGCACGTCGCTGCGCACGGTCCAGCGACGCGTGCGGGCGCTGATGGACCTCGCCGAGGTGGAGACGCGCGTGCAGCTCGGCTGGCACGCCGCGGTGCACGGCTGGGTCCGGGCGGGGGCCCGGCCGGGCGTGCCGACGCCGGGCGTGCCGACGGCGGGCGCACCGGTGGAGACGCGACCGGAGGAGCCCGCGGCCGACGTCCCGCCGGTGGCGGCGGGCGTGTAGCCGCGGGGCTCGCTCAGGCGGTGCCGACGACCAGGTGCCGGGCCTGGAACCCGAGCACCTGCTCGGCGGCCGTGAGGTCGTACGGCACGGCGCGGCCCTCCAGCGGGCGGCGCAGCGGGACGCCGGGGTGGTACCGGCGCAGCAGCTCCGCCGTCGGCTGGGGCACCAGGGTCTCGGGCGCGGCCACGTGCACCACCGTGGCGCCCTCGCCGGGGCAGCCGAGCGCCAGCCAGGCGGCCTCCGCCGCGTCGCGGGTCTCCAGGTAGGCCCACAGGCTGCGCGCGCCGAGCGCCGGGTCCCGCGCGAGGGAGTCTGCGTGCTCGACCAGCCGGTCGTCCAGGCCACCGATGAACGGGTAGCGCAGCGCGACCACCGTCATCCCGTACCGGCGCGCCACCATGTCGGCGGTGAGCTCGTCCGTCCGCTTCGACAGGGCGTACGGGTCGGCGGCCTGGTCGGGTGTGTTCTCGTCGACCGGCAGGTAGGCGGGGTGCAGCTCCTGCGGCGCGAAGGCGGTGCCGGAGGCGGCCTGGCTGCTCGCGATCACCGCCCGGCGCACGCCGGCCCGCCCCGCGGCGTCGAGCACGGTGAACGTGGACAGGGTGTTGGTGCCGAAGACGACCTCCGGCGGGTCGGCGAGCGGTGTCGGGATGGCCGCGAGGTGCACCACGCCGTCAGCGCCGTCGAGGGCGCGCGCCACGATCTGGGGCGAGCGGGCGTCGCCCACGACCACGCGGTCGGCGGCGAGGTCGCCCGGATCGTCCAGGACCAGCGCGGTCGCGGCCACCGACTCGCGCCCGAGGACGTCGAGGACGGCGCGGCCGATGCGTCCGGCCGCGCCGGTCACCAGGACGCGCACGTCAGGCCGACAGGCGGAAGATCGGGAAGACCCGGCCCTCGGCGGTCTTCTCGTACTCGACGAAGCCGCTGGAGAGCTGCTTGAAGCGCTCCCACATCTCGTCGCGCTCGGTGCCGGTCAGCTCCTCGACCTTGGCCTGCACGGTCTCGACGGGGTCGCCGGGCACCTCGATGTCGACCTGCTCGGTGCGGCGCAGGCCGTAGACCCACGCCGGGTTCCGGGGCGAGCCCCCGGCCGAGCCGACGACGTGCCACGCGCCGTCGTCCTGGATCGCCGCGAGGGGTGCGATCCGGATCGAGCCGTCCTTGCGCGGTACGTGCACGAGCACGAGGCCCTTGCCGAAGGGGGCGGGGTCGTTGACCTCTCCGCCGTTGGCCCGGAAGGTGTCGATGATCTGCTGGTTGAAGTCCATGCCGGGGGCAACGTCGCACGTCACGTGGCGCATTCCACCGGACGGCCGCCGGCGGACTTTCGTTGCCCTTTTCGCCCGCTCTCTCCCAGAGTGTGACCGGGCGCACGCTCGTGGGCCCGTGGCTGCGCCTCCTCGCGGAGGCGCTTGCACCCCGGAGGCAAGATGCACAGTCGCATGTCAGCCAGACGTGCGCCGGTCGCCCTCGCGGCGATCGGTGCTCTCGTGGCGACGACCGTGGGCGTGGCGCCCGCGTTCGCCGCCCCGCCGACGCCGGCCGCACCACAGCCGGTCCCCTCCGCCGACGTCCCGCGGCATGCCGTGGACAAGATCACGCCGGCCGTCCAGCAGCGGTTCGAGACCAAGGACTCCGCGGACTTCTGGATCAGGTTCGCCGACGCCCCGGATCTCGCGCCGGCACAGGACATCGCGGACTGGGACGCGCGCGGCCAGTTCGTCTACGACGCCCTGACCAGCACCGCGAAGGCGGCGCAGGCCGGCGTGGTCGCCGAGCTGGATGCGGCGGGCGTCGACTACGAGTCGTACTGGATCAGCAACGCGATCCTGGTCGAGGACGGCACCGCGGAGCTGGCCGAGCAGGTGGCCGGCAGCCGGGAGGTGAAGCAGGTCCACGAGCGGTTCGCGGCCCAGCAGATCGAGCCGGTCGAGCGGAAGGCACCGACGGCGAGCGCGCCGCTGGCCACCGAGTGGGGCCTGGACGCCATCAACGCCCCCGACGTCTGGGCGCAGGGGTTCACGGGTGAGGGCATCACCGTGGCCAACATCGACTCCGGCGTCGACGTCGAGCACCCGGCGCTGCTGGAGCACTACCGGGGCTACCAGGGCGAGGGCAGCCTGAGCAACGACTACAACTGGTTCGACGCGGGCGGCTTCTGCGACGGCGCGCCCTGCGACGTCGACGCCCACGGCACCCACGTCATGGGCACCATGGTGGGCGACGACGGCGCGGGCAACCAGATCGGCGTCGCCCCGGACGCCGACTGGATCGCGGCCAACGGCTGCGCGAGCTGCTCCGACGCCGACCTGCTGGCCTCCGGCCAGTGGATCCTGGCGCCGACGCGCGCCGACGGCTCCGACCCGGACCCGTCCCAGCGACCCCACGTCGTGAACAACTCGTGGGGCCAGCAGGCGCCGGGCGCCATCGACGACTTCATGTCCGAGGAGATCGCCGCCTGGGAGGCCGCGGGCATCTTCGGGGCGTGGGCCGCCGGCAACGCGGGCGAGGCGGGCTGCCAGTCGACGTCGTCCCCCGGCGCGAACGTGGCCACCTACGCGGCGGGCGCCTTCGGCGAGGACGGCGAGATCGCGGTGTTCTCCTCGCGCGGCCCGGGTGCCGACGGGGAGACGAAGCCGAACCTCTCGGCCCCCGGCGACCTCGTGCGGTCGTCGGTCCCCGGTGGTGACTACGCCGAGTTCAGCGGTACCTCGATGGCGTCGCCGCACCTCGCGGGTGCCGTGGCGCTGCTGTGGAGCGCCGCCCCGGCGCTGGTCGGCGACATCGAGGGCACCAAGCAGCTCCTCGACCAGACCTCCGTCGACGTCGACGACGACTCCTGCGGCGGCACCGCCGAGGACAACAACGTGTGGGGCGAGGGCAAGCTCGACGTGGCGGCGCTGGTGCAGAACGCGCCGATCGACGGCTACGGCTTCCTGACCGGCACGGTCACGGGCCCGGACGGCGAGCCGGTCGCCGGCGCGCGCGTCGTCGCCGGCGAGCGGGCCGACACCACCGACGCTGCCGGCGCGTACCGTCTCGGTCTGGAGGAGGGTTCCTACGAGGTGAGCGTCTCCGCGTTCGGCTTCCTCGACGCGACCGGCACGGCCGACGTCGTGGAGGGCGAGGAGGTCACGCTGGACCTCACCCTGGAGGCCGCGCCCACCAGCACCGTGACCGGTACCGTCACCGACGGTGGCGGGCACGGCTGGCCCCTGGACGCGCGGGTCACGGTGCAGGGTGCGCCGAGCAGCGTCGTGGCGTGGACCGACCCGTTCACGGGCGAGTACTCGATCGAGCTGCCCCAGTCCACGACGCACACGCTCGTGGTGCGGCCGTCCCTGACGGGGTACGCGACCTTCACGCGGGACGTCGAGGTCGGCACCGGTCCGACGACGGCGGACGCCGCGCTGGACGTGCTCGCCGAGTGCACGGCGCCCGGGTACGCCCTGACCGGGGCAGGCGCTGTCGAGGAGTTCGAGTCCGGCGAGGTGCCCGAGGGCTGGACGGTCGAGGACCTGGCCGGCACCGAGCAGGTCTGGACGTTCGACGACCGCTTCGACGCGTCCAACCAGACCGGCGGCGAGGGCCTGTTCGCCGAGGTGAACAGCGACGCCTACGGCGAGGACGGCGCGCAGGACACCACGCTCACGTCGCCGTCCTACGACCTGACCGGGCTGGACGCGCCGCTGCTGACGTTCGACCAGGCGTACGGCGCCTGGGGGGACGACTTCGCCGACGTGGACCTCAGCCTCGACGGCGGCGAGACCTGGGAGACGGTGCTGCACCAGACGTCCGACGCGCTCGGGCACACGGCCGTGGCCCTGCCGGGTGCGGGCGGCCAGTCCGACGTGCGGGTCCGGTTCCACTACGGCGACGCCGTGTGGGCCCTGTTCTGGCAGGTCGACAACGTGGCGATCGGCTCGTGCGAGCCGGTCGACGGCGGCCTCGTGTCCGGGTTCGTCCAGGACCTCAACACCGGTGACGGCGTGGACCGCGCCACGGTGACCGCGGGCGAGGTGAGCACGACGAGTGCCGACCCCGAGAACCCGACGGTCGGCGCCGGGTACTACTCCCTGTTCACGGCACCCGGCGAGCAGCAGGTCGCCTACGCGGCCAAGGACTACGCCGGCCAGGAGGCCGCCGTGACGGTGACCGCCGACGCGGTGACGCGCCAGGACGTGGAGCTCGCCGCCCCGCTCCTGACGGTCTCGCCCGGTGAGCTGAACCGGGAGGTGCGGCTGGGCGGGACCAGGTCCGGCCGGTTCACGGTGACGAACGAGGGCACGGCGCCCGCGGACGTCGAGGTGGCGCCCGGGTCCTCGGACTTCGAGATCCTGGGTTCGGCGAACCGTACCGGCGTGATCCGGGGGGCCACCGCTGGGGTGACGAAGGTGAGCACCGTGGAGTCCGGCACGGCGTCGGGCACGGCGTCGTCCCCGGCGTCGGGCACGGCGTCCGGCCGCTCGACGGCGGCCGCCGCCGACGACGGGTTCGCCCGGCACGGCAAGCCTGGCCGCGCGGTGACGCCGGCGGCCCCGCCGGCGCTCCTCGCGGAGGGGACCACCCTCACCCACTCCTCGTCGCAGGACGTCACCCCGGGCAACTCCGTGGGGTGCGTGGGTGCCCAGACCCAGTGGCTGCGCACGTTCACGCTGGAGGACTTCGACATCCAGGGCGAGTTCGCCGTGACCGACGTGTCCTTCGGCGTGGAGACGGCCGCGGCCGGCTCCGCGGTCACGGTCAACCTGTACGAGCTCGACGGGGACTTCACCTACGCGAACATGACCCCGCTGGGCTCGGCCGACGTGACCCTGGAGGCACAGGAGCTCACGATGGTCGACGTGCCGGTCACGGGGACGGCGTCCGCGGGCAGCACGCTCGTGGTCGAGGTGGTCAGCGCCGACGAGTTCTTCATCGGCTCCAACGCCGAGCCGGAGACGGCGCCGTCGTACATCGCCTCGGACGACTGCGGTACGCCCGAGCCGAGCACGGTCGCGGACCTCGGGTTCCCCGACATGCACACGGTGCTCAACGTGACCGGCGAGACCACGGTGGACGTGCCGTGGCTCGACGTCCAGCCGCCGGCGTTCACGCTGGAGCCGGGCGAGTCGGCCACGGTGCTGCTGGACATGGACAGCAGCCGGGTGGACCAGCCGGGCACCTACACCTCCGCGGTGGTCGCCGACGGCGGCACGCCGTACGGCGAGCCGCGGGTGCAGGTGTCGCTGTCGGTCACGCCGCCGCCGAGCTGGGGCAAGATCACCGGCACGGTCACGGGCGCCACCTGTGACGGCGAGACCGTCCCGCTGGAGGGGGCGTTCGTGGTGATCGACGGGTCCGAGTACGACGTCACGCTCGTCACCGGGCCCGACGGCGGCTACGCCCGCTGGATGGGCGTGTCCAACAACCGGCTGAACCTGCTCAGCTCGGCGACGGGCTACCCGCCGGAGTCGAAGTCCGCGCGCATCATCAAGGGCCAGACGGTGGTGCACGACTTCGAGCTGGACGAGTACTGCGGCTGATCCTCGGGCTAGGCGTGCTGCCTGGTCTGGTCACCTTGACCAGACCAGGCAGCACCCGCGATGATCGGGACATGACTGTAGTGAACGTCCAGGAGGCGAAGACACACCTCTCCCGTCTGATCTCCCGTGCTCAGCACGGCGAGGAGGTCGTGGTCGCGCGCTCCGGGCGGCCTGCGGTCCGTCTGGTCCCGGTAGAACCGGTGGCCGAGCGCACGTTCGGCACGGTGCCGCTCTCCGTCCCCGACGGTTTCTTCTTCGACGAGCTCGACGAGGCGGAGCTCGCCACGTGGGAGTGACCTACCTTCTCGACACCCATGCGTTCGTCTGGCTGCTCAGCTCGCCCGAGCGCATGACGGAGACGCTCCGCGCACAGCTCGGGTCGACCGCGAACAGGCTCCTGGTCTCGGCCGTCTCGGCGATGGAGGTCGCCGCCAAGGTGCGCCTCGGCAAGCTCGATGCGGCCGCCACCCTGGTGAGCACCTGGGAACGCCGGGTCGATGATCTCGACGCGGAGACCCTGGACCTCACGACCGCGCACGCGCTGCATGCCGGATCCATGCCGTGGGCTCACCGAGACCCGTTCGACCGGTTGCTCGCTGCTCAGGCGATCGTCGAGAACGTCGTACTCGTCACGACCGACGCCGCGTTCGACACGCTCCCGGACGTTCGCACCGCCTGGTAGAAGCCACGCCGGAGCGGTCCTTCCGAACGGTTCAGACCGCGTCCCACGGCACCGCAGCGAGACGGTCCACGAGGGGCGTGAGCAGCGGGGACGCGTCGGGCAGCGGGACGTCGTCGATCGAGGCGACGGCGACCACGCCGATCGAGTTGACCAGGAAGGCGCCCGCGAACCCGCCGACCTCGGCGAGCGGGACGGGCCGGCTGACCGACGGCGTGGTCGCCTCGACCAGGCGCATCGCCGTGCCGTGGAGCTGCGGGGCGTCGGGCCACACGACCGAACCGTCCGGCTCCAGGAACCCGATGTTGGCGATCGACGACTCCGCGACGGCACCGTCCGGGGTGGTGAGCACGGCGTCGTCGTACCCCTGGCGCCGCACGCGGCGGGCCCACTCGATCTGGGCGAACCCGCCCAGGTGCTTGAGGTGCGCGAACGGGCGCACGTAGGGGACCGACCGCAGCCGTTGCGGCTGTGCCGGAGGACGGTTCGGGTCGGCCACGGACACCACCACGTGCTCCGCGTCGCGGAGCGTCACGCGCACGGAGGCGTCGGCGGTCCCGGCCAGGGCATGGCGCACCAGGTCGCGGACCCGCTCGCCCGGCAGAGGCCGGTCGAACAGCTCCCGGTGCGCGGCATCGAGCCGGCCGAGGTGGTGCGCCAGCCCCTGGACGCCGCCGTCGCGCACCTGCATGGCGGTGAAGTGGCCGTACGTGCTGAACAGGTCGGACGGCGCGGCGGGGTGACCGTCGGTCTCGATACGCACCGTGCGACCTTATCCGGCGGCGCGGTGGCTCAGCCGGCCAGGTCCGCCAGCAGCGTGCGGGGCGGCACGAAGAAGGTGCTGCCGGTCAGCGGCGTCGAGAAGTCGAGGATGCGGTCGTGCAGGCCGGGCGGGTCCCCGACGAACATGCGCTCCAGCATCCGCTCGATCACCCACAGGCGTCGCGAGTACCCGATGAAGTAGGTGCCGAACTCACCGGCGCCGGGGCGGCCGAACGGCATGTTGTCGCGCAGGATCTCGTACTCGCTGCCGTCGTCGGCCGTGATCGTGGTCAGCGTCTTGTGCGACTTCTGCCCCGCGGTCGCGTCGTCCAGCTCGACGCCGTCTGCCTTGGTGCGCCCCACGATCTGCTCCTGCTGCTCGGTGCTCAGCGCCTGCCACGCCGCGAGCGGGTGCACGTACTTCTGCACCACCACGTAGCTGCCGCCCGCGAACTCCGGGTCCTCGTCGCCCACCAGCGTGGCCTCGGGAAGCTCGGCGCCCACGGGGTTGGCCGTGCCGTCCACGAAGCCGAGGAGATCCCGCGTGTCGAAGTAGCGGAACCCCGACACCTCGTCCGCGGTGGTGACGGCGGTGCCGAGCGCGTCGAGCAGCAGGCGCTCCAGCTCGAAGCAGAGGTCCTGGCGGTCGGACCAGATGTGGAACAGCAGGTCACCGGGGGTGGCGACGGCGGTGTGCGCAGCGCCGGCGAACTCCCGGAACGGGTGGAGCTCCGCCGGGCGCTCGCGTCCGGTCAGCTCCGTCCAGACCCGGCTGCCGATGCCGGCCGTGCACGAGACCGGATGCTGCAGGTCGCGGAAGCCGACGGTCTTGACCAGGTCGTCGAGCCCGGCGAGGACCTCCCGGACGGTGCGCCGAGCCTCGTCGTCGTCGCGAACCTCCAGGACGAGGAAGACGGCGGACCGGGCCAGCGGCGCACCGACGGCCTGGGGTGCGACCGGCGCGCCGTGCGCGGCTGGTCGGTGGGGTGTGCTGTCCGGCATGTGCCGAACATTAACCGAGGATCCCCAGGTGGAGAGCGCGCAGGACGGCGTTGGTCCGGTCGCGCGCCGAGAGCTTGAGCAGGATCGCGGAGACGTGGTTCTTCACGGTGCCCTCGACCACGGACAGCCCTCGGGAGATCTCGCGGTTGGTCCAGCCCTCGGCCATCAGGCGAAGCACCTCCAGCTCCCGCTCGGTCAGCGGCTGAGCCGGTGGGGTGTCCGGACCGGCGACGTTCGGGACCGAGCGGATGCCGCGCAGCATGCGGCTCGTGATCGACGGCGCGACCAGGGTGCCGCCGTCGGCCAGGGTCAGCACCGCCCGCGTGAGCTGCTCCACGGTGACGTCCTTGAGGAGGTACCCGCGTGCGCCCGACCGCAGCGCGTCGAGGACCAGGGTGTCGTCGTCGAACGTCGTGAGCACGAGCACGGGGACCTCGATGCCCTGCTCACGCAGTGTGCGGAGCGTCCAGAGGCCGTCGTACCGGGGCATGCGCAGGTCGAGCAGGACCACGTCCGGTGCGGTGTCCGTGACGACCGCCAGTGCCGCCTGTCCGTCGTCGGCCTCGCCCACAACATCCACGTCGGCGATCTCCAGGAGCGAGCGGATGCCGTGCCGCACCAGGGTGTGGTCGTCGACGATCACCACCCGCGTCACGTGGGCACCCGCGCGGTGACCCGGAAGCCGTCGGCGCCGTCCAGCTCCACGTCGCCGCCCAGGGCCGCGAACCGTTCGGTCATGCCCCGCAGCCCGTTCCCGGGGACGAGCTCGTGGAACCCGCGACCGTCGTCCGCCGCGGTCAGGACGAGGCCCGGCGGCCGGGCGGCCACCTCGATCCGCAGCGCGCGGGCGTCCGCGTGCCGGAGGGTGTTGGTCACGATCTCCTGCACGGCGCGGACCACGGCGGAGGCCTGCTCCTCGTCGACCCGCACCCCGGGCTCCACCTCCACGCTCACCTCCAGGTCGGGCAGATCGCGCACCACGTCCCGCAACGCCTCGCTCAGGTCCGACGAGGCCGTGCGCAGCTCGCTGACCGTGCGCCGGACGTCGGTCAGGAGGTCACGCGCCACCTGGTTCGCCCGGTCCACGTGCTCGCGTGCCTGCTCCCCGTCCCGGTGCCGGGCAGCCTCCAGCTCCAGGGTGAGCACCGTGAGCTGGTGGCCGATCAGGTCGTGCAGATCGCGCGAGATGCGCAGCCGTTCCCCGGCACGGGCCGATTCCGCGAGCAGTACTGACGCTGCCCGCAGGTCGACGTGTGCCTGGCTCAGCTCCCGCCGCAGCCGCTGCTCCCGGATGAGCGTGACGGAGCTCAGCATCGTCGCCACCTGGATGAGCAGGTAGAAGCCGACGGTGACCAGGACGTCGGCCGTTCCGCGGTCCTGCAGGACCATGGCCGTCGCGATGACCACCGTGTTCAGCGCCGCCAGCACGAAGCCGGCGCGCAGCGGCATGACGTACACGCTCAGCGCCGCGGTGATCACGAGCAGGATCGGCAGCAGGCCCACGCCTTGCGTCGTGAGC
This sequence comes from Promicromonospora sp. NPDC052451, assembly GCF_044547525.1. Taxonomy (NCBI): domain Bacteria; kingdom Bacillati; phylum Actinomycetota; class Actinomycetes; order Micrococcales; family Promicromonosporaceae; genus Promicromonospora; species Promicromonospora sp. NPDC052451. Next base: position 463,978 of record NZ_JBIUAP010000002.1, read on the forward strand.
AGCACGGCCCAGGACGTCACGACGCCCGACGCGAAGACGACGCACCGCGCCCGGCCCGGCTCGAACACCAAGGCGACCAGCAGCGCGAGGATCAGCGCGGCGAACAGGACGACCCACCAGCCGCGCGGGATTGCGAGGTCCACCGCGCCGAACACTGCCGGCGCGCCGACCCCGACCGAGACGGCGAGCATGGCCAGTCCCGACCACTCGTCCGTACCCAGTCGTCGCATACGAACCACCCTACGGTTGGTGGCGGCGCGGCGAAGGTGCCAGAAGTCATGGTCCACAACCCTGACGATCGGCACGCGCGGGTGTGCCTCCGTCGCGCCTAGCGTCGCTGCCATGAGTCCACGACCAGCACCGCACCAGTCCCGGAGCCGCCCTGCCCCGAGCCGGCCGCGGGCCGCGATAGTCGCCGAGCACCTGCACAAGCGGTACCGCAGCACCACTGCCCTCGCCGACGTGAGCCTGCGCGTGGAGCAGGGCGAGGTGGTCGGGGTGCTCGGCGTCAACGGCGCGGGCAAGACCACCACCGTCGAGATGATCGCAGGCCTGCGGCGCCCGGACGGGGGAACCGTCCGGGTGCTGGGCCTGGACCCGCAGCGGGACAGGGGCCGCGTACGCCAGCTCCTGGGCGTGCAGCTCCAGGATGCCTTCCTGCACGGGGCGCTGACCGTCGCCGAGCTGGTCGGGCTCTACCGCAGCTTCTACCCCGACCCGCGGCCGGCCGGCGAGCTGCTGGACCTGGTCGGCCTGGCCGGGCAGCGTGACGTGCGGTTCGAGAGGCTGTCCGGCGGCCAGCAGCAGCGGCTCTCGATCGCCCTGGCGCTCGCCGGACGTCCGCGTGTGGTGGTCCTGGACGAGCTGACGACCGGCCTCGACCCCCGGGCCCGCCGCCGGATGTGGGCCACCGTGGAAGGCCTGCGGGGCGACGGCGTCGCCGTCCTGCTGGTCAGCCACACGATGGAGGAGGTCGAACGCCTCTGCGACCGCGTGGTGCTCCTGGACGCCGGGCGGGTGGTCGCGGTCGACACACCTGCGGGCCTGGTCGCGGCCGCGGGCACGGACACCCTCGACGACGCGTTCGTCGCACTCACCGGGAAGCAGCTGGAGGCCGCCGAATGAGCACCCTCGTCGTCCCCGCCGTCCGCCGCCCGGGCATCCGGTCCTGGCTGGTCCTGGTCGCGTGCGAGGGAAAGATGGTCGTGCGCGACACGGCCGGTCTCGTGGTCCCCATCGTGCTGCCGCTGCTGATCCTGGTGATGAGTGCCGGGTCGGCGGGCGACCAGCCCGTGGGCAACGGGTACACGGCACTGGACGTGTTCGTGCTTCCCCTCGTCCTGACCGTGGTGCTGGGCACGATCGGCGTCATCAACATGCCGAGCTTCCTGGCGTACTACCGGCGCACCGGGATCCTGCGGCGGCTCGCGGCCACCCCCGCATCTCCGGCGATGGTTCTGGTCGCCCAGGTGGTCGTGAGCGTGGCACAGGCCCTGATCGGGCTCACCGGGGCGTTGGCTGTGGCGTTCGGGCTGTTCGATGCCCGGCTCCCCGCCGACCTCGGTGCGGCCGTCGGCGTGTACGCCCTGGCACTGGCGGCCATGTACGCCGTCGGCATGGTGGTCGCCGCCGTCGCTCCCACGCCGAACTCGGCCGTGGCGATCGGCCTGATCGCGTTCTTCGTCCTCGGTGCGCTGGGTGGCATGTTCGGCGGCCTCTCGACGGTGCCCGGCGTGCTCGCGACGGTCGGGGAGTGGCTGCCGTTCGGCGCCGCCGTGGCCGCGATGTCGGCGGCGTGGGTGGGAGCCGCGGTGGACCCGCTGCACCTGCTGGCCCTGGCGGCTGCCGTCATGGTGGGTGCGACCTTGTCGGCACTCTTCTTCCGCTGGACATGACGACGGGGCGTCGCCACGTGACGAGGTGTCGGAACGCTTCCCCCGAGCCGGTGGGAAGTAGGGTCTGGACCCATGGCCCGTCTGCCGCACCGCGTCGCTCGTGCTCGTGCCGTCCGGCAGCGCGGGCCGGTGGTGGGGTTGCCCGCGCAGCCGTTCGGCTACGCGATGCTCGCCACCCTCGGCGTCGGTGCCGGGCTCGGTGTTCTCGGCGCCCTGGCCGCGGTGGCGACGGTGCTCGTGTACGTCGGGCTCGCACTGTTCCTGGCGCTGGCCCTGGAGCCGGCCATCCGGTTCGTCGCGAGCCGTGGGCTGCCCCGCTGGGCCGCGGCGACTGTGGCGATCATCGGGTTCGTGCTGGTCATCGCGCTCTTCGTCGTCGCGGTGCTCCCGCTGGCCGTCCAGCAGGTCGGCATCTTCGTGGACCTGCTCGTGGATGCGCTCCGCGACCTGCCGAACCAGGCCTGGTACGCGTGGACCACGCAGAACCTCGTGGCGCTGGACCTCAACGGCCTGCTGTCGTCCCTGACCGAGCTGCTCACCGACCCCCAGCAGCTCACGGCCATCGCGGGCGGCGTGCTGCAGGTCGGTACCGGGCTGGTCAACGGTGTCACGGCTGTCGTCGTCGTGACCGCGCTGACCATCTACTTCGCCGTCACGCTGCCGACGATGATCGCGGCGCTGCTCCGGCTCGTGCCGCGCTCCCGGCGGGCGCTGACGGGGTCGCTGCTGACCGAGGTGCTCGACTCCGTGGGCCGGTACGTCTCCGGGCAGCTCGTCCTGGCGACGGTCAACGCCACCTTCACCCTGATCCTGACGTTGTTCGCGGGCAGCCCCGCGCCGATCCTGCTCGCCGTCATGGCCTTCGTCGCCGCCCTCATCCCGGTGGTCGGCACGGTGATCGGCTCGACCCTCGTGGTGCTGGCCACGCTGACGGTCAGCCCGTTCGCCGCCGTGGTCGTGGCGGTGCTCCTGCTCGTCTACATGCAGGTGGAGGCGTACGTGCTGGCGCCGCGGGTGATGAGCCGCGCCGTGGCACTGCCCGGCGCGCTGGTCATCGTGGCAGCCCTGGCCGGGGCGGCGCTCGGCGGGATCCTGGGCGCGCTGGTCGCCGTGCCGGTCGCCGCGGCCGGGCTGCTGATCGTGAACCGGGTGGTGCTCCCGTACCAGGAGGCTCGCTGAGCGAGCCTCCTGGTACGGCACGCCGTCACCCCTCGCCGGGTGCTTGCGCGGGGTCGGCGTCCGGTGCGGGCGGGGTCGCAGTCGGAGCCGACGCCGCAGGTGACCGGGTCGGTGCCGCGGGCGACGGGGACTGACCGGCGGGCGCCGACCGGGACGGAGCCGGCGACGACGGCGACGGGGCTGCCGTGGGTGCCGCAGAGGACGGGGACGGTGCCGGTGCGGACGTCGACGGTGTCGGTGTCGGTGCCGGTGAGGTCGGCGTGGGCGAAGGAGCAGGCAGGCTCGGTGTCGGTGTCGGTGTCGGTGTCGGTGTCGGTGTCGGCGTCGGCGTCGGGGACGGCTCGGGCGACGGCGACGGGCCGGCCGCCGGCGGTGTCGGGTCGGGTTCCTCCGGCGTCGGCCTGGGAGTCGGCCTCACTGTGGGGTCGCCCGGCTTCGCCGCCGGGCTGCTCGGCGTGGGCGGAGCCGCGGGATCGCTGGGCCGCGGCCCGGGGGCGGGCCTGGCCGGCTGCGGCGCCCGCGGCGTCTCGCGCGCCTCGTCGGGCGCACCGGTCGCGGGGCGGCGCGCCTCGTGACCGTCCGGTCGGAGCTGTCGTACGGGCTCGGCGCCGCCGTCGGCGGAGACCGGTGCGCCGCCGTCCGCGGGGGACGGCGCCTCGTCCGCCGGGTCGCCCGGGGTCCCGGTGCCCACGTCGGACGGGTCGATCGCCCGCTGCGGGATCGCTCCCGCCGCGAAGAACTCGAAGTGCCACGGCTCCGGCTTCGTACCGTCCGGGCGCGCCCACGACGGGTTGTCCCAGCCGTACCGCGGGCCATGCACCCGCAGCCACACGTACTCAGGCGAGGCGCCGCCTGAGATGGGCCGGCCCAGGTCGACCGCCAGGCCCCAGCCGTGGTTGGAGGTGCCGGGAACCGCCGCCAGGTGCGGCTTGGCGGCGGCCACGGCGATCTGCGCCGCGAACGACCGGTAGGAGTCCGTGATGGGGATCGGGTAGCCGAACTCCCGCTCGAACTCGTCGCTCAGTGCCATGAGCCGCTCCGCGGCGTCACAGCGCAGTAGGTGGCCGGGCGCGAAGTCCAGGGGGCACAGCACCGAGGCCGGGATCCGCCCGTTGGCGTACTCGACGGTGGACTCCCCGAAGGACGAGACCACGTCGAGCAGACTCTGCCGCAGGGTGAGGCCGGCGCCCGCTGCGTCGGCCCGCAGCAGCGCCGACTGGTCCCGGCTCTGGCCCGGCGCTCGCACCTCGACCGGCGCGCCTCCGAGCGCCAGGTCGAGCAGGCTCGCCAGCCGGACCGTGGCCAGCACGACCTGCCGGTACGTGACGGGCTCGGTGTCGTCCGCCGCTTCGTCCGACCCGAGGTCGTGCGCGACCAGCCTGCTCGGCACCTCGTCGTCCGCGCCCGACCCGTCCGCGCCCGACCCGTCCGCGCCCGACCCGTCCGCGACCACCTCGGCCCGGCCCTCGTCGTCCCCCGCCCCGCGCGCGACCGGCGCGTCCTCGACCCGCAGCCCGCCGTTCCGCTCGCCGGTCACCAGCCGCTGCGTCCGGTACGTGGTGTACAGCATCCCGAGCTCGGCGGCCGCCTGTGCCACCGCCGGCCGGAGGTCCGGGCCGAGCTCCGGCACCTGCCGCTCGGCACGGGCCAGTACCGCTGTGACCTGCTCGAACGTCACGTTCCAGGGCGCGGACGACGTCTGTACGACCACTCTGTCACCCGAGGACCCGGCAAGGCTGTCTCCGCCGGACGACCCGGCGCTCCCCACCACGCCGAACGCCCCGCGCGACATCCCCGCGAGCGGTGCCGTCCGGTCTCGTTCGGTACCGGCCAGGTGCATGCCCGGTGCCGCGGTGAACAACAGACCGCCTGCCGTCACCGTGGCGACGGCGCCCGTCCAGGCGGTGCGCAGCAACCTGCGGTTGCCGGGTCGGGTCGGGGGTGTCACGAGCTCGTTCGCCTGGTCCTGCACGCGTCGCTCCTTCTGTCGGTCCTGGTTTCGCGATGTGCGCTGCGGTGATCCGGATCGTTGGTTTGGTCAAGAAGTCCTTCGCGGCAGACAAAGGAGTATCACGAGTCGCTCCCGCCCACGCGCCGAGCGGGGCGTCGCGGGTGCGGTCGCGGGTGTTTCCGGCGGCGCACGCCCCCTTGTCGGGCGTCGGCGCCTCAGAGGCGCCATGGCCGACCGGCCGCTCACCTCGTCGTTTGGGCGCCGGACTGCTCGGAGGGGGTGAAAAACGTCCGGAAGTTGATGATCTAGTTGGTGATTTCTTGGGTCCTGGCTGGTGATCGGGCGCGAAGTGGATGGCATTGATTACGCCGTACTGGATGCGGACCGTTCGGTTCGCGAGCGAGGGGACAGCAGATGCGCGTACCAAGGCCGACGACGACGAAGACCCGCCGCGGGTTCTCTCTCGGTCGATACAGACGAGGCCCGGCGATCCTGATGACGCTCAGCCTGCTCGGGGCGGGCCTGGTGGCCACGTCGTTGACGTCGGGGACGTCGAGCGCGGTGGCCGCGCCGGGCAACCCGGGGGTGCCGGGTGACCCGCAGGTGCTCTTCGTCGAGGACTTCGAGAACCGGGCTGCCGGCTCGAACGTGCTCCTGACGGACTACACGGGTGCGGACGGGACCACCTACACGGCCGACCCGTTCTGGGTGGACCGCAACAACTGCAACGGCTTCATCATCAACCAGACCAGTACCCGCGTGGCCGGGGACTGCAGCGGGACGCAGCCCGACGCCTTCGGCGCAGCGACGTTCACCTCGCTGACGGCCCTGCCCTACACGCTCGGCGTCATCAACGGCACCGACCCGGCGGGCAACGCCGCGGCGTCGTCGTACACGTCGGGCAGCTCCGCGGACAACCAGGTCCAGTTCCGGACGGCCAGCCCGCTGGCGCTGACGACCGAGGGCCGGTTCGTCACGTTCTCGGTGGACGCGGTCGCGCAGAACTGTCAGGCCACGCACCCCGAGCTGCGGTTCTACCTCGTCGACGGCGAGGGGACGGAGATCCCGGTGTCCAGCACGGCGATCGACCCGTGCACCGATCCGCGGGGCACGCAGTACACCTCCCCGACCCAGGACGGCACGACCCGCGTGGTCACCGGCGGCCGCTTCCCGGCCGACGGCTCGACGCTCGTCACCGGCGGAGAGTTCGGCATCGTGATGCGCAACGAGAACGGCGACGGGACCGGCAACGACGGCGCGTACGACAACATCCGCGTGCTCGACGTGACGCCGCAGCTCGACAAGGCGTTCAGCCCGACCTCGGTCGCCACGGGCGGTGTCTCCACCCTGACGCTGACGATCACCAACACGAGCGACCTGGCCGCCAAGAACGGCTGGTCGTTCACCGACGACCTCCCCGCCGGCCTGGTCGTCGCCGACCCGTCCGCCGTCGCCACCACCTGCCCGGCCGGTGACGTGACCGCCGTGGCCGGGGCCGCGTCGGTCGCCGCCACGGGCAACCTGGACGCAGGCATGGCGTCGTGCACCATCACGGTGGACGTCACCGCCGACGAGGCGGGCAGCTACACCAACGGTCCCGACAACATCTCGGCGATCGGCCTCGACTACCCGGACCCCTCGACCGTCACGTTCGGCGACCCCAGCCTGGCGCTCGTCAAGACCGCGGGCGAGCCCGTGGACGTCAACGAGAACGGCATCACGGACACCGGTGACACCATCGCCTACACCTTCGAGGTGACCAACACGGGCGACGTCGCGATCGACGACCTGGCGATCGACGACCCCACGGTGGGCGCGATCACCTGCGAGGCGACCTCGGTCGAGCCGGGCGACACCGTCACCTGCACCACCGACGAGCCCTACGTGGTCACCGACGAGGACGTCGAGGCGGGTTCCGTCGACAACTCGGCGACCGCCACGGGCACCCCGCCCGGCACGGACACCCCGATCAGCTCGCCGCCCTCGGAGACGAGCACGCCCGTCGAGGCGCCGGACCCCGCCCTCACCGTCGTGAAGTCGGCGTCGCCGTCCGGCCCGGAGGCCTTCACGGTGGGGCAGGAGATCACGTACTCCTTCGAGGTGACCAACACCGGCAACCTGTCGCTGAGCGACATCGCGATCGACGAGACGGAGTTCTCGGGCACGGGCGAGGTTCCGGTCGCGACCTGCCCGGCGGACGTCCTCGCCCCGGGTGACTCGCTGACGTGCACGGCCACCTACACGCTCACGCAGGCCGACGTCGACTCGGGCGAGGTGGCCAACACGGCCACGGCCACCGGCACGCCACCGGGGGACACCCCGCCGCCCACGTCGCCGCCGTCGACCGTCGAGGTCCCCAGCACCCCGGCGCCCGGGCTCGACGTGGTCAAGACCTCGGACACCGAGAAGATCACCGAGGTGGGCCAGGAGGTCGTCTACTCGTTCGAGGTGACCAACACCGGCAACGTCACGCTGACCGACGTCGAGGTCGACGACTCCGACTTCTCCGGCTCGGGGGAGCTGTCGCCTGTCGAGTGTCCCCAGGAGGCCGGCAGCCTCGCGCCGGGGGCGACGGTGACCTGCACCGCGAGCTACGTGGTCACGCAGGCCGACCTCGACTCCGGGAAGCTGACCAACACGGCCACGGCCACCGGCACCCCGCCGGGGGACACCCCGCCGCCCACGTCGCCGCCGTCGACCGTCGACATCCCCGGGACCCCGAAGCCTGGCCTCGAGGTGGTCAAGACCTCGGACACCGAGAAGATCACCGAGGTGGGCCAGGAGGTCACCTACAGCTTCGAGGTGACCAATACCGGCAACGTGTCGCTGGCCGACGTCACGGTCGACGACTCCGACTTCTCCGGGACGGGTGAGCTGTCACCGGTGGAGTGCCCGCAGGAGGCGGCCGACCTGGCGCCAGGGGCGTCCGTGACCTGCACGGCGACCTACGAGGTGACCCGGGCCGATCTCGAGACCGGTGAGCTGACCAACACGGCCACGGCCACCGGTACCCCGCCGGGCGGCACGCCGCCGCCCACCTCGCCGCCCTCGACCGCGACGGTCCCGGTCGCCCCGGACGACGCCGGCCCTCCGGCGCCCCCGGCACCCGCCCCGGCCGACGGCCCGGCTGACGGCCCGGACGGCGCGCTGGCCTCGACCGGTGCCGACATCGCCGGGGTGACCGGCCTGGCGGTGCTGTTCCTGCTGACCGGCGTGGCGGCCCTCATGATCGCCCGACGCCGCACGGTGGGCTGACCCGCACCGTCCCCTCGCGCCGCCGTCGTACGTGGCGGCGCGAGGGGACGCCGGCGTGGCGCGCGACGGGGAGAAGAAACGGTCAATTGCCATCTGTGCGGCATATCTTGACCGCCGTTTCGAACGCCCTGTGAATCGGTTTATCGAATGTCTTATAGTGCCGTCGAATGGTTCGTCGGAAACGACGGACCACTCCTGCAGCACCCGTGCCGGTGCGCCCTTGAACAGGGAAGACGCCGGAGACGCCGCTCGTTCCGCCCCCGCCCGCGGGTCGTGGGGCCACACGGCGCCCCGGCGCCCGCACCCGGCATCGCGGAAGCGCGCCGACGGCACGGTGGAAAGGGGATGCACCCACTTTGTCCGACGATGTTGCGTGGGCGGAGCCGTCCGCACCGGTGTTCCGGGCAGGGACCGGCCGGACTCTTGACGACGGCGCTCTGCGGGCCTTCTCCGCGGGAGACCTGGACACGCTGGAGGACCTGGCGGACCGCTGGTGGTTCGAGCTGCCCGCCCGCTACGGCACGGAGCTGCTCGGCCTGCTCGAACGGCTGCCCGCCACGGTGACTGCCCGGCGTCCCCGGCTGCTCATGGCCGGCGTGCTGGCCTACCAGCTCGCCGAGGCGGGTGACGACGTCCGGCTCCGGGCCGCGATGCGCCTGTTCGAGCTGCACGGCGTGCGTCTGTCGAAGCGGCTCCGCTCGTTCACGCGCCCCGGCGACGCGGTCGCCGCCGGGGTGCTCGCGATGCACGCGGCGCGGACCCGCGGCCAGTACCGCACGGCGGAGGGGATCGGCGCCTGGCTCGAGGAGCACCTGCTCCGGACGGATGCCACCGGTGCGCTGCCCTGGAGCGCGGACCGCCGCGTGGGGCGTCCGGGGCTGATCGCCCTGAACCGGGGCGTGACGGAGATGCTCGCGGGACGTCCCGCCGACGCGGTCGGGCACCTTCGGCGCGCCCACGAGCAGGCAGGCCCGCCCCCGTTCCAGCACTTCGCGGGCGCCTCGGCCGCTGCGAACCTCGCGCTGCTGGCCGCCGTGCGCGGGCACCACGGGATGGCCGGGGCCTGGCTGGAGCGCATCCGGCGCAGCGGGCCGGTGCCGGCCTGGCTCGAGGGGCACCTGCTCCTGGGTGCGACCATCGCCCAGGCCCTCCTGGCGATCGACCGGCTGGACCTCTCCACCGCGCGGCAGGCGCTCGACCGGGCGGGTTCCGCCGAGGAGCAGGGTGACCTGTGGCCGTTCCTCGCGGCCGCCCGGGCGGCGTACGCGGTGGCCTCCGGGGAGCCGGTGAGCGGTCTGCTCGGGCTGGACGCGGCCTGCTTCGCGCACGGGATGGCGGCCCGCCCGGGCCCTGGCGCGCACCCCGTGCTGCTGCGCGCGCACGCCGACCTGCTGGCCGCGAGCGGGGAGGGCAACCGGGTGGTGGCGCTTGCCGAGAGCGCCGGTGCCGGCGACCTGCTGCCGCCCGTCGCCCGGGTGCGGCTCCTGGCCGGCGACACGGACGGTGCGCTGGCGGTGGCCGGGCGGGCGGCGCGCGACGCCGCGGTGACCCCGCGCGACGCGCTGGAGCTCCAGCTCGTCATCGCCCTGGCGCACCTGCGCACGGGAGATCTCGACGGGGCCCGCGCGCGCTTCGAGCACGCGGTCGAGGTCGGGCGGCAGGGGCTGTACGCCCCGTTCGCGCTGTTCCCCCGCTCCGAGATGCTGGAGCTGTGCCGGCTGACCGGCACGGACCCCCGCGACGTGGGGGCCATGCGGTCCGCCGACGACGACCGGCACCCCACCTCCGGACCGATCGTGCTGCTCACCCGGCGGGAACGCGCGGTACTGGCCGGGCTGGCCGCCGGTGACAGCGCTGTACGCATGGCGGCGGCCCACGGCGTCTCGGTCAACACCGTGCGTACCCAGGTGCGCAAGGTCTACCGCAAGCTCAACGCATCGAGCCGCACCAGTGCCCTCGCGCGCGCCGGCCAGCTCGGCCTGATCCCGCCGGAGACACCCCGGAGCGCCTGACCGCGTCAGCCCCAGAGCTCGCCCAGCCGCTCGGCGAGGGCCTTGCCCTGGTCTCGGCCGGCCCGGGCGGCGAGCGGCCGCAGGGTCCCGTCCATCGCGTTGACGCCGAACAGGTGCTCCGCGTCGGGGCCCGGGGCCACGGTCTCGACCCGGCTGCCGCCCGCCCGCAACGCCTCGACCTGGGTGGCGAGGTCGAGGCCCCAGGCGGCCGGCGTGAGCGTCCGGCCGCCCAGCGGCGACAGCACGAGCACGCGCGCGTACCCGGCGGCCAGGTCGGCGTTCTCGGCGTTGGTGCGGTAGCCGCCGTCGATGTACCGGCCGTCGCCGATCGCGTAGGCGGCGCCGCTGGAGCAGCTCGCGGCCACGGCGTCGGCCAGGTCCACGCCGCTGGACCGGTCGAACACGACCGGGGCGCCCGTGCGGGCGTCCACGGCGGTCAGCAGCACCGTCCGCCGGGGCCAGGTCTGGACGGGCAGCCGCGCGGCGACGATGGCCCGCCACCGCTCCTGCCGGTGCTCGTCCTGCGTCCCGGCCAGGTCGAGGGCCGCCGCGCCCACCCTGCGGCGCAGGTCGGCCGGGTCCGTGGCGGCGTCGATGATCGCGCGCATCCGTGCGAGGTGGTCGGTCACCGGCGCCGCGGGGTCGGTCCTGCCGTGCGCCGCCGGGGCGGTCCGCCCGGTGCTCGCCGGAGCGGTCCGGGGCGGAGGGGCCGTCAGGGCGCCGTCGAGCAGCTCGGCCGGGCTCGCGCCCGCGAGCTGGGCCGCGGCGGTCGAGCCGGCCGACGTGCCGACGGTGAGGTCGGCGGTGGTCACGTCCAGCCCGGCCTCGGCCAGACCGGCGACGACGCCGATCAGCCACGCGTTGCCGGTGGATCCGCCACCGCCCAGGACGAGCGCACGCTCGCCGGCGGGTATGCGCCCGGTGGCGTCGACGGACGGTACGGGGGGCAGGGCTGAGGAAGGTGTGGTGCTCATGGGAGTCGCCTCTCGCGTGGTGCGTGGGCGGGTGCTCCCGGAGGCGGCTAGCGCCGCCGCGCGATCGTGGGCTGCGGGGGAGCACCCGGTATGGTCACTGCGTCCACGGGTCTCACCTCCTCGGCTCGGGTCACGATCTGCGGCGACGCTAGCACACGTCGTCAGGCGCCGGTCTCGTCCGCCACCACCAGGGCGACCTCGCAGAACATCGAGTCGGCCCACGAGAACCACGGGCGGGAGTACGCGGTCGGGTCCGAGGCGTCGAACGACTCGTGCATGCGCCCCGTGCCGCCGTCGGTCCGGGCGAGGACGTCGAGGATCCGGACCCGGTCCTCGGGCGTCCCCGTGAGCGCCTCGACGGCCAGCGCGATGGGCCACACGCGGCCCGGCAGGGTGTGCGGGCTGCCGACGCCGCTCGCCGCCGTGCCCGTCGTGTAGTACGGGTTGGCCGGGCTCAGCACGAACTCCCGGGTCGCGCGCCAGACGTCCGCGTCGAGCACGTCGGGGGCGATCAGCGGCAGCGACAGCAGCGACGGCGTGTTCGCGTCGTCCATCCGCAGCACCCCGTCGAGCCCGTCCACCTCGTAGGCGTACGTGCGGACGCCGGGCGCGTCGCCTGACGGACCGGGCTCCGTGACGATGCCGAACTGCTCGACACCCGTCACGAGCTCGCCCGACAGCGTCCGCGCGTCGTCGGCCAGCCTCTCGTCGCCGAGCACCTCGGCCGCGAGGTCGGCCACGGCGAGCAGGGCCTGTGCCGCGAACAGGTTCGCCGGGACGTTGTAGCCGTAGGTGCAGGCGTCGTCGGACGGGCGGAACCCGCTCCACGTCATGCCCGTGCGCCCGACCGCGGTGCCACGTCCCTCGCGGGCCAGCGTCTCGGTCGGGATGGTGGTGTCGCGCTGGAACCGGTAGGCCGACGCGTCGTGGTCCTGCTCGGTCCGGAGCTGGTCCACGATCGTGCGCAGCACCCGGTGGGCCCGCTCGTCGAGAAAGTCCGTGCGGCCCGTGGCCCGCCACAGGGTGTGGGCGAGCGTCACGGGGTAGGCGAGGCTGTCGATCTCGTACTTCTGCTCCCAGACGTGCGGGTCGTCGCACACGTCCTCGGGGTCGTAGTGGGCGCCCGTCGGCCCGTCGTTGAACGCGTTCGCGTACGGGTCGTGGTCCAGGCAGGCGAGCTGGCGGCGCACGACGGCGGCCACCAGGTCGGCCAGCGGCGGGCACGAGCCGAGGAACCGCAGGTAGGGCGTGAGCTGGGTCGTCGAGTCACGCAGCCACATCGCGGGGATGTCGCCGGTGATGACGAACGCGCTGCCGTCCTCGCCGAGGGTGATCGTGTCGGTGAGGGTGCGCAGCAGCGCGGCCTCGACCATGTCCCCGACCCGGGCGCCCGAGGTGGCGCGGACCCGGTCGGCGGCGTCCCGCAGCGTCGTCGTGATCGCGGGGTCGAGGTGGGTGGACGTCATCGTTCCCAAGGAGTGGCTCCGTTCTCGTCGGTGACCCGGACCGTGACGGCGCCGGCCGGCGGGTCGGGCTCCGGTGTGCACCAGATGCTGAGCGTGACCGGGTCGGCCACGGGCTCGCCGCCCGCCCACGACCCGAGCTGGTCGAGGCCCAGGTCGAACGGCACCGTGGTGGTGCCGCCCGCGGGGACGACGGTACGCCGCACGGCGAGGAGCTGCCGACGCCGCGGCCGCACACCCGGCTCGTGCCGGCGGCCGTAGAGCGGCACGGAGAGGGACCGGTCCGTCGCGGCGGTGCTCGTGACCTCGACGGTCAGCCGCACCACGCCGCCGTCGGCCAGGGCAGCCGCCGTGATCGCCGGCCCGCCCGCGGTCCCGGCCAGACGCGACGTCGTGCCGTCCGTGTGCGCGGTGCCGAACGGCAGCGCCCGGAGCACGTCCGTGTCGACGTAGCCCCGTGCGGTCTCGCGCCGCTCGTCGTGCGCCACGGGCAGCACCCCGTCCGCGGCGGGGAACGTCGCGGGCAGCCGGCCGGAGGCCGTCCCGTCGCACAGCGCGGCGGCGACCGCCTCCCCGCCGGCCGGGCCGGGGAACGGCACCACGAGCAGCGCGTCCACCAGGTCCCGGAGGGCGGTCAGCGCGCGGGGCCGTCCGTCGATCACGACGCCGACCACCGGCACCCCGGACTCGCGCGCGGCGCGGGCCACGGCGAGCTGCGCCTCGGGCAGCGCCACGGACGACAGGTCGACGCCCTCGCCGTTCGTCGTGTCACGCGCGGGACCCGCGACGGCGCCGTTGTCGGCGAACTCGTCGTCGTAGGTGCGCCGGCTGGTGCCGCCGAGCACGACGACGCAGACGTCGGCGCCCGCGCAGGCGGCCCGCACGGCGTCGAGCGCGCCGGGATCGTCGAGCGGCCCGCGCAGGCGGCTGCCCTCGGCGTGCCGCACGCGCTCGGCGCCGAACCGCGCCATGAGCGCGGAGCGCACGGTCGAGGCAGCAGGATCGGGCACGGGGCGCGGCGGCGTGTAGTCGCCGAGCTGCGCCTCCAGGTCGTCCGCGTTCGGCCCGACGACGGCCACCGTCGCGCCCGGGCGCAGGGGGAGCAGCCCGCCGTCGTCGACGAGGACCACGGACTGCCGGGCGGCCCGCTCCACGAGCGCCACCACGTCACGGCCGGCGGTCCCGTCGGCCTGCCCTGCGGCGTCGCGAGGTGCGTCGCCGAGCAGGCCCAGCCGCCGCTTCAGGCCGAGCACCCGGTCGACCGCGCGGTCCAGCGTCGCCTCGGCGACGAGCCCGCGGTCGATCGCGGTCTCCAGGTGCGTGAACGCCTCGTCCCAGAGGCTCAGGTCGACGCCGGCCCGCAGGGCGAGGGCCGCGGCGGAGGCGGGGTCGGGCGAGCTGTCGCGGAGCCGGTCGACGGCGGTGCCGTCCGCCATGACGACGCCCTCCCAGCCCCACCGCTCACGGAGGGTGCCCGTGAGCAGGTCCTCGTTCGCGCTGCAGGGCACCCCGTCGATGTCGTTGTAGGCAGCCATGAAGCCGGCGACGCCCGCGCGTGCGGCGGCGTGCGCGGGCCGCAGGTGGATCTCGCCGAGCTCGCGCCGGCCGATCGGCGCACCCGAGCCGTTGCGCCCGCCCATGCCGGCGCCCTGGGCGGCGAGGTGCTTGGCCACGACGGCCACGTGCGCGCCGTCGATCGGGTCGCCGGCCGAGGCGGTGCCCTGCATGCCCCGCACCGTGGCCGTGACCAGCAGGGCGGCCAGCGCCGGGTCCTCCGAGAAGCACTCCTCGGCGCGGCCCCAGCGTGGGTCGCGCAGCACGTCCAGCCCGGAGACCAGCGCGACGTGGGTGCCGCGGGCCCGGGCCTCGGCGGCGACGGCGGCCGCGAGCTCCTCGGTCAGGTCGGCGTCCATGCCGGCGCCGAGCGCGAGGTTCACGGGCAGCGTGGTGCCGCCCAGCGCCATGAGGCCGTGGGGCGCCTCCTCGACGAACAGCACCGGGATGCCGTCGCCGTAGGTGGTCACGTGCTCCTGCACGGCGGCGTAGGCCTCGGCGCTGCGCTCGGGCGGTACGCCGTTGTCCCAGTGCACCGCGGACCACGGGTCCGCGCGGAGCACGCCGTAGACCGCGCCGAGCCCGCCCCAGCGGTCCACCTCGCGGCGCAGCACGTCGGTGACGCGGGGTGCACCGTCGACCCAGCGGACCGCCTCCCAGCCCTTGAGACGCTGGTTGACCTGGCCGATCCGGGTGACGAGCGGCAGCGACGCCGCGCTCGTGCCGGACGTGCGGGTCACCGGGGTGGCCCGCACGTCCGACAGGTGTGGGTGCGTCATCCCTTGACCGCCCCCGACAGCAGCGCGCGCTGCATCTGGCGCTGGAGCACGGTGTAGACGAGGTACACGGGCAACAGTGTGAACAGGGTGCCGGCCATCAGCACGCCGTAGTCCGTCCCGGCGTCGACCTTGAGGGTCGGCAGGGCCACCTGGATGGTGCGCTGTGCGGTGTCCGGGCCGATCAGGATCAGCGGGTACAGGTACGCGTTCCAGAACGACAGGAAGTTCAGCAGCAGCACCGTCGCGATGCCCGGCACGCAGATGGGCAGGTAGACCTGCCGCAGCACCTGGAGCGACGACGCGCCGTCCATCGAGGCCGCCTCCTCCAGCTCGCGCGGGATGGTGCGCATGAACGAGGTGAGGATGACGATCGACAGGGGCAGCGCGGTGGCCGGCAGCAGGAACACCACGAACGTGCGGGTGTGGAACAGGCCGAGCGCGGCGGCGAGCAGGAACGTGGGGAACAGGGCCGCGAACGACGGGATGAGGAACCCGAGCGCGAAGACGCTCTCGACGATCTTGCCGGCCCGCCCGCGCGCCCGCGCCAGCGCGAACGACGCCGGCAGCGCGAGCAGCAGGGTCAGCACGAGCGCGGCGACCGTGGTCAGGGCGGAGTTGGCGACGGCGAGGCCGAGGTCGGCCTGCCGGATCGCCGTCGTGAAGTTGGAGAAGTCGAACGTCGTCGGCAACGCGAGCGGCGACTCGAAGATCTCCTCGTTCGTCTTGAACGAGGAGACGATGAAGTAGTAGAAGGGGATCACCAGCAGTGCGGCGTAGATCCACGCGAGCGTGCCGCTCGTGATCGAGCCGATGCGGTCGCGCAGGGGGAGTCGCCGGGCGACGGTGGCGCGCTGAGCCATGAGGGTCTCCAGGGCAGGTCGTGAGGCAGATCGGGCGGGGATCAGTGCGTGGCGCGGAGCGTGCGGCGGATCGCCCACATCCCGAGCAGCCCGATCACGAAGAGGACGACGCCGACGGCCTGGCTGTAGCCCAGGTCGGTCTCGACGAACGCCTTGCGGTAGATGAGGTACGCGAGCGTCGTGGTCGCGTTCTCGGGCCCGCCCTGCGTGAGCAGCAGCACGGTCTGCGCCGAGTTGAACAGCATGGACAGGAACTGGAGCATCGCGACCACGCCGATGAAGTCCTGGGCGATGGGCCAGTACATGCGCCAGGCCAGCCGCCAGTCGCCCGCGCCGTCCAGGCGTGCGGCCTGCACGATCTCGCTCTCGACGCCGTCGAGCCGCGATGCGATGAGCACCGCCGAGTAGCCGATGCCGCTCCACAGCTCGACGGCGATGATGGCGCCGAGCGCCGTGGCCGGGTCGGCGAGCCACTCGTTGCCCTCCAGGCCCAGCGGGCGCAGGAACCCGTTGACCAGGCCGTCCGGGTTGAGCATCGCGTAGAAGACCATCGCCGTCGCCGGGGCGGAGATGAGCGCCGGGATGAACAGCAGGTACCGCAGCACGCGGTGGCCGCGCGGCTTCTGCACCACGTAGAAGGCGAGCAGGAACGCGAGGCCGATCATGATCGGCAGGCCGACGACGATCTGGACCGCCGAGTTCGCGGTCGCCGTCCAGAAGGTCTCGTCGGCGAAGACGCGGGCGAAGTTGTCGAGGCCCGCGGGGGTGGGCGTGGTGAGCATGCCCGGCCACGAGAGGAACGCGATGACGAACATCGCGACCACGGGGCCGATCATGAACACCGCGTACCAGATCAGCGCGGGCAGGGCGAGGCCGGGGAACCGGTCGCGGAGGGTTCCGCGGCGGCGGGCGGGCGTGGCGGCGGCGGTGCCGTCACCGGTGGTGTCGGGGCGGCCGGCGTCGAGGAGCGCGGTCATGGGTGGGGTCCTTTCCCAGCTCGAGCGGTCAGGCCGCCTGGTACGACTTCTCGAAGGCGTCGATGATGCGGTCGGCGGGGGCGGACCCGTAGGCGAGCGCGGTCGCCTGGATCATCGGCTCGAACACGGCGTCGGGGATGAGCAGGTCGGGCAGCATCACGGGGGTCACGTCGTCGTCGGTGAGCCGTGAGCCCTGGGCGACCAGCGGGAAGTCCTGGCTGACGGTGTCGGTGATGCGGCTCATGTCGCGGCCGGACCCGAGGATGAACTGGTCCGTGACCTCGGGGGTGTACAGGTTCTGCACGAACGGCTTGATCAGGTCGAGCTTCTTGAGGCCGTTCTCGCTGATCCAGATGCCGTGGCCGTTGAAGCTCTTGATGACGCTGGGGCGTTCCAGCACGCCGCCGCTGGACGGCATGGGCCAGCCGCCCACGGTCACCTCGGCCGCGCGCTCGTTCGGCACCAGCGCGAGGGCCGACGACATCGCCGGGACGATGGCGGCCTTGCGGGTGTTGAACTGCGTGAGCTCGGAGTCGGACGTGTAACCCTGGACGTTGTCGACGAAGACGCCGGCGTCGCGCAGCTCGACGAAGTGCTCGACGCCCTTGATCGCGCCCGGGCTCTCGGAGATCTTGCCGGTGGAGAACACGGTGCGCGCCTCGTCCTGGGTGATGAAGCCCTGCAGGATCTGCAGGAACATCTTCTGGCCGCTCCAGTCGGAGCCGCCCACGGTCACGGGGCCGATGCCCTTGGACCGCAGGGCGTCCGCGGCGGCGATCAGCTCGTCCGACGTGGTCGGGATGGCGCCGACGCCCGCCTCCTCCAGCAGCCCGGTGTTGAACGACACCGGCCAGTTGGTGCGGGTGAACGGGAAGGCGCGCAGGCGGCCCTCCTCGTCGGTCCACTCCGCCAGCGCCTCGGGGATGATCAGGTCCCGCAGGCCCCAGTCGTCGAGGTAGTCGTTCACCGGCACGGTGGCGCCCAGGCGGGTCCAGGACAGCGTGCGGCCCATCATGTTCACGATGGCGACGTCCGCCTCCTTGCCCGCCAGGGTGCTCGTCTCGAAGACGATCGGCAGGTCGGAGCCGTTCTTCAGCAGCGCGACCCTGCGCGCGGTGGCGCGCTGGTAGGCGGCGACGACGTCGGAGAACACCTGCGCGCCGGCGACGGCGCCGCTGATCTGGGTGTGCACGGTCAGGGCGTTCGGGCCGCTGGACGCGGGCACGAGCGCCCCGCACCCGGACAGCAGCGGCGCGATGATGCCGCCGCTGAGCGCCGCACCGAGCAGCGTGCGTCTGGTGATGCCCTGTGTCACGGGACCTCCTGGAGCTTCGATCCGGAACTGCGATGTATCGGCCGAGACGGCGGGGCACGTCCGCGTGCCGGGCCTTGTAAAGCGGTACACAATCTGGCTGGCCGCGAATGTATACCGCTTTACTTTGGAGGGTCAACCCCCGTAGTGTCTGGCACGTGACCGAAACACCCCCGAAACGAGCAACGATCGCCGCGGTGGCCCGCCGTGCCGGCGTGTCGCCGTCCGCGGTGTCCCACGTCTTCAACGGGCGGCCCAACGTCTCGGCCGCCACCGCCGAGCGCATCCGGCAGGCCGCCGACGAGCTCAACTGGCGCCCCAACTACGCCAGCCGCAAGGTGTCCGGCCAGGGCGGGCGCAGCCTCGGGCTGGTGATCGCCCGCGCGAGCGACACCTTCGGTCGCGACCCCTTCTTCATGCGCCTGGTCGCCGGGCTCACCCAGCCCCTGGCCGACATCGGCTGGTCGCTCTCGCTCACCCTTGTGGGAGCGGACGACGAGGCGCGCGTCTACCGCGAGTGGTGGGCCGAGCAGCGCGTCGACGCGTTCCTGCTGGTCGACGCCCGCACCGACGACCCACGGCTCGACCTCGTCGGCCAGCTAGGTGCCCCCGCCGTGGTGCTCGGCGCGCCCGTGGACGCCGCGGTGCCCGCCGTGACGGTGCGCGACGACGCCGCGTTCGCCGACGTGCTCGCCCACCTGACCGGCCTGGGGCACCGTCGCGTCGCGCGGATCAACGACGCGCCCGGCCTGGCGCACACCCAGGCCCGCGACCGGCGGTTCGCGGCCGCCGCCGCCGATCACGGCGTCGAGCCGTCCTACGCGGTCTGGGACGCCGAGGCGGCCGACCCCGTGTCCGACCTGCTCGGCCGCATCGGCGACGTCACGGCGATCATCGTCGACAGCGAGGTGATCGCCGCCGAGATCGTCGCGCACGCCCCCGAGCTCGGGGTGAGCGTGCCGGACCGGCTCTCCGTGGTCGCGTGGGAGGACTCCTGGGTGTCCACCCTCGTGCGGCCCCGCCTGACCGCGCTCGACGCGCCGGTCGAGGAGAGCGCCCGCACCGCCGTCGCCCTCCTGGAACGGCTGGTGCGCGGCGAGGACGTCACGTCGCAGATGGTCGGCGGACGCCGGCTCATGGTGCGCGAGTCGACGTCCGCCGCCCCCGGCACCCGCGCCTGAGTTGCCCCGCCCGGGCTGCTTGCGCCCGGGAATCCTGAGTCACCTGAGAGGCAGGCCCTTGACCACCACCCCGCGCTTCGGCGTCAACTACACCCCGTCGAAGGACTGGATGTTCCAGTGGATGGCGATCGACCCGGACGTCGTGCGCGCCGACTTCGAGGCGATCGCGGCGCTCGGCGTCGACCACGTCCGGGTCTTCCCGCTCTGGCCGGTGCTGCAGCCCAACCGCACCCTGATCCGGCAGCGGGCGCTGGACGACATCGCGCTCGTGGCCGACCTCGCCGCCGAGCACGGCCTCGACATCGCGGTGGACGTGATCCAGGGCCACATGTCGGGCTTCGACTTCGTGCCGGCCTGGCTCGTGAACTGGCACGACGGCAACATGTTCACCGACCAGCCGGCCATCGAGGCGCAGGCGGCGCTCGTCGCGGCGGTCTACGACGCCGTCCGCGACAAGCCCAACTTCCTGGGGCTCACGCTCGGCAACGAGCTCAACCAGTTCCAGCGACCCAACCCGGCCGCGATGCCCGCCAAGCGGGACGAGGTGACGCACTGGCTCACCTCGCTGCTCGGCGCCCCGCGCGACCGCGACCCCCGGCACGTGGTGACGCACAGCGAGAACGACCACCTCTGGTACCGCGACGAGCACCCGTTCGTGCCGGTGCACGCCGCGCGCCAGGGCGACATGACCACGGTGCACTCCTGGATCTTCAACGGCACCGCCGCGACCTACGGCGCGCTGTCGCCGCAGTCGGTGCGCCACGCCGAGTGGATGATCGAGCTGTCCAAGGCGTTCGCCACGGACCCGAACCGGCAGGTGTGGCTCCAGGAGGTCGGGGCGCCGTCGATGAACCTCGCCGAGGCGGAGATGCCGGAGTTCTGCGCGCGCACGATCGAGGCGGCGCTGACCACGGACGACCTGTACGCCGTCACCTGGTGGTGCTCGCACGACGTGACCCGTGAGCTGGGCGACTACAAGGACCTCGAGTACTCCCTCGGCCTGCTCGACACCGAGAACCGGGTCAAGCCGCTCGGCCGGCGCTTCGCGGAGCTCGTGGCGGACGCCCGGCGCGCCGGGTCCGCGGTCACGCCCGAGCGCACGGTCGCCGTGGTGGTGGACGTCGACGCCGACGACCTGCCCGTCTCCCGCGCCGCGCTCGGCCCGGGCGGCGCGGTCTTCGAGCGCTGGCACGCGCTGCGCGAGGACGGCGTGGCCGTGGCCGTGGTGACCAGCGCGACGGCTGCGGACGGCGCTGCGCTCGACGCCCGCGGGATCCGGGACCTGGTCCGTGTCGACGCGGGCTGAGGTCTCGGGGGTGCGCGCCGTGGCCGCCTGCGGCGCGGTCGTCGCGGGTGCGGGTCGCCCCGGCGCGGCCGGGCCGGGCGCAGGCGGCTCCCGCGCGGCCCGGCCGGGCGCCGGAGCGGAGGCCCGATGACCGGCGACCTGCTCCTGCGCGGCGGCCTGGTCGTCGACGGCAGCGGCGCCCCGCCCGTGACCGGCGACGTGCTGGTTCGCGACGGGAGCATCGCCGCCGTCGGCGGACGGATCGACGCCCCGGGCGCGCGCGTGATCGACGCCGACGGCCTGGCCGTCGCGCCTGGCTTCGTCGACATGCACGCGCACTCCGACCTCGCGGTCCTGGCCGACGGCGCGCACCTGGCGAAGGTGACCCAGGGCGTGACCACGGAGGTGATCGGGCAGGACGGGCTCTCGTACGCACCGGTCACCGACGAGACGATGGCGACCGTGCGCGAGCAGATCGCGGGCTGGAACGGCATCCCGGACGGCGTGGACTTCGCATGGCGCTCCGTGGCGGAGTACCTCGCCGAGGTGGACCGGCGGGGGAGCGCCACCAACGTCGCGTACCTGCTGCCGCAGGGGACCATCCGGATGAACGTGGTGGGCACGGACGACCGGCGCGCCACGCCGTCCGAGATCGCCGCGATGCGCGCGCAGGTGGACCAGGGCATGCGCGAGGGGGCGTTCGGCATGTCGTCGGGGCTCACCTACGTGCCCGGCATCTTCGCCGACACGGACGAGCTGGTCGCGCTGGCCGAGGTGGTCGCGCGGCACGGCGGCTTCTACGCCCCGCACCAGCGCTCCTACGGCGCGGGTGCCCTGGACGCGTACGCCGAGATGGTCGACGTCGCGCACCGGGCCGGGTGCGCGCTGCACCTGACGCACGCCACGATGAACTTCCCGGAGAACCGCGGGCGGGCCGGCGAGCTGCTCGCGCTCGTGGACAGGGCGATCGAGGCGGGCGTCGACGTCACGCTCGACTCCTACCCCTACCTGCCCGGGTCCACCACGCTGTCCGCGCTGCTGCCGAGCCGCGCCGCCGTCGGTGGTCCGGAGCGCACGCTCGCGCGGCTGCGCGACCCCGGCGAGCGGGCGTGGATCGCGCACGAGGTCGAGGTCGTGGGCAGCGACGGCTGCCACGGCGTGCCCGTGGACTGGGACAGCATCGAGATCGCGGGCGTGCGTGACGCCGCGCTCGGCGACCGGGTGGGCCGCACCGTTGCCCGCATCGCGCTGGACGAGGGACGCGCGCCCGCCGAGGTGTTCTTCGACCTGCTGCTCGCCGACCGGCTCGGCACGAGCATCCTGCAGCACGTGGGCGACGAGCAGAACGTGCGCGAGATCATGCGGCACCGGCGGCACACCGGGGGCAGCGACGGCATCCTGGTCGGCGCCAAGCCGCACCCGCGTGGTTCGGGCACGTTCCCGCGGTACCTCGGGCGGTACGTGCGGGAGGAAGGTGTGCTGTCGCTCGCGGAGATGGTCGTGCACCTCTCCGCCCGGCCCGCGGCGCGGCTCGGACTGACCGACCGCGGGCGGATCGCGGAGGGGTACGTGGCCGACGTCGTGGTCTTCGACCCGGCCACGGTGTCCGACCGGGCGACGCCGGACGAGCCGCGTCTCACCGCCGCCGGCATCCCGTGGGTCCTGGTGGGTGGTACGCCTGTGGTCGAGGACGGCATCCGCACGACGGCCCGGCCGGGGCGGGCGCTGCGGCACGGTTCGGGTTTGGTGGTCGGGATGTAGGTGTTTGATGGTGGGTGTTTGGTTATGGGTGTTTGGTTCGGTGGTTCGACGTTGGTGGCTGGTTGGTTCGGCTGGTTGGTTCGGCTGGTTGGTTGGGCTGGTTGGTTGGGCTACGTGGTTCGCTGCCTGGTGGTGGCTGTCTGGCTCGGGTGTTCGGCGGTGACCTGCTGTGGTGGCTGCTCGGCCTCGCGTGCGTGACCCGTCCGGCCCCCGGCCCCGGACCTGACTTCGGTCACTTGAGGGGCGGCAGACCGCGGCATCGGTCGCTTGCTCCGAGATCGGTCCATCGGAGGGCCGATCTCGCGGCAATTGACCGATGTCACGCGTGAGGTAAGAGCAAGGGACCGAAGTCGTGCGCCGGACCGGGGCACGACGCCGGTCTCGCCGGGAGCCAGCCGGTGCCGAGAGCGTCAGGTCAGCCGGGTCAGGTCAGCCGGGTCAGGTCAGCCGGGTCAGGTCAGCCGGGTCAGGTCAGCCGGGTCAGGTCAGCCAGCCAGGACAGCCAGCCAGGACAGCCGGCCAGGACACCCAGCCAGTGAGCCGCCGCCGGGACAGCCGGCCGCCGCCGGGACAGGCAGCGGGGTGGGCGGGGGCCCACCCGGCCCTTGCCAGGGCGGCTCATCTGGTATGCAATATATTGCATGCCCATTCCAGCGAGCGTCCCCGCCATCGGCCGTCGTCTCCTGCGCGACGACGTCTACGGCCGCCTCCGCGACGCCATCGTCGACGGCAGCTTCGCCCCGGGTGAGCAGCTGCGGGACGGCGAGCTCGCGGCCTGGCTCGGCGTCAGCCGCACGCCGGTGCGCGAGGCGCTGCTCCGCCTGGCGGAGGCGGGGCTGGTCGTGGCCAGGCCGGGCAGCTCCACGACGGTCGCCTCGCTGGACCTGCGCGAGGTGCGCGGTGCACGCGACGTCGTCGCCGCGATGCACCAGGTGGCAGTGCGTGACGCCGTGCCCGGCCTCACCGACGGCGACCTCGCCACCATGCGCGACGCCGCCCGCGAGTTCCGCGCGGCGATCGAGCGGGGCGACGTCGACGGGGCGCTGCGTGCCGACGACGTCCTGCACCACGTGCCCGTCGCCGTGGCGGCGAACCGGGCGCTGGCCTCGGTGCTCGACCAGTTCACGCCCGTGCTGCGCCGGGCCGAACGGCTGCGCTTCTCGTCGCTGGGCGGGCGGGCGTCCTTCGCCCGGCACGACGACCTGATCCGGCTGTGCGCCGCCGGCGACGCGGAGGCAGCGGCCGCCGTCGCCTTCGACACCTGGTACACCCTGCCGACCGACGAGGCCGCCGACCCGCCCGGAGCCGTGCCCGCAGCCGCGCCCGCCGACACGCCGGCGCCCCTGCCTGCCGACCCGCCCGCAGCCGCGCCCGCCGACACGCCCGCGCCCCTGCCTGCCGACCCGCCCGCGGCCGTCCCCGCCGACCCGCCCGCCGCCCCACCCGCTGACGAGGAGTGACCCATGCCCCTGTCCGACTTCCCCCGCCACCCCCTCACCTTCGGCCCGAGCCCGGTCCACCCGATGCCGCGCCTCACGGCCCACCTCGGCGGTGCCGCGATCTGGGCCAAGCGCGAGGACTGCAACGCGGGTCTCGCCTACGGCGGCAACAAGACCCGCAAGCTGGAGTACCTGGTGCCGGACGCGCTCGCCCAGGGTGCGGACACCCTGGTGTCGATCGGTGGCTACCAGTCCAACCACACGCGCCAGGTGGCGGCCGTCGCGGCCTCACTGGGGCTGAAGGCGGTGCTGGTCCAGGAGAACTGGGTGAACTGGCCGGACTCGGTCGCCGACCGCGTCGGCAACATCATGCTCAGCCGGATCATGGGCGCCGAGGTGCGGCTCGACCCGGCCGGGTTCGGCATCGGCTTCAAGGACTCCTGGGCCCGCGCGATCGACGACGTCACCGAGCGCGGCGGCACCCCGTACGCGATCCCGGCCGGAGCCTCCGACCACCGGCTGGGCGGCCTCGGGTTCGCGCGCTGGGCCTACGAGGTCGAGGAGCAGGAGCGCGAGCTGGGCGTCTTCTTCGACACGGTGGTCGTGTGCGCGGTCACCGGGTCCACATTGGCGGGCATGATCGCCGGGTTCGCGGCGCTGGAGGAGGCGGGCGGCCGTCCGCGGCGCGTGATCGGCATCGACGCCAGCGCGAAGCTCGACGAGACCCGCGACCAGGTGGCTCGGATCGCCCGCTCCACGGCGGAGCTCATCGGGGTGGGCCGCCCGCTGCGCGAGGACGAGATCATCGTGCTGCCGGGGTGGGCGGGCGACGAGTACGGGATCCCCGTGGAGTCCACGCTGGAGGCTATCCGGCTGACCGGGCGTCTGGAGGGCGTGATCATCGACCCCGTCTACGAGGGCAAGTCGATGGCCGGCCTGGTCGACCTCGTGACCGGCGGCGACATTCCCGCCGACAGCACCGTCCTCTACGCCCACCTGGGCGGCCAGCCGGCCCTGAACGCGTACGGCGGCCTGTTCGCCGACCACTGAGCGCTCGCCCGCCCCGGCGTCGGTCGGGGCGGGCGGCACGCCGGGGCTCGGGGGATGTGCTGCCACCGTCGAACGAGACGCCGTGGCGGCCTAGAATTCCGGCAGGCGCGCGATGCGGCCGCGCCGGGAGCCCGCCGATCGACGTGAGGACGAGACCATGAGCACCGACTGCACGCACCTGGACCAGGTCGCCGTCCTCGAGCCCGCCGAGCGGGAGGGCTGCCCGGAGTGCCTCGCCCTGGGTGGCACGTGGGTGCACCTGCGCAGCTGCCTCGTGTGCGGGCAGGTCGGCTGCTGCGACTCCTCGCCGGCCAAGCACGCCACGGCGCACTTCGAGGCCACGGGGCACCCGCTCATGCGGTCGATCGAGCCGGGTGAGGGCTGGGGCTGGTGCTACGTGGACGAGGCGTCGGTGCCGACTGCGGTCCTGGCCTCGCTGCGCTAGGCAGGGTGCCGGGCAGGGTGCTGGGCGGGGCTTCCGCCCGCCAGGCCGCGCAGCTCGCTCAGCACGGTCCGGGATATCTCCGTGAGCGAGCGGTCCTCGCCCTCGCGGATCCACTGGATGAACGCGATGCCGAACACCGTGCTCGCGGACTCCGCGGCGAGGGTCGCCGCAGGCTCGCCGACGCCGCGGGCCCGTAGCGCGTCGCCGATCGTCGCTGCCAGGTGGGACATCTTGTGCCGTTCCCGTTCCTGCAGGGCGGGGTTCTGCACGATCACGGACTGCCGCAGGCGGGAGTGCGGTCGGCGCTCGTCGGGGAAGATCGCCGTTCCGGAGTCCAGCCCGGCGGCCACGACGTCCATCGGCGTGGCGTCGTCCGGCGCCGCCGTGATGCCCCGGAGGAACGCGTCGGTCAGCTGTTCCTGCCCGCGGAACAACACCTCGCGCTTGTCGGTGAAGTGCCGGAAGAAGGTTCGCTCGGTGAGCCCCACCGCCTGGGCGATCTCGGCGGCCGTCGTCTGCTCGTAGCCGCGGCTGGCGAACAGCTCCAGGGCAGCAGCCTGCAGTCGTCCGCTCGTACCGGGTTGCCATCGGGCCATGCGCACAGTCTAGGTGATGACAGCGACTGACTTCAGGCGTACGGTGATGTCGGTGGCTGACATCAGTCACTGACATCACTGGAAGGACTCCACCATGCAGGTATTCGTCACCGGAGCATCCGGCTGGATCGGTTCTGCCGCCGTCGACGAGCTGCTCGCCGACGGTCACACGGTCACGGCGCTGGCCCGGTCCGACGCGTCGGCGTCCGCCCTGGCCGCCAAGGGCGTCAGCGTGCAGCGCGGCGACCTGGACAATCTCGACGGCATCCGGCGCGGGGCCGCGGCCGCCGACGCCGTGCTGCACCTCGCGAACAAGCACGACTTCGCGAACCCGGCCGTGTCGAACGCGGCCGAGCGTGCCGCCGTCGAGACCATCGGCGAGGCGCTGTCCGGCACGGGCCGGCCGTTCCTGCTCGCGGCGGGCGTCGCGGGGCTGACGGACGGCCGCCCGGCCACCGAGGACGACCCGTCCCCGGCCCACGGCCCGGACTCGCCGCGCGGCGGCGCGGAGAACCTGGCGCTCGGCCTCGTCGACCGCGACGTGCACGCGGTGGCCCTCCGGTTCGCGCCCACGGTCCACGGCGCGGGCGACCACGGGTTCGTCGCCGCGGTCGTCGAGGCGGCCCGACGCCGCGGCGTCTCCGGCTACCCGGGCGACGGCACCAACCGCTGGGCGGCGGTCCACCGGTCCGACGCCGCCCGGCTCGTCGCGCTCGCCCTGGCCAAGGCCCCCGCCGGCGTGCGCCTGCACGCGACCGCCGAGGAGGGCGTGTCCACCCGGGAGATCGCCGAGGCGATCGGCCGGGTCCTCGACCTGCCGGTGGCCTCGATCGACCCGGACGACGCCGCCGAGCACTTCGGCTGGATCGGCCGCTGGTTCGGTATGGAGGGCTCGGCGACCAGCACCCGGACGCGGGAGTGGCTCGGCTGGGAGCCGACCGGCCCCACCCTGGTGCAGGACATCGCGGCCGGCGCGTACACGACGCCGGGGGAGTGACCCCCGCGGAGGTGTGTTGCTGAGAGTAGACATTGTCTACGCGGAGCAACACACCTCCGAGAGAGGGCCCGACCACGCGGCGCGGGACCAGGCTCCACCGCTCTGTGCCGCGCGTCGGCGATGGTGGTCGTAGCCTGACACGGTGGCGCGTAACCCTGACATCCCGGAGGCGTTCGACGTCCTCACCGTCGTCGTGCTGCGCCGTCCGGACCGCGCGCCCGAGCTGCCCGACGACGAGCTCGACGCCCTCCAGGCTCGCCACCTCGCCTACCGTGCCGACCTGGCCCGCCGCGGCCTGATCGTCGCGAACGGTCCGTTCGGCGAGCAGAGCGACCCGGCCTACCGCGGCATGTCCGTCTTCGCCTGCGACCCTGCCGAGGCGGCGCGCCTGTCGGACGGCGACCCGTCCGTCGTCGCCGGGCGCCTCGCGTACGACGTCATGGAGTGGTGGGTCGCGGCGGGCTCCCTCGCCTTCCCAGGCGCGGCGGGCCCGGTCGGCACCCGCCGCTCGATGCCGGACGACTGACCCGCTTGACCTTGCCCCTGCGGCAACCCTGCACGCTGCGGTCATGACCACAGCAGACAGCACCACCGGGACCCCCGCGATCGAGGTCGCCGGGCTCCGCAAGTCGTTCGGCGACCACCGTGTGCTCGACGGCGTGGACCTCGTCGTCGCCGCCGGCTCCGTGTACGCGCTCCTGGGGCCGAACGGCGCCGGCAAGACGACGATGGTCAACATCCTGTCCACGCTCCTGACCGCCGACGCTGGCGTGGTGCGGGTCGGCGGCCACGACGTCCGGCGGTCGGCCGCGCTCGTCCGGGCACGGATCGGCGTCACCGGCCAGTTCTCCGCGATCGACCCGTTCCTCACCGGCCGGGAGAACCTGCGGCTCATGGCCGACCTCGCCCACCTCGGCCGGGTCGACGCCGCACGCGACGTCGCGGCGCTGCTCGACCGGTTCGACCTGGTGGACGCCGCCGACCGCCGCGCCCTGACCTGGTCCGGCGGCATGAAGCGCCGGCTGGACCTGGCGATGACCCTGATCACCCGGCCGCGGCTCATCTTCCTGGACGAGCCCACCACCGGGCTCGACCCGCGCAGCCGCCGGGAGGTCTGGCAGGTGGTCCGGGACCAGGTGGCCGACGGCGTCACCGTGCTCCTGACCACCCAGTACCTGGACGAGGCGGACGCGCTGGCCGACCGCGTCGGCGTCCTGGACGGCGGGCGGCTCGTCGCCGAGGGGACGCCGGCCGAGCTCAAGGCGCAGGTCCCCGGCGAGAGCACGAACCTCGACGACGTCTTCCTCGCGTTGACCGGGCACGCCCCGACGGGCGACGAGGCCGGCGTCCAGGGGGTGACCGCACGATGAGCGCCACGTACGTCGTCCGCGACTCGCTGACCATGCTGCGCCGCAACCTGCGGCACCTGAGCCGGTACCCGTCGCTGGCCCTCATGCTGGTCGCGATCCCGGTCGTGTTCCTGCTGCTGTTCGTCTACGTGTTCGGCGGCACCCTCGGTGCCGGCCTCCCGGTCGACGGCGGCGGCACGCGCGCCGACTACCTGGCCTACCTGGTGCCCGGCATCTGGGTCATGACGGTGTCCAGCGTGGCGAACGGCACCGCCGTCGCCGTCGCGATCGACCGGACCGGAGGGATGTTCGACCGGTTCCGGACCATGGACATCGCCCGGACGTCGGTGCTCGCCGGACACGTCCTGGGCGCGGTGGTCCGCACGCTGCTCGCGCTCTCGGTGATGGTCGGGTTCGCGCTGCTGCTCGGGTTCCGGCCGGACGCCGGGCCGGCCGACTGGCTCGCTGCCGCCGGGCTCGTGCTGCTCCTGGCGTTCTCGTTCACGTGGCTGACCGTCGCGATGGGGCTGGCCGCGGGAAGCGTCGAGACGGCGAGCAACACCCCGCTGGTGCTGATGGTGCTGCCGATCGTCAGCAGCGGGTTCGTCCCCACGGACCAGATGCCCGCGGGGCTGCGCCAGTTCGCCGAGCATCAGCCGTTCACGCCCGTCATCGAGACGCTCCGGGCACTGGTCACCGGCACCCCGGCCGGGGCGGACGGCTGGCTCGCCGTCGGCTGGTGCGTGGTGATCGGGCTGGGCGGATACCTCTGGGCGCGGCGGCAGTTCGCCGTCGTGCCGGTTCGGTAGTCCGGGCGGCAGGCTCGGGAGAGGAGACTGGGCACATGCTGACGATCAGCCAGCTCGCGTCGTACGCCGGGGTGACGACGCGCGCAGTGCGGCACTATCACGCCAAGGGTCTGCTCCCCGAGCCCGCCCGCGACCACTCGGGATATCGGCGCTACGGTGCGCAGGCCGCCGTCGACCTGATCCGGATCAAGATCCTCGCGGACGCCGGGGTGCCGTTGGCGCGGGTGCAGGAGCTGCTGCGGGCCGACGAGGCCGAGCTCGCGGCAGCCGTCGCCGAGATCGACACGCGGCTCCGCGCGGAGATCGAGGAACGGGAACGGCACCGGGACCGGATCGCCCGGCTCGCGGCGGGGGACAGCCTGGCCCTTCCGCCGGAGGGTGCCGCCTACCTCGACCGGTGGCGTGAGCTCGGTATCCCCGAGCGGGTCGTCGAGATCGAGCGGGACAGCTGGATCCTCTCGCTGGCCGTCCTGACCCCCGAGCAGGTGGCGCAGGCGATGGCGGCCAAGAGCCGGCTGCTCGACGACGAGGAGTTCGTCGCCGTGCTCCGGGCGATCGGGGAAGGGGTCGACTGGGCGCCCGACGACCCCCGGCTGCCCGGTGTGGCGGACAAGGTGGCGGCCCTGCTCGACCGGCACGCGGACTGGGCGGACGAGTCCGCGCGCGGGATGGAGCAGGGGCTCGTCGAGCTCTTCGACTCGATCGCGCTCGACTCCGTGCCCGGGGGCCGTCGTCTGGAGGCGCTGCTCGCGGAGCGCGGGTGGTCCGGCTGGACCCGGCAGGAACGGGTGAGCTGAGCGCATCCTGCCGGAGGCGGAGCCGGCCCTACCCTGGTGCCATGGCCATCACGACGCGCACGACGCCGTCCGGCGCGCCGCCCGCCCGCCTGGCGCGGGGCCGCGCGACCGCCGCGCGCGAGGCCGACAACCGGCGCCTGCTGCGCGCGCGTGACGCCATCGACCGTTCCTTCGCGGAGCCGCTCGACGTCGCGGCGCTCGCCGCCGTCGCCCACGTGTCGCCGTCGCACTTCATCCGCGCGTTCAAGGCGGCGTTCGGCGAGACACCGCACCGGTATCTCCAGCGGCGCCGGATCGAGCGGGCGATGGCGCTGCTGCGGGACACCGCGACGCCCGTGACCGAGGTGTCGGTCGCCGTCGGGTTCCAGAGCCTCGGCACGTTCAGCCGCACGTTCCACGACATCGTCGGTGCGTCCCCGACCACCTACCGGCGGACCGCGGCGCCGCTGCTCGCGCCCGGATGCTTCACGCGGGCGTGGACCCGGCCTGCCGGCGCGCGCTGATCGAGCGATTTCGGAGAAGCGGCCGCGGCGGGGCCGACCCTAGATTGGCGGCATGCTCACATCCATCGCCATCACCGCCGTCCGCGTCCTCGACCAGCAGGAGGCCCTCGACTTCTACGTCGGCAAGCTCGGTTTCGAGGTGAGCGCCGACGTCGACATGGGTTTCATGCGCTGGCTCACCGTCGCGCTGCCCGCCGACCCCGACCGGCACCTGCTGCTGGAGGTTCCCGCGCCGCCCGCGCTGAGCGAGGAGTCGGCCGCGCAGGTGCGCGACCTGCTCACGAAGGGCGCGCTCGGCGTGGCCTGCATCCTCAACACCGACGACTGCCAGGCGGAGTACGAGCGGCTCAGCGCCCTCGGCGTCGAGTTCACGGAGCTGCCGACCCAGCAGCCCTACGGCGTCGACGCGGCGTTCCGGGACCCGTTCGGCAACCACATCCGCATGACCCAGCCCGCACGAGGTCCCGTCACCGTGACGGAGGAGGACATCGCGCGCTGGGGCGGCGACGCACCGCACGCCTGAGCCGCGCGCCGGGGCGGCCACGCGGCCGTGTGGACCAGGGTCCCGGGCAGGCGCTCCCGCCCGGCGAGCCGTGTGCTCGCCGGGCGTCGGCGCGTTCGCGGCCGGGACCATCAGGTCCGGCCTCAGGCTCCCTCGGTCGCCACGTCGAGGATCCAGGTGACGCCGAACCGGTCCGTCAGCATGCCGAAGGCCGGCGCCCACGGCGACGGCCCGTACGGCTCGACGACGGTGGCGCCGTCGGCCAGCCGCTCCCAGAGGGCGCCGACCTCCTCCGCGGTCTCGCCCCGCACCGACACGAAGAACGGGTCCTCGGTGAGCGTGGTGCCGTTCTCCCGGCGCGTGGTGCCGGCCGCGACCGGCCCGTCCTCGCCGGGCACGTCGTAGGCCATGACCCGGAAGCCGCTGTCGGCCACGACCTGGCCGAACACCACGTTGGCGGCGCCCGGCAGCTCGGCCGGCATCCCGAAGTCGCCGTAGGTGGTGACGGTGATCTGCCCGCCGAACACCGAGTGGTAGAACTCGAGGGCCGCGCGGGCCTGGCCGTGGAAGTTCAGGTGGGTGACAGTGCTGATCGACATGGTGCTCGGTCCTTCACAGAGGGGATCGGTCGCCGGGGATCCCCGGCGGTGCTCCTCAATCTGTCACCGGTTCCGGACAGGGAACGTCCGGTACTCGTGCCAGTCTGGATCTCGTGCCGATCGCATCCTCGACCACCACGTCGTCCCGCCTCCTGGCCCTGCTGTCGCTGCTGCAGGCGCGCCGCGACTGGCCGGGGGAGCGGCTCGCGGAACGGCTGGGCGTCAGTGAACGCACCGTGCGGCGCGACGTCGACCGCCTGCGTGAGCTGGGTTACCCGGTCCAGGCGGTCCGCGGACCTGAGGGTGGCTACCGGCTGGAGGCGGGCAGCGAGCTGCCGCCCCTCCTGTTCGACGACGAGCAGGCCGTGGCGCTCGCCGTCGCCCTGCGCTCCGCGGTGGTGACCGGTGCCGGGATCGAGGAGGCCGCGGCGCGTGCCCTCGCGACGGTGCGGCAGGTACTGCCCTCCCGGCTGCGGCAGCGGGTCGACGCGCTCGACGTCACGGCGGTGGACCCCGCCGGGAACGCCCACGTCGGCGCCGACGTGCTGCTGGCGCTGAGCGCCGCCGTCCGGTCCGCCGAGGAGCTGCGGTTCGACTACCGCTCGCCCGGACGCGCGGACGACGAGGCCCGTCCGGCCCGCCGCGTGCAGCCGCACCACCTCGTCGTGCGGCACGGGCACTGGTATCTCGTGGGGTGGTCGGCGGAGCACGAGGACTGGCGCGTCCTCCGCGTCGACCGGATGACCCTCCGCGTGCCGAACGGCCCCCGGTTCACGCCCCGGCCGGTGCCGGGCGGGGACGTGACGGCCTTCCTCTCGGCGCGCTTCAAGGGTTCCGAGGGGGCGGACCGGTGGCCCTGCCAGGGCGAGGTGATCCTGGCGTTGCCGGCGGAACGGGTGGCGCCGTTCGTCGCCGACGGCGTGGTCGAGCCGCTCGGCCCCGACCGGACCAGGCTGGTGGCCGGGTCGTGGACCTGGGCCGCACTGGCGGCGACGCTGGCCCGGTTCGACGCCGAGATCGAGGTGGTGGGCCCGGCCGAGCTGCGGCATGCGTTCGCCGACCTGTCGCGTCGCGCGGCCCGCGCGGCGGGGGTGCAACGGCCCGGCGCGAGCTCGCCGGTGGGCTGACGGGCGTCCTGGTATGCGGGGTCGGTCGCTTGCTTGGACCTTGCGCGCGGTGTCGGTCGGTCGCTTGCTTGGGCCCTGCACGTGGCGTCGGTCGCTTGCTCCGACCTTGCGCGCGACGTCGGTCCCTTGCTTGGACCTTGCGCGCGACGTCGGTCCCTTGCTCCGACCTTGCGCGCGACGTCGGTCCCTTGCTCCGACCCTCCACGCGACGTCGGTCCCTTGCCGCGAGATCGGTACTTTAATTGACCGATCTCGCGGCAAGGGACCGACAACGTGGTCTGCCGCGGTTCAAGTGACCGAAGCCGGCTCGCTCAGGACAGCAGTGCCTGGGGGTGTGCGAGCAGCGGCCCGAGCCACCGCGCCGGGGCGAGGGGTCAGGCGACCGTGGCGTCGATCGTCACGGGGATGTTGCCGCGGGTGGCGTTCGAGTAGGGGCACACCTTGTGCGCGGCCTCGACCAGGCTGTCGGCCGTGGCCTGGTCCACGCCGGCGAGCTCCACGTGCAGGGCGGCGCTCAGCCCGTACGCGCCGTCCTCGGTCGGCTGGATGCCCACCTCGGCGATCACGGCGGAGTCGCTGAACGTGATCTTCTGCGCGGCGGCGACACCCTTGAGGGCGCTGTGGAAGCAGGATGCCCAGCCGGCGGCGAAGAGCTGCTCGGGGTTGGTGCCCCCGCCCGGTCCGCCCATGGCCGTGGGGACGGCGAGGGTGAGGTCGAGCACGCCGTCGTCGGACGCCGCACGGCCTCCGGCGCGGCCGTCGCCGGTGGAGGTCGCGACGGCGGTGTAGATGCTGTCAGCCATGTTCCTGCTCCTTGTCATGGATGGTGCGGTAGTCCGGCCCGGTGGGACCGGGCCGCCCGCGTCCGCATGTAGACGAACTAGTACGTCTACCGTAGGTCGGAATCTGCGCACACACAAGTCCGCCGGGGTGAAATATCCAGGTTGCGCGCTGAGTTGGGCTCTGCGTGAGGCGCCGGTCGCCGTGCCCCGGCGCGGCGCGGCGCGGCGTGGCCGACGACGAGAGGTGACCCGTGCCCGACATCGTGCAGAACCCGTTCGCCATCGAACCCGGGACGGTCCAGCGCGGCCTGACCCGGGTCCGCGCCCTGAGCGCCGGCGAGGTGGTCGCCGACGCCGCCGTGCCACTGCTGGTGTGGGAGTACTCGTACGCCCCGCGGTACTTCTTCTCGCCGGGCCACGTCAGGGCCCGGCTGCGTCCGGCCGGACCGGGCAAGCCCTCGCGGGTGCTGGGGCGCAGCGAGCTGTTCGACGTGGTGCTCGGGGACCGTGTGCTCGCGGGCGCCGCCCAGCGGTACCCCGAGGCGCCGGTCGAGGGCATGCGCGGGTCGTACACGCTGACCTGGTCTGCCATGGACACCTGGCTCGAGGAGGACGAGGTGATCCACTTCCATGCCCGCAGCCCGTACGTCCGGGTCGACACGCTGCACTCCAGCCGGCACGTGCGGGTGGTGGTGCGGGGCGAGGTGGTCGCCGACTCGCACCGGCCCGTCGTCCTGACCGAGACCGGTCTGGCGCCCCGCTACTACCTGCCGCGCGTCGACGTGCGGATGGACCTCCTGAGCCCGACCGACGCCGTGAGCTACTGCCCGTACAAGGGGACGGCGCGGTTCCGGGCCCTGACCGTGGGCGGGGTCCGGGTGCCCGACGTGGTCTGGGGGTACGAGACACCGCTGCGCGAGGCGGCGGGCGTCACGGGTCTGGTCTGCTTCTGGCCGGAGAAGAGCGCGGACGTCGAGGTCTACGTCGACGGGGAGCGGATCGGGCAGCCGTAGCCCGCAGTCGCGCCATGCCCCCGGCCGGGGGCGTCAGCCCAGGTCCTCGCCGTCGAGCGCCTTCGCCGCCAGGCGCTCCTCCTCGCTGACCTCCCACACCTCGTGGGAGGCGTGCAGGGCGAGCAGGATGATCACGCAGCCCAGCACGAGGTCGGGCCACCCGGACGCCGTCCACGCGGTGACCAGCCCCATGGCGATGATCGCGACGTTCACCAGCACGTCGTTCCGGGCGGACAGGAACGCCGCGCGACCGAGCGCCCCGCCGTGGTGGTGCGCCCGCGCCAGCAGCCAGGCGCTGGTGCCGTTCACGACGATCGCGCCGAGGGATGCCACCACGAGCGGCACGACGTCGGGCGGCGTCGGCGCGGCGAACCGCTGCACCGCCTCCCAGGCCGCCACCGCGGCCGGACCGAGGATGACCAGGGCCATGGCCTTGCCCATGAGAGCGCGCCGGGCCAGCGGCCAGCTCAGCGCCACGAGCACGAGCAGGTTGATGGCCGTGTCCTCCAGGAAGTCGACACTGTCGGCGAGGAGGGAGACCGAGCCGATGGACAGCGCGACGGAGAACTCGACGAAGAAGTAGGCGAGGTTCAGGAGGGCGACGACCAGGACCGTCCGGCGCAGGCCGACGGCGCGGGGGTCGGGGGTGCTGGTCACTGCCGTTCGCGGGGTGCCGGCGCGGCCTCTCCCGACCCGTCGCCTGCGGGCGGTCCGTCTTGGCGGCCCAGCCTGGGCACCTCGTAACCGTCCTCGGCCTCGTCGGCCCAGGCCTGGATCTGCTCGTCGCTCATCGCCTGCGCGCGCAGCCTCCCGTCGGTCATGCGAACACCGTATACGGAACGTCCCTGCCGGCTGGCGTTGACGTCGCTCGTGCCGTCCGCGCCGTAGACGCCGGGGCCGACGGTCGCCATACTCGCACCACATTTCACCCGACGACCCCTGGAGGTTCCTGTGGCGGGTACGGCGACACAGCCGCTCAGCGGCACGCAGAAGCGCACCATCGCGGGCGGTGCCATCGGCACGCTCATGGAGTACTACGACTACTACCTCTACGGTCTCGCGTCGGCGGCGGTCTTCCCCGCGGTGTTCTTCACGGGTGAGGACCCGATCGTCGCGCAGCTCTCGTCGTTCGCGACGTTCGCCGTGGGGTTCTTCCTGCGCCCGGTCGGCGGCCTGGTCTTCGGCCACGTCGGTGACCGGGTCGGCCGCAAGGCGACGCTGATGATCACGGTGGTCGGCATGGGCATCGCCACGGCGGGCATCGGGCTCATCCCGCCGGAGGCGTCGATCGGCATCGCCGCGCCGCTGCTGCTGATCTTCTTCCGCATGTGCCAGGGCTTCTTCGTCGGCGGCGAGATGGGCGGCGCTGCGACGATGGTCGTCGAGCACGCCCCCGTGGGTCGGCGCGGCATGTACGGCGCGTTCCTCATCAGCGGCGCGGGGATCGCGAACGTCGCCTCCGCCGGGCTCATGGCGGGTCTCGGCCTCGGCCCGCAGTCCTGGTTCATGACGTGGGGCTGGCGCATCCCGTTCGTGCTCGGGCTCGTGCTGGCCATCGTCGCGATCGTGCTGCGCAGCAGGCTCGAGGAGTCCGACGAGTTCAAGGAGACCAGGAAGGCCCAGGAGGACGCCGGGGTGCGCACCAACCCGGTCGCCGAGGTGTTCCGGCACCCCAGGAACGCGATCATGGGCGTGCTCATCGGCCTGCCGCAGAGCATCGCCGGGTACGTGGTGCTCACGTTCGGTATCGCCTACCTGGTCAACGAGAACGACATCCCGCCCTGGCAGGGGTTCGCCGGGACGATGATCGTCGGCGTCCTGCAGGTCTTCGTGGCGCCCGCGTACGGCGCGCTGTCCGACCGGGTCGGACGGCGGACCGTGTACATCGCGGGCTGCGTCGGGTTCGCCCTGCTGGTCTGGCCGGCGTTCCTGCTGTTCGACACGAGCAACCTGGTGCTGATCTGGGTGGGCATGATCGTCGGCTTCGTGATTCCCGGCGTGGCGATGCAGGCCACCCTGCAGACGATGCTGGCCGAGATGTTCGACCCCGAGGCCCGCACGACCGGTGTGAACATCGGGTACCAGATCTCCAACACGCTGGGCGGCGGCCTCGCCCCGTTCGTCTGCACGGGACTGGTCGCCCTCGTGGGCGGGCAGATCTGGCCCGTCGTCGTGTACTGCGCGGTGATCTGCCTGATCGGTGCGGCCGCCACGGCCACCGCCACCATCAGCACCGACGGTTCGCGCCTGCACGAGCTGCGGGCCGCGCCGGCCGCTGCCGACGCCTGACCTCGACGCGGGCGGGCCTCCCCGCGAGGCCCGCCCGCCCCGGGCGAGCACGTCCGCCGGCTCCCACCGCCCTGCCGTCCGCCTGGCGCACCGCGCGCCGACGTTCACACACCCGCGCCGCACCGGACACGCAGCCGAAACAGGCCACCCCTAGCGTTCTGAATGTTCCTCTGATCAACATTCTGCTCCCGTGAGCGCAGGAGGGGAGGCAGTGTGCAGCACCAGACCGAGCCCGGGCACGTTCCCGTCGGCCTGCCCGACGGCGCCACGCGGCTCGCCGGAACGCGCGTCGCCGCGCTGCGCGGGGTCCGGACACCGGCCGGCACGCTCGTCGACGTCGAGATCGCCGACGGCCGGGTCGTCGCGACATCGGCGACCGGCACCAGCACCGGCACCGGCGTCGGCGTCGGCACCGGCCCAGCCGGTCCGCCCCGCCCGGGCAGCCCGACCGGCACCTTCCGGTCCACTTCGGGCGTCGCCGCGGACGACGGCGCCGTCCGCCTCGACGCCACCGGCTGGCGGGTGCTGCCCGCCGCGTGCGAGCCGCACGCCCACCTCGACAAGGCGCTCACCGCCGACCGCGTGCCGCCGGGTACGGGGGAGGACCTGGTGGGGGCCGTCGCCCGCTGGCGCGAGCTCGCGCCGGGCATCGACGGTGCCGACGTGCTGCGCCGCGCCCGGACCGCCGTCGAACGGTACGCCGCGCGCGGCATCACGACCGTCCGGACCCACGTCGACGCGCCCGCCGAGGGTGACCCGTTGCGCATGCTGGACGCGCTGCTCGGGCTGCGCGAGGAGCTCGCGGGGTCCGTGACGCTCCAGGTGTGCCTGCTCGGCGGGTCGCACACGCCGGACGCCGTCTTCGCCGAGGCCGCCGCGCGCGGCGTGGACGTGCTGGGCGGCTGCCCGCACCTGGCCCCCGATCCGCGGGCGGAGGTCACGCGCGTGCTCGACCTCGCCGAGCGCACCGGGCTCCCGGTGGACCTGCACGCCGACGAGCAGACGGCGCTGCCCGGCGACGGCGCGCTCGACGTGGTCGAGCTGGCCCGGCAGGTGATCGCGCGCGGGCTGACCCAGCGCGTGACGGCGAGCCACGTGGTCCGGCTCGGCTCGCTGCCGCCCGACCGGCTCGCCCCCGTGGTGGACCTGCTGGCGCGTGCCGGCCTCGGCGTGGTGACGCTGCCGATCACCAACCTCTATCTCCAGGGCCGCGACGCCACGCACCTCCCGCCGCGCGGGCTGACCGCCGTGCGGGCCCTGCTCGACGCGGGCGTGCCGCTGGCTGCAGGCGCCGACAACCTCCGCGACCCGTTCAACCCGGCCGGTACGGGCGACCCGTTCGAGACGACGTCGCTGCTCATGACCGCGGGCCACCTGACGGCCGCCGAGGCGCTGGACGCCGTGACGGCCGGGGCGCGCACGGTGCTCGGGCTGCCGCCGGCGGGCCTGTCCGCGGGGGACCGGGCCGATCTGGTCCTCGTGCCCGACGTACCGCTCGGCGACGTGCTGGCCGGCGGGGAGCACGCACGCGTCGTCCTGACGGGCGGTCGCGTGGTGGCGGACACCCGCGTCCACCGCGCCCTCGCCCTCGCCGCGCCCACCCGGTCCGCGGACCGGCCCGCCGCGACCGAGACCCCCGATCCCGACCTGCTCGTGAGGGACACCAGTGAGCACAGTGACCACGACGACCCCACGGCCGAAGTCCATGACGCGCACGCTCGTGCTCGACGACGTGACCAAGGCGTTCCCCACCGGCACCGTCGCGCTGGAGGGGGTGAGCCTGTCCGTCACGGCCGGCGAGTTCGTCTCCGTCGTCGGCCCGTCCGGGTGCGGCAAGTCCACCCTGCTGCGCCTGGCCTCCGGGCTGGACCACGTGACCGGTGGCAGCATCGAGGTGAACGCCACCTCGACGTCCTACGTCTTCCAGGAACCGACGCTCCTGGAGTGGCGCAGCGCGCTGCGCAACGTCGAGCTGGTCGGCGAGCTGCGCGGCGCCGCGAAGCCCGACCGGCGGCGCCGCGCGCAGGAGGCCCTCGACCTCGTGGGGCTGTCCGGCTTCGAGAAGCAGCACCCGCGCCAGCTCTCCGGTGGCATGCGGATGCGGGTGTCGATCGCCCGCGCGCTGGTCGCCGAGCCGGACCTCGCGCTGTTCGACGAGCCGTTCGGCGCCCTCGACGAGATCACCCGGCTGCGCATGCAGACCGAGCTGCAGAGCCTCTTCCAGCTCAAGAGCTTCGCCGGCCTGTTCATCACGCACTCGGTGTCGGAGGCGGTCTACCTGTCCACGCGCGTCGTCGTGATGAGCGGGCGACCCGGCAGGGTGGTGGCCGACATCCCCGTGCCCTGGTCCTACCCCCGCCCGCCCGAGCTCCGGTACGACGCCGGCTTCGCCGCGCTCACCGGTGAGGTCTCCGCGGCCCTCGGGGAGCACTCGTGAGCGCCGCCACGGTGCAGGAGAGCACCGCGCGCCCCCGGGACGAGGCCGCACCGCGCCCGGTCGCCCGGACGTCGTCGGCCCGGCGGCGGCTGCTCGCCGCCGGGAGCCGGGTCGGACCGCTGCTCGCCGCCGTCGGGGGCATCGTCGCCGTCTGGTACGCCGTGACCTACCTGGTGCTCAGCCCCGAGCGCCGGTTCCTGCTGCCCCCGCTGCACCAGGTGCTCGGCACCACGCTCGGCAACCCGAACGTCATGGTGCCCATGCTCGACGCGCTGTGGCAGACCGTCGGCGTGGCGCTGTCCGGGCTCGGGATCGCCGTCGTGCTCGGCATCGGGTACGCCGTCGTCATGGCGCAGGCGGGCTGGGTCGAGAAGGTGCTCTACCCGTACGCGGTGATCCTGCAGACCATCCCCATCCTCGCCCTCACGCCGCTCATCGGGATCTGGATGGGCTACGGGTTCAGCGCCCGCATCGTGGTGTGCGTGATCATCGCCCTGTTCCCGATGATCGCGAACACCCTGTTCGGGCTCCAGTCCGCCTCGGCGGCCGCGCACGACCTGTTCACCCTGAACCGCGCCACCCGTGCGCAGCGGCTCCTCAAGCTCCAGTTCCCGGCGGCGCTGCCGTCGATCTTCACGGGCCTGCGCAACGCGGCGGGCCTGAGCGTGATCGGCGCGATCGTCGGCGACTTCTTCTTCCAGCAGGGCTCGCCCGGCATCGGCGGTCTGCTGCGCACCTACACGCTGCGGCTGAACATGGACGCCCTGTTCATGGCCATCATCCTGACCGCCCTGTTCGGCGTCGTGGTGTTCTCCGTGTTCGCCGCCCTCGACCGGGCCGTCATCGGCCGCTGGTACGGACGCGGGGCCTGACACCGACCCGCGCCCGTCCGTCACGACCCCCGCCCGGTGCGTCCCCCACGCACCGGGTGGTCCCACCGCGCCCCCACGCCCCACCCAACCCAGGAGTCCCCATGTTCCTCGCCAGACCCCGACACCTCGCCCTGGTCGCGCTGTCCGCCGTCCCGCTCCTCGTCCTGACCGCGTGCGGCGGCGCCGGCACCGCCGACCAGGCGGGCGGCGCGGCCCCGATCGACGTGCCCGCCGCCGAGGCCGACGGGCCGCTCGACCTGTCCGGCGTGTGCCCCGAGACCGTCGTGCTGCAGCAGGACTGGCAGCCCGAGGCCGAGCACGGCGCGATGTACTCCCTGGTCGGTCCTGACAGCACCGTGGACACGGAGGCCAAGTCGGTCACCGGCTCCCTCGTCGCCCAGGGCGTCGACACGGGGGTGGACGTCGAGGTGCGCCCCGGCGGACCGAACGTCAACTTCCAGCCCGTGCCGTCGCTCATGTACCTGGACGACTCGATCATGCTCGGCGCCGTGACCACCGATGCCCAGATCACCGCCCTGGCCGACAACCCCGTCGTCACCGTGGCCTCCCAGCTCACCGTGAGCCCGCAGATCGTCATGTGGGACCCGGCCAGCCACGACGGCGCGACCACCATCGAGGAGGCGGCCGCGGGCGGCGACCCGCTCGTGTCGGCGGGCGACGTCTTCCCGCGTCTGCTGGCCTCGCAGGACATCATCGAGGACGCACAGATCGACCTCAGCTACGAGGGCACGCCCCAGCGGTTCGTCTCCGACCCCGCGATCCTGCAGCAGGGGTTCGCCACGGCGGAGCCCTACATCTACGAGAACGAGATCCCGCAGTGGGGCAAGCCCGTGGGGTACCAGCTCCTGTCCGACGTCGGCTACTCGGTCTACCCCGAGGCGCTCGCCGTGCGCGCCGACAAGGTCGAGGAGAACGCCGACTGCCTCGCCAAGCTGGTGCCGATCATGCAGCAGGCGCAGCTCGACTACCTCGACGACCCGGAGGCCACGAACGAGCTGATCGTCGACCTCGTGGACCAGTACCAGACGGGCTGGACCTACTCGCTCGGGGTGGCGGACTACTCGGTGCAGACGATGAAGGACCTCGACCTCGTCACCGACGACCCGGCCTCCGGCGTGTTCGGCCGCATCGACCCCGACCGCATGGCCGAGATCGTGGACACCTTCGGCCCGATCCTCGTCGACGCCGGCCAGATCGACTCCGCCGACATCGACCCGGAGTCCCTGTACACCAACGAGTTCACCGACGACTCGATCTCGATGGGGAGCTGACCATGACGACCACCACCCCCGCCGGCACTCCGGCCGGCCCCGAGCGGGCGGCGCGCGCCGCGGACGAGATCGCCACCCGGCTCGGCCCCGACCTCGTCTCCACCGACCCCGAGCTGCTGCTCAAGACGTCCTCCGACTGGTCCCGCATGTCACCCGTGCTCCAGGAGAAGGTGCCGGCCGGGCGGTACCTGCCCGACGCCGTCGTCCGCCCCCGCTCGGCGGCGGAGGTCGCCGAGGTGCTGCGGATCGCCTACGAGCACGACGTCCCGGTGACGCCCCGCGGCTCGGGCACCGGCAACTACGGCCAGGCGACGCCGTTCGACGGCGGCTTCGTGCTGGATCTGCGCGGCCTGGACACCATCCGGGTCAACGACTCGGGCACGGTGACCGCAGGGGCGGGCGCGAAGATCACCGCGATCGACGTCGCGGCGCGCGCGGCCGGCCGCGACATCTGGATCTACCCGTCCACCAAGGGCTCGACCATCGGCGGGTTCGTCGGCGGGGGATCGGCCGGCACCGGCACGATCGAGCACGGGTCCACCTCCGACGGCTTCGTGCTGTCGGTCACGGTGGCGCCCATGGACGGCAGCGGGACCACCTTCACGGTGTCGGGCCCGGACGTGACGCCGTACGTGCACGTCTACGGCGTGACGGGCGTGATCGTGGAGCTGGAGATCGCCACGGACCCGGCCCGCGACTGGGTGGCCGTCTACGCCGCCTTCGACGACTGGGCGTCGATGACGAGCGTGCACCGCTCGCTGCTCGACCTGCCCGTGCTGCCCCGGCTGGCGTCGGCGGACCTGCCGGCCCTCGTGCCGAGCCTGCCCGCGCCCGTGCCGCTCGACGCCGCACGGCACAGCCTGCGCGTGATCGCCGAGGCGTCGACCGTGGCGGAGATCGAGGCGCGCGTGGTCGCCGCCGGCGGCGACGTCGTGGCCACGCTCGCGGACTACGCGGAGACCGACAAGCTCTCCTCGATGTCCTACAACCACCCCGTGTACTACCTGCAGAAGGCGCACCCCGAGCACACGTGGTTCCACATGGAGACCGGCGGCCTCGCCCACTGGGAGCGCGCGGACGACGTCCGCGCGGTCTACGACGGCGACGTGCACCTCCACCTGGAGCTCATGGGCAGGGCGCCCCTGGCGATGGTCGTCGCGGACTACGTCTCCGAGGAGCACACGCTCGCGGGGATCGAGCGCCTGGAGGCGCTGGGTCTCGGCGTGCACTCGCCGCACCAGTGGTACGTGGACCGCAACGTCGACCTCGCCCGCGAGACCGCCCGCACCATGGACCCGAAGGGTCTGCTCAACCCCGGCAAGCTGGTCGACGCCCCGCCCGTGGACACCCGCGTCAACATCGGGGTGCGCTGATGGCCGCCCCGCGGTTCGCCGACCTCACCTGGCGGCAGATCGAGGCCCTGCCCCCCGACACCGTCGCGGTGCTCCCGCTCGGGGCGATCGAGCAGCACGGGCCCCACCTGCCGGTCTCGACCGACCTGGTGACGGCCATCGAGGCGGCGTCGGCCGCCGTCGAGTCGGTCGCCGCCTCCGGCGCGGCGTCCGTCGTGCTGCTGGAGCCGCTCGCGTACACGAAGTCGGACGAGCACGCCGGGTTCCCCGGCACGGTCTGGCTCTCGTGGGACACGCTCATGCGCGTCCTGGTCGACGTCGGCCGCTCGCTCGCCGCGTCGGGCATCACGCGGCTGATGTTCGTCAACGGGCACGGCGGCAACTCCGCGCTCGGCCAGGTCGCCAACCGGGAGCTGCGGCGCCGGTTCGGGCTGCGCACGTTCTTCGCGCACGTCTCGATGCCGCGCGACCAGGGCGGCGTCCCGGCCTCCGGCGACGAGCACGGCCTCGGCGTGCACGGCGGCCACGGCGAGACCTCCCTCATGCTGCACCTGCGCCCCGGACTGGTCCACATGGACCTCGCGGAACGCCGCGTGCCCGAGGACCTGCTCGCCTACGAGCAGATCGGCTTCGGCCGGCCCACGTCGTTCGGCTGGCTGTCGAGCGACTTCGGCCCCGACGGCCACGTGGGCGACCCGACCACCGCCACCGCCGAGGCCGGCAAGGAGCTGTTCGAGCGTGCGGTCGCGCAGCTCGCGCGGACGCTCGTCGAGGCGTCCCGGTTCACGACGCCGGCCGACGGCGCGAGCGCGCTCGGCGCCCGGGACCGCGGGTGAGCGAGGCCGGTGCGGGGTCGCCGCCGGACGAGAGCGGGACCGTGTCGCGTCCGGTCACGGACGGGGCCGCCCCGCGCCTGGTCGCGGACCGTGCCGTGCCGCGCCTGGTCGTGCGCGGGGCGCTCGCGGTGCGCACGGGTCCGGGTGCCCGGGCGGACGGGTCGGGCACCCCCGCGTACGGGTCGGGTGCCTGGCCCGGCGGGCCCGGCGCCGCGGCCGACGGGACGTGGTCCGGTGCGGAGGAGCCCGGGGGTGACGTCGTGATCGGCGCGGACGGACGGGTGCTGGAGATCCGCACCGGTGCGGACGGTGCCGGTGCCCCGCAGGCATCCGGCGCGTCGTCCGACACCGGCATCGAGGTGCTCGACGCGACCGGCTGCGTGGTCACGCCGGGGCTGGTGAACGCGCACCACCACCTGCTCCAGACGGCGTTCCGGACGCTGCCCGGCACCCGCGGCGTCCCCATGCGCGACTGGCTCGCGCTGATGGCCGCCGCCTACCGGCGCGCCGGGGTCGACGCGGGGCTCGTGCGCGCGGCGGCCCGCGCCGGGCTGGCGGAGGCCCTGCTCAGCGGGGTCACGACCGTCGCCGACCACCACCTCACGTGGCCGGCGGGGCTCGACCCGGCCGCCACCGCCGACCTCGCGCGCGCGACGGCCGCTGCGGCGGACGACCTCGGGGCGCGCCTCGTCCTGGTGCGGGGCACCGCGGGCGACGACGCCGAGGCGGCGGCGCTGAGCGCGGACGCCGTCGCCGACGCGCTGGTGGGTGACGCGCCGGGCGGCGTGCGCGCCGACGGCCGCGTGCAGGTCGCCGTCGGCCCGGCCGGCGTGCACAGCGACGGCGAGGCGACGTTCCGGCTGCTCGCGGAGGTGGCCCAGCAGCGCGGGCTGCGGCGGCGTACGCAGGCCAACGAGCAGGTCGA
The DNA here is from genome assembly GCF_044547525.1 of Promicromonospora sp. NPDC052451. Classification (NCBI taxonomy): domain Bacteria; kingdom Bacillati; phylum Actinomycetota; class Actinomycetes; order Micrococcales; family Promicromonosporaceae; genus Promicromonospora; species Promicromonospora sp. NPDC052451. Next base: position 508,427 of record NZ_JBIUAP010000002.1, read on the forward strand.
CGTCGCGGTCGCGCTGGAGCGGTACGGCCGGCGGCCGCTCGACCTGCTGGACGAGTGGGGCTGGCTCGCGCCCGACGTGACGGTGGCGCACCTGTGCGACGTCACCGACGAGGAGATCGCCCGGGTGGCGGCGTCCGGGGCGTCCGTGACGCACGCCCCCGGGTGCGACGTGCCGATGGGCTGGGGCGTCGCGCCGGTCGCACGGCTGCTGGCGGCCGGGGTCACCGTGGGCCTCGGCACGAGCGGCGGCGGCTCGAACGACGCCGGCCACCTGCTCGCGGACGCCCGCCTGGCGATGCAGGTCTCGGCGCTGGTGGGCCGCCAGCTCGCGGCGCGCGAGGTGCTGGACGCCGCCACGGCGGGCGCGGCGGACGGGCTCGGCAGGCCCGAGCTCGGCCGGATCGCGCCGGGGTCCGCCGGCGACCTGTGCGTGTGGGACGTCTCCGGCGTGGCCGACGCCGGCGTGGCCGACCCGGTCGCGGGCCTGCTCTGGGCCGCGCCCGGCCGTCGGCCGCGGCACGTCGTCGTGGGCGGGCGCGTCGTGGTGCGGGACGGCCGGCTGGTGACCGCCGACGAGCGCGCGGTGGCGCGCGGGCTCAGCCGGCGTCTGGCGCGAGTCGCTGCTTGACCACCAGCAGCCGGTAGGCGCCGCCGTCGGCGCTGGCCCAGCGGTGACGCGTCCCGGCGCGGTAGAAGGCCGAGTCGCCGGGGCCCACCTGCTCCAGCGTGCCGTCGAGGTCGAGCAGCACCTCGCCCTCGACCACGTAGACGAACTCGTCCTCGTCGTGGGCCCAGTACGGCCCCGGTTCGCGTGACGTGCCCGTGTACTCCATGGGGTCGAACGGGCGGTCCCCGGCGGGGGCGAGGGCACGGACCGTGCCCCCGCCCGCCGACGCCGCCGACCCCTCGTCGGTGCGCCGCACGACCGGCGTGCTGCCCGCGGGCGGTGCCGTGCCCTCGGCGAGCAGGAGCTGCTGGGTGGTGCCGAGCGTCGTCGCGACGCGGAACAGGGACGACATGCTCAGCCGTGCCCGCCCCCGCTCCACCTGGCTGAGGAACGAGTGCGAGAGTCCGGTGGCCTCGGCGAGCTGGACGAGCGTCAGACGCTGCGAGTGCCGGAGCGCGCGGATCCGCTGCCCCAGCCGGGCGACCGAGCGGCCGAGCGGATCGGTCTCCTGGTCGGCGCGCGCGTCCGTGCCCTGATGCATGCCTTGATGCTAGGCGATTGCGCCGGTCGGAGGGGGTTTACCGAGGCCGGCGGCAGACGTAACAGAACGCGTCCGCCGGAGTGATCCACGCGAAACATCGAGCACCGACGATGGACGTATGTTGATGTCATCAACATCGCGCGGGGGGTCCGTCGCCGACGGCTTCCGGGACGCGATGGCCGGGCTGGCGAGCGGCGTGTGCGTGGTCACGACGACGGCGGGCGGCGTCCCCGCCGGCCTGACGACCACCGCCGTGATGAGCGTGAGCCTCGACCCGCCGCTGGTCGCCGTCGGGGTGGGCCGGACCAGCCGCACCCTGGCGCCGCTGCGCGCGGCGCGGCGGTTCGCGGTGCACGTGCTGGCGCACGACCGCGAGGACGTCGCCGCCGCGTTCGCCTCCAAGGCCCCGGACAAGTTCATCGGCCGGGTCGTGGGCGCGGGCCGGGCCGGCGTCCCCCTGCTGACCGAGGACGCGCGGCACGTGCTGGAGTGCGAGACCTGGACCGAGGTCGAGGCGGGTGACCACGTGCTGCTCGTCGGCCGGGTCGTCGCCGTGCACGCGTCCGCCCGGGACGGCGGACGCGCCCTGGTGCACTTCGACCGTGCGTTCCACCAGGTCGGCGCCGCGGACAGCCGGGCCTGACCCGCGCCGGGGCCGTGCGCCCCGGTCGGCCCGGGGTCAGTCCACCGGGTCCGGCGCCGGACGGCGCTCGCGCAGCCACACCTCGCTCTGCGTGACGTGCGCCGCCGCGGCCACCGACGCCGCGACGGGGTCGCGCGCCGTCAGCGCGCGCAGGATCGCGCGGTGGCCCGCGTCGGAGACCCGCTTGGTGTCCGGGGTGAGCACCGGGTAGGCGCGCGACCGGGACCGGAGCACCGACACCAGGGACGCCAGCGACTCGTTGCCGCACAGCCGCACGATGCCCATGTGGAACTCGTGGTCGAGCGCCGACTGCTCGTCGACGTCCTCGCTCGCCTCCAGCCGGTCGAGGAGGTCCGCCAGCCGGGTCAGCGTGGTGTCGTCGCAGCGCGCCGCCGACAGGGCCACGGCATGCGCCTCCAGCACGCGGCGCAGCTCGTAGAGCTCGAGGATCGACTCCAGCGGCAGCAGGCCGACCGTGAGGGTGAGCGTCCGGATCATGTCGGCGGCGCGCAGCTCGCCCACGAACGTCCCGGCCCCGCGGCGCGTCTCGACCACGCCCAGGGCCGAGAGCGTGCGGATCGCCTCGCGGATCGAGCCGCGCGAGACGCCGAGCCGCTCGCTCAGCTCGCCCTCGCTGGGCAGCCGGTCGCCCGGTTGGAGGGAGCCGTCGGCGATCAGGGTGCGGACCCCGTGCAGTGCCGTCTCGACCGCGCTCACCTCGTGCATCCCTCCAGCATGTCAGGTTCTCCCTGCCGCCGCGGACATTTCGCCCCCGTAAAACCTGTCCTACAGATCTGTGTCATTTGCCAGGAATCTCTGGCCTTGTGCCGCCTGGCCTGCCATGGTTGTCCGACAACTACCCGAGGGAGGGTCGATGGACCAGGTGCACACCACCACCGCACCGGTGCCCGTCCGGCTCGCGTCCGGCCGGCCGGCCCGGGACGCGTGGCCGCTGGACGACACCGTCGTGCACCTCAACCACGGCTCCTACGGCGCCGTCCCCATTGAGGTGGGGCGCCACCAGGAGGAGCTGCGGCGGCAGGCCGACCTCAGCCCTGTCGCCTGGTTCCCCCGGACGCCCGAGCTCATCGCCGCCGCCCGCCACGAGATCGCGCCGTTCGTGGGTGCCCGCGCCGAGGACACGGCGTTCGTGCCCAACGCCTCGGCGGCCGCGACCGTGGTGCTCAACTCCCTGCGGCTCGCGCCCGGCGACGAGATCCTGGTCACCGACCACGGCTACGGCGCCGTCACCATGGGCGCCCACCGGCTCGCCCGGCGCACCGGTGCCCGCGTCCGCACGGTCGCCGTGCCGCTCGCGGCGACGGAGGACGAGGTCGTCGAGCGGTTCCGGGCCGAGCTCACCGGCACGGTGCGCCTCGTCGTCGTCGACCAGATCACCTCGCCCACCGCCCGTCTGCTCCCGACCGCCCGGATCACGCAGGTCGCCCACGAACGCGGCGCCCGCGTGCTCGTGGACGGCGCGCACGCGCCCGGCCTCGTCCCCGACGCGGCCGCCGCCGCGGGCGGCGACTGGTGGTTCGGCAACCTGCACAAGTGGCCCTGCGCGCCGCGCGGGTCCGCGCTGCTCGTCACCCGGGCCGCCGACCGTGACGACCTCTGGCCGCTCATCGACTCCTGGGGTGCCGAGGAGCCCTACCCTGAGCGGTTCGACTCCCAGGGCACCCTGGACGCGACCGCCTACCTCGCCTCCCCGCACGCCGTCCGGTTCGTCGAGCGGGAGCACGGCTGGGCCCGGGCGCGCGAGACCATGGCGGCGCTCGCCGACCACGGCGTGGACGTCATCGGCGCGGCCCTCCAGCCCCATGTCGACGGACCCGTGGCCACCGACGTCGGCATGCCCGTGCCCGCGATGCGCCTGATCCGGCTCCCGGACGGTCTCGGACGGGACCGGACGGACGCCGACGAGCTGCGCCTGCGCCTGCTCGACCTGGCCGGCGTCGAGTCGGCCTTCACGAGCTTCGGCGGCGTGGGCTACCTGCGCCTCTCGGCGCACCTGTACACCGAGCCGCGCGACTTCGAGGCGTTCGTCGAGCGCGCCGTACCCCAGATCCTGGCGTTCGCCGACGAACGTCGGGGCCAGTGACACCACACCGACCGAGAAGAAGGAGAGGTGCGCCCGTGCACCGCACCCGAGCTGCCGTCACCGCGAGCCTGGCCACGATCGGCCTGCTCGCCCTCACCGCGTGTTCCGGAGGCGGGTCCGCCGCCGACGGGACCGTCCGCCTGCAGATGGTCGAGAGCCTGACCAACCCGGCCCGGACCGCGCTCATCCGCGAGCTGCTGGACGAGTTCGAGGCGGAGAACCCGGGCGTCACCGTCGACCTGGTGTCCCCGCCCACCGACCAGGCCGACCAGAAGCTCCAGCAGATGCTCCAGTCCGGCCGCGGCGTGGACGTGCTGGAGGTCCGCGACAGCACCGTCGGGGCGTTCAGCAACAACGGCTGGCTGCACGACCTGTCCGACGAGGCCCCGCAGTGGGCGGGCTGGGACGACCTGACCGACAACGCGCAGGCCGTGACCGCGCCCGACGGTGCCCGCTACTACGTGCCGTACGGCTTCTACGGGCTGTCGCTGTTCTACCGCACCGACCTCGTCGAGGAGGCGGGCTTCGACGGGCCGCCGGCGTCGTGGGAGGACCTGCTGGAGCAGGCCACCGCCATCCAGGACCCGGGACAGAACACCTACGGCTACGCGTTCCGCGGCGGCCAGAACGGGTTCAGCAACGTGGTGGCCGCCGTGGAGGCGTACACGATCGACGACCTCGACGTGGAGAACGCCTACCTGCTGCAGGACGGGTCCACCATCTTCTCGGCGCCCGAGGCGCAGGACGCCGTCGACACCTACTTCGCCCTGTTCGACCAGGCGTCGCCGCCGTCCGCCGTGTCGTGGGGCTACCCCGAGATGGTCGAGGGCTTCACCAACGGCTCCACGGCGTTCCTGCTCCAGGACCCCGAGGTCATCGCCACGGTGTCGCAGTCGACGACCGTCACCGAGGACCAGTGGTCCACCGCGCCGCTGCTGACCGGCCCCACCGGCAAGGCGGCGCAGCCGCTGGCCACCGCGGGCTGGGGCGTCGCGGAGGCGAGCGAGCACCAGGCCGAGGCGGCCGACCTGGTCGAGTTCCTGTCGGGCGCGGAGCCGGCCACCCGGTTCGCGCAGGAGAACAGCCTGGTACCGATCATCGACGGCGCGGGGGAGGACCCGTTCTACTCCGAGGGCCCGTGGTCGAGCTACGTGACCATGACCGAGGACCCGGAGACGTACGTCAACGTGGTGCAGCCGCGCGGCGTGAGCTGGTGGACAGAGTGGGAGCAGAAGGCCGACCAGGACCTGCAGGCCGTGCTGCTGGGCGACATGACCACGAGCGAGCTGCTCGGGGAGTGGGACACGTTCTGGACCGAGAAGTACGCGTCGGAGAGCTGACGTGACCGCCACCGCCGTCCGTCCGCCGCGTGCCGGTGCGCCACGCGTGCCCCGGCGTCGTACGCCCTTCGGGCTCCGGCACGCGCTGACGATCCTCGGGTTCCTCGCCCCGGCCATCGTCTTCGTCTGCTGGTTCACGTACTTCCCCATGCTCCAGGGCGCGCAGATGGCGTTCCGGGACTGGAACCTGTGGGACCTCACCTCGACGCCCTGGGTGGGTCTGGGCAACTTCCTCACCATCCTGGGCGACCCGGTGTTCCCCGTCGTCGCGGGGAACACCGTGGTGTGGGTCGTGGGCTCGATCGTGCCGCAGCTCGTGATCGGGTTCCTGGTGGCCCTGGCGCTGTGGCGCCGGTTCCGCTTCCGCGGGCTCTACCAGGCGCTGGTGTTCTACCCGTGGGCGGTCTCCGGCTTCCTGGTGGGCATGCTCTTCCGCTGGATGTTCAACGCGGAGTTCGGCGTCGTGAACGACCTGCTGATGAAGGCGGGCCTCGTGGACGCGCCCCTGCCGTGGCTCGCCGACCCGACGCTGGCCATGGTCGCCGTCATCGTCGCCAACGTCTGGTACGGCGTGACGTTCTTCGCGATCATGATCCTCGCCGCGCTCCAGTCGGTGCCCGACGAGGTGCTGGAGGCCGCCGCCATCGATGGCGCCGGGACCGTGCGCCGGCTCTTCTCGATCGTGATCCCGTACATCTGGACCACGCTCGCGCTCACCGTGCTGCTCCGGGCGATCTGGACGTTCAACTCGCCCGAGATCATCTATGCGATGACGGCCGGCGGCCCCGCGGGACGCACGCACATCGTGACCACCTGGATGATCGAGTACACGCAGCAGGGCTCCTACGGCCTGGCGAGCGCGATCGGCCTGGCCGTCATGGTGGTGCTGTTCGTGTTCTGCGCGTTCTACCTCGTGGCCATGAAGCGGGTGAACCAGCGATGACGGGGCGCGTCGTCCGGGTCGCGGGACTCGCGCTGTGGCTGGTCATCACGCTCTTCCCGCTCTACTGGGTGGTGGTCACGTCCTTCAAGGCGCCCGGGTCCATCAACCGGTGGCCGCTGGAGTACTGGCCGTCCGAACCGTCCACGGCCAACTACACCGACCTGTTCGCCACGTCGAGCTTCGGCACCTTCATCGGCAACTCGCTGACGGTCGCGCTGCTGGCCGGGGGCACGGCGACGCTGATCGCCCTGCTCAGCGCCTACGTGCTGGCGCGGTTCGAGTTCCGCGGCAAGGGTGCGGTGCTCGGGGCGTTCCTGCTCACCCAGATGATCCCGGCGTTCATCGCGCTCGGGCCCCTGTACGCGATGCTGTCCGACCTGGGACTGGTCGACACCCGGCCGGGGCTGGCCCTGGTCTACGTGGCCATGTGCATCCCGTTCTCCACCGTGATGCTGCGGGGGTTCTTCGAGAACATGCCCGACGCGCTGGAGGAGGCGGCGATGATCGACGGGTGCTCGCGCCTGGGCGCGCTGTTCCGCGTGCTCGTGCCGGTGATGGCCCCGGGGATCGCCGCGGCGTTCATCTTCAACTTCGTGAACTGCTGGAACGAGCTGTTCCTGTCCGTCGTCCTGCTGAACTCCGACGCCACCAAGACCATCCCGGCGGCGCTCAACGGGTTCATCTCGACGTTCAACATCGCCTGGGGCCCGATGTCGGCCGCGGCGGTGCTCACGATCCTGCCGACCATGGTGCTGTTCGCGGTGGCGAGCCGCTGGATCGTGGAGGGCCTGACGGCCGGGTCGGTGAAGGAGTAGCGCGGCCCTGGCCTGTGTGATCATGGGCGCGTGACGGCCTCGGGTCGCCCGCCTCGCGGGTTATCACCCGGGTTTCTGTCCCGTGTGCCCCCGCCCGCCCTGCGCGCACCGCCGCGCCGTCGGATCCTGTCGTAGGGGGCGGGACCGGCGCCGCGTCGGCCCCGAGGAGCCTTGCCGGGCGAGGTGGCGCCTCGCACCGCGAAGGGAGACGGGAACGTGCCCAAGATTGTCACGGACGACGGTGTCGAGATCTTCTACAAGGACTGGGGCAGCGGCCAGCCGATCGTGTTCAGCCACGGCTGGCCCCTGTCGTCGGACGACTGGGACGCCCAGCTGCTGTTCTTCCTCCAGCAGGGCTACCGCGTGATCGCCCACGACCGGCGGGGACACGGCCGGTCGACGCAGGTGGCGGACGGCCACGACATGGACCACTACGCCGCCGACCTCGCCGCGCTGACCACGTACCTCGACCTGCACGACGCCGTGCACGTGGGGCACTCCACCGGCGGCGGCGAGGTGGTGCACTACATCGCCCGGCACGGTGCGGACCGGGTGGCCAAGGCGGCGATCATCGCCGCCGTGCCGCCGCTCATGGTGCAGACCGACGCGAACCCCGACGGGCTGCCGAAGAGCGTGTTCGACGACCTGCGGGCCCAGCTCGCCGCCAGCCGCGCCGAGTTCTACCACGCCCTCCCGGCAGGGCCGTTCTACGGGTTCAACCGGCCCGGCGTCGAGACGCGCGAACCGCTGGTGCGCAACTGGTGGCGCCAGGGCATGGCGGGCGGCGCGAAGGCGCACTACGACGGCATCGCCGCCTTCTCCGAGACCGACTTCACGGAGGACCTGCGCGCGATCACCGTGCCGGTGCTGGTGATGCACGGCGACGACGACCAGATCGTCCCGTACGCCAACGCCGGCCCGAAGTCGGCCGAGCTGCTCCCGAACGGCACGCTGATGACCTACGAGGGCTTCCCGCACGGCATGCCGACCACGCACGCGGACGTCATCAACGCCGACCTGCTGGACTTCATCCGGTCCTGACCGGGGTCAGGGCAGGGTGATCGGCAGCTTCTGGCCGTCGAGCACCTGGTGGCAAGTGCACTCGTCGTCGGGCAGGGCCGCGACCGTGGCCTCCAGGACGCCGGCGAGCTTCGTGACGTTCTGTGCGAACAGCTCCAGCACCGCCGCCTGCGTGACGTGCTCACCGCCCTCGACGCCGGCGTCCGCGTCCGTGACGAGCGCGAGCGTGGTGCAGCACAGGGCGAGCTCGCGGGCCAGCGCGGTCTCGGGCATCGCGGTCATGTTGACGAGCGTCCCGCCGTCGCGGGCGTTGCGCCTCGACTCCGCGCGCGACGAGAACCGCGGGCCCTGGATGACGACCATCGTGCCGCCGTCCACGGCCGGCAGCGGGCCGGCCTGGGCCGCCGCGACCGCGGCGGCCCGGCCGCGTGGGCAGTACGGGTCGGCGAACGGGACGTGGACCACGGGGCCCTCCACGTCGTAGTAGGTGTGCTCGCGGTCCCAGGTGCGGTCGATCACCTGGTCCGGCACGACGACCGTCCCGGCGGTCAGCTCCGGCACGAGCCCGCCCACCGCGCACGACGTCACGACCTGGCGGACGCCGAGCGCGCGCAGTGCCCAGAGGTTCGCCCGGTAGGGGACGCGGTGGGGCGCGAACCGGTGGTCGGCGCCGTGCCGCGGCAGGAACACCACCTCGCGTCCGCCGAGCACGCCCCGGGCCGGGGCCTCCGACGGAGGGCCGTAGGGGGTGTCGACGTGGACCGGCTCCGTCTCCGTCAGCAGCTCGTACATGCCGGATCCGCCGATGATCCCGATGGGTGCGCTCATGCTGCCCAGGCTAGGCCGGACGTCCCCGCCGGAGGGGCGCCGCGGCCGCGCCGTCAGCAGATGGTCAGGTTCAGGCGCTCGCGCGGGCCGGTCCCCGGCGGTTGACTCGACACCAGGACCGAGACACCACGAACGAGACACCACGAACGGGACGTCGTGCGAGAGGGGACGAGGATGCGGGTGCTGGTGACGGGAGGAGCCGGGTTCATCGGCCGGGAGGTGGTCGCGGAGCTGACCCGGCGCGGCGACGAGGTGGTGGTGCTGGACTCGCTGCGCGAGGACGTCCACGGCCGGGAGCCGGTGGTCGACGGGCGTACCGTCGTGGGCGACGTGCGCGACCCGGAGGTGGTGGGGCGGGTCCTCGCGGGATGCGACGCGGTGGTGCACCTCGCGGCGAAGGTCGGCCTGGGGGTGTCGCTGGCAGACATCGACGACTACGTCTCCTCCAACGACCTCGGCACCGCCGTCCTGCTGCGTGCCGCGCAGGTGCCGCACGTCGTGTACGCGAGCTCGATGGTCGTGTACGGCGAGGGGCGCTACGACTGCCGTGAGCACGGCCAGGTGGCGCCGCCGCCGCGCCGTGCCGAGGACCTGGAGGCGGGGCTGTTCGAACCACGCTGCACGGTGTGCTCGGCGCCGCTGCGGCCCGGCCTGGTCGGCGAGGACGCGCGGCTCGACCCGCGCAACGTGTACGCGGCGACCAAGGCCCACGGCGAGGCGCTGCTCGCGGCGTGGGCACGGCAGACCGGTGGCAGCGCGACCGCGCTGCGCTTCCACAACGTCTACGGGCCGGGCATGCCTCGGGACACCCCCTACGCCGGGGTGGCGGCGCTGTTCCGCGCGGCGGTCGAGCGGGGCGAGGCCCCGACGGTCCTGGAGGACGGGCAGCAGCGCCGGGACTTCGTCCACGTCGGTGACGTGGCCCGCGCGGTGGTCGCCGCGGTCGCCGCACCCCAGACGGCGGGGAACGTGACGCCGCTGAACATCGGCTCCGGGGTGGTGACCACCGTGGGCGAGATGGCCCAGGTCACCTCGAAGCTCCTCGCGGGGCCGGAACCCGTGGTGACCGGCGGCTACCGGCTCGGCGACGTGCGGCACGTCACCGCGTCGAGCGAGGCCGCGGCCGCGGCCCTGGGCTGGCGCGCCCGCGTGGGGCTGGCCGAGGGGCTGGCCACCCTGACCTGACCCGCGCGCCTCGTCCGGTGGCGGGCCCGCGCCTCACTCGGCGGCGGGCAGCCGCACCTCGACGTCGCAGCCCGCGCTGGTGCTGCGCACCGACACCTTGCCGCCGTGCTCGTCGACCACCCGGTCGACGTAGGCGAGGCCCAGGCCCGAGCCGCCCGCCTTGTCACCCTGATAGCCCGCGCGGAACATGTGCGGCACCTCGTCGTCGGGGATGCCGCCGCAGGTGTCGCGCACCGAGAGCCGGGCGAAGCCGTTTTGGCTCGTGACGCCCACCAGCACGCGGCCGCCCGGGCCGCTGGACCGGATCGCGTTGGACACCAGGTTGTCCAGCACCCGGCTCAGCTCGTCCCGGTCGCCCTGCACCCGGACGTCCCCGGCCACCGACTCCGCGAGCTCCACGCCGCGCTCCGCCGCGGCCGGGCGGGCGTGCGCCAGCACGCCCTCGAGCACCGAGCCCATGTCCACGGGCCCGGGGGCGGCCCGGCGGGGCAGCTCGTCCGAGCGGGACAGCTCGCCCAGGTCACCGATCATCCGGGACATCCGGTCCACGGCCGCGGCGATGCCGTCCAGCGCCGTGGTCGGGTCCGGGAACGCGCCGTCCCGCAGCCCGTCCGTCGCCGCGCGGATGCCCGACAACGGCGAGACCAGGTCGTGGCTGACGAAGCCGACCACCTGCCGGCGTGCGTTCTGGGCCGCCCGCTCGGCGGCACGGGACGCGTCCAGCCGGGCGCGCGTCGCCTCCAGCTCGGCCATCACCGCCGCCAGCTCGGCCGTCTCCGGGGCGGGCACCGCCGCGCGGTATGCCGCGGGCGGGGCGTCCTCGCCGGGGAACGGCACCTGACCGAGCCGCCGCGCGCCGTCGGCGACCAGCAGCACCTCCTGGCCCACCATCCGGCCCAGCGCCAGGGCGAGCAGCACCTCCAGCACGGTCGCCGTGCCGAGCACGAGCCAGACCACCGACGCGTCGTGCGGGGAGATGAACATCGCCGACACGTTGACCGCCAGCGCCGCGACCACCGCGGCGACCGGGATCAGCGCGGCCAGGAGCAGGGCGAGCATGAGCGACAGGCGGCGGGCCACCCGGATCGCGACGATGCCCACCACGCCGGCCACGACCGAGCACGCGACGGTGACGAGCACCATGAACTGGACGTCGGTCATCGCGCGGCCTCCGTCGAGCCCGGGGCGACGGGCGCACCCGCCTCCGGCATCAGCGCGTACCCGCTGCCGCGCAGGTTCACGATCAGCGCGGGGCGGGCCGGGTCGTCCTCGAGCTTCCTGCGCAGCCGCCGCACGTGGACCATCACGGTCGAGTCGTCGCCGAACGTCCAGCCCCAGACCCGGCGCAGGAGCTCCCGCCGGCCGAACGGGTGCCCGGGCCGCTGGGCGAGGAAGCTCAGCAGCGCGAACTCCCGCGGCGTCAGCTCCTCCACGCGGCCCCGGTAGCTGACCGTGCGCGAGGCGCCGTCGAGCACCAGCCCGCCCACCTCCAGGCGCACGGGCGCGTGCTGCACGTCGAACGGTCCGCGGCGCAGCAGCGCCTCGACGCGCAGCACGAGCTCCCGGGCGTCGAACGGCTTGGTCACGTAGTCGTCGGCCCCGTGCTCCAGGCCGACCACCCGGTCGTCGGCGCTCGACAGACCCGACAGCAGGAGCACCGGTGTCGCGTCGCCGTCCCGCCGGCGCCGGGTCAGCATCTCCAGGCCCGAGCTGCCCGGCAGGCGCACGTCGAGCACCACCGCGTCCGGCTGCCACGTCCGCCACGCACGCTCGCCCTCCGCGGCGTCGGTCGCGGTGCGCGGGTCGTGGCCGGCCGCGGTGAGGTAGGCGGCGACGCTGGAGGCCACCAGGGCGTCGTCGTCCACCACGAGAACCTTTGTCATACGGAAACCATAGCCACGGCGTTCCGGGCCGGACCGGGCGCACGACGGGGACAGGCCGCCCCACGGCATCGGACGTCAGGTATCTGTCAGGTCGGTCGGCGTACCTCCGTGCAGGTCCGGCGCCTAACGTCGAGGACATGCTGCCGACACCCGACCCCACCGTGGACCTGGTCCTGCCCTGCCTGGACGAGGCCGAGGGCCTCGCCTGGCTGCTTCCCCGCCTCCCGGACGGGGTGCGTGCGGTGGTGGTGGACAACGGGTCCACCGACGGGTCCGCCGAGGTCGCCCGTGAGCACGGCGCCCTCGTGGTCCGGGCCGAGCAGCGCGGGTACGGCGCCGCGTGCGCCGCCGGGCTGGAGGCCGCGACCGCGGACGTGGTCGCGTTCTGCGACGCCGACGCGAGCCTCGACCCCGCGGACCTGCCCCGCGTCACCGGCCCGGTGCTCGACGGCCAGGCCGACCTCGTGCTCGGCCGCCGACGCCCGGAGCCGGGCGCCTGGCCCTGGCACCTGCGCCTGGCCAACGCCGAGCTGGCCCGGCGCGTACGCCGCCGCACGGGCGTCGCCGTCCGCGACATGGGGCCCATGCGCGCCGCCCGGCGTGAACCCCTGCTCGCCCTCGGCCTGCGCGACCGGCGCAGCGGCTACCCCCTGGAGACGCTCGTCGCGGCCGCCGAGGCCGGCTGGCTCGTGACGGAGGTGGACGTGCCCTACCGCACGCGGCGAGGCCGGTCGAAGGTGACCGGCACCCCGCTCGGCGCCTGGCACGCCGTCCAGGACATGTCGAAGGTCCTCGCCTCGTGACCGGCCCCACCCCGCCCCGGGTCGTCGTGGTGCTGGCCAAGGAACCCCTGCCCGGCAAGGTCAAGACCCGCCTGATCGGCCGGCTCACCGCGGCCGAGGCCGCCGGGCTGGCGCGGGCGGCGCTCGCGGACACGCTCGACGCCGTCCGCGCGCTGCCCGGGGTGCGGACCGTGCTCGCGCTGGACGGGCGCCCCGGGCCGTGGGTGCCGCCCGATGTCACGGTGGTCCCGCAGGCCTCCGGCGGGCTGGACCGCCGGATCGCCGCGGCGTTCGGCGACGTGCTCGGACCCGACGGCGAGCAGGGCCCCGCGCTGCTCGTCGGCATGGACACGCCCCAGCTCGGCCCGCTCCTGCCCGCGGTGGACTTCGCCGGCCACGACGCGGTGCTCGGCATGGCGGACGACGGCGGGTACTGGGCCGTCGGCCTGCGCCGACCGGACCCCGCACTGTTCCACGGCGTCCCGATGTCCGAACCCGTCACGGGTCAGGCGCAGCTCGACCGGCTCCGGGGTGCCGGCCTGCGAGTCCGGCTCCTGCCGCCCCTGCGTGACGTCGACACCGTGCCCGACGCCGCGGCCGTGGCCCGCGCCGCACCCGGGACGCGGTTCGCGCGCGCGTGGGCCGCGGTCTCGCACCGGGTGCCGGCCGGCGCGGGGCCGGAGCGCCGCGGATGACCGCCGAGGCCCAGCGCCCGGTGAACCCGCTCGTCCTGTTCGAGGCGGCGCTCGGCGGCTCGCCGGTGACCGCCGTGCACCTGTCCCACGTCGCACCGGTGGACGTCGCGGCCTGGACCGCCGAGCGGGACGCCGTCGACGAGGCGATCGTGGCCCTGTGCGAGGGGCCGGTGCTCGACGTGGGCTGCGGTCCGGGCAGGTTCGCCGCGGCGCTCGCGGTGCGTGGTGTGCCCGCCCTCGGCATCGACGTGTCGCGGGCCGCCGTGCGTCGCGCCCGCGCGCGCGGTGCCGTGGCCCTGCGCCGGGCCGTCGAGGGGCCGGTGCCCGGCGAGGGCCGGTGGGGGACCGTGCTCCTGGCGGACGGGAACATCGGCATCGGCGGGGACCCGCGCGCCCTGCTGCGGCGGTGTCGCGAGCTCGCCCGGCCGGGCGGCCTCGTGCTGGTGGAGGCCGACCCAAACCCCGACACCGACGTGTCCGGCCCGCTGGTGCTGCACGCCGAGGACGGGCGGCGCTCCCGCCCGATGCCGTGGGCGCGCGCGGGCAGCCGTGTGCTGCGGGCGATCGGCGCGGAGCTGGGGCTCACGACGGCCCAGGAGTGGGAGCTGGCGGGCCGCGTGATGATGTCGCTGCGGACACCGTCGGCCGCCGAGCCGTTCTGAGCCGGACACGTCAAAGGCCGGGCCGGGGAGACCGGCCCGGCCTTCGACGCACCCGTCAGCGCGCCGCGCTCCAGAGGGCCACGAACCAGACCAGCAGGAGCGTCCCGAGCACCAGGACGGCGCCGCGCAGGACCACGCCGGCCCGCACGCGCCCGGGACCGTCGGCGACGACGCGGCCCCGCGTCCGGTCGCGGGCGAGCGCCGGCAGCCAGACGAGCACCAGCCAGCCCAGCACGATGACCAGCGGGGCGATGATCGCGTCGTTCAGCGCCACCGAACCCGCCAGCCAGACGGCCCACAGCAGCCACCAGTGGGACGGCACCGACGTGAGGGCTAGCCACGCCCACCAGGCCATGGCGGCGGTGCCGGCGAGGACCAGCACCCGGCGTGACCACACCGTCGCCGCGCTCATGCCGCGCTCCCCACGACGAGGCGCGAGACCCACTTGGTCTGCAGCACGCCCGGGCGGTTCGGCGCGATGATGCGCGCCGGGAAGCCGTGGTCGAGGTGGAGGTCCTCGCCCGCCAGCGTCAGCGCCAGGAGGGTGTCGTCGTGCGCGACGTAGGAGCCCGGCAGGTCGGACGTCGAGTAGGACGTGCCCGCTGGTTGCAGGCTCACCACGTGGACGGGATCGTCGGGCCGCCCGCCGCAGAGCGTGGCCAGGTCACGCAGCCGGACGCCGCTCCACCGCGCCGAGGCGCTCCAGCCCTCGACGCAGGCGATCGGCAGCACCGCCTCGTGCTGCGCCATGGCGAGCAGCTCGACGCGGCTCAGGCGTGACGTGCCGGCGGGGCCGACCAGCTCGAGCGCCCAGTCCGGGTCGGTGGCCAGCTCCTCGACCCGGGCGCCCCGGGCCGTCTTGTTGACGGCCAGCCGCTGCGGGCCGTCGAACGGGTCGCGCGGGGCGAGCAACGCGATGGCACGCAGCGGGGTCACGGTCTGCCCCACCGTCAGGGCCGTCAGCGCGAGAATGGCCACCGCCACCGACCCCAGGAAGCCGCGGCGGGTCGCCCCGGCGCCGGGGGCAGTGTCCGCAGGTACCGGGACCTCGCCTTCCGGCGCGCCCGCACCGCCGGCGGCGTCCGGACCGTCCGCGGCGTCCGGACCGTCCACCGCGGGTCGTCCCGTGCCCGCCGCCACGTGGGGACCGGCGCCCGGACCGTCCAGGTCCCGCGCCGACGCCGCGAACGCCCGGAGCACGATCGGCAGCTTGATCCCCACGTGCACGAGGGCGGCGCCGAACGCCAGCCACGCCGTGGCGTAGTGCACGCTGGTGAAGCCGAACCCGAAGACGTAGAGCTTGAAGACGTTGAGGATCCCCGTGACCACCTGGAACACGGTCGCCGCGACGAGCACGCCCACGGACCCGCGCTCCAGCGCGTGCCGCCACCCGGTCAGCGGCGGGCGGACGAAGAGCTGGGGGTAGACGGTGTACAGCTTGGCCAGGACGAGGGGCAGGCTGGCGAAGCCGACCGCCACGTGCAGGCCCTGGTTCAGCCGGTACGCCCAGACGGGCTCCGGGCCGAACGGCAGCCACGACACGGGGTGCTGGTGCAGGTGCGAGACCAGACCCGTGACGAACAGGATCAGGATCGCGGCGCCGAGGAACGCCCCCAGCCGGGCCACGACGCGTTCGTCGTGGACGGGGGAGCGGAAGTCGGCGGGCTCGGGCACCCGCAACCAGGGCGGGCGGGAGGTGGACAGCGGTCGGTTCACCATGGTGACTCCAGGATCGTGTCGAGCAGGATGGTCAGGCCGCCCTGCGCCCACAGCCAGGCGGCGGGCACGGGGCCGTACGCGGTGGTCGCGGCACCCGCGGGGTCGCCGCGGGCCGCCCGGAGGCCGGCTGCCGCGGGGACGACCCAGAACGCCACCGGGAGCCAGATGCGCTCCACCTCGCCGCGCTCGAACCCGAGCAGCGCTCCCGACAGTGCGGCGGCCAGGGCGAGGCCCACCACGACGCGGGTGACGGTGCCGGTCCGCCGCAGGCGGGTGAGCCCGCCCACGGCCGCGGGGCCGGTGATGGCGCCCAGGACCGCGAGGTCCACGAGCAGGAAGTAGAGATAGGGCCGGGCGTTCCCGACGGGCGCCCAGACCGCGTGGGTCGCGGCGATGCCGTCCCACACCCAGAACCCGCCCAGCCCGGCTGCGACCACCACGCCTGCCGCGACCGCACCCGCCCCGACGGTGGGCGCGACCCGGCGGGTCAGCAGCAGCGGGGCGAGAGCGATCAGCCCCATGTGGAGCAGGCCGTACGACAGCAGCGGGCAGGCACCCAGCAGCAGACCGGCCGCGACCGCGTACACCCACCGCGTACCGCCGTTGCCCGGACGGGAGGCGAGCGCCAGGAACGCCACGCCCCACGCGAGCACCCCGGCGAAGAACGCGTCGGCCGACGTCGCCACCCACAGTGCGGCCGGTGCCAGCACCAGGGCGGGCACGACGGCCCGGGCGGTGCCCTCGGCGGCTGCACCCCGGGTCGTCCCGCCTGCGCGGCCTCGCTCGAGCGCCCGCAGGGTGACCAGGACCGCGGGCACGGCCGCCGCCCCGGCCAGGACGAAGAGCGCCGTCGCCCAGCCCGGTCCGCCCAGCCCCGCGCGGTCGAGCACGGCCAGCAGCAGCACGAGCCCGGGCGGATGGCCCCGCACGTGGATCGGGTAGTCGGGCAGGTGGTCGACGAAGCCGGCGAGGAACGCCGCGGGGTCGGCGGCCGCCGACGGGACCACGGGCAGGTACTCGTGCTCCCCGCGGACGGGCGCCGTCAGCTCGTTCCACGAGGTGATCACGGCCAGCGCCACCGCCCAGGCGGCGGTGGCGGCCCAGGAGACGAGCAGCAGCACCCGCCAGGGCAGGCGCGCCGCGAGGCCCGGGCCGTACCGGACGACGGCGACCAGGAGCACGACCGCGGCGAGGATTCCCGGCCCCGTCCGGACGACCCAGTGCCCCACGAAGGGTTCGGCCCCGGTGAGCAGCGGCACGTCGCTGCCGTACCGCAGGAGCGCGCCGACGAGCCAGAGCAGGGGGACCGACACCGCCCACGCGGACACCGCGAGGACCGGTCCGCGGCGCTCCCACCAGGTCGCGCGCGGGACCGGGGGCAGGGCGGCGGGGCGCCGTCCGGCCGCCGGTGCGGTCTCGGGCTGCGGGGTGGGGGTCACGGTTCCATCGTGGCGTCCGGCCGTCGCCCACGGGGTCCGGACGACCTGACGAAAGGCTGACGATGGGTATCCCTGACGGCCCCGCGCCGACGCGCCTCCGGCGGCACCGGATGCCGGTACCGTGACCGCGTGATGCAGCACCTGCGTGTGGTCAGTCCCTCCGGCACCACGGCGGACGTGGTGGACCTGTTGCGCTCCGACCCCGCCACCACCAACGTCGTCGTGCTCCCCGACTGCGCCGTGGACCCGCCGGGGGACGTGGTCATGGCCGACGTCGCCCGCGAGGGGCTGAGCCCCGTCCTGGACCGCCTGACCGACATGGGCCTGCACCGCGACGGGTCCGTCGCCGTGGAGACCGTCGACACGTCCCTGTCGCACCACGCCACGCGTGCGGAGGCCGTGACGCCGGGGCTCTCGGAGGACGCGCTCGTGTGGCCCGAGGTCGTGGACCGGACGGAGTCCGAGTCCCGGGCCTCGCTCGGCTACCTCGCGCTCATGGCCCTGGCCACCACGATCGGCATGATCGGCGTGCTGTTCGACCAGCCGATCCTGATCGTGGGCGCCATGGTGACCGGCCCCGACTTCGGCCCGCTCGCCGCGATCTCCGTGGCCCTCGTCGGCCGGCGCTGGCGGACCGTCGGACGGGCCGTGGCGACGCTCGGCGCGGGGTTCGCGGCCGGGTTCGTGGCGTCCGTCGGCATGGCGCTGCTGCTGCAGGCCTGGGGGCTGGCCGACCAGTCGACGCTCCTGGCCGACCGCCCGCAGACCTCGTTCATCTGGGCGCCCGACGCCCTGAGCTGGGTGGTGGGCGCCCTCGCCGGCGCGGCCGGCATGATCTCGCTGACCACCGGCCGGGCCGGCGTGCTCGTGGGAGTCCTGATCTCGGTGACCACGGTGCCGGCTGTCGGCAACGCGGCCGTGGCCCTCGCCTACGGCGTCGGTGAGGAGGCCACGGGGTCCCTGGCCCAGTTCGCCATCAACGTCGCCATGATCGTGGCGGGCGCGGTCGTGTGCCTCGTGATCCAGCGGACGTGGTGGCACCTGCGGCCACGGTGGCAGGTCGAGCGGCCGGTCACCGCTACCGGTTCTGCCGGCCGGCCTGCGCGCGGTCCTGCCGACGGGTGAGGAGCGCGCGCAGCGCGGCCACCACCTCGTGCGGTGACTGCTCGGCCATGAAGTGGCCCGCGTCCAGGGTGCGGTGCTCCAGGTCCGTGGCCCACGCCGACCACAGGCCGGCCGCGTCGTACCCGAGCGCGGCGCCCCAGTCCTGCTGGAGCACGGTGACCGGCATGGTCAGCCGCCGTCCGGCAGCCCGGTCGTCCCGGTCGTGCTCGACGTCGATCCCCGCCGACGCCCGGTAGTCCGCCACGATCGAGGGCACCGCCGCACGGGAGGCACGCAGGTACTCGGACCGTACGTCGGCCGGGATCGCGTCGGGCCCGGTGCCCCACGCGTCGAGGAAGAAGCCGAAGAAGTCGTCGGCCGCGGCGGCGATCATCCGCTCGGGCAGGCCAGGCGGCTGCGCCATCAGGTACAGGTGGAACGCGACGGCGGCGTCCGCGCCGCGCAGCACGTCCCACATGTCCAGGGTGGGCAGCACGTCGAGCACGGCCAGGTGGGTGACGCGGCCGGGGTGGTCCAGACCGGCCCGGACCGCGACGAGCGCGCCCCGGTCGTGACCGGCCAGCGCGAACGTCTCGTGCCCGAGCGCTCGTGCCAGGTCCACCACGTCCTGGGCCATGGTGCGCTTCGCGTAGGTGGTCCGGTCGTGCTCGGCGGGCTTGTCGCTCGCGCCGTACCCGCGCAGGTCGGGCACGATCACCCGGTGGTCGCGGGCGAGGTCCGTGGCGACGTGCCGCCACATGAGGTGGGTCTGCGGAAAGCCGTGCAGCAGCACGACCGGGCTGCCGGAGCCGCCGGCGGCTACGTTGAGGACGATGTCGCCCACGGCGACGCGCTGGTAGTCGAACTCAGGGATTCTCGGTGTCATGCCCCGAATCTCCCGGACGTGGATGAGCAGATGATGAGTGACGGTACGGACGTCCGGATCGGCGTGCTCGGCCCGGTGACCGCCTGGGTGGGCGGGGCCGAGGCCGTGCTGGGCGGCCCCCGGCAACGGGCGGTGCTCGCGCGCCTGGTCGTGGCGCGCGGTCGCGTGGTCACGGCCGGCCGGCTGGTCGAGGACCTGTGGCCGGACCCCTCCCCGGGGGCGCTCGCCGCGCTGCGCACCTTCGTGGCCGCACTGCGCCGCGGGATCGAGCCGGACCGGCCGGCGCGCACCCCGGCCCGCCTGCTGGTGACCGACGGCCCGGGGTACGCGCTGCGCGCCGTGGCCGTCGACGCGTGGTCGTTCGAGGCGGCGGTGAGCGGTGCGCGCGACCAGCCGCCCGCGACGGCGCGCGCCGCGCTCGACCAGGCCCTCGACGCCTGGCGCGGCACCGCTTACGCCGGCCTGGACGAGCCCTGGGCCGTGGCCGAGCGCGCGCGGCTGGCCGGGCTCCGCCTGGTCGCCGTCGAACGGCGGGCCGAGGCGCGCATCGCCCTGGGGGAGGTGGCCGACGTCGTACCGGGGCTGGACGCGCACGTGTCCGAGCATCCCTGGCGCGAGGAGGGGTGGCGCCTGCTCGCGCTGGCGCTGTACCGGTCGGGGCGGCAGGCGGACGCGCTCGCGGTGCTGCGCCGTGCCCGTTCCCTGCTGGTGGGTGAGCTCGGCGTGGACCCCGGCCCGCGGCTCGCGGCGCTGGAGTCCGCGGTGCTCCGGCACGACGCGGGGGCGGGGCCGCCGGCGGCGGGGGACGACGTCTGGCGGGACACCACCGCGGCCTACGACCGCGTGGTGGCGGCCGGTGCCCGCACGCGGCTGGAGTCCACGGCCACCCTCCTGCGCACCCTCGCCCTGGCCGGTGGTGAGGGTCTGGCCGCGGCTCGCGCGCAGCGGGTCGCGGCGGTCCACGCGGCCGAACAGCTCGGCGACCCCGAGCTCACCGCCCGGGTGATCGGTGCGTTCGACGTCCCCGGCGCCTGGACCCGGTCGGACGACGCCGGCCTCGCCGCCGAGCTGGTCGCCGCGGCGGAGCGTGCCCTCACGGCCCTGCCGCAGGACGCGCCCGACGCCGTCCGCGCACGGCTGCTGGCGACGGTTGCGGTCGAGTCGCGCGGTCTGCCCGGGCCCCGTGGACCCGAGGCCGCCCGCCGCGCGGAGGAGCTGGCGCGGCGGGCCGGCGACCCCGGCGTGCTCGCGTTCGCGCTGGCGGGCCGGTACCTGACCCGGTTCGAGCGGACCGGCCTGGCGGCCGAGCGCGACGAGATCGGCGCCGAGCTGGTGTCCCTGGCGGCGCGGCACGGCCTGACCACGTTCGAGATCCTCGGGCACCTGGTCCGGCTCCAGGCGCTGTCGGCGCTCGGGCGGTGGGAGGCGGCCGGGCGCCACGCGGAGGACGTCGCCGCGCTGGGCCGGCGCCACGAGCGGCCGCTGGTCGAGGTGTTCACCCGCTGGTTCGCCGCGCTGCGGACGGCGGCCACCGGGGCACCCGTCGACGTCGCGGACCGGGCCTACCGCGACGCCGCCGCGACCCTCGACGGCTCCGGCATGCCCGGGCTCGCCGACGGCCTGCTGCCGCTCTCGCTGCTCGCGCTGCGGGTGGGCCGCGGCCTGCCGGCCCGAATGCCGACCGGCGCCGGGCCGGGAACGGCCGCGGGGGACGACCCGGGCGGTCGCGCCGCCGGCGACACGTGGGGCCCCTACGCCCCCTGGGCCGAACCCCACCTCCTGCTCGCGCGCGGTGCGGACGCGGCGGTCGCCGTCCGCCGGCTCCCGGACCCGCCGCCCGGGCTGCTCGCCGAGACGCTGTGGGTGCTGGCCGGCCGGGCGGCCGTCGCGGTGGGTGACCGGCGGGTCGCCGAACGCGCCCACGCCGCCCTGCTCCCGGCCGCCGCCGAGGTGGCGGCGGGCAGCGGCGTCCTCACGGCCGGCCCCGTCAGGGACCACCTGGACGTGCTGGCACGGTTCCTCGCCGGGTGACGGCGGGCTTCCTCCCGGCCGCCGCCGTCCGGCGCGGCGGACCTGCCGTCACGCACGGGCCGGGGCGTCAGCCGAGCGGCGTCCCGGTCTCGCGGGCCAGCGCCGCCAGGAGCCGGTCCTGGAACGCGACGTCGGGGACCGCCGGGTGCGGCTCCTCGCGCTCCTGGTGGTACCAGTAGCCGCCGGTCGTCAGCGCCTCCGCGTCGTCGCTGGTGGCCAGCCACTCCTGCGTGCGGTGGCCCAGCTCGAGGTCGTCGGGGGCGCCCGCCCCGCCCATCCGGGTGGGTACCCACCCGGGGTCCACGGCGTTGCTCGGCACACCGGGCCGCAGCCGGGCGACGGCGGCCGCCAGGGCCGTGACGAACAGCTTGCTGTCGCCGTACGAGCCGGGGGTGCGGCCCTGCCAGTCGATGCCGTCGAGCTCAGGGCGCCCGGTGAAGTGCGAGCCGCTGCTCAGGTAGACCAGGCGGCGCGGGCCGGGCAGCAGAGCGGTGAGCAGGTACGGGGCCACGATGTTGACCGGCATGACGGCCCGGCCGCTCCACACCCCGGCGTTGTGGATCACGGCGTCGAGCGGGGCGCCGCCGGCCAGCGTGGCGGCGAGGTCGCGGACGGCGTCGCGCTCGGCGAGGTCGGTCACCACCAGGTCGGCGCCCCGGTCGAGGAGCGGGCGCAGGGCCTCGACCCGGCCGGGGTTCCGCGCGTGCACCACCACCTCGTACCCCTGGTCCAGGAGCGCCTCGGCCGCGAGACGGCCCAGTCCGTCGGCGGACCCTGTGACGAGGATCCGGTGGATCGCATCGGTCATGCTCCTGATCCTAGGCCGCACGGTGAAGCCTGCCCGGGCGAACCGGGCCGGCCGGCCCGGCCGTCAGGGTGTGCCGGAGGTTCCCGCCAGCGCCTCGCCCAGGGGCGTGCGGGTGTGCAGCACGCGGACGCCGCTGCGGCGGCTGTCGATCAGGCCGGCGTCGCGCAGCACGGTGAGGTGGTGGGACGCGGTGGACACCGCGAGGTCGGTCAGGGCGGCGCACTCGGACGTCGACAGCGGCTGCTGGAGCTCCAGCACGAGGCGGGCGCGGGCCGCGCCGAGCAGCGCGGTGAGGGCGGCCTCGGCGTCGGCCTGGCCGCGGTGCCAGGTCTCGGACACCCCGTGGGCGGGGTAGAAGATCGTGGGCTGCGCGGGGCGTTCGGTGAGCACGGCGCAGCCGCGGGCGTTCATCATGACCGAGGGGACCAGCACCAGGCCGGTGCCGCCGCAGTCGACCACCTCCTCGTGCTTGCGCATCTGCACCCGGACGATCTCGTCGGCCCAGGTCACCGTGGAGTGCAGGGTGCTTGCCATGTCGGCGAGCCCGTTCTCGCTGCTGCGCCGGGCGCGGACCGCGATGTCGGCCCGGAGCAGGTGCAGCATCTGCGGCCAGACGGGGGCGAGCAGCGCGTCCCACACCTCCTGCCACGCCTCGACGATCATCGCCCGGGCGCGGGCGGGCGCCGCGATGAGCTCGCGGATCTCCTGCTGACGGGCACCGGTGGAACGGAGCACCATCTTCCCCAGGTCGAACGTGAGCCGTTCGTCGGGCACGTGCCGCAGCCGCTCGGCCTCCTCCTCGGGCGTCATGTCGCCCGACGGCGTGGCGGTGAGGAAGTCGGGCATGTAGCCGTCCACCCCGCAGATCACGGCCATCAGGCGGAACGACTCGCCGGCCGGCTTGGCGCGCAGGTCGCGGAACCACCCCCAGTGCAGCGGCGAGCCCTGCGGGCGAAGGATGGTGCGCAGGGCGTGCACCAGCTCGTGCCCGGGGGAGATGCCGAACCGGACGGCCGAGATGTCGCTCGATCCGAGGCGGAACTCCACGAACTTTCGATCCACGTCGAAAGCGTAGCGAGCGGTGCGCGGCACGACGGAGGGTGGGCACATCAGCGCACCACCCGCTCCGCAGAGAGGACCAGACCATGACCACCACCGCTCCCGTCCCCGCCCCGATCCCCGCCGACGCGATCCGGATCGGGGAGAGCCGCACCCTCCGCTTCGAGGGGGCCGCGCACGGGTCGAACGTGTCGTTCTTCCTCGTCACGTCCGACCCCGGGCAGGGCCCGGCCCTGCACCGCCACCCGTACGACGAGACCTGGTCGGTGCTGGAGGGCGAGGCGACCATCGTGGTCGGCGACCGCACGTTCGTCGCCCGCGCGGGCGACACCGCCGTCGCCCCGGCCGACACGTGGCACCGCTTCACCAACACGGGCACCGGGACGCTCCGGATCGTCTGCATCCACGCGTCAGCGGTGATGATCCAGGAATTCGCCCCCGAGGACTGAGCTGCTTTCCTTGCTCGGTTTGCTCAGGTGACCTAACTTCAGCTCAACCAGACAGAAAGGCACGACCATGGCCCAGTATTTCCTGACCGTCCCGCACGACACGGCCGACGAACCGACGATGGAGTCGATGCAGGAGATGGATCCCGCGGAGCTCGAGGCGGTGATGGCCGCCGTCGAGGGCTTCAACACCGCGCTCAACGAGTCGGGTGCGTTCGTGTCGGCGGGCGGCCTGCTGCCGCCCTCCACGGCGATCACCGTCGACGCCACCGGCGAGGAGACCACGCGCGTCGCCGCCCCGTTCGTGGACGCCACGCAGTACGTCGGCGGGTTCTGGATCATCGACGTGGCGGACGAGGAGGCGGCGGTCGGCTGGGCCGAGCGGGCCTCGGCCGCGCTCCAGTCCCGGATCGAGGTGCGCGGCCTCCAGTAGACCGCTCACCAGGCAGCGCGGTAGGCCGCGGCGGCCCCGGCGGACGACGCCGGGGCCGCCGCGCCCGTGCGTCCCGGTGCTTAGATCTAGTCATGCGCACCGGCCCGTCCTTCACCACCACCGCCCGCCGCGCCCAGATCGTCGAGGCCGCGGTCCGGGTGATCGCGCGCGAGGGACTGTCCAAGGCCTCCTTCGGCCGCATCGCCGCGGAGGCGGGCCTGTCCAGCGCCGGGATGATCAGCTACCACTTCGCGGACAAGGACGAGCTGCTCACGGTGCTCAGCGACGCGGCCCTGGGCGACTGCGTGGCCGCCGTCGAGGGCGCCGTCGCGCAGGCGGACGGGCCCGCCGAGGGGCTGAACGCCTACCTCACCGCGTTCGTGCGCTGGCAGGACACGCACCGCGACGAGGTCGACGCGCTGTGGCGGCTGTCCGCGGGCTGGAAGCGGCCGGGGGAACCGGCCGCCTTCGACGAGGGCCTGCTGCGCGACCCCCTGCTCGGCGTGCTCCGCGCCGGCCGCGAGTCGGGCGTGTTCCGGCCGGTGCCGGTGGAGTGGACCGCGCACACGATCCTCTGCGCGGTGGAGGGCTACCAGCAGGCGATGCACGACGACCCGGACCTCGACGCGGACGCGTACGCGGCGATGCTCGCCGACCTGTTCGGACGAGGGCTCACCTCGGTCTGAGGGCGAACGAGGTCAGAGGCCCTCGGGTGCCTGGCGGCGCGCGCGCGAACGGGTGGCCGCCCGCTCCAGGCGGCGGGCCAGCTGGTCGGCCAGCGTTCTCGCGTTCGCCAGCTCCTCGCTGATCCGGTGCGCGGCGGACTCGTCTCCGCGCCGGTCGTGCCGGAAGCCGTCCAGCCATGGTTGCCTCGGTGCTGTCCATGCGGCGCCCGTCATCGTGTGCGAGGCGTCCCGGCGGCGGCCGTCGGCATCGAGGAGGTCGATGGTGACCCGCCACATCCTGTTCATGCCCTGCTCCTGTCGAACCTGGTCCCGGTCGTCACCGCGGTCCGCGGTGAGCACCGAACCAGCGTCGTCGGCGTACCCGCTGTCCGACCAGGGACCAAAGGCCCGGTCTCCGCGGGCCCAACGACACCCGCTGCTCGGCTTGGCTTCGAGCGCGCTCGAATCCGTAGCGTCGCCGGCATGACGACGAACACCAGCAGAACCTGGCTCATCACCGGCGCGACCTCGGGCCTCGGCCTGGCCCTGGCGGAGGCGGCGCTGCGCGCCGGCGAGCGCGTGGTCGGCACCGCCCGCCGCGCCGACCGGTTCGGCACGCTCCGGGCGCGGTACGGCGACCGGCTGCTCGCCGTGGAGCACGACGTGCGGGACACGGGCGCGGCCGCCGGCGTCGTCGATCGGGCGCTGGTGGCGTTCGGGCACATCGACGTGCTCGTGAACAACGCCGGTGGCGGACAGGTCGGCGCCGCCGAGGAGATTACCGACGCCCAGCTGCGCGACATGATCGACCAGCACCTGTTCGGCCCTGCCGCCTACGTCCGCGCGGTGCTGCCGGGCATGCGGGAGCGCGGGGACGGGGCGATCGTGCAGATGAGCAGCCAGGGCGGGCGCCTGTCGTTCCCCGCCGTGGGCAGCTACTCCGCGGGCAAGTTCGCGCTCGAGGGCTGGTCGGAGGCCCTCGCGGGCGAGGTCGCGCCGTTCGGCGTCCGGGTGCTGATCGTGGAGCCCAGCCGCTTCCGCACCGCGTTCAACGCCGAGCTCCGCACGGCGGAGCCCGACGCCTCGTACGACGCCGTGACCGGGGCCGTCCGCGCCGACCTGGCCGATGCCGACGGCGTCCAGGAGGGCGACCCGGCCCGGGCCGCCGCGGTGGTCCGCGCCGTGCTCGGCGCGGACGATGCCCCGCTGCGCCTGCCGCTGGGCGCCGAGGCCGTGCGCAACCTGCGCCGCACGTACGCCGCGGCGCTCGACGAGGTGGAGACGTGGGCGCACGCGAGCGAGTCCGCCGACTTCCCGGGCCTGCCCCCGGCCGTCCGCGCCTTCCGGGCCGGCGCCTAGGCTTCGGGAATGGCTTCCGGCACGGCTTCGGGGATGACTTCGGGTACGGCTCACGGCACGGCGTCTCGCACGGGCTCCGGAACGGCTGCTCGCCCGGCGTCCGGCATGGCGACGGACGACCTGATGGCGCGGGCGCTCGCCGCCCTGGGCGAGGACGGCGCCCCGTCGGTCGAGGCGATCCACGCCCTGGCCGACCTCGACGAGGCGACCGGCCCCATGGCGATCGCGGAGGCCGCCGCCCACCTCGACGTCTCGCCGCACACGCTGCGCTACTACGAGGGCGCGGGTCTGGTCGAGGTGGACCGAGACGCCGCCGGCCACCGGGTGTACGACGCCGCGGCGCTGCGCCGTCTCGTGTTCGTCACCAGGATGCGGCTGTCGGGCATGCCGATGCGCGCCCTGCAGCACTACGTCGCGCTGGTGGACGCCGGGCGGCAGACCGAGCCCGAGCGTCTGGACCTGCTGGTGGAGCACCGTGACACGATCCGCCGCCGGATCCGGGAGCTGACGCTCGCGCTGGTGGCCACTGAGCACAAGATCGCCACCTACGGCGGGGCGACGGGGCCGGAGGTGCTGTCCGCGGACAGGCCCCCGCCAGTCCGCGGTCCCGCTCCCTGATCCGCGGTGACGAGGAGGCCCGGCCCAGCCCTCCGCCCGGTGTGCGAGCCGGGTCCTGGGTGCGCTGCACCCAGGAACAGGTCTGCCTTCCTGCGGCGGAGGTACCCGAGCAGGCTGAGGGCATGACCGACGACGACCTCAACACGACACCGCGAACCCACGAGGGCGGACGGACCTGGCTCATCACGGGCGCATCGCGTGGCTTCGGGCGGGCTTTCGCCGAGGCTGCGCTGGCCCGCGGCGACCGGGTGGCGGCGACGGCGCGCGACGTCGCCGCCCTTGCCGATCTCGCGGCCGACCACCCTGCCCTGCTGCCGCTGCGGCTCGACGTGACCGACCCGGCCGCCGTGGCCTCCCGGGTGGCGGAGGCCGAGGAATGGTCGGGCGGGCTCGACATCGTCGTGAACAACGCCGGCTACGGGCACTTCGGTGCCGTCGAGGAGGTCACCGACGCCGAGCTGCGCGACCAGCTCGAGACCAACCTGTTCGGACCGCACCGCGTGGTACGTGCCGTGCTGCCCGGTATGCGCGCCCGAGGCACCGGACACCTGGTCCAGGTGTCCACGATCGGAGGAGTGGGGGCGTTCACGAACCTCGGTGCCTATCACGCGTCCAAGTGGGCACTGGAGGCGATGAGCGAGTCGCTCGCCGCCGAGGTGAGCCCGTTCGGGATCCGGGTCACGATCGTCGAGCCCGCCGGGTTCGCCACCGACTGGGCCGGCTCCTCCGCGCGCCGGAGCACGCAGGATGTCGCTTACGACCCCATGCGTGCACAGGCCGCGGCCCGCCGCGGGGCCAGTGCGCCCGGCGACCCCGCGGCCGCCGCCCGAGTACTGCTCGACGTGGTCGATTCTCCGGAGCCGCCGCTGCGCGTGCTGTTCGGTGCGGCTGCACCCGCGACGGTTCGCGGCATCTACGAGCGACGGCTCGCCGAGTGGTCCGCAGGGGAGCACCTGGCGCACCGCGCGCAGGGTGCCGGGGTGTGATCCGCCCTACTGCTCGGGCCCGGACCCGAGGCCGGTGCCGGCCAGGACCAGCCGCCCCTGCCCCGTCACCGTGAGGGCACGCTCGTCGGGGGTGACGAACACCGACTCGCCCGCGTGCAGCGCCGCGCCGTCCCGTTCCCCGGTGACCTCTCCGGTGACCCGGACCACGCCCTCCACCGCCAGCGCGATCGCAGGGCCTGGCAGGTCGAGGGTGGTGGTGCCGGGCGCCGTCACCACGGTCAGTGCGAAGTCGGGCAGGCCCGCGTCGAAGAGTTCCGCCCCGGCTGCCGCCCGGACGGGGGTGACCCGCGGCTCCTCGGTGACCTGGAACGCCGCCAGGCGCTGCAGCTCGCGCCCGTCGACGTGCTTGTCGGTGAGGCCGGCCCGCACCACGTTGTCCGACGCCGCCATGACCTCGACCGCGACGCCCCGCAGGTAGGCGTGCACGGTGCCCGGCGGCAGGTAGACGGCTTCGCCGGGCTGCAGCGTCACGCGGTTCAGCAGCAGCGCGACGAGGATCCCCGGGTCGCTCGGCCGTCCGGCCGCAAGCTCCGCGAGGGTGCCGAGCTCGGCGTCGAGCCCGCGCCCGCAGGGTGCCTTGCGGGCAGCCTCCGTCACCGCGTGCACCAGGTCGTCCGCCGCCCCGGCGCCCGACAGGAACTCGCCGACCAGGCGGCGCAGCACCGGCTCCGGGCCGGCGTCGGCGCCCGGCCTGAGCGTGTCCAGGAGGCGGGCGAGCCGGTCCGCGCCCGCCAGCCCGTGCTCCTGCGCCGTCCCGGCCAGCTCCGCCACGAGCCGCCGGGTGGCGCCGAGCGGCCGGAAGCCCACCAGCGCGTCGAACGGGCCGTCCAGGGCCAGGGCCAGCTCCGGCTTGTGCCGGGCGTCCCGGTACACGCGGGCGGGGCTCGTCAGGGGCACGCCGCGGCGGTTCTCGTCGTCGTACCCCTGACGGGCGCGGACGGCGTCGGGGTGCACCTGGATCGACAACGGAGCCTCGGCCGCCACGACCTTGAGCAGGAACGGCAGGTCGTCCGACGCCCGGTCCGCGCCCAGGGCACGGGCCGGGTCGGCGGCGATCCAGGCGTCGAGGGTCGCGTGGCCGCCCGCCCGGTCCGGGTCGACGACGCGGCTGGGGCACAGCGGGTGCGCCCCCAGCCAGAGCTCGGCCTCGGGCCGCCCGCTGGGGGTGCGGCCGATGAGCCGGGCGATCGCGGTCCGCGACCCCCACGCGTAGTCGCGCGGCGTGTTGGTGACCCGCAGCAGCACCGTTACCTCGTCTCCGTGCCGCGCACGAAGGCCTTGACGGTGGCGTGCCGGGGTTCGTCGCCCAGGGGCCGGACGCGGTAGCGGCCCGCGGCGGCGGGCACGATGAAGGTCTCGGCGTAGTGGACCACGAACGGCTCGAACGCCCCGTCCGGGCTCTCGACGACGGCCTCGGACCCCTCGACCAGGTTGAGCACGTTGACCGTGCCGCCGGTGTCGTGGTCCACCGGGCCCGTGAACCAGTGGCGGCGCACCTCGATGAACTCGAGCTCGTGCAGCCCGGTGCGCTCCTCGCGCCAGCCGTCCCCCTCCGCGACGGTCTCCACCCGGTCCACGAGGTGCTCGGCGGTCCACTCGGTGTCCCGGTCCCACTGGACGTTGGCCAGGGCGTGGTCCAGGTGGATGGGCCGGGGCACGCCGTCGAGCCCGACGCGGCCCCAGTCCCACATCTTGAAGGTGAAGATGTAGGGGGTGGCGGAGATCTCCAGCACCATCGAGTCGGCACCCGAGCAGTGGACGGTCCCCGCGGGGATCAGGAAGTGGTCGTGCTTCTTCGCGGGGAACGAGTTGACGTACTTCTCGACGGGGAAGTCCACCTCGCCGGACCGGGCGCTGCGCAGGTCCGCGGCCATCGCCTCGGGGTCGGTCCCCGTCTTCATGCCCAGGTAGACGACGGCGTCGTCGGCGGCGTCCAGCAGGTAGTAGCTCTCGTCCTGCGTGTAGTGCATGCCGAAGGTGCGCTGGATGTAGTCGGTCAGCGGGTGCACCTGGAGGGAGAGGTTGCCGCCCTCCATGGTGTCCAGGAAGTCGAACCGGATGGGGAACTCCGCGCCGAACCGGGCGAAGGTCCGCTCACCGAGCAGCTCCACGGGCCGGGCCAGCACGGCGTCCATGGCCGGGATCTCGACCACCTCGTCGCCCACGGCCAGCAGCAGGCTGTTCTCCTCCGGCACGCAGTCGAAGCACCACGCGTAGTTCTCCTGGGCCGGGTCCAGGTCGCACACGTCCTTCATCCACTGACCGCCCCAGACGCCGGGGTCGAAGAACGGCACCACCCGGAAGGGACCGGCGGTCGCCGCGGCCAGCCCGGCGCGGAAGGCGTCACCGGTGACGAGCTTCGCGTCGGCGACGGAGCCGTTGGCGTCCAGCAGGAAGTCGATGCGGTCGAAGAGCTCTCGCTTGTGCCGGTCGGCGAGCCGCCACTCGACGAAGTACCCCCGCTTGAACTTGCGCAGCGCGTCGTCGGACCCGTTCGCCGCGCGCCAGTTGGGCAGGCCGGACCGGTACCGCTGCTGGATCTCCCAGCGGGCGAGGTCGGCCAGCACGAGGGTGGACGCAGGCACGGGGACGAGCGAGGCGCCCCAGCCGACCAGCACCACCTGCCCGTCGGCGTCGGCGACCCGGCGGGCCACCTCGTCGAGGCGGGCGGGGTCGTAGAGCGCGTCGAGGGTGCGGTGGGACATGACGCCGAACACGCGGTCGTCCGTCAGGTTGTCGCCGATCAGCGCCTCGATGTCCTCGGGGCTGCGCGCGGCGGCCCGCTCGACGTCGAGCACCGTCGCGGCGGGCAGGGCACGCTCGATCTCCGTGACGTACGCGTCGACGTCGCTCGCGGGATAGGTGTCGACGACGATCGTGCCGCCGGCCGCGTGCTCGGCCAGGGCCGCCCAGACCCCGTCGCCGCGCCAGGCCTGGTGCGTTCCGGGCACCCGGACCACGGGCGCCTTGTCGTAGCGGTGCGGTGCGGCCGATGGGGGAATGCGCATGTGGCCCTCTCTACGGGTCGGACGAACCAGGGCGGCGCGGTCCGGTTCGGAAGCTCGTCCTGGTAACGATACCAAGACTATGTCATCATCGATCCGTGCCGTCCAGGCACGGGCGGGCCGCACCGAGGCGGCCGCCGGGAAGGGAGCTGATGACGTCTCGTGAGCCCACGCCGCGGGCGCCGCTGCGGCCGGAAACCGTCCCGCCGGACCGGCGGGACGGCGGCGCGGACCTGCTCGGCACGGCCGTGGACGTGGGCGGTACGCACGTCACGGCCGCCACCGTGGACGCCGGCTGGCGGGTCCGCGACGAGCATCGCGTGCCGCTGGACTCGGCCGCGCCCGCAGCCGAGGTGCTCGACGCCGTGGCGGACTGCGTGCGCCGCACGTGGGCGGCCGGTGCGGCGACGGTGACGGGGCCGGTGGCGGTCGCCATCCCGGGGCCGTTCGACTACGAGCGGGGCATCGGCGACTTCCGTGGCGTCGACAAGTTCGCCGCGCTGCGTGGCGTCGACCTGCGCGGCGAGCTCGCCGCGCGTTGGGGCCGGGCGCCCGCGACCGTGCGCTTGGTCAACGACGCGGAGGCCTTCGGCCTGGGCGAATGGGCTGCCGGGGCCGGGTCGGGCGCCGCCCGCGTCGTGGCCGTGACGCTCGGGACCGGCGTCGGGTCGGCGTTCGTCGACCGGGGCCGCTGTGTCACGACGGGGCCGCTGGTCCCGGCCGACGGCAACATCCACGTGGTGCGGGTGGCCGGCCGGCCCCTGGAGGAGGTGGTCTCGCGGCGGGCGCTGCGGCTCGCCTACCGGGCGGGCACGGGCCGGGACGTCGACGTGGTGGACATCGCCCGGCACGCGCGGGCGGGAGACGCCGCCGCCGTCCGGGCGCTGGAGGGCGGCATGCGTACCCTGGCCGGCGCGCTGGCGCCCTGGCTGACGGCGTTCGCGCCCGAGCGGCTGGTCGTGGGCGGTTCCATGGCGGCCTCCTCGGACCTGCTGTTCCCGCCCCTGGTCGCGGGCCTCGCCGCGGCGATGGCGCGCCCGCCCGACGTGCGCGCGGGCATGCTGCCGCGGGAGAGGGCGAGCCTGCTGGGTGCGTTGGTCGCGGCGCGAGCCGCCGCGGAGGGGTCGGTCGACGGCCTCGTGCGATAGCGATACCAGTGATCCCCCTCCAGTGGCGCTGTGTTGTGGGCTCTGGCCTGCGATAACACCATTCCTCACCAGGGAGTGTCACCGCGAGCCTTGCTCCGACCGTGTTGGTATCGATACCATTCCGAACATCATGCTCGCCGGCGCCGGAGCCGGCGACGAGACCAGGAGGTCCGAATGCCAGCGAAGACGCTGCCCCGAGCGATGGTCGACAGGCGGACCGTCCTGCGCCTGGGCGCGGGTCTCGGTGCCGCCGCCGTGCTGTCGTCGTGCGCGCGCGGCACCCTGACCCGGGCGGCGTCCGGCACGGACGTGACGCTCACCAACGACAACCCCACCTGGGCACCCGGCTTCGAGAGCATCGGCAAGGTGCTCCGGTCCCGCACCGGCCACGGCGTCTCCGTGCGGGCGGTGCCCGACGTGAGCGGGTACCAGCAGCTCGTGCGCATGTCGGCCCGCACCGACTCGACCACCGACCTGGTCAAGTGGTGGAACGGCTACCGCCTGCGCGACATCGCCCGGTCCGGCATCTTCGCCGACCTGTCGACGATCTGGGACGACGCCGAGCGCCAGGGCTGGGTCTCTCCGGCAGCCCGCGAGAGCTTCAGCCACGACGGCCGTCCCTACGCCATCCCGCTGTACCAGTCGTACTACGCGATCTTCTACAGCAAGCCGGCCTTCGAACGGCTCGGGCTGACCGTTCCCCGCACCTGGGACGAGTTCGTCGCCACGGCGGAAGCCCTGCGCGACGGCGGCGTGGTGCCCATCGGGAGCGGCGGCGCCACCACCTGGGAGTCGCTCATCTGGTTCCAGCAGCTCGTCAACGGCCTGGACCCCGGTTTCTACCGGGCACTGACCGAGGGCGAGGCTTCCTACACCGACGGCACCGCGCAGGAGGCCATGGCGCTCTGGGCCGACCTGTACGACCGCGGCCTGTTCTCCCCGCCCGACTTCGCGGTGCAGGAGGCGCCGGGCCGGTTCGCGGAGGGCACCGTCGGCATGAACCTCTACGGCACGTGGCAGGCCGCCAGCTACACCCAGGCGGGGCTCGACGAGGAGACGTTCGGGCTGTTCCTGCTGCCGCAGGTCGACCCGGCCGCCCCGGCCGCCGTCATCACGGAGAGCGGGGCCCTGGCCGTGTCGGAGAACGCCCACAAGAGGTCCGAGGCGCTGGCCGTGGCCGGCGACTGGCTCAGCACGGACGCCCAGCAGGTGTGGGTGGACTTCCTCAACGACCTGTCCGCGAACGCTGCGGCGCTGCCGCCGGTCCAGCCCGTGCGTGACCTGGCGCGCCAGGTCGCGCAGGCCGATCCCGTCCTGGCCACGCGCTACTGGGAGGCCTCCCCGCCCGCCCTCATCGAGGGCAACGTCCAGGAGCTCAGCGCGTTCATGGCCGCCCCCTCCGCCGCGAGCGCCCGCACCACCCTGGCGCGCATGCAGGAACGGGCCGACGTCGAGTGGGAGATGTGGTCGCTGTGAGCAACCGTGCCGCCCCGTGGGCCACCCGTGGCCCCGCCGCCCTGTTCATCGCGCCCGCCGTGGCGCTGGTCGGCGCCCTGCTCGTGCTGCCGTTCCTGTTCACCGTGTACCGCAGCTTCTTCAGCGACGACGGCCTGTCGCGCACCTGGGTGGGCCTGGACAACTACGCGACCCTGGTCACCGACGAGTCGTTCCTGCGGTCCCTGCTGAACACCGGCATCTGGACCCTCGGCACGCTGCTGCTGCCGGTGCTGCTGGGCCTGCTCATCGCGGTGGCGACCAACAGCTCGGGCTGGGGCCGGTTCGCGCGGTTCGCCGTGGTGCTGCCCTACGCGCTGTCGGGGTCGGTCACCGCGATCCTGTGGAACTTCATGCTCCAGACGGACGGCGGGGTCAACGCGATCCTGGGTCTGCTGGGCCTGTCGGCGCTGGAGCAGCCGTGGCTGCTGGAGTGGCCCACCAACACGGTCGCGATGATCCTGGCCACCACGTGGCAGGCCACCGGCGCGAACATGATCCTGTTCCTGGTGGGTCTGCAGGCCATCCCCGCCGAGACCATCGAGGCGGGCCGGCTCGACGGCGCCGGCGGGTTCCGGCTGCTGCGCGACGTGATCCTGCCGCAGCTCCGGCCGATCAGCATCGTCGTGATCGGCATCTCGCTGGTCGGCAGCCTCAAGACGTTCGACATCGTCTGGCTGCTGACCCGCGGCGGCCCGGGCACCGCCTCGGAGACGCTCGCGCTGACGATGTACCGGCAGACCTTCACCCTGAGCCGGTACGGCTACGGCGCCGCCGTCGCGGTGGTGCTCACCGTGATCGTGCTCGCCGCGTCCTGGATCTACCTGCGGCGCCAGCTGCGCTCCGACGACTGAGAGAAGGCCCGCGATGACCCGACGTCTGCGCAACGCGCTCCTGGTGGCCGTGGCACTGCTGTGGCTGCTGCCCACCTATCTCGTGGTGGTGAACGCCTTCACGGCGGCCGACGAGTACGTGGGACCCCGCTGGTGGTTCACCTCGTTCGCCCTGGCGGACAACATCGCCACGGCGTTCCGCACGGCCGACATCGGCCAGGCGATGTGGAACACCCTGCTGTACTCCGCCGGCTCGGCGTTCATCGCCGTGGTGGTGGCCGCCCTGGCCTCGTTCGCCGTGGTGGTCATGCCCGTGCGCCGCCCGGTGCTCTGGTTCTGGCTCATCTACGCCGGCACGCTCCTGCCGCTGCAGGTCTTCCTGTCGCCGCTGTTCAACGCATACGCCGCCACCTCCCTGTACGACACGCAGTACGGCATGGTGCTGATCTACGCGGCGCTCGCGGTGCCGTTCGCGTTCTTCGTGGTGCGCAACTACCTGACCACGGCGCCGAAGGAGATGCGGGAGGCCGCGCAGCTCGACGGCGCCGGCTGGTTCACGATGTTCCTGCGCATCCACCTGCCGCTGGCGCGCGGTGCCATGGTCGCGGCGTTCCTGTTCCAGTTCCTCGCCACGTGGAACGACCTGCTGTTCGGCATCACGCTGTCCACGAGCCCGAACGTGCGCCCGCTCATGGCGGCACTGGCCGAGCTCAACGGCCAGTACTCCGGCCTGGGCCCGCCGGTCATCCTCGCCGCCGGCCTCGTGGCCTCCGTGCCCACGGTGGTGCTGTTCCTCTCGTTCCAGCGGTTCTTCGTCAACGCGCTGCGGCTCACGCCGTAGCCCCGCCCCTTCGCTCCTGCCGTACCCGACGTGCCGTATCGACGTGCCCTACCCGACGTGCCCTACCCGACGTGAGATTGGTGTCTTCCCGATGAGCCGTGCACTGGTCAAGGACCACCCCTGGTCGCTCGATCGAGCCCGTTCCGAGATGGTCGACCGCGCCGTCGCCGCCGAGGCCGTGCTCGGCGGACGCCGGGTCCGGGTGATCCCGGAACCGCTGCTGCGCCGGGACACCGGCTCGGGCATGCTGCAGAGCGTCCGGGTCGAGGCCGACGGCGTCGCCCCGGGCCGGGTGGTGCTGCGGACGCCGTCGGGCACCGCGACCGAACCCGGCACGCTGCCCGGGCCGGCGGGGTCGGTGCGCGTGCTGCTGCCCGCGGCGAGCGTGCCGGCCGACGTCACCCTGGAGCTGCCCGACCTGGGTCCCGGCACGCTCACCTTCGAGCAGGTCCCGGTGCGGGAGTGGTCCATCCATTTGGTGCAGCACTCCCACTTCGACATCGGGTACACCGACCCGCAGGGCACGGTGCTGCGCAACCAGCTCGCGTTCCTCGACTCCTGCCTGGACCTGGCCCGCGCCACGCAGGACCGGCCGGAGGAGGCCCGGTTCCGCTGGTCGGCCGAGGCGCTGTGGCCGTTCGAGCAGTGGGCCCGGTCGCGCCCGGCCGCGCACGTCGAGGAGTTCCTCGACCACGTGCGCGGCGGGCAGCTCGAGCTCACGGCCCTGCCGTACAACCTGCACCTGGACACCTGCTCCACCGACGAGCTGCACGAGCTGCTGCGCCTGTCGCGCGACGTGCGCGACCGGTACGGCATCGAGATGCCAGTGGCCATGCAGACCGACGTGCCGGGCCAGCCCGTCGGCCTGCCCGACGCGCTCGCGCAGCAGGGCGTGCGGTACCTGTCCGTGGCGCACAACTGGGCGGGCCGTTCCGTGCCCCACCTCAAGGGCGGGCAGCACCTGCCGCGGCTGTTCCGGTGGAGCGCGCCGTCCGGCCGCAGCGTGCTGGTCTGGATGACCGACACCCCGCACGGGCTCGCCTACATGGAGGGTGCCAACCTCGGGTTCACCACGTCGTACGACCTGGTGGACGAGCTGCTGCCGGCGTACCTGACCGCGCTCGCCACGAACTCCTACCCGTACGCGCCGGGCGCCTTCGGCTGGCACGGGCCCGCCGTGACCGACCGGGAGCCCTACCCGTGGGACGTGCTGCACCTGCGGGTGCTCGGCCGGCACAGCGACAACGCGCCCGCGAGCGTGGTGCACGCCGACATCGTCCAGCGCTGGAACGAGACCTGGGCCTACCCCCGGCTGCGCACCTCCACCAACGCCGACTTCTTCCGCGCCGCCGAGGAACGCCTGGGCGACGACGTGCCCACGCTGACCGGCGACTGGGGCGACTGGTGGGTCGAGGGCGTGGGCAGCGCCGCCCGCCCGCAGGCCATGACCCGGCAGGCGCAGGCCACGCTCGCCGACGCCCAGACCGTCAGCGGCATCGAACGGCTGCTCGGCGGCACGGGGGTGCCCGCCGAGACGGAGCGCTCCGCCGCCGTCTACTCGTCGGTCTCCCTGTTCAACGAGCACACCTGGGGCGCCTCCGACCCGTGGACGCACGCCGACACGGGCCGCGAGTCCGGCAGCGAGCAGTGGCACTGGAAGTACGCCCGCGCCCTGGCGGCCCGGGACGACGCCGACCTGCTCCTGGACCACGCCTCCGCCCGCCTCGGTGCGCTGCTGCGCGAGGAGCCGGACGCCGACAGCACCTACCACGCCGTCAACACTGCCGGCTTCGCGCGGACCACCACGGTCTCGCTGTTCGTCCGGGAGAGCCGCGTGCCGCTCGACGAACCCGTCCTGGTGCGCGACAGCCGCACCGGCGCGACCCTGCCGAGCGAGACCGTGCCGCAGACCACTCCCGAGAACCGCGCCGCGGGGCGCTTCGTCCGCGTGCACGTGCCCGACGTGCCCGCGCTCGGCTCCGTACGGCTGGCCGTCCACCGCGCGGCGCCGCCGGCCGCCCTGCCCGACGTCGCCGACCCGCTGGTGCTCGAGAACGAGCACCTGCGCGTCCGCGTCGACCTCGGGCGCAGCTGCGTGGCCTCCGTCCTCGACAAGGCGACGGGCCGCGAGATCGTCGACCAGGACGCCGTCGTCGGCATGAACGGCTACGTCTATGACACGTACACCACCGCGGGCGGGTACAACCACCAGTCCAACAAGACCACGGTCTCCGACGAGCTGGAGCTGCTCGGCAGCCGCACGACGGCGGGACCGAGCCACCTCGTGGAGCGCGTCAGCACCCCGGTCGAGGAACGCCTGACCTACCAGTACGCCGCCGACGGCGTGCACCACGTCCGCGTCACACTCGTGCTGCCCCGGGGCGCCGCCCGCCTGGAGGTGGAGAACCGGCTCGCCAAGCCCGCCACCATGACCAAGGAGAGCGCCTACCTGGCCTTCCCCTTCGCCGTTCCCGAACCCCGCGTGCGCTACGAGATCACCGGTGGCCTCACCGGACCCGGGCTGCCGCAGGTTCCCGGCGCTCCCCAGCACATGCGGGCCGTGCGCGACTGGGTGTCGTTCGACGACGACGAGCTCGCCGTCGCCTGGGTGACCGCCGACGCCCCGCTGGTGCACCCGGAGGTCGTCTCCCTGCCGTACGCCCCGTTCCCCGAGAGCATGGCGCCCCGGCAGCCCGCCACCGTCTACTCCTGGGTGCACAACAACGTCTGGGACACCAACTTCCCCGCCGAGCAGGGCTTCGAGACCTCGTTCCGGTACGCGATCGGGGTGCGCCGCGCCGGGGAGGACATCAGCACCGCCGCCCTCGCGGCACGCACGGCCGCCGAGCTGACCCGCCCCGTGCTGGGGGTGCTGGCCACCGCCCGTCCCGGCACCCCCGCCGTCGACCACGCCGAGCGGTCGCTGATCCGGCTCGACGACGACCGGGTGCGGCTCGTCGCCGTGACCGCCACGGGCCGGGAGGGCGAGAGCCTCGTGCGGCTCCAGTCCTACGCCGAGGAGCCCCTCGTGGTCCGGCTGCGCCCGGGCGTCGAGGTCGCCTCCGCCGCGACGGCGACCTACCTGGGCGACCGGGTCGCGGACCTCGCGGTGACGCCCGACGGCATCGACGTGCCCATGGACCCGCAGGGAACGGTGGGCGTCGTGCTGACCACAGCCTGAACGGGCCGCCCGGCCCGCGAACCGGTTCACCACCACGAACACGAAGGAGTGCGCTGTGCCTGAACCCCGAACGCCCGTGTCTCGACCGTCCACTTCCCGACCGTCCACGCCCGGCCCGTCCACGCCCGGCCCGACCACGCCCGGCCCGACCACGCCCGGCCCCGGTCCAGCGGGGGCCGCCCGGCCCACGGGGCTCGCCCGCCCGGCCGACCCGTCCCGCTCCCCGGACCTGTCCCGCCGTGCGTTCGCCGTCGGGCTCGGCGGACTGGGGCTCGCGGCGCTCGCGGCTCCGCTGCTGGGCCCGCTGTCCGCCGTGCGGGCGGCGGCGAGCCCGGCCGCGTCGGGGGTGGCGAGCCCGGCTGCGGACCGGTGGCGTCGCCGGGCCCTCGACGGGTACGCCGCCCTCCAGCGGCACCTGTACCTGCCCGGCACGGGGCTCTACTCCGAGGGGCTCGACCCGGCACCGGGCGAGAACCCCTACTCCTTCGTCTGGCCGCTGCGCGAGGCCACGGCGGCCACCGTCGACGTCGACCGGCTCCCCGGGTCCGGGGGACGGTTCACGGGCGACGTCGCCGACCGCTTCGCGGGCCTCGAACGGTACTGGGACACGGGCCGGGGCGCGTACGCCTCCTACCCGCCCGCCCCGCTCGGCGGTGGCGGGGACCCGTTCTTCGACGACAACGCGGTGATCGGGCTGGAGCTGGTGCGCCGGTACCGCATGTCGGGCGACCGGGAGCTGCTGCGGCGGGCGCAGCGGGTCTTCGAGTTCCTGCCGCGGGCCTGGGACACCGATCCCGACGTCGAGCACCCGGGCGGCATGCACTGGGTCGAGGCCGACTGGAACCCGTACCGGGGGGCGGCGAACGTGACGAGCCTGGCGTCGGAGCTGGCCGTGCACCTGTACGAGGAGACCGGCGAGGCGCGGTACCTCGACTGGGGGCGGCGTACGTACGAGTGGGTCCGTGCCGCCCTGCATCGCGGGGACGGACGCTACGCCAACGGCATCCTGCTGGACGGCTCGGTGGAGGAGACGCTCTGGAGCTACAACTCCGGGTCGATGGTCGGAGCCGCCACGCTGCTCCACCGCGCCACGGGGGAGCGGCGGTACCTCGACCTGGCCACGGCGGACGCCGCCGGCGCCGTCGACCACTGGGTGCGCGGCGACCGGCTCTACGACCAGCCCGTGGTGTTCAACGCGATCCTGTTCGCGAACCTGCTGCTGTTCGAGTCGATCTCCGCTGCGCACGGTGCCGACGTGCTCGACGGCATGGGTCGGTACGCCGAACGGGTGTGGGCGGAGAACCGGGACCCGGCCACCGGCCTGTTCCGGTTCCAGTCCGGCGGCGGGGGAGCGCCCGCCCCGGACGCGCGGCCCCAGACGCTGCACCAGGCCGGGGCGATCCAGCTCTTCGCGCTGCTGGCCTGGCGGCGGCAGGACTACGGCGACGCCGCCTGAGCCGCGTCGCGGGGTGTCCTCCGGGCCTCCTCCGGGCTCTGCGGGCTACGCCGGCGTGGCCGGCTCCGCGCCGGGCAGGCGCTCCGGTGACCGACGCCGGGTGCGGATCGACGTCGGCAGCTCGATCGTGCGGGTCGGCCGGTCGGAGCGCTTGCCCTGCAGCCGGACGAGCAGCAGCTCCGCCGCCGTGCGGCCGAGCTCGCGCGCGTCGTGCGTGACCACGGAGAGGTCGCCCGGGACGAGCTCCTCCAGGTCGAAGGTGTCGAAGCTCGCGAGCCGCACGCGGGCGAACAGGTCGGTCCCGCGCGCCGCCGAGGCGGCGTGCAGGGCCTTGATGGCCCCGACCATGTTCCGGTTGTTGGCACCGAAGATCGCGGTGGGCGGCTCGTCCAGGGCGAGCAGCTCCTGGGCGGCGTTCTCGGCGGAGTGGATGTCCTGCTGCCCGCGCCGCACCAGCTCGGGCAGCACGGGCACCCCGGCTGCGCGGTGCGCCCGCTCGAAGCCCTCGAACCGGCGCTGACCCGTGAAGACGGAGACCGCGTTGCCGACGAACGCGATGCGCCGGTGCCCCTCCTCCAGCAGCAGCGCGGTGACCCGCTCCGCGCCGCGCACGTCGTCCACGATGACGGCGTCGACGTCCACGCCGTCCTGCCGCCGTGAGGCGAAGACCAGGGGCACGCCGTGCCGCTGGTCGGGGCGCAGGTGCTCGGAGGGTCCCCCGGCGGGCACCACGATGAGCCCCTCGGTCTGCCGCCCGACGAAGTCCGCGATGAGCCGCGCCTCCTCCTCGGGGTCCTCGTGGGACGTGCCGAAGATGACCCGGCGGTCAGCCTCGCTGAGGATCTCGCCGATGCCCTCCAGCACCTCGGCGTAGTACGGGTTGGCGAGGTTGGTGACCACCACGCCCACGAGCCCGCTGCGGTGCCCGGGCCGCAGGCTCCGCGCGTTCTCGTTGCGGCGGTAGCCCAGGGCGCGCACCGACGTCTCCACCTTGCGGCGCATCGGGGCGCTGACGTTCTGACCGCCCGAGAGCACCCGGGACACCGTCATGGGGCTGACGCCGGCGTGCCGCGCGACGTCGCTGATGGTGGGGACGGACCGCGGCTGGATCGCCCGTTCCTCGCTGCCCGGCTCAGCCATAGTCAGAACCTAAGGCACGTGCCCGGTTCGGGCGAACTGCCGGGTGGGCGACGCCGGCGTCGCCCACCCCTGCGCCGGTCAGGGCCAGGCCGGTGCCGCGTGGGCCAGCGGGTGGGCGCCGTCCGGTCGCAGGCCGTCGAAGACGACGCCCACGTAGCGCCGCCAGAGCTCCGGCGGCGGGTCGGCGACGTAGTCGACGGCGTGCACCGGTGCGCACATCAGCAGGAAGACGTCCGTCCCGGTGATGTCGGGCCGGACGGCGCCCGCCGCGCGGGCCTCGTCGGTCAGCAGCACCACCTCGTCGTGCACCTCCTGCTGGAGCCGCGCCAGCTCCGAGCCGGGCGCGGGCACGGTCATCAGGACCGCCACGCGCCGGCGCTGCAGCCGCCCTGCCGCCTCGGTCATGAACTCCAGGAGTGCGGCCCCCGCGTCGGCCGACCCGCGCAACCGCCGGGCGACCGCCGTCAGCTCCTGCGCATGCCGTGCGGCGATGGCCGTGGCGAGCTCCTCCTTGGTCGCGAAGTGCCGGAACACGGTCCCCTTGGCGACGCCGGCGCGCCGGGCGATGTCGGCGATCGAGGCGTCGAGACCCTGCGCGGCGAACTCCTCCTCGGCGGCCGTCAGCAGCGCCTCGCGGTTGCGGGCGGCGTCCGCGCGCAGGGGACGGGAGGCGTCGGTGAGGACGGCGTCCGCGTCGGCGGGCGCGGCATGGCCGGGGGTGGCGAGGGGCATGCCGCCGATCCTACCAAGTTGACCGACCGGTCATGTTCTGCCTAGGGTCTCAATCGCCAACATGACCGATCGGTCATCTTACGAGGAGGAAGCATGAACCTGCAGGGCGCCACGGCGCTGGTCACGGGGAGCAACCGGGGCCTGGGTCGTCATTTCGCGGTCGAGCTGCTCAAGCGTGGGGCCAAGGTCTACGCCACCGCCCGTCGTCCGGAGCTGGTCGACGTACCCGGGGCGGAGGTGCTCCGGCTCGACATCACCGACCCGGCGTCCGTCGAAGCGGCTGCTGCGGCCGCCGGGGACGTGGACGTGCTGGTCAACAACGCCGCGTTCATGACCGGCGGCAACCTCGTCACCGGAGACCTCACCTCGATCCGCCTCGCGATGGAGTCGAGCTACTTCGGCACGCTCGCGATGATCCGGGCGTTCGCGCCGGTGCTCGCCCGCAACGGCGGCGGCGCCGTGCTCAACGTCCTGTCCGGCGCGGCCTGGCAGACGGTCGACGGCAACACCGCCTACGCCGCTGCGAAGGCCGCGCAGTGGAGCCTGACCAACGGCGTGCGGCTGGAGCTCGCGGGCCAGGGCACGCTGGTGACCGCCCTCGTGCCCGGGATGATCGACACCGAGCCGATGCGCGAGTTCGCCGCCGCGCACGGCTACGAGCTCCCCGACGGTGCGCTGGACGACCCGGTGAACGTCGTGACCCTCGGACTGGACGGGCTGGAGGCCGGGGAGGCCGAGGTGGTGCACGGGTTCGCCGCGGACGCGAAGGCGGCGCTGTCCGGCCCGCCGCTGGCGCTCGACCCGGACGCGATCAGCGCGGCCTGAGCAGGCGCCCCGTCCCGCGGACGGCGGGGCGGGGCGTCAGTCGTGCCGGTGCGGGCCCTCGTCCGAGTCCGTCCGGCGGGCCATGGACATCGCGAAGGCCGGAACGAGGCCCGCCGCGAGCGCGACGCCGACGGGCAGGCCGGCCCACCCGAGCGACGCGACGAAGACCACGCCGAACACGAGGCCGACACCTGCTCCCAGTGCGATGCCCGCGCCCCAGTTCCACGGACGTCGCCGCGCTCCGCCTTGATCCCCGTTGTCCGCCATCGGACCAACCTAGGCAGGGCGCGGCGGTCAGGGCCTCCTCTTTCGGGGGTCGCCGAATCCGCGTCCGTGGTGGAGCGGCGCTGCTACGGCAGCGAGCGGGTCTCGTCCCGCACCCACTCCAGGTAGTCGCCGTGCCCGCCGACCACGGGCGTGACGACGACCTCCGGGACGTCGTAGGAGTGCTCGCGCACGATGTGCTCGATGAGCTGTTCGGCGAGCGCGGCGGTGGTCCTGAAGGTCACCCGCCACTCCTGCTCCGTCTGGACGGCGCCGTCCCAGCGGAACACGCTCGTGATCGGGCCGTCGGTCTGCGCGCAGGCGGCGAGCCGCGCCTCGACGACCGAGAGGGACAGTGCCTCGGCCTCCTCGGTGGCGTCGAACGTGGTGGCGATCTGCACGATGCCGGCGTGGTCCGGGGTGTTGGCCATGGGGTCGAGGCTACGGGCCGCGGTCAGGACAGCCGGCGGAGCGCCGTGACCACCTCGTGCCGGAACGACTACTTGGACTCGATCCGGCCCAGCGGGTGGCGGCTGGTGGCCAGCTCCTCCCGGACCGCTGCCCAGCTCTCCTTCTCGATACCCAGCGCGTGCCGCAGGTAGGCCCAGGTGGCTCGCTGGACCAGGGCGACCCGACCGGTGTGTTCGTCGGTCGTCTCCTTGATCTCGTACCCTCCGATGCCGCCCAGGGAGTGCTCGGCGCCGAACAGGGTGAGCAGGCTCTCGCTGCCGGGCGCGAGGGTGTACGGGTCGACGGTCCAGTCCGGCCCGCGGACGCTGAGAGGGAGTTCGTCGTGGTCACCCGTCACCACGAGAGCGGGCGTCGTCAGCTCCGCGAAGCTCGGGCTTCTGAGCCACGGAAAGTTCTCGGCAGCGAACGGCGTCAGGTCGTCTCCGCCCCGGCCGGCCGTGGCGAGCAGGACGCCGGCCGTGATGCGTGGGTCGGACAGGTCCTCGGAGTCGCCTGTCTGGGGGTCCTGTACGCGGAGGCCGAGCAGGATCCCTGCGGTCTGACCGCCGAACGAGTGTCCGGCGGCGGCGATACGGCTCGTGTCGAGGCGTCCGTCGAGACCGGGAACCGCGGCTGCCAGGACCTCGAGGTGGTCGAGTGCGCGCTTCGCGTCCTCGACGCGGGAGCGCCAGAACCGTGGCTTGCGGGGGTCGTCCTGCGCGAGGCCGAGGGTTCTGGAGTCGAGATAGGTGGGTTGGATCACCACGAAGCCGTGCGCCGCCCAGTAGTCGGTCAGTGGGCCGTAGCCGTGCAGTGAGGAACCGAAGCCGTGGGAGAAGATGACGATCGGCAGGTCGGTGCCGGTGGTCGGCGCCGAGATCTTGACCTGCAGGTCCGCGCCGCGGCCCGGTGCGGCCAGCGTCACCGGCTGGACCGAGACGACGGGTTGGGCGGGGGCGACTGGGACGTCAGCGGTCTTCATGGAAAGGGGCCCTCCGGTCTGACATGATGAAACGGGACGCTGTCCCGATTGGTGCTCTCGACGATACGGGACAGTGTCCCGTTTATGCAACGACCCGGAGGTACATGCAATGAGTCCCGGCGACCGGAGAAGGGCGCCCGCTGTCCGCCCCCAGCGGGCGGACGCCCAGCGCAACCAGGAGGCGTTGCTGGCGGC
This sequence comes from Promicromonospora sp. NPDC052451, assembly GCF_044547525.1. Lineage (NCBI taxonomy): Bacteria > Bacillati > Actinomycetota > Actinomycetes > Micrococcales > Promicromonosporaceae > Promicromonospora > Promicromonospora sp. NPDC052451. Next base: position 552,655 of record NZ_JBIUAP010000002.1, read on the forward strand.
GGCCGGCGCGGTCTTCGCCACCTCGGGCGTGGAAGCTCCGATCCGTGAGATCGCAGCCGAGGCGGGCGTCGGGACGGCCACGATCTACCGCCATTTCCCGACGCGGGCCGATCTGATCGTCGCCGTGTACCGGCACCAGGTCGAGGCACTCGCCGAGGCAGGCTCCGCACTCCGGAGCGATGGTGCGACGCCCTACCTCGCGGTAGCTCGGTGGATCGACCGTTTCGTCGACTTCGTGGTGACCAAGCAAGGACTGGCCGCTGTGCTCCAGTCGGACGACTCGTGCTATGACCCCTTGCACGACTACTTCCTCGACCGCCTCGTGCCGGTGCTCTCCGACCTGCTCGAGGTGGCCACCGAGGCCGGCGAGGTGCGCCCCGGCCTGGACGCCTACGAGCTGATGCGCGGCATCGGCGGCGTCTGCGCCGCAGCCGGCACGCATCGCCGCTACGACGCGCGTCGGCTGGTCGAACTCCTCGTGGCAGGCTTGCGCCAGCCACAATGAGTTCGACGCCGTGCCCCCGGTGCCCGTGCGTTCGAGGGGTATCCGGGCGCTCCTCCTGACGTGTCGGCGTCGACCCGCCACGGTTTGACACACCTGGCCACGGCTCATGTACTCGTCGCCATGGACGACGCACACAGTACCTGCGCCCGCCGTTCGCGCCGGACCAAGGAGGTGGGCTGCTGATGGACCAGGACACGTGGGTCAACGTCGCGCTCGTCCTGGTGTTCATCCTGGTGGGTGGCGTCTTCGCGGGTACGGAGATCGCCCTGGTCTCGTTGCGGGAGAGCCAGATCGACCGGCTGGAGTCGCGGGGCGGGCGCGGGGCGCGGGTGGCCTCCGTGGCCCGGGACCCCAACCGGTTCCTCGCCGCCGTGCAGATCGGCGTGACCGTCGCGGGGTTCTTCTCCGCCGCCTACGGTGCCTCGACCCTGGCCCCGGACTTCGCACCCGTGCTGGAGGGCGTCGGGCTGCCGGCCCAGGTCGCCTCGACCGCCTCCCTGATCCTGCTGACGCTCGTCATCGCGTACCTCTCGCTCGTGCTCGGCGAGCTGGTCCCCAAGCGGTTCGCCCTCCAGCGCGCGCAGAGCGTGGCGCTCGTCGTGGGCCCGCCGCTGGATCGGTTCGCGAGCCTGATGCGGCCCGTGGTGTGGCTGCTGTCGGTGTCCACCGACGCGGTCGTGCGGCTGCTGGGCGGCGACCCGCGGGCGACGTCCGAGGGCATGACCGAGGAGGAGCTGCGTGACGTCGTGGTGGCCCACGAGGGGCTGCCCGAGGAGGAGCGCCGCATCCTGAGCGACGTCTTCGACGCCGCCGAGCGGTCGGTCAGCGAGGTGATGCGCCCGCGCGGCGAGGTCACGTTCATCGCGGGGGACCTGCTGGTGTCCGAGGTGCTGGAGTCCGTCAAGGCCAGCCCGTACTCGCGCTACCCGGTCACCGGCGCCGACTTCGACGACGTGATCGGTGTGCTGCACGTCCGGGACCTGTTCGGCGCCCCGGGCACGACGCCGGTGCGTGAGCTGACCCGTTCGATGCTCTTCCTGCCGACCACCACGCACCTGATCCCCGCGCTGTCCCTGATGCGCCGCGAGCGACGGCACCTGGCCGTGGTGGTCGACGAGTACGGCGGCACCTACGGGATCGTCACGCTCGAGGACCTGGTGGAGGAGATGATCGGCGACATCCGCGACGAGCACGACGTGCCGGACGGCCCGGAGCCGCCGTCGGCCGACGGTGCGAGGATCGTCGAGGCGGGCATCACCATCGAGGAGTTCGAGGAGCAGACCGGGGTGGCGCTGGCCGACGGCCCCTACGAGACCGTCGCCGGTTACGTGGTGAGCAGGCTGGGCCGGGTGGCCGACGTCGGTGACACCGTGCGCGTCGACGACCTCGACCTGGTGGTCACCGAGGTCCAGGGGCGCCGTCTGACGCAGGTCGAGGTGGTCCGGCGGGCCTGACCTCCGCCTGACCTGCGCCAGGCCCGGCCTTCGCCTGGCGCAGGTCGGGCCTACGCCTGGCGCAGGTCAGGCCTACGCCGGGCAGAGCGCGGCGCGCCGGGCCCAGGCGACCTCGCGGACGTCGATGAACGTGCGGATGCACTCGGCGCAGCCGTCCAGGTGGGCCTCGAAGCGCTCCTGACGCAGCGGCGGCAGGCACCGGTCGAGGTAGTCGTGCATGGCAGCACGGGTGGCACGGCACTCCGGGCTGCCGGCACCGCCGCCGGCACCCTGGAGCGCGCCGGGTAGGTGCCCGTTGTCAGCCCGTTCACTCGCGATCATCGCCGAACCTGCCCCCTGTGCGCACAGCATCCGGTTTCTACCGGCTGGCACCATTCTGTCTGTCCATGAGGATTCATCCAGATTGCTCTGTGATACGACGCCTGTGATATCGGCCCCCGCGCTTGACGCTCTAGTGACGGGTACCGGAACCGGCCGTGATGCCGAGATGCTCGGCGACGACGTCGGCCGTCGAGATGCTCCGCGCCGTCCGGCCGATGAAGAACGGCGCCCGGCCCGGCCCCGGGACGGTGTGGCCACCGCCGTGGACCGTCAGCAGGCGGACCGGCGGACGGCCGTCCTCGCGGTAGTCCGTCTGCTCGATCCGGGTCCGGTCCCGGGTCGACGCCGGCGCGGCGATCCGGGTGACGACCGGGTCCGTCGTGATCCCGTTGCGGAGAGCCAGGTAGCGCGCTGTCCCGGGAGCCGACAGGCTCACGCCGTCGACCCGGAAGACGCGTCGCGTGAAGGCCGGGAACCGGCCGCCCTGGTAGGGGACGATCGGGTCACGGGTGCCGTGCACCAGGAGCGTGGGCGTCGGGACGGGTTCGAGCTCCGCGGATGGTGCCAGGAAGCTCTCGGGTGCGGGCATGGTGGCGGCCACGACCGCCGCCCCGGCGAGCAGGCCGGGTGCCTCGTGCAGCAGGCGGAGCACCATCTGGCCGCCGTTCGAGTAGCCGACGGCGTGCACCCGGCGGGGGTCGACGTCGTGCGAGGCGACGAGGTCCGCGATCACGCGCCGCACGAAGCCGACGTCGTCGATGCCGGCGAGCCGGGCGGGGAACGCGCTCTCCGCGCGGGCGTCGTTCCAGTTGCCGCGGTAGCCGTCGAGGTAGGCGACGACGGCGCCGTGGTCGCGGGCCAGCGTGTCGAACATGTGGCCGGTGAAGCGGCGGTGCGCGGCACCGGATTGCCGCGAGCCGTGCAGGACCAGGACGAGGTCCCTCCCCGGCGCGTACGGGCCGTCGACGACGTGGAAGGTGCGACGCCGGCCGCCGACGTCGGTGCTCAGGTGGGTGAAGGAGGTCATGCCGGGAGGCTAAACTTTCACATCATGTGAAGGTCAACCGGACGGAGGCCCCTGATGATCATCGGCGAGCTCAGCGCACGCAGCGGCGTCAGCCCGCGGCTGCTGCGGTACTACGAGGAACAGGGGCTCGTCACCGCGACGCGGGCGGCCAACGGGTACCGCCAGTACGACGAGAGCGCGGTGACCACCGCCCGGATCGTGCGCATGATGTTCCAGATGGGGTTCCCGCAGGACAAGGTCCGTGCGGTGCTGGCGTGCGCGGGCGACGGGGCCGCCGAGGCCGACCACGACGCGGCACGTGTGAGCGTGGCGCAGATGCGCGACGACATCGACCAGCAGATGCAGCAGCTCGCGGCGACGCGCGAGGTGCTGACGGACTTCCTGGAGCGGCGGTGACGGCCGGCGTCAGCCCGGTAGCGGCTCCCGCGCCCAGCCGTTCGCGGTGAGGCGGTAGCGGACGCGGCGGCTGGGTCCGCGCTCCGATCCCTCCCAGAACAGCACGTCGACGGGACGCAGGGCGTAGCCGACCCACGTCGGCGGAGGGTCGAGCACCGGGTGCTCCGCGTCGAACGCGGCCCAGCGCCGTTCCCGTCGGGCCCGGTCGAGAGCGGCCAGCTCGGCGGTGTTGAGCCAGGCGAGGAGCTGCAGGTACCGCGGCAGACGGCCGAAGGCGGTCGCGCGCTCCTCCGGTGTCGTCTCCGCCGTCGTCCCGCGCAGCACGACCTGCCGCGCCTGCTCGTCCCACCGCACGACGAGGGCGGCGCGCGGACGTGCCCGCAGCTGCTCCGCCTTCCGGCTGCGGGAGTCGGTGTGGAACGTCACGGCGTCGCTGCCCACCGTGGACAGGAGCACCGTGCGCGCGTCGGGCAGGCCCGCGTCGTCCACGGTCGCCAGGGTCGAGACCGGCCGGGCGGGGTCGTCGTCCGCCGGGGCCCAGAGCCTGAGCAGGGTGAACGGGTCCGGAGGGAAGGGGCCGTCGTCCTGTACCAGTCGGTCCGTCACCCGAGCCAGGGTAGTCAGGGCGTCGTCTCACATCCTCTCGGGCGCGGGGATCCCCAGGAGGTCGAGGCCCGTGGCGAGGGTGCGGCCCGTGAGGTCGCACAGGGCGAGGCGGTTGGTGCGCACGGCGGGGTCCTCGGCGCCCAGGACCGGGCAGGCGTCGTAGAACCGGGTGAACGCCGTGGCCAGCTCGTAGAGGTACCCGCACAGGCGGTGCGGCTCCAGCGTGCCGGCCACGTCGCGCAGGGTCGCCTCCAGCCCGTCCAGGGTCAGGGCGAGCGCCTTCTCCGCCTCGTGCAGCGGCAGGGTCGTGTCCACGTGCCCGACGGCGGTCGGGGCCGCCCCGGCCGCCCGGCGCAGGATCGAGCGGACCCGGGCGTGCGCGTACTGCAGGTAGACCCCGGTGTCGCCGGTCGTGGCGACCATCTGCTCCACGTCGAACACGTAGTCCCTCGTGCGCGTGGTGGACAGGTCCGCGTACTTGATCGCCGCGATCGCCGCGGCGTGCACGACGGCGTCGAGCTCGGCGCCCGTGAAGCCGTGCGACCGGCCGGCCAGCACCGTCCGGACGGCGGCCTCGGCGTCGTCGAGCAGGTCGGCCAGCCGCACGGTCCGGCCCGAGCGGGTCTTGAACGGGCGCCCGTCGGTGCCCAGCACGGTGCCGAAGGGCACGTGCTCGGCGTCGACGGCCGCGGGGAGCCAGCCGGCGCGGCGGGCGGTGTCGAACACCATGCGGAAGTGCAGGGACTGCCGGGCGTCCACGACGTACAGGATGCGGTCGGCCCGGTAGTGCTCCACCCGCAGCCGGATCGTGGCCAGGTCGGTGGCCGCGTACCCGAACCCGCCGTCCTTCTTGCGCACGATCAAGGGCACGGAGTCACCGTCCGGTCCCGTGACCCCGTCGGTGAAGGTGACGACGGCGCCGTCGGACTCGGTGGCGACGCCGCTCGCGAGAAGGTCCGCGACGACGCCGGGCAGGGCGTCGTTGTACCGGGACTCGCCGTCGAAGTCGCCTCCGTCGAGCAGCACCCCGAGGCGGCGGTAGACGGTCTCGAACGCCCTCTCGGACTCGGCCACCAGGTCCCGCCACGCCGTCAGCGTCGCGTCGTCGCCGGACTGCAGCGCCACGACACGGGCGCGGGACCGGTCCGCGAACGCCGGGTCCGCCTCGAACGCCGCCCGCGCGGCCTTGTACAGGGAGTCCAGGGCCGACATCGTCTCGGCGCCCTGCCCCTTCCACGACACCTCGGGGTGCTCCTCCAGGTACTGGATGAGCATGCCGAACTGGGTTCCCCAGTCGCCGATGTGGTTCTGCCTGGTCACCCTCGCCCCCAGGTGTCCCAGGACGCGGACGAGGGCGTCACCGATCACGCTGGAGCGCAGGTGACCGACGTGCATCTCCTTGGCCACGTTCGGCGCCGAGTAGTCGACCACGACGCGCTCGCCGTCGTGCGGCGCCGCCAGGCCGAGCCTGGCGTCGGCCAGGCGCGCCGCGACGGCGGACCACACCGCCGCGTCGGGCACCGTGACGTTCAGGAAGCCCGGCCCGGAGACGTCCGCGGCGAACCCGTGCAGGCGAACGGCGACGTCGGCCCCGATGTCCCGGGGCGCGCGGCCCGCCTTCCTGGCCACGGCGAGCGTGCCGTTGGCCTGGAAGTCGGCGCGGTCGGATCGTCGGACCACCGGGTCGGTGCCGGCCAGCTCGGCCGGGAGCACCTCGGACAGGGCGGCCCGGACGGCCGCCTCCACCTGGTCCTTGATCGCGACGACGTCGGACACGCGCGAAACCTTCCCGTCGGGGACGTGTGAGCGCCCCGGCCGGGGTCGGGCGAGGCGCTCGCCAGTCTAGGAAGGCAGGCCCGCGCCGTCGGCCTGAATATCGGCCCGAGCGCGGGCCCGGGCATCAGGCCGGCTCGGCGCCGACCGCAGCGCTCTGCCGCTCGTGGTGCTCGAGGTAGTCGACGGCGCGAGGGACCACGTACGAGCCGGCGGCCGTCACGACGAGCGCCGTCACCAGCACACCACCGATCCAGTTCAGGACCACGCCGTCCAGGGCCCGCTCGCCGTGCGTGCGGCGCTCGCGGTGCAGGGCGACGGTGATGACCCAGGTCAGCACGGGGATCACGAAGAGCCCGATCCCGGCGACGCCGCCGGGTGGTCCTCCGGTGGTGCCGAGATCGCCCAGGCCCCCGCCCACGAGTGGGAAGAACGCGACGACGGGCAGGATCAGGTAGCCGAGGACGGCGATGACCCACACCCACGCTCGCAGGGATCTGCCGTCGTGCATCCGATGTGCCCCTTTCGCTGCGGTGGTCGGTGGCATGTCTACCAGGACTGGGCTCGTGTGCACGCGGACGGGCTGTGATGTGGCCTCGGGCGGGCCTCGACGAGCGTGCGGCAGTGGCCCGGGGGAACGGATGTTCTTCCAGTCGCCGGCGATTGAGAAAGGGGGTTCATTCACCCGCTCCGGGGCGTTGATCGTATTACCTCAAGATCCTCAAGAATCTCAAGGAAAATCTTGAGGTGCCCTTGATGAAATTCGGCTGGGCGTTGAGTTCTGGACCACACGCTGGACGTGGTCATCCAGATACTCACGAGAGGCATCGCCATGGCGGAGATGCGATCATCCTACAGGCCGGAAGAACGTCAAGAATGTCATGACGAGCCGGGCCGCCAGGTGCATTCCGGTGGTCTTTCAGAAAGCCGTTCGAAAAGCCGCGAGCAGTCCGGTGAACTCACCGCGGCGCGTGGCACGGCCGTCCTCACCGAGGCCCCGGCGACCACGTCGACCGGCAGCCGTCTCGTGGTCCTGATCCCGGCGCACAACGAGGCGGACGGGATCACCGAGACCGTCACGGCGCTGAGCCGTCAGACTCGGCCGCCCGACGAGATCCTGGTCGTCTCGGACAACTCCACCGACGACACCGTCGACCTCGCCGAGCGTGCCGGCGCCTACGTCGCCGAGACGGTCGGGAACACGCACAAGAAGGCCGGAGCCCTCAACCAGGTCCTGTCCGTCGTGCTCCCTCGGCTCCAGGACGACGACCTCGTGCTGGTCCAGGACGCCGACAGCGTCCTGGACCCGGAGTTCATCGAGAGCGCGCTCGCCCGTCTCGCCGCCGACCACCGGCTGGGCGCCGTCGGGGGCGTGTTCCGGGGGCAGGACGGCGGCGGGTTCGTCGGTCACCTGCAGCGCAACGAGTACGCGCGGTACGCCCGGGACGTCCGGCGGCTCAAGGGGAAGTGCCTGGTCGTCACCGGCACCGCCGCGGTGTTCCGCGTCTCGACGCTGCGGCACGTGCAGGCGGCGCGGCTGGCAGGCGAGATCCCGGCCGGTGACGGGCACGGCGGCGTCTACGACACGACCGTGCTGACGGAGGACAACGAGATCTCGTTCGCCCTGATGCACCTCGGCTACACGATCCTCTCGCCCAAGGGCTGCACGCTGACGACCGAGGTGATGCCCACCTGGCGGGACCTCTGGAACCAGCGCCTGCGCTGGAAGCGTGGCGCCATCGAGAACTGCGTGCAGTACGGGTTCACCCGGGTCACCGCGCCCTACTGGGGCCGGCAGATCGTGACCATGCTCGGGGTCCTGGTCACCGCGGCCTACCTGGCGACTCTGGTCTGGTCCGTCGTGGCGTACGGGGCGTTGAACATCCAGCCGTTCTGGCTGGCGCTGACCGGAGTCTTCGCCCTGGAACGTGTGATCACGCTGCGTGACCGCGGGCCGTTCCGACAGATTCTCGCCGGCACGCTCTACGAGCTGCCGTTCGACATATTCCTTCAGGTGTGCCACGGAAAGGCATATCTCGACTCCGCACTGAACCGAGAAAGGAGATGGTGACAATGTACAACGGAGCAGCACTGACCACGGTCGGCGGCGGTGGCGCGGCAGCCCTGGCCTCCACGGGCCCCGAGAACCTGCTGTGGATCGTCCTGGCGTCCTTCGCGCTGATCGCAGCCGGAGCAGCCGTGCGGCGGATCATCCCGCGCAAAGAGGGGTGACCTCGGGGCGCCGGAGGGGGGCTTGTCGTCGGCCCGGCGGCAAGCACCCCTTCGCCCGACGCCGGAGGAACCCGCAGAGGCGGGCCCCACGAGCCGCCTGCCTGGGACGGCGGCGCCGGGCCCGCGTTGTTACGTTCGGCAGATGGATGAAACCTGGGACCGGGGAGTCGCGGTCGTCGTCGAGGACGACGACGACATCCGCGCGCTCATCGAGTTCACCCTGCGGCAGGCCGGGTTCACCGTTCATGCCGCGGTCACCGGCGCGCAGGGCGTGGCGCTGGTCAAGGCACACAGTCCCGTCGTGACGACCGTCGACGTGTCGCTGCCCGACATCGACGGGTTCGAGGTCGTGCGGCGGCTGCGGACGTTCTCCGACACGGTCGTGGTCATGCTCACCGCCCGGGTCGGCGAGCCGGACACGCTCATGGGCCTGGAGGTGGGCGCCGACGAGTACGTCACCAAGCCGTTCCGCCCCCGGGAGCTGCGGGCGCGGGTCGACGCGCTCCTGCGTCGCGCCGGCCGGGTCACGGTGCCGGTCGCGGACGTGCCCGAACCCACCACGGTCGACGGCCACCTCGAGATCGACCCCGCACGCCGCACGGTGCGCCTGGACGGTGAGCTGGTCCAGCTCACCCGCACCGAGTTCGACCTCCTCGCCGTGCTGCACGGCGCGCACGGCCGCACGGTGGCCAAGGGAGACCTGGCGGCCGAGCTCTGGCCCGACCAGTACCGCTACGGGGGCCAGGTCACGGAGGCGGACCACCGCACGGTCGAGGTGCACGTGGCCAACGTGCGGCGCAAGCTCGGCGACAGCCCCACGAGCCCCCGCTTCATCCACACGGTCCGGGGGCTGGGGTACCGGTTCGAGGGTCCCTGAGGCGGACGTCCGCTCAGGCCAGGGCGCGCAGGTGCTCCCGGCGCACGTCCTCGACGGCGTCGTCGAAGTCGTGGTGCGTGGTGAGCCACTTCTTCACGTAGGGGCAGACGGCCACGATGCGGTGCCCCGCCCGGACGCTGGTGTCCAGCGCCGTGCGGGTCAGGACGGCGGCCAGGCCGCGCCCCTCGAACTGGTCGAAGACCACCGTGTGGTAGAAGATGCGCGGTCCGGCGGACGCCGTGGCGGTGCCCGCCCCCGGGTTCGCCTCTGCCTCCGGGTCCAGGTCCTTGTACATCGAGAACCCGGCGTGGGCGCCGTCGACGAGCACGTCGAAGCGGCTCTTGGCGGGGTTGTCGCGGACGGTGACCTCGGTCTGGCTCTCGTCGGTCATCGGGGTGGGTCCTCTCGGTCGGTGGGCGGCATCGGAACCGTGCCGGTCAGGTCAGGCGGTCGTCTCGGTCGGGTGGTCCGGGGTGGGCTCGGTGCTCAGGCGGACGGCGTTGGCCCAGGGGTCCTCGAAGCTGACGGTCCGGCCGTCGTCCCGCACGGCGACCCGGTGGTACCTCAGGCGTTCGGTCAGCTCGCCGACGTCGTCGGCGGAGGGTACCTGGATGTCCACGCGGCCCAGGCCGAGGGTCGGCTGGCGGCGGCCCGCGCCGCGGCTGCGCCACACGTTCATGGCCATGTGGTGGTGGTAGCCGCCGGCGCTGACGAACAGCGCCTGGTCGCCCAGGGTCAGGGTCACGTCGAAGCCCAGCCGGGTCGCGTAGAAGTCCCGCGCCGAGGCGATGTCCCCGACGGACAGGTGCACGTGGCCCACGCGTGCGTCGCCCAGCGCTTCCCCGGCCAGTCCGCGCTCGTCGAGGTGCTCGCGCAGGTAGGCGTTCGGGTCGAGGAAGATGGTGCCCATCTCCACCTGGCCGTGGACCCAGCTCCACTGCGTGCGGTCGCGGTCCCAGTAGAGCTCGACGCCGTTGCCCTCGGGGTCGTCGAAGTAGAACGCCTTGCTCACGAGGTGGTCGCTGGAGCCGCTGAACGACCCGGGGCGCAGGCGGGCGACGGAGTAGACCGCCGCGGCCAGGGCGGCCTCCGAGTCGAAGAGGATCGCGGTGTGGAACAGGCCCGCGTCGTGGGGCGAGGCGTGCCGCAGGGCCGGGGTGTGCACCAGGACGACGACGGCTCGGCCGGGGCGGCCGAGGACCACCCGGGGACCCGTCTGCTCCAGGACGGTCAGGCCGACGCCGTCGCGGTAGTAGGCCGTCATGCCGTCCAGGTCCGCGACGTTGAGGGTGACCGCGCCCATCGAGGTGTCGGCTGCGAGCCGTGCGTCTGTGCTCATGGCCACCGCCAACTCAATTGAAGCATCAACTATTCCGGGCGGTGTCGCGCCGCCGGGCCAGGCCGGTGTCCTCTGGGTCGAGGTGCCGGCGCAGCGCCGTCGTGGCGTCGTCGAGCGCCGCGAGCTGCTCGGGGGAGAGGGCGTCGAGGAAGAGCTCGTGCACGTCCTGCAGGTGGGGCACCGAGCTGTGCCGGAACGACTCGGCACCCAGGTCGGTCAGCCGCACGTCGATGCCGTGCACGTCGTCGGGGCACGGTGCCCGGTGCACCAGCCCGCGCTTCTCCATCCGCCCCAGGTGGTGCGACAGGCGGCTGCGCTGCCAGCCGATCAGCTCGGCCAGCTCGGAGGAGCGCAGGGTCCTGCGGTCCGCCTCGCTCAGCGCCAGCAGCACACGGTAGTCGGCGGACGACAGCGACGACTCGCTCTGCAGGCGCCCCTCCAGGCGCGAGCGCAGCGTCTCGGCGGTCTCGATGTAGCTGCGCCAGATGCGCAGCTGCTCGCGCGTGGGCATCGCGCGGCGCGTGCTCTGTGCCACGGCACCTCCCGGGATTGACACGTCAACTTTGCACGTTACAGGATTGACACGTCAATCCCGACGTGGTCGGAGCCCCTGCAAGGAGAAACATGACCGACAGCCAGACCGTCCAGTTCGGTATCGACAGCTTCGGCGACCTGCCCCGCGACGACCAGGGCCGCGTCGTCTCCCACGCCCAGGCGATCCGCGCGACCGTCCAGGAGGCGGTGCTCGCCGACCAGACCGGGGTGGACGTCGTCGCCCTGGGCGAGCACCACCGCCCCGAGTACTCGATCTCCACGCCCGAGACCGTGCTGGCGGGCATCGCGACCAGCACCGAGCGCATCCACCTGGCCTCCGGTGTGACCGTCCTGTCCTCCGACGACCCGGTGCGCGTCTTCCAGCGGTTCGCCACCCTCGACGCGCTGTCGGACGGGCGCGCCGAGGTGATCCTCGGCCGGGGCTCGTTCACCGAGTCCTTCCCGCTGTTCGGCTACGACCTGGCCGACTACGAGATCCTCTTCGAGGAGAAGATCGACCTGTTCCACAAGCTGCTGGACGAGGGACCCGTCACCTGGGAGGGCACCACGCGTGCGGCGCTCAAGGACGCGGAGGTCTTCCCCAAGACCGACTCCGGCCGGCTGACCACGTGGGTCGGCGTCGGCGGCTCCCCGCAGTCGGTCATCCGCACCGCGCAGTACGGGTTCCGCCTCATGCTCGCGATCATCGGCGGTGCGCCCGACCGGTTCGCCCCCTACGTCGACCTCTACCGGCGTGCCACGCAGCAGCTCGGCACCACCGCCTACCCGGTCGGGATGCACTCCCCGGGCTTCGTCGCCGAGACCGACGAGGAGGCCAAGCGCCTGTTCTACCCCGGCTACAAGGTGATCCGCGACCGGATCGGCGCACTGCGCGGCTGGCCGCCCCTGCGGCGCGAGGAGTTCGACGCCGACGTGGAGCACGGCTCGCTCTACATCGGCTCGCCCGAGACCGTCGCCCGCAAGATGGCCCACGCCATCCGCGCGCTCGACGTCGGGCGCTTCGACCTGATCTACTCCGCCGCCGGCGCGGTCTCGGCGAGCGCCCGCCTGCGCGCCGTCGAGCTGTACGGCACGAAGGTGATCCCCATGGTGCGCGAGCTGCTCGCGGAGAAGGCCGACACCCTGGAGGTGGCCCGATGACGGCTCGCACCGTCGGCATCCTCGGGGCCGGCAAGGTGGGCACGGTCCTGGCCCGGCTGGCGCTCGCCGCCGGGTACCGGGTCCTGGTCGCGGGGTCGGGGGAGCCGGACAAGATCGCCCTCACGGTCGACGTCCTGACCCCGGGCGCCACCGCGGTGCGGGCCGCCGACGCCGCCCGGGAGGCCGACGTCGTGCTCCTCGCGCTCCCGCTCGGCAAGTACCGTGCGCTGCCCGTCGACGAGCTGCGCGGCAGGCTCGTCGTCGACACGATGAACCACTGGTGGGAGGTCGACGGGCCGCGCGACCGGTTCCTTGCGCCGGGCGTCTCGTCGAGCGAGCACGTGCAGGAGTTCCTCGACGGCGCGCGCGTCGTCAAGGCCTTCAACCACATGGGCTACCACGACCTGGAGGACGGGGCCCGGCCCGCCGGGGCGCCGGGCCGCAAGGCGATCGCGGTCGCCGGGGACGCGGAGGCGGACGTCGCCGAGGTCGCGGCCCTGGTCGACGACCTCGGCTTCGACCCCGTGCTGATCGGGCCGCTCGCCGAGGGCGTCCGGCTCGAGCCGGGCACGCCGGCCTTCGGGGCCAACGTCCAGGCCACCGAGCTCCGCCGGCTCACCGGGGTGGCCGTACCGACGCCGTAGGCGAGCACGACCAGAGTCCCATCGACGACACGACAGGAAGTGGCCCAGGTGAGCAATCAGGAAGCGGTCTCGGAAGCGGTGCGCTGCGGGGCGGACGCCCGGAGCACGGACAGGGTCGAGGTGCTCTCGGCGCGCGAGGTGCCCCTGGGCGGGACGCGGGCCCTGCAGGTACGGCGCACCATCCCGCAGCGGGCCCGGACGCTGATCGGCGCGTGGTGCTTCGCCGACCACTACGGCCCGGTCGAGGTCACGGCGGGCGGCATGGACATGCCGCCGCACCCGCACACTGGTCTGCAGACGGTGAGCTGGCTGTTCAGCGGCACGATCGAGCACCGGGACAGCCTGGGCACCCACTCGTACATCCGGCCGGGGGAGCTGAACCTCATGACGGGCGGCCGTGGCATCGCCCACTCCGAGGTCTCCACGGCGGACACCACGCGCCTGCACGGCGTGCAGCTCTGGGTGGCCCTGCCCGACGCCGACCGGGACGCCGCACGCAACTTCCAGCACCACGTGCCGGAGCCGGTGCGGATCGAGGGGGCCGAGCTGCGGGTCTTCCTCGGGTCGCTGCACGGCGAGACGTCGCCGGTGCGCACGTTCACGCCCCTGCTGGGCGCACAGGTCGACGTCGAGCCGCACGCCACGGTGACGCTGCGCGTCGATCCCGGGTTCGAGCACGGCCTGCTCGTCGACGCCGGTGACGTGCGGCTGGAGGGCACCCCGGTCCCGGCGGCGGAGCTCGGCTACGTGGCGCCCGGCGTCGGCACCCTGACCGTGACGAACCACGCGGACACCCCGGCCCGCACGATCCTGCTCGGCGGCCCGCCGTTCGAGGAGGAGATCGTCATGTGGTGGAACTTCGTCGTGCGGGACCACGCGGAGATCCTGCAGGCCCGCCAGGACTGGGAGGCCGCGTCCGGCCGGTTCGGGAGCGTCGAGGGTTACCACGGGCAGCCCCTGCCCGCACCGCCGGTGCCGGACGCGATCATGACGCCACGACGCAACCCGCCGGTGCGGACCGGGCGCCCGTCCTAGCCGGCCCGCCCGCCCAGGTGCCGGGCGAGGAACCGGTCGAGCGTGCGGTACAGCTCGATGTTGCTGTCCGGGTTGATGAACCAGTGACCTTCGTTCCCGTTGAGCAGGTACTCCACCTCGGCGCCGCGGGCGCGCAGCGCCTCGGCCACGCGGTCGGAGTGGCTGCGGGCCACGCGGACGTCGTTGGCGCCGTGGATCAGCAGCACCGGCGCGGTGATGTCGTCGACCCGGCTGATCGGTGAGCGGGCGAGCATGTCGGCGCGCTGGTCCGGGTCGTCCGGGTCGCCGATGTACCGCAGATAGCTGTTCTCGACGGCGCGGCGGGCGAACGGCACCACGGACTCCACGAGGTCCACGAGGTCCGACATGCCGGTGTAGCTCACCGCTGCGGCGAACCGGTCCGGGGTGAACGCGGCACCCACGAGCGCGGCGTATCCCCCGTAGGAGGAACCGTAGACCGCCACCCGGTCCGGGTCCGCCCAGCCCTGTCCGGCCGCCCAGTCGACGGCGTCGATCAGGTCGTCGTGCATCCGGCCCGCGAACTGGCCGATCCCTGCCTGCATGTGGGCCTTGCCGTACCCGGTGGAGCCCCGGAAGTCGACCTGCAGCACCGCGTAGCCGCGGTTGGCCAGGAGCTGCACCTCCGGGTCGTAGGTCCAGCTGTCGCGGTACCACGGCCCGCCGTGGACCAGCAGCACGGTCGGCAGCCGGTGCGGCTCCACCCCGACCGGCAGGGTGACGTGGCAGGGCAGGTCGATGCCGTCGCGAGCGGTGACGGTGACCGGTGCGACCGGGGCGAGCCGCTCGGGGTCGAGGTGGGGGAAGGGGCGGAACAGGCGGCGCGACCGTCCCGTGGCATGGTCGTAGAACCAGGTGACGCCGGGGTCCCGGTCGTGCGTGAAGTCCACCACCCAGCGCCGTGCCGTGGTGTCGCAGGACACATGGGCCAGGTCGCCGTCGGACAGCTCGGCCAGCCGGGGCAGGACCTCGGCGAAGTGCTCGTCCAGCGCGTGGATCTCCTGCCGTGCGCCGAGGTAGCGGGCGCCGAGCAGGTCACCGGTGCCCGGGTGCAGGATCAGCGAGGACGGGTAGCGGGGGTCGGCCTCGGGGCGGGGCGTGTCCAGGTCGAAGGAGGGGTGGCCGTCCACGCCGGTCTGCTCCCCGGTGGCCAGGTCGAGCCGGACCAGGCGGGTGCGGTCCGTCCCGCGCGTCGAACCGGTCCACAGACCCGTCCCGTCCGGTGTGGGCACCGCCGGCTGGAACCCGAACGGGTGGTCGACGCCGGAGAGCCGCGCGATCGGTCGCCGCTCGTCGCGGTCCCACCACGAGAGCACGTGGTCACCGCCCTCCTCCATGGTGTGGGCCAGCAGCCCGCCGGAGGTGGGCAGCCAGCCGACGACGTCGCCGGGGTTCTCCGCGACGGTGGTGAGCTCCGCGGTCACCAGGTCGAGCGCGAAGACGTCGATCAGGTCGGGGCGGCGCAGGTTGAGCTGCACGAGCGCGGTACCGGGCAGGTCCGGCGGGAGCTGGGCGTGGAGCAGCCGCACGCCCGCGTAGGGGGTCAGGTCGGCGGCGGGCTCGTCGGGACGGTCCGCGTCGGCGCGGTGCAGGTGCCAGTTCTCGTCGCCGTCGGTGTCCTGCAGGAACAGGAGGTAGCGGCCGTCGGCGGACCAGAAGAAGCTGTCGATGTTCCGCCGCGTGTCGGACGTGACCCGGCGCGCGGCGCCGTCGCCCTCGTCGTCGGGGGTGGCCCAGTCGGAGTCGACGTCCCGGAGGAAGACGTTGAGCCGGTCGCGCCACGGCGCGAGGTAGGCGACCCTCGTGCCGTCGGGGGACAGCACGGCCCGGCTGCGGACGGGCAGGCCGAAGAGGTCTTCGACGGGGATCAGGGGCGGCGGTGCGGTCATGGCGGGGTCCTCGCTCTCGGTCGGTGCGTGCACCCCCGAGTCCAGACCCCGACGTCGCGTCGGGCTCAACCCCCGGCCGCGTGACGCCGGTCACACGGCGCCGGCCCGCCGCGCCCTGGTCAGGCCTCGCCGAGCCGGGCCAGCCGCCTCTGGACCCGGCGCAGGACGTCGCGCTGCACGGGGCGCAGCGTCTGCTCCGACAGCTCGTCCAGCAGGGCGGCGGACCGCGCGTCGACGCCGGGCGGGTCGGTCAGTCGCGCCAGCGCCCGCCCGAGGTGCGTCGTCAGCTCGCCGACGAGCGCCGCGACCTCGTCGTGGGGGGTGGCGTCGTCCAGGGCGTAGAACCGTGCCGTCAGGTCAGCGGGCACGACCGGCTCCCCGGGCGTACCGAGCAGCGCGGCCAGGCCCGCGAGGTCGGCCGCGCCGAGCAGGTGCGCGGCCAGGACGAGCTGTTCGTGCTCGTAGCGCGCCATGTCCGCCGGAAGGCCGTCCGCGGGGGACCGCCAGCCGGAGACCTCGGGAGGAAGGTCGGGCGGCACGCCCGCGCGGCGCAGCGCGGCGATGTCGGCCCGGCGCGCGGTCAGCCGCTCGATCTCCCCGGCCGCCCGGCGATCCAGCTCGTCCAGCAGCTCCCCGGCGGCCGCCGGATCGTCCAGGACCGACGGCAGGTCCGACAACGGGACGCCGAGCGCCGCCGTCCTCGTGATGCGCAGGAGCCGGACCAGGTGGCCGACGTCGTAGCTCCGGTAGCCCCCAGCCGTGCGCGGGGGTTCGGGCAGCAGTCCGATCTGGTGGTAGTGGCGCAACGTCCGGACGGTGACGCCGGCCAGCGCGGCGAGCTCACTGGTGAGCACAGGGGCCCTCCTCTCCGTTGTCGGCGGCTCGACGAGCCGCGGTCCCAGCCGGTCCAGCGTGACGTACGGCCCCCGTACCGGCCTCCCCGCCGAGCACTTGCCTCTGCCCCGAGGGCACAGTGTCCACTCAGGGGTGGATCCATCGATCCGCCACCGAGAAGAGGAAGACCGATCGTGAGTACCTCAGAGTCCGGCGCCCCCTGGGCCCCGGTGACCCGACCTGCCGGCCGCGTCCCGGACGGGACGGACGCCCCGCCCCCGGGCCTCGACGGCTCGCGGCCGTTCGGCGCGCACCTGCGCATGAGCTGGTGGAAGCCGTTGGTCGTCATCATCGTGCCCGCCCTGGTGATGGTGGTGCTCCAGGTGGTCTTCTACCAGATCGTCGCCGTCATCGAGGGATCCGACGACCCGTTGTCGCCCACCTTCACACCGCTGAAGCTCCTCGCGATCAACCTGAGCGTGGGCCTGTCGGGCCTGCTCGCGATCGTGCTGCTGGCCGCGCTGGCCAAGGTGCCGTGGCGCAGCCTGATCAGCTCGCCGCGCGCGTTCGACGGCCGCCGGCTGGGGCAGTACCTGCTCGGCGCGGCCGTGCTGGTGGCCGTGGGCATCGGCGTCGTGGCGCTCGTCGCGCCCGAGTCCCCGGGCTGGGTCGCGTTCGGGTTCACCGGCACGACGATCTTCATGCTGGTAGTCACGCTCGTGAGCACCCCGATCCAGTCGGTCGGCGAGGAGCTGATGTTCCGCAGCGCCGTGCTGCCCGCCGCGGCCTCCTGGGTACGCGCGGTCCGCCCGGCGCTCGCCGTCGGGATCGTCGTCTCGGCCGTGGGCTTCGCGATGCTGCACGGGTCCAGCGACCCCTGGCTGTTCGGCTACTACACCTTCATCGGCCTGGCCACGGGCCTGATGGCGATCATCAGCCGCGGCATCGAGGCACCCGCTGCGTTCCACATCGCCAACAACGTGCTGTTCTCGTCCGTCAACACCCTGATGTCCGACGGCAAGGGCTACACCATCGACCGATCGACCGACACCGGCGACGCGGCCCTGCTCATCCTCGCCGCCGTCAACATCGCCATGGTCGTGCTGGTCTGGATGCGCGAACGCCGCGCACGCGTTAGGAAGTAGACCACCGAGAGAGTGAGGCACCATGGCGTGGAGCACCCGTCAGATCGCCGAGCTGTCGGGCACGACGGTCAAGACGGTGCGCTACTACCACGCCATCGGCCTGCTCGACGAGCCCGACCGTGCGCCGAACGGCTACAACAAGCGCTACGAGGTACGCCACCTGACCCGGCTGCTGCAGATCAAGCGGCTGACGAGCCTGGGCCTCTCGCTCGCGCAGGTGGCCGAGCTGGGAACCACGGCGGGCGGCGACCCGTCCGTCTTCCAGGAGATCGACGCCGAGCTCGCGGCCACGGTCGAACGGATCCAGGGCGTCCGCCAGGAGCTGGCCGCACTGTCCCGTCCCGGTGCGACGCCGGACGTGCCCGCCACGTTCCACGACGTGGCGCGGCCCCTGCGTGACAACGACCGGGCGCTCCTGACGATCTACGCCCAGCTCTTCACCGAGGAGTCGATGGCCGCGTTGCGCGAGCTGCTCGCGGCCAACCCCCACGAGGCCCTCGACGAGGAGTTCCGCGACCTGCCGACGGATGCGGACGAGGCCACGCGGCAGGCGCTGGCCGAACGGATGGCACCGTTCGTCGGCGCCAACGGGTCGGTGACGATGGAACCCAGGGCCGCGTCGCCTCGGCAGGCGGAGGCGACGCGGCAGGCCGTGGGGCAGGCACTGCAGGCGCTGTACAGCTCGGCGCAGCTGGACGTGCTGCGGCGGGCGCACGCGCTGAGCTCGGCCTCGGGGGCGGTGGGAGGGAAGAGCGCTTGACCCCCGGACCTGGCGTTCGGACGGTGGCTCAGACGGCGACCGACCGGCGGCGCAGCAGGTCCGCTGCGTCGTCGAACGCCGTCTGGATGCGGCCGTAGACGCGCGGGTTGAGGAGGGCGGTCCCGTCGAAGTCGCCGGAGGACGCGTAGACGGCCACGGGCAGGGTGAGTGCCTGGAAGAACGCGAACAGCGGCCGCAGCGCGTGGTCGAGGACGAGCGCGTGGTGGTCGCCGCCACCGGTCGCCAGCAGGAGCACCGGCCTGTTGGCCAGGGCGTACTGCTCGACCAGGTCGAAGAAGTGCTTGAACAGGCCGGTGTAGGAGCCGCGGAAGATCGGGGTCGCCGCGATGAGCAGGTCGGCGTGCTCGGCGGCGCGCAGCTCGGCCTCGACCTCCGCCGTGACGCTCTCCCGGTCGAGGGCGCCGGTGAAGCCGGCGCCGAGCCGGTAGACGTCGACGCGGTGCACCTCGACCGGCGTCATCCGTTCCAGAGTGCGGACGGCGACGTCGGCGAGCGCCGCCGTCCTGGACCTCTCGCTGGGGCTCCCGTTGACGACGACGACACGCAGCGGCGCGGGCTCAGGCATCGCCGGGCTCCTCGTCCGTGGTGTGCTGCTCGCCGAGCGCCTTGCGGACGGCCGGGGCGACCTCGGTGCCGAGGCGCTCGACGGCGTCCAGGAGCTCGCGCTGCGGCATGCTCCCGGCCCCCATCTGGATGATGATGCGGGTCAGGCCGTACAGCTCCTGGAAGCGGAGGATCTTGTCGGTGACCTCGTCCGGGTCGCCGACGATGTAGCTGCCGCCGTGCGACGCCCCGGCGTCGAAGGCGTCGCGTGGCAGCAGCATCCCGCGGCCGCGCTGGTGGTTGTGCTCCATCATGAACCGGGCGAAGGAGGGGTACATGGTGTCGCGCGCCTGCCGCGCGCTGCTGCCCACGTAGCCGCCGACGCTCATGCTCACGGGCAGGGTCGACGGGTCGTGCCCGGCCTGCTCGGCGGCCGCGCGGTACAGCTCGACCGACTCGCGGTGCAGGTCCATCGGGCCGAACAGGATGGCGAGGGCGAGCGGGAGGCCGAGCGTGCCCGTGCTCATCGCCGACGCGGGGGAGCCCCCGACGCCGACCCAGACCGGGATGGTGTCCCCGTACGCGCGCGGCCCGATGTCGGCGTTCACGAGGGGCGGCCGCAGTGTCCCGGACCAGGTGACCGGGTTCTCCTGGCGGATGCGGAGCAGCAGGTCGAGCTTCTCGCGGAACAGCTCGGAGTAGTCCGCCAGGTCGTACCCGAACAGCGGGAACGACTCGGTGTAGGAGCCCCTGCCCGCGATGATCTCCGCGCGGCCGGCGGAGATCAGGTCGATGGTGGCGAACTGTTCCCAGACGCGCACCGGGTCCTCGGAGCCCAGCACCGTGACGGCGCTGGTGAGCCTGATGCGCCGGGTCGCCTCGGCCGCCGCCGCCAGCACGATGGTGGGGGCGGAGCCGACGAAGTCGGTGCGGTGGTGCTCGCCCATGCCGAAGACGTCCAGCCCGACCTCGTCGGCCACCCGGGCCAGCTCGATGGTCTCCCGGGCTCGCTGGTGAGGGGTGCGGACGGCGCCGCTCACCGGGTCGGGTGTGACCTCGCCGAAGGTCATGATGCCGATCTCGAATGCCATCGCCTGCGTCCTCTCCGTGGTGCCACGACCTGTGACTACCCGGAACAACCTTCCTGCGCAAGCAACT
Organism: Promicromonospora sp. NPDC052451; assembly: GCF_044547525.1. Classification (NCBI taxonomy): domain Bacteria; kingdom Bacillati; phylum Actinomycetota; class Actinomycetes; order Micrococcales; family Promicromonosporaceae; genus Promicromonospora; species Promicromonospora sp. NPDC052451. The sequence continues at coordinate 572,927 of NZ_JBIUAP010000002.1, forward strand.
ATTCCGTCAACCGCGTCGCGTGTGGACTAGGTTTTGTCCATGGCGACCGAACGGCTGACCGAGCTCGAGGACGAGGCGTGGCGCGGCTTCCTGGTCACCCACGAGCGCATCTGGCGCGAGATGGAGGCGGGTCTGGTCCCGCTCGGGGTCAGCATGGCCGAGTACAGCGTGCTGGGGCTGCTGGGGGAGGCCGGACGGGACGGGATGCGGCTGACGGAGCTGGCCGAGCTGCGGATGATGTCGACCGGAGGGTTCTCCCGGCTCGCGGACCGCCTGGAGAAGCGTGGCCTGATCGAGCGCCGCCGCGTCCCCACCGACGGCCGGGGGTACGAGATCGCGCTGACCCGAGCGGGACGGTCGTTGCTGCGCGCGGCCTGGAAGCAGCAGCACGCCGACATCCAGAGGCTCTTCCTCGGCAGGCTGAGCGACGAGCAGCTCCGGGCGCTGGCCGGCGTCTGGGCGAGCCTTGCGGACCAGGAGGGCGACCGGCGTCGCTAGCCTGGTGCGGTGCTGATCGAGAACGTTCGTGTTCCCGCAGGGGCGGTCGAGGACCGCGCGACCTGGCCGTGGACGGTGCCGGCGATCGGTGAGCTGCTCACCCGTGGCGTGGCGTTCACCAGCGACATCGTGGTCCTGGTGGGGGCGAACGGGTCGGGCAAGTCCACCCTGCTCGAAGCCATCGCCGAGGGGTACGGGCTGGACGTGCGTGGCGGGCACGGCGGCCGGAGGTACGCCAGCGGTCAGGACGTGAGCCCGCTGGGCGAGGTGATCGCCCTGGACCGGTCGGCGGTGGGGGCCCGGATGACGCGTCGTCAGGCGAAGGGGTTCTACCTGCGGGCCGAGACCGCGTTCGGGATGCTCGCCTACATGACCGAGGCCGGGGTGCAGGGGTACGGGGACCGGCTGTCGACGGAGGTCAGCCACGGTGAGTCCTACCTCCAGGCGATCGCCGGCCGGTTCGACGGCCCCGGCCTGTACCTGCTCGACGAGGCCGAGGGGCCGCTGTCGTTCGAGTCGACCCTGCAGCTGCTCTACCGGTTGCAGGACCTCGTGGCCGACCATGCCGCGCAGGTGATCTACGCGACGCACTCGCCGCTGGTCGCGGCGATCCCCGGGGCGCAGATCCTGGAGATGACCGAGCAGGGCATCGCGGAGCGCACGTGGTCCGAGCTGGAGTCGGTGGCGCTGTGGAAGAGGTTCCTGGGGCGGCCGGGGACGTTCTTCGACGGGGCGTGAGCGGTCGGGCGGTCCGGGGAATGTTCCGGCCCGGCCGCCAGGTTCGCCAGAAGGGACCAGCCCCCGAACCGAGAGGACCCGCCGTGCGCATCTCGCTCCTGGACCGCACCCGAACCCGCCTGGGGGAGTCGGACGCCGACGCGGTCACCGGGACCGTCGAGCGCGCCGTCCGGGCCGAACGCCTCGGCCTGCACCGGTTCTGGGTGGCCGAGCACCACTCCGTGCCCGGCATCGCGAGCGCCGCGCCCACCGTGCTGCTGGCCGCGATCGGCGCGCGGACCCGGACGATCCGCCTCGGCACCGGGGGCATCATGCTCCCGAACCACACCCCGCTCGTGGCGGCCGAGCAGGTGCGGCTGCTCGAGGCGCTCCACCCGGGACGGATCGACGTGGGCATCGGTGCGTCGCTGGCGTTCACGTCCGCGATCCGCCGTGCGCTCGGTCGCACCACCCTGGATCCGGAGGAGCACGCGCGGGCCGTCGAGGAGCTTCGCTCCTACCTGCACGGCGGGCCCGACGACGCCGTCGTGGCCCGGCCGCACGTCGCGCCGCCGCCGCTGTTCCTGCTGGCGATCAAGAACGGCCTGGAGCTGGCGGCGCGACTCGGGCTGCCGGCCGTCATCGGCGGGCCGCTGCTGCGGGACACGGACGCGACCAGCGCCTACGTCCGCGACTTCCGCCCCAGCCCGGCGGTGCCCGAGCCGTACCTGGTGGCGAGCGTCGACGTCGCCGTGGCCGGCTCCGAGGAGCGGGCGCGAGACCTGCTGCTGCCCGAGATCTGGGCGCTGGCCAGCTCACGGGAGACCGGCGGGTTCACCGCCCTGCGTCCGCTCGACGACGTCCGCCGCCTCCTCGACACGGCCAGCCCCAAGGTCCGGGCGGCGGTGGACCGGGGGTACGGCGGCGTGATCGCCGGCACCGCGGAGCAGGTGGCGGCGGAACTCGCGGCGCTGACGGCGCGGACCGGTGCGGCCGAGGTGCTGGCGACGACCAGCACCTACGACCGGCACGAGCTCGCCGAGGCCGACGAGGCGCTCGCCGCGCTCGGCCGGTGAGTCCTGGCGGGGTCACCTGCCGAACCCGGCCGTCAGGCCGGACACGAGCTGGCGGCGGCCGATCACGTAGGCAGCCAGGATGGGCAGCACGGACAGCACCACGGCGGCGAGCACGGCGGGCACGTTGAGCGAGAACTCGCCCTGGAACGCCCACAGGGACAGCGGCAGCACGCGGGTCTCGGCGCTCTGGGTGAGCACCAGGGGGAAGAGGAACCCGTTCCAGACGTGCAGCGCGTTGTAGACCCCGACCGTGACGATCGCGGGGCGGGTCAGCGGTACCGCCAGGCTCCACAGGGTGCGCCACTCGCCCGCGCCGTCGACCTTCATCGACTCGAACAGCTCGCCCGGCACGTCGCGCAGGAAGTTGGTCAGGATCAGCACCGACAGCGGGATCGCGAAGGCGATCGAGGGCAGGATCAGCGCCCACAACGTGTCGTACAGGCCGAGCTGGACGATCAGGTAGTAGACGGGGACGATCGTCGCCTGGATGGGGATGGCGATCCCCAGCAGGAACACCTGGAAGATCCGTGCCGTGGAGCGGCGTCGCGACCGGACCACGACGTAGGACGCCATGAGCGAGACGGCGAGGATCACCGCCACGGAGACGACGGTGACGACCACGGAGTTGCCGAAGTACCGCAGGAAGTCGTTCGCCAGCACCTCGCCGTAGGCGTCCAGCGTGGGGCGGGACGGCCACGACAGGGTGTTCTCGGAGTGGTAGTCCTCCTGCGGTCGCAGGCTCGTGACCAGGATGTAGTAGATCGGCACGATGATGACGGCCAGCCAGAGCCAGCCGGCCAGCCCGCCCAGGACGTTGGGCGTGGTGCGCGCGGCGCGCGCGGTGGGTGCGGACATCAGACGCCCTCCATCTGGGACTCCATGCGGTGGGCGCCCGAGAGCCGGTTCAGCGCCAGCGACACGGCCAGCCCGACGACGACGAGGATGACCGCGATCACGCTGGCCCGCCCCATGTCGTAGCTGCGGAACCCGGTCAGGTACATGTCCAGCGGCAGGATGCGGGTCGCGTTGCCCGGGCCGCCCCCGGTCAGCACGAAGATCAGGTCGAAGTACGTCAGGGAGCCCACGATCATCAGCGTCGAGGACGTGATGATCGTGTACTTGAGCTGCGGCAGCGTGATGTGGAAGAACTGCTGCACCCGCCCGGCGCCGTCCAGGAGCGCCGCCTCGTACAGGGACACGGGGATCTGCCGTACCCCGCCCTGGTAGAGCAGCGAGTGGAACGGCACGAAGCACCAGCCGATGACGAACAGCACGACCCACAGCGCCAGGTCGGGGTTCCCGATCCAGTCCTGCGCCAGCCACGGCACGCCCAGAGCCGGCCCGAGGCCGAAGTTCGGGTCCAGCAGGGCGCGAAAGGCGATCGCGACGGCCGCCGCGGAGAACAGCAGCGGCAGGAAGTACAGCACCGACAGCACCGCCCGGTATCGCTGCCGGCCGGCCATGAAGACGCCGAGCAGCAACGACACCGGGGCCTGGAACAGCCACGACACGATCGTGACGACGGCGGTCAGCCGCATCGCGTTGAGCGTCACCGGGTCCGACAGGGTGCGCCCCCAGTTGTCGGTCCCGGTCCAGGCCGGGTCGCCCAGCCCGTCCCAGCTCATGAAGGACAGCACGAGCACCCCGACGAGCGGGACCACCGCGAAGAGCCCGAACAGCGCGAGGGCCGGCGTGGCCATCCAGACCGACGGGCCCTGCGCGCGGCCCGTTCCCGGGCGGCGGTCCGGACGGGAACGGGCGGGGCTCGCGGAGGGGGCCGCCACCGTCACAGCGTCGCGTCCATGGCGTCGGAGAACTGCTGCGGGTCGATCTGCCCGAGGAAGAGCTGGCTCAGGTTGTCCAGCAGCGCCTGCGACTGGGCGGGCGGCAGCGCCTGGTCCCAGGAGAGCTGGAAGTGCGGCGCGTCGCTGACCAGGCCGTAGACGAACGACAGGTAGTCGGCGTCGTCCTGCTCGGCGATCTTGTCCTCGATGCCGACGATCGGCGGCACGGTGCCGATGGCGAGGAGGTCGTCGACCGCGGCGTCGTTCAGCACCTCGGTCTCGATGAACTTCTTCGCCGTCGCCTGCGCCTCCTCCGAGGCGTCGGCGGACACCGACCAGAAGTTCGACGGGTTGCCCACGATGTTGGCCGGGTCGCCGGCGCCGCCGTCGACGAGCGGGAACGACGTGTAGCCGAGCCCGCCGGACTCGACGAGCTCCGGGGCGCCCGCGGCGAAGTCCGGGTAGACCCAGCTGCCCTGCAGGATGAACGCCGCCTTGCCGGTCTGGACCAGGGCGGTGTCGCCGTTCTGGTCGGCGTTGACCGACCCGAACGTGTCGCCGAACGCGCCGGCGTCGACCAGCTCGCGGATCTTGGTCGTGGCCTCGACGATCGCCGGGTCCGACCACGCGCCCTCCTCGCCGTCGAGCACGGCCTGGAAGACCTCCGGGCCGCCGATGCGGTCGGTCAGGTACTGGATCCACATCAGCTCGGGCCACACGCTCTGGCCCGCCAGCGCGATCGGGATCACGTCGTGGTCCTGGAGCGTGCCCACGGCGTCGAGCAGCTCGTCGTAGGTGGTCGGGACCTCGACGCCGGCGGCGTCGAGGACCTCCTGGTTGTAGTACAGGACGACCGGCTGGCTGTGCGTGGTGGGGACGGCGTACGACGTGCCGTCGACCTGGCCGTTGGCGGCGACCGAGGGGATGAGCTCCTCCTCGAGCCGCGCCGTGCTGTCGCCCAGGTCGACGACGTTGCCGTTCGCGACGTAGTCCTCCAGGGTGCCGCCGGCCCACGAGTAGATGAGGGTCGGCGCGTTCCCCGCGCCGACGGCGGTGCGGATCTTCTCCTTGTAGGCGTCGTTGGCGAAGTACTCGACGGCGAACTGCTCGTCCGGGTTCGCCTCGTTCCACGCGTCGAATCGGGCGCCGAGCACGTCGCCGCTCTCTCCGGTCAGAGCCCATGCGCTCGCTCCGCCCTGAGGGGCCCCGCCGGGCTGCCTGCCACCTCCGCACGCCGCCAGCACAGCCGCCGCGGTCACGACCGCCACCACGGCACCCGTGCGTCGTCCGATCCTCAGCCTCATTGTCCGAGTCCTCTCCTGCCGACAGCGTCGTCGACCGTTCTGAAATAGTTTCGACTGTTTCAAAAACGTTCTCGACCGTAGGGAGGCTGATCGGACACTGTCAAGACTTCACCCGCGTCGAAGGTTGCTCGGCCTCGCGAAACTTTTTCCTTCGCGTAGCCTGGGGCGTGCCATCGCCCGAGGAGGCCCCCGTGACCGCTGCACGCCCCACGCTGGAACAGGTCGCCCGCGCAGCCGGCGTCTCGAAGGCGACGGCCTCGAAGGTGCTCAACCGCCGGCCGAACATCTCCACCGAGACGCGCCGCCGGGTGCAGCAGGCGATCGACGAGCTCGGCTACGTCCCCACGACCGGCCCCCGTGAGCGCGCACCGCTGCAGAAGGTGAACGTCGTCTTCCACACCCTCGTGAACCTCTACGCGATGCACGTGCTGGAGGGGATCCTCGCGGCGGCGCACGACCAGCGGGTCGAGGTGCTCGTCGACCTCACCGACCCGGAGCTCGGGGACGACGACGGTCCGCTCTCCCCGGCCTGGACCCGTCGCCTGGCGGCGCACGGCAGCACGGGCGTGATCCTCGTGACCCTGGAGCTCACCGCCGACCAGCGGGACCTGATGCGCGCGCTCGGGCTCAGCGTCGTGCTGATCGACCCCATCGACCCGCTCGACGACGAGGTGGTCTCGGTGGGGTCCACGAACTTCACCGGCGGCATGCAGGCGACCCGGCACCTGCTGGACCTCGGGCACCGGCGGATCGCGTTCGCCGGGGGTCATCCGGGCTCGATGGCCTCCCGCGAACGGCTGCAGGGCTACCTCAGCGCAATGAGCGCCGTCGGAGCGCCGGTCGATCCCGCGCTGATCCTCGAGCAGGAGTTCAGCGTTGCGGCCGGCCTCGAGATGGCCGCCCAGCTCCTCGCCGAGCCCGAGCCGCCCACGGCGATCTTCGCGGGGTGCGACGCGTCTGCCCTCGGGGTCTTCGAGGCCGCGCGGCGGCGTGGGCTGCGGGTGCCGGAGGACCTGTCCGTCGTCGGGTTCGACGACACCTACATGGCCGTGTCGTCCGCGCCGCCGCTCACGACGGTGCGCCAGCCCATCAAGGACATGGGGCGGGTCGCGCTCCGGACCGTGCTCCAGCAGGTGCGGGGGGAGCGGGTGGACTCGCACCATGTTCAGCTTGCGACGCAGCTTGTGGTGCGGGGGTCGACGGCGGCGGTGGGTGCGGGTTAGTTCTTGTCGTCTGGCGGCCCGTTCGTTTCGGGTTGCGGATCGTCAGGGCTTCGGCCCGGTCTTGCCTTGCCGGCCCGCCGTCAGGTCGTGGGCGACCACGGTGATGGTGCCGCCGGTGAACGCCAGCTCGTGGCGCACGCCGTCGGGGTGGGGGAGCAGCTCGTCGACGAGCAGACCCGAACGGGCTCGTCGGTCGCGGTCGACGTCGCCACCGCCCCCACCCGGCCCCGCACGCGAGGCATGGCTGGCCGCCATGCGGCAGGTCCTGGCTCCCGTGCGTCCGTTCGTTCGTCCGTTCGGTCCGCGGGGAGGCGCGGTCGTCCGCCTCAGCAGCGTACGGTCGTCCGGATCTGAAGCTCACCGCTGCCGCTGGACGGTCCGACCCACCGGTACGCTGCATTGGCCGTCACGGTCGAACCGCACCGTACGGGCTCGGCAACTGTCGCCTCGACGTCGTCCACGGTTTCGAGCCCACCGCTTCCAGGCCTCACCGTCACATACCCATTACCCGACGGGTCGGTGAATTTCATCGAGACCCAGTAGATCTCGACGCTGTAGTTCGCCGACAACGCCTGGTCGTCCGTGACCGTGGCCCGTGCGTAGACCGTGCCGTTCGAGTTCTGCCGGATCGACAGGCAGCGGTCGACCTGCACGCCCTCGCACTTGCCCGCGAGTCGCGTCCATGCCGACGCCGGTGCGGCGGTGAGCAGCGTCGTTGCGGTCGCGAGTGCGACCACCATCGCCGACACACCAAATGCCCTTTTCCGTGTTCTCATCGCTACCCCCTGATACTCGAACGAGCATGCCTTGGCCCCTGAAGAGTAAACAGCAGGTCCCGCCATCGCATACCGGAGCGCGGCGAGGTGCATCGTGGAGGGCCTGGTCCGCGGGTCGGTCGTCGAACGTGGCCATGAGTCCGAGGTGGAGATCGGCGCGGACCTCGTAGCGGGTGCGGAGGCCGCCTGGGTGATCCATGAAGCTGCCGAGGCAGCCTCGCCAGGGGATCGGATGGTCGACCGGCGAGTCTGACAAGGCCGCAAGAAATCGTCCGGAGACAGGTTGCCGGCCATCGCGTCGGGCGCCATAGACCGAGGGGCTCTTGCAGGGACTTTCATCTCACCGCTCTCGACCGCACAGGTCCAGAGGGACAAACGGGAAGGGAGGTCAATGGTCGTGACCCTCGCTTCCCCGGCGATTCGGCCACCCCTGGTGCGAGATCTGCCCTCTGGCTATGGTCGCGTTCGTTTACGCGACCTACTCAGTTCCTGGGCAGCTCTGGTCTGCGCAGCGTTGGCGGCCCGCGCCAGACCCGTGCCCAGGCGGGACAGCCGCGGCCGGCCCAGCAGGTGATTGAGTCCGCCATGTTCAGCGAGGCGCTCCTGACCTGGACGACCACCTCGCCGGGACCAGGAGCTGGGGTTCGACCGTGGCGACCCGCAGGACGCCGACCGGGCTGCACTCGTCCGCAGCACCGACCTCACAGAGGGCCGCCCGAAGTGACCGGTACACGTCGCAACGCGAGGAAGTCGGTGATGCCGAACAGCCGCGTAGACCGGCGTTCCCGCGCCGACAGGTAGGCCAGCGCCTCGGTTGGTTCGACCATCCGCGGGGACACAGTATGGGTGATCCCGTCGACCCGGAGTTCCGCAGACCCCGCAGCACGGAGGTTCCGCAGCCAGTCGACCTCGGGTCCGTACGGGAGGTAGACGAGGAACTCGCCGTCCATCGGAAGCACTCCGATCGGCGTCACGTACGGCGCTCCCGACCGGCGCCCGACGTGGCGGATCAGCGCCGTGGACGACCCGGGTTCCCCTGCGCTTCGCGCCATCCCGTGGTTGGTGCCCCACCGGCCGAGTCTGCGGATCATCAGCAGCGCGCGCCGGTTCTTGGTGCGCATGGCCATCAAGAGCGTGGTGAACGCGCCGAGCGCCACCACCAGCAGTCCCACGACCACCCAGAGGATCCACACCCACATGACGTCCTGCCCTGCCCTTCCGAGGATCTACGATGCATGCCTGAGGTGGACTGGCTGCCCGAGGCCGGCAAGGGTTTGGGCGGCGCAAGATCGCGACGCCATGACTTCACTCCGCACGGCAGACACCGAACCACGGGGTGCCCTCACACGGCCCGAGTGCTCGCGTCTGCGGTCGCCCTGGTCGACCGGGACGGCCTCGGGGCTGGGAGCCACGCATCGGTAGCGATCACCACGGCGTGGACGTCCCGGACGACGGCCCTCATGTCCTCACCGGCCGTCGCTCGACGTTACCGGGACGCGCTGCAGCACGAGGAACTCGGTGACGCCGAGGAGGCGCACGAGAAAGGTGTGCCTCGGGAACAGGTGGGGCGTCGCCTCGGTCAGCCCGATGACGCGCGCGGCCGATACCTGGTGCGACTGGCCGTCGACCACCAGTTCCGCGGTGCCCGCCGCGCGGATGTTGCGCAGCCAGTCCGTCTCCTGCCCGTACGACAGGTTGACGAGATAGCCCTCCTCCAGCGGGTACACCCCGATGGGCGTCTCGTAGGGCTTGCCCGAGCTCCGTCCCACATGCCGGAGCACGCTGAGCTCCGCGCCGGGCCGGCCGGCCCGGCGCAGTGCCCGGGGGTTGTTCAGCCGCCGGTTGAACCCGCGGACGACGACGAGGGCCCGCGGGTGCTTGGTGCGCATGGTGAGCACGAGCGCGAGGGCCACGCTCAGCACCAGTGCGACCAGGCTGACGATCGTCCAGAGGACCCAGCTCCACATATATTCCCGCTTCCGTGACGTCGTTTCCCGGAGTGCAGCTGAGGGTCGGACTGACCTCCGGCAAGCGTGATCGACTGAATGGGCCTCGGGTATGCCGGAAAGTGTCAGCACCCACCCAAACGACAGCAGCGCGGGCGCATCAGACCTTCCATGCCCGCCTTGCAGCCTTTTCGCCCCGCACTGCCGACTTGCCGAACTTAAGGCAGACGCCGCCCGGACGGGCAAATCCTTCAGGATCGTAAGAAATCGGATCTTCCCGATGGGCCAGTGCCGTGGCGTTGACCGGCCCTGCTCCCACAGCAGGTCAGGGACCAGATCCTCGATCACGAGCCCGCAGCCTGCCCCGAACCCGCAGGTCAGGCATAGCGGACACACCGACCATTCTGAAACGAGGTCTTCGGGCCCACTAGGGCCCGCGCAGCACCGCTTCCAGCCCTCGGAACGCACGAAGCCCAGGTCAGAAACACTCCCTGACCTGGGCTTCCGCACTCTGAGCGGGCGACGGGAATCGAACCCGCGTAATTAGTTTGGAAGACTAAGGCTCTACCATTGAGCTACGCCCGCAAGCCCGTGCCGTGGAGCACGGTGCGGGCCATACCTTAGCAAACCTCGCGTGCCCGTCTCTCCGTCACGTGTGTGCGGCCCCGTACCGTCCACCGACGTCACGCCCGCGACCGGCCGCCCAGGCGGCATGCTCCCACTGGTCCCATGACGGCTCTTCCGGGCCGCGCGACCAGTTCTCAGACCTCACGACGAACGCGACCAACACGACCCGCCCCCGTGAACAGTTGTGCTCGTTCTTCCCCCACCTGAGCAGTATTGGTCACCCCACCCGCCCCACCCCGTGCGAAGATGCTGCCGTGAACGACAGGCCACCCCGATGACGCAGCAGCAGCGACTCAACCTCGTGCTCGAGCTCGTGAGCGAGCGGGGCAGCGTGTCGATCACGGAGATCAGCGAGAAGCTCGACGTGTCGACGGCCACGGTCCGGCGCGACCTCAACACCCTCGCCGAGCAGCGCCTGGTCACCCGCACGCACGGCGGTGCCACGTCGCTCGGTTCGGGGTACGAGCTGCCGTTGCAGTACAAGATCGCGCGCCAGGCGGAGGCCAAGAAGGCCATCGCGCGCGCGGTGGCCGACCTGATCGGCCCGGGGGAGTCGGTGGGGCTCAACGGCGGCACCACCACCACCGAGGTCGCCCGCGAGCTGGGGCGCAGCGAGCGGCTGCGCCGCGCGGAGGCGCCCGGGGTCACCATCGTGACCAACGCGCTGAACATCGCCTACGAGCTCTCCGTGCGTGACCACGTGAAGATCGTGGTGACCGGTGGCGTGCCGCGTCGCCAGTCGTACGAGCTCGTCGGCCCGCTGGTCGGCGCGTCCCTGCAGGAGTTCAGCCTGGACACCGCGGTGCTCGGCGTCGACGGGCTCAGTGCCGCGTTCGGTGCCACCACCGTGCACGAGGGTGAGGCGGAGGTCAGCCGCCACCTCGGCGCGGTCTCGCGCCGGGTCGTGGTGGCCGCCGACGCGACGAAGCTCGGCCGCTCCACCTTCGCGCGGATCTGCCCGCTCGCCGACATCGACGTGCTGGTGACCGACCAGCCCGTGTCCGAGGAGATCGCGGCCGAGTTCGCGACCGCCGGCGTGCAGATCGTGGTCGCCACCTCGGCCTGAGCGGCCGCTGCGGGTCCTCTCGCCGGGTGCTGCGCCCGGGGGAGGCGGGTTCGGCGCATGTTACGGCGCCGTAAAAGGTCTTGACGCCCCTACTTGCGCGCGCCCGGAACCTCTACTGTCTGAACATGCTCAATTCAGAGTCAAAAGTTGCAAGTTCGAGCACGCACCCGCTGATCGCAGGCACGACGTCGTGCCCGACCGGATGCGGCTCGGCATGAGCGCGTCAGACCCGGCATCGGCCGAGCAGGGAATCCGCGTCGCCGTCGTCGGCTACGGGGCTCGCTCACCGATCGCCGCGCACGTGCCGAACGCCCGGCCCGGTGCGTACGTCAGCGCCGTCGTCGACACCACGCCGGCAGGCCGCGAACGCGGCCGTGCCGCCCACCCTGACGCCGCCGTGCACGCGAGCGTCGACGAGCTGGTCGCCGCCGGCACCGCCGACGCCGCACTCGTGCTCACCCCGGACGACACGCACGAGGAGATCGCCGTCGCGCTGCTGCGGGCCGGCGTCGCCGTCTACCTGGAGAAGCCGCTCGCCATCACCGTCGAGGGCGCCGACCACGTTCTGGCCACCGCCGCGGAGACCGGGACACCGCTCTACGTGGGGCACAACTTCCGGCACTCCGGGGTCGTGCGCACCATGCGCGGCGTGATCGAGCGCGGCGAGATCGGCGAGGTCCGCGCCGTCTGGGTGCGGCACTTCGTCGGCAACGGCGGCGACTACTACTTCAAGGACTGGCACGCCGACCGCTCCCGGACCAACACCCTGCTGCTGCAGAAGGCCAGCCACGACATCGACGTCGTGCACTACCTCGCCTCCGGGTACACCCGCCGGGTGGTGGGCATGGGCGACCTGATGGTCTACGGCGGTATCGAGGACCGCCGCGACCGCACCGGCGAGACCATGCCCGACTGGTTCTCCTTCGACAACTGGCCGCCCGCGTCGCAGACCGGCCTGAACCCCGTGGTCGACGTCGAGGACGTCTCGATGATGCTGATGCGCCTCGACAACGGAGTGCAGGCCAGCTACCAGCAGTGCCACTTCACGCCCGACTACTGGCGCAACTACACGGTCATCGGCACCGAGGGCCGGCTGGAGAACGTCGGCGACACCGGCGGCGGCGTGGTCAAGGTCTGGAACCGCCGCCACGAGTGGCAGGTCGCGGGCGACGTCGAGCACCCCATCGACGGTGTCGCCAGCGGTCACGCCGACGCCGACCTGCTGACCATGACCGAGTTCCTCGACCACGTGCTGGACGGGGCGCCCACCGTGGTCTCGCCCGTCGCCGCACGCGAGGCCGTGGCCGCCGGGGCGCTGGCCGCCGAGTCGCTGCGCGACGGCTCCCGGCCCCGTGACGTCCCCGACCTGCCCGAGCACGTGCTCGCGCACTTCGCCCGCCGAACAGCGGTTCCCGCACCCCCCGCCCCCGGAAGGACCACCCCATGAGAGCGACACCCCGAACCTCACCCACCACGTCATCCACTGTGCGCCGCACCGCGGGCGCGGCCGTCGCGCTCGCCGTCGCGACGGCCCTCGCGTCCTGCGGCTCCACCCCGCAGGACGAGGCCGCCGGCGCGTATGCGGCGCCCGACGCCGACCTCGCCGCCTCGATCACCTACGGCGTCTGGGACCAGAACCAGGTGCCCGCGATCGAGGAGAACATCGCCGCGTTCAACGAGGTCTACCCGGACATCGACGTCACGGTGAACGTCACGCCGTTCGCCGAGTACTGGACCAAGCTGCAGACCCAGGCCTCCAGCGAGACGCTGCCCGACCTGTTCTGGATGAACGGGCCCAACATCGGCCTGTACGCGTCCAACGGCATGCTCGAACCGATCACGGGCGCCGTCGACGCCGGTGACATCGACCCCGCGAACTACCCGGAGGCGCTCGTCGACCTCTACACGATCGACGACGTGTCCTACGGCGTGCCCAAGGACTTCGACACCATCGGCATCTGGGTCAACACCGCGCTCGTCGAGCAGGCCGGGGTGGAGCTCCCCGAGGACGGCTGGACCTGGGACGAGTTCCAGCAGACCGCCGTCGAGATCTCCGACGCGCTCGCCGACGAGGGCGTCTACGGCGCGGCGGGTGGCATGGACGGCCAGACCACGTACTACAACACCATCTTCCAGGCCGGCGGGACCGTCGTCGAGGACGGCACCTCCGGCTACGCGTCCCCCGAGGCACAGGCCGGTCTGCAGTTCTGGACGGACCTCATCGAGTCCGGCGGCTCGCCGTCGGTCCAGCAGCTCACCGACACCACCGCCGACCAGTGGTTCACCTCGGGCAAGCTCGCGATGTACTGGGGCGGCAGCTGGTTCCGGTCCGCGCTCACCGACACCGACCTGGCCGAGGACGTCACGGTGCTGCCGCTGCCCTCGGGCCAGGAGCAGGCGACGGTCATCCACGGTGTGGCCAACGTGGTGTCGGCGACCTCGAAGGAGAAGCAGGCCGCGCAGGCGCTCCAGGTCTTCCTCGCCGGCGAGGAGGCACAGCAGCAGCAGGGCGACGCCGGCGCCGTGATCCCCGCCTTCACCGGCACACAAGGCGCCTTCACGGCCTCCATGCCCGACGCCGACCTCCAGGTCTTCCTCGACGCCGTCGACTACTCCCGTCCGCTGCCGGTCAGCCTCAACTCCGCCGAGTGGAACGCGCTGGAGACCGAGCTGCTGCCCCAGGCCTTCTCGGGCGAACGGCCCGTCGCCGACGTCGCCACCGAGCTGGCGGACCAGATGAACGCGGCGCTGGCCGAGGAGTGATCGTATGACCACCTCCCTGCAGGCCCCGCCCGCGCCGTCCCTCGTGGGGCGGCGCGGGCGGGGCGGCCGGCCCCCGCGCGGGCCCCGTCCCGGCGGGACCGTGTGGCCCTGGCTCTTCGTCGCGCCGCTCGTGGCCGGGATCGCCGTGTTCTACCTGTGGCCGATCGTCCAGACGGCCTGGTACTCCCTGACCGAGACCGGCCCCTTCGGGGGCTCGACCTTCGCGGGCGTCGCCAACTACGTGGCACTGTTCCAGGACGCCGAGCTGTACCTGTCGCTCGGCAACACCCTGCTCTACACCGCCGTGGTGCTGCTCGGCATCCCGATCGCTGTGGGCCTGGCCAGCCTCCTGAACCTGCCCGGCCTGCGGCTCGCCGCGCTCTACCGGGTGCTCTTCTTCCTGCCGTACGTAGCGATGCCCACCGCGGTCGCCATGGTCTGGCGGGTCATCTTCAACGGCGACTTCGGCATCCTCAACCGGGCCCTGGCCGTGGTCGGCATCGAGGGGCCGTACTGGATCTCCACGCCCGGCGCCGCGACCGTCGCCGTCGCCGTCGTGGGCCTGTGGTCGTCGCTCGGGTTCAACATGATCGTGCTCGCCGCGGGGCTCAAGAGCATCCCGCCGGAGCTCTACGAGGCCGCCGAGCTGGACGGCGCCACCCGGTGGCGGCAGTTCCGGTCGGTGACCGTGCCGCTGCTGACCCCGAGCATCTTCTTCGTGCTGATCATCACGGTGATCGCGAGCTTCCAGGTGTTCGACCTGCTCTACGCGATCCTCGGCAGCAGCAACCCGGTGCTGCCGCGCAGCATGTCGCTCGTCTACTTCTTCTACCGCGAGGGGTTCGTGGCCAACGACAAGGGGTACGCGGCCGCCGTCGCCATGATCATCTTCCTGCTCATCGGCCTGCTGACCGCCCTGCAGTTCCGGCTCCAGAGGCGGTGGGTGCACAGTGACTGACGTCGCCGCACGCCAGACCCTCCGCCGCCGCGGGGGGTCCCACGCCGTCGCGCACGTCGTGCTCGGGCTGGGCAGCCTGGTTATGGCCTTCCCGTTCGTCTGGCAGATCATCATGTCGCTGTCGACCAACGCCGAGGTGCAGAGCGTCACGCCCGTGTTCTGGCCCGCCGAGCTCCAGTGGGACAACTACGCCCAGGTCTTCGACCGGATGCCGTTCCTCCAGCAGCTCGGCAACTCCGTGCTCGTCACCGTGCTGCGCACCCTCGCGCAGATCCTGTTCTGCACGCTGGCCGGCTACGCGTTCGCCCGGATGCGGTTCCGGGGGCGCGGCGTGCTGCTGGCCCTGGTGCTGTCCATCCTCATGGTGCCGTCACAGGTCTACCTGCTGTCGCAGTACCAGATCATCCAGGGGTTCGGCCTGCTCGACAGCGTGGGCGGCCTCGTGCTGCCCGGCCTGTTCAGCGCGTTCGGCACCTTCCTGATGCGGACGGCGTTCCTGGCGCTGCCGAACGAGCTGGAGGAGGCCGCACGCCTCGACGGCGCCAACCCCTTCCAGATCTTCTGGAAGATCATGCTGCCGCTCGCCCGGCCCACCGTCGCCGTGCTGGCGATCACCACGGTCCTGTGGTCGTGGAACGAGCTGCTCTGGCCCCTGGTGGTCACCACCTACAGCGAACGGATGCCGCTCTCGGCGGGGCTCGCCACGCTCATCGGCGACCGCACCACCGACTACCCGGTCGTCATGGCGGCGAGCCTGCTCGCCATGGCCCCCGTGCTCGTCCTGTTCGTGCTGCTGCAGCGCCGGGTCATCGACGGCCTGGCCTCCAGCGGCCTCAAGTGAGACCTCACGTGAGACCCGGTGCGCCGCCCGGCGCACCGGCGCAGGCACCACCAGGCACCACCAGGCACCACGAGGAGGAACATGCGCACCGTTCACGGCACCAGACAGCACTCCCCGCGCACCGCTCACCCGTCCGCCACCCCCCGCAGGGCCGCCGGCGTCGTCGCGGCGCTCGCGGCCGCGGCCCTGCTCGGGTCCGCGGCACTTCCTGCCGCCTACGCCCAGGTGCCCGGGCACGGGCGGCACCACCCCCGGCCGCACCCGCAGGTGAGCACGGCGACGTACACGCCGAGCGACGAGAACATCGCCAACCCGCAGCGCGGCTTCTACCACCACACCGAGACGCACTACCGCGCCGACGGGTCCGGGTACACCCCGCTGGACCAGGCCACGCTGGCCGGCTACCGCGCGGAGGGGATCACCCAGATCCTGCGCGTCTTCTACCTGGAGAAGTTCGCAGGCACGCCGCAGCTCGACCAGGCGTTCCTCGACCTCGTGCAGGCCGACTACGACACCGCCCGCGCCGCCGGCGTCTCGGTCATCACCCGGTTCGCCTACGCGCAGGGCGGGGAGTGGCCCTACAGCCCGCCCTACGGTGACGCGCCGCTGAGCACGGTCCTGGCGCACATCGAACAGCTCGGTCCGCTGCTGCGCGCCAACGCCGACGTCGTCCCCGTGGTGCAGAACGGGTTCGTCGGGCTGTGGGGCGAGGGCTACTACACCGACCACTTCGTGGCCGACCCGGCCGACCCCGGCGTCGTCACCGACGCCGACTGGGCCAACAGGTCGGCCGTCACGCAGGCCCTGCTCGACGAGCTGCCCGAGAGCCGTTCCGTGCAGGCGCGCACCATGCTCTCCAAGCAGCGCCTGCTGGGCGTGCCCTCCGGAGCGGGCAGCGCGGTGGGCCCCGACGAGGCCTGGACCGGGGCGACGATCGCACGCGTGGGCCACCACAACGACTGCCTGCTCGCCTCGCCCGACGACTTCGGCACGTTCCTGTCCGACCCGATCACCCTCGACCAGGAGTACCTCGAGGCCGACAGCCGGTACGTGCCCGTGGGCGGCGAGACCTGCGCCGTCAACGCGCCCCGCTCCGAGTGGGCGAGCGCGTCGGCGGAGCTGGCGCGCTACCACTACAGCTATCTCAACCGCGACTACAACCAGGACGTCCTGAACTCCTGGGGGCAGGCCGGGATCGCCGAGACCGCCCGCCGGCTCGGCTACCGGTTCGTGCTGGAGTCGAGCTCGGTCTCCACGCAGGGCAGCGCCCCGACCGTGAGCGTGACGGTCCGCAACGACGGCTGGGCCGCGCCCTACACGCCGCGCCCGGCCACGCTCGTGCTGACCCGGGCCGACGGGACCGAGGTCACGGTGCCGTTCGGCTCCGACGCCCGGACGTGGCAGCCCGGCACGACGACGACGCTGACCGCGGCGCTCGCCGACGTCCCGGCCGGGACCTACACGCTCGCGCTCGGGCTGCCGTCCGCCGACGCGGGGACGAGCGGGGACCCGCGCTTCGCGATCCGCACGGCGAACGTCGGCACCTGGGACGCGACGCGCGGCGTGAACGTGCTGGAGGGGACGGTGACGGTCGGGTAAGACGTTCCCGGCAAGCCGACGGAGCCCGGGTCAGGACCGTCCCTGACCCGGGCTCCGTCAACGGCGCGGCGACGTCGTCACCCCTTCACCGACCCCGAGGCCAGCCCGGCCACGTAGTACCGCTGCAACGCCACGTACAGCAGCACGCAGGGGATCATCGCGATCACCGACCCCGCGGCCAGCAGCCCGAAGTTGACCTGCCCGTACGCTCCCTGCTGCAGGTTCACCAGCGACACCGGCAGCGTGTACAGGGTGGAGTCGGTCAGGAACGTCAGCGCCCCGAGGAACTCGGTCCACGACGCGAGGAACGCGTACAGCGCGGCGGTGGCGGTGCCCGGCACCACCAGGGGCCGCAGCACCGACACGAGGATCCGCATCGTCCCCGCCCCGTCCACGTGCGCGGAGTCCTCCAGCTCCGCGGGCACGGCGGCGAACGTGTTGCGCATGACGAAGATGCCGAACGGCAGGTTCACCGTCGTGTAGAACAGCACGAGCCCGAACAGGCTGTCCGTGAGGCCCATGACGTTCATCTGCAGGTACAGCGGCGTGAGGATGGCCTGGAACGGGATCATCAGCGTGACGAGCACCAGCCCGAACAGGATCCCGCGGCCCCGGAACGGGAACCGGGCGAACCCGTATCCCGCCAGCGTCGCGAGCGCGGCGGTGAGCACCGCCGTCGAGACCGACACGATCGCCGAGTTGAGGATGCCGCGCCACACCTCCGGCTGGTCGATCACCGCCCGGAAGTTGACCCAGGAGAGGTCGAAGAACCGGTCGTCCGGGGCCGCCACGATCACGTCGCCCGGCTGTCCGGCCCGCACGAACGCGACCGCGAGCGGCACCAGGAACACCAGCGCGGCGAGCGTGCCGCCCACCAGGTAGAGCGTCCGCTTGACCCGCGTGTCCCGCTCGGGCCCCGAGGGGCGGGACGCCGCGGCCGAGCCTGCGGAACGTCCCACGGCGGCACCCCGCGGCGCCGAAGTCACAGCAGTCATGTCAGCTCCTCTCCCGCAGCAGCCAGAACTGGGCCGCGGTGACCAGACCGGTGATGACCACCAGCACGAGCGACATCGCCGTGGCCGCCCCGAGCTGGAGCTGCACGAACGCGCGCCGGTAGATGGCCATGACGATCGTCGTGGTGTCCGACCCGGGCCCGCCCTGGGTCAGGATGTAGAACTGGGTGAACGCGAGGAACGAGCCGATCACCGACAGGATCACGGTCATCGCGATGGTCCGGCGCAGCATCGGCACCGTGATCTGCACCTCGCGCTGCCACCACGAGGCGCCGTCGATCTCCGCCGACTCGTAGACCTCGCGCGGGATGCCCTGCATGCCGGACATGAGCAGCACCATCGTCAGCCCCGACACGCCCCAGATCACCATGACGCACAGCAGCCCCGTGGCGAGCGGGCCGTCCACGAGCCACGCCGTCGTCCCGTCCGTGAGGCCCAGGAACCGCAGCGCCACGTTGACCATGCCGCTGTTCGGCTGGGCCTCCAGCAGCATGAGAAAGCTCAGCGTCGTCAGCCCGATGACGAACGGGACGAAGAAGATGGTGCGCAGCAGCGTCGCACCCCGCCGGTTGGACCGCACCAGCA
The DNA here is from genome assembly GCF_044547525.1 of Promicromonospora sp. NPDC052451. Lineage (NCBI taxonomy): Bacteria > Bacillati > Actinomycetota > Actinomycetes > Micrococcales > Promicromonosporaceae > Promicromonospora > Promicromonospora sp. NPDC052451. Next base: position 591,703 of record NZ_JBIUAP010000002.1, read on the forward strand.
CGGCCAGCCCGTACCCGAGCAGCAGGATCGGCAGCGTCACGATCGCCGTGTACAGCAGCGTGTAGCCCAGTGCGCTCCAGAACGTGGGGTCCGTGAGCACCGAGGCGTAGTTGTCGAGCCCGATGAACCGGTACGGGCCGATCAGCGGGAAGTTGGTCAGCGAGATGTACACCGCCACGACCAGCGGCACGAACACGAAGACGACCACCAGTGCCACGGCGGGCGTCACCAGGGCCAGCCCGGTCCGGTGGGGGTGCGTCAGGGTCCCGCTCCTGCGGCGGCGCGGGGGCTGCGGGGCCGACGGCGTCGCCGGGCCCGACGTCGGCGGGCGGCCCGCCACGGTGGGCGCGCTCATGCCTGCGCCTGCCTCAGGATGCGGTCGTACGTGGTCTGGGCCTCGTCCATGGCGGCATCGACCTCCCCGTCGAAGACGGCAGAGCGGAACATGCGCAGCCATGGTCCGTCCTGCTGGTTGTAGATGAGGTTGTAGGCGAGCGTGGTGGGCGCGTAGCCGCGGTCGATCGCCTCCAGCGGCGGCAGCACGAACGGGTTCTCCCGCGCGAACTGCGGCGTGACGACGTCGGACCGGACGGGCGAGTAGAAGCCCTCCGGCATGCGCGACTGCTGCTCCACCGAGACGGCGAACTTCATGAACTCCCACGCCGCCGACGGGTTCCTGGCCCCGTTGGGCATGCACAGGTTGTCGCCGCCGTCGAAGAAGGCACGCCCGCCGTCGGGTCCGGGCAGCATGACGACCCGCGTGCGCTCCAGGAGCGCGGGGTCCGCGTTCGGCACGACGACGCCGTACCCCGCCGGGAACATCCCCAGCCGGCCTGCGGTGTAGTCGGCGGACCAGCGCGACGCGTCGTCGGAGAAGCTGCCGGGCGGTACGAGCCGCTCCGCCCACAGCGTGCGCTCCAGGTCGAGCGTGCGCCGCAGGGCCTCGTTGCCGGCGACGTCGCCGCGCTGGCTGCCCACGTCGCCCGCGATGAGGTCGCGGTCGGTGGCCCACACGTGCGGCTGCACCGTGAACCCCAGCGCGCCCGAGGCGTTGCCGGGGAAGGACCAGCCGTAGACGTCGTCGTCCAGGGCGGTGATGGCGCGGGCCGCCTCGAGGATGCCGTCGAAGTCCGCGGTGTGCTCGTCGACGTCCAGGCCCGCGCGGTCGAACAGCTCGGTGTTGCAGAACAGCACCGAGAAGTCGCCGATGAACGGCAGGCCGTAGTGCCGCCCGTCCTTGGTGCTCAGGGCGAGGTGCCCGGGGCTGAGCGCATCGCCGATGCCCAGGTCCTCGATGAGCGGCGTGAGGTCGGTGAACGCGTCGCGGTAGGCGAACAGGGTCGAGTAGATGTCGTCGATGTCGATCACGTCGGGCACCCGCCCGCCGCGGATCGCGGTGGCGAGCTTGGTCACGTACTGCCCGTTCTGGATGGGCGTGACCTGTACCCGGATGCGGTCCTGGGCCCGGTGGAACGCGTCCACCACGGCCTGGGTGCCGTTCACGGTGTCGGATCGGCACCACAGGTTGAGGGTGCCGCTCGCGTTCTCGCCGAAGCCCGGGGCCTCGACGTCCGCCGGCCGCAGCGTGCCGCCGCAGCCGGCCAGCGCGGCGGCGACCGTCGCCGAGCCGGCCAGCGTGAGGAGCTGGCGTCTGGTGAGCTCCATTGCTCTCCTTCCGTACGCGTCGTCGCGTGGGGGGTTACGGGCCGGAGCCCGGGGTGCGGGACCGGCCGGGTGCGGCCGGCCCCGCGTGGGACAGCGGGTGGGTCAGCGGGTGGGCACCCAGACCCGCATCGGCTGCGGGCCGCGGTTGGCCCACGCGTAGTAGGGGATGGCGGTCAGGGTCACCTCGCGGGCCGGGCCCTCGGCCGACGGCGCGGCCGAGTACGGCGTCGTCGCCTCCGCGTCCGGCCCGGGGACGACGGCGCCGCGTGCCCGCACGACCGTGACGCCGCCCAGCAGGTCGGGCCGGAACTCGTCGGACAGCGTGGCACCGGCGTCGATCCGCAGGTCGTCGACGACGGCGCCGTCCTCCTGGTCGGGCTGCTCCAGGGCGTAGACCAGCGGGCCGCGCTCGACGGCGACGCAGCCGCGGACGGCGTCGACCCGCGGGTCGGCGACCGTGAGGCGCGGCGTGAGCGGCAGGTCGAGCACCACCGTGTCGCCCGCGGCGAACCGGCGCGTCACGCGGGCGTACGTCCCCGCAGCGGCGGGGGAGCCGTCCAGCGTAGCGCCGTCGGCCCAGGCGGGGACGCGCAGGGCGAGCGTGGCCTCGCCGTCCGGCGCTTCCTCGACGTGCAGGGCGATGCGGCCCTCGTCGGGGTAGCGGGTCTCGACGCGCAGGCGCAGCGTGCCGCCGTCCAGGGGTGCGGTGACCGTGCCCGGCGCGTACTGGTGGAGCTGCAGGCCGGAGCCGTCCGCCGTGGCGAGGTAGCCGGTCAGGCTGGAGACCGTGCGCATGATGTTGGGCGGGCAGCACGCGCAGCTGAACCACGAGCGGCGGCCGTGGGCCGGGCTGCGGTCCTCCTCGGCGTGCGCGTCGCTGCGCAGCTGGAGCGGGTTCACGTAGAAGTACTCGGTGCCGCTCAGCGACACCCCGGCCAGGAAGCCGTTGAGCAGCATGCGCTCGATCTGGTCGGCGTACCGGGGCTCGCCCGTGGCCAGGAGCATGCGCCACGCCCACTGCACGCCGCCGATCGCCGCGCACGTCTCGGCGTAGCCGCGGTCGGTGGGCAGCTCGTACGGATCGCCGAACGACTCGCCCTCCCAGCGGGCCCCGAGGCCGCCGGTCACGTACTGCTTGCCGCGCTCCATCGCGCGGTACTGGGTGTCGAGGGCGGCCAGGAGCTGGGCGTCGCCGGTCTCGATGGCCACGTCGGCGGCACCCGCCCCGAGGTACACCGCGCGGACGGCGTGCCCCTCGACCGTGGTGGCGTCGCGCACCCGCACGCGGTCCGAGAAGTAGGTCGGCGCCTTGCCGTGGCCCTCGATGATGCCGGTGCCGCGCGCCTCCACGAACCAGCTCGCGAGGTCCAGGTAGGCCCGCGTACCGGTCTCGCGGTACAGCTCCACCAGGCCCATCTCGACCACCGGGTGGCCGTCCACGTCGCGGAGCTGCCCCTCACCGTCGCCGAACGTGGCCACGAGGTGATCGGCGAGCCGGACCGCGACGTCGAGCAGCTCGGTGTGGCCCGTGCCGCGCACCTGCGCGACCGCGGCCTGGAACAGGTGGCCCGCGCAGTACAGCTCGTGGCTCCACGGCAGGTCGCTGTACCGGGGCACGTTGCGCAGCGCCGGCACGGAGTCGAGGTAGCCGTCGTCGGCCTGGGCTGCCGCAAGGAGCGCGGTGACGCGGAGCTGGTCGGCCAGGAGCTGCTCGTCGGGTTCGCGGGCGTACTCCCAGGCGGCGGCCTCCAGCCACTTGTGCACGTCCGAGTCGGCGAAGATCGGGCCGATCGCCTCGCCCTCGGCCTGGCCCGCGGCGATCTCCAGGTTGCGCAGGTTGCCGGCCTTGCCGAGCTGGTCGAGGCCCTCGGGGATGGCGGCCGCCCGGTTGACGTCGGCGGTGCGGCGCCACAGACCGCCGTCGATGGTGACGTGCCCAGGGGCGAGGGGCCGGAGCAGCACGCGGGCGTCGGCGGAGGGTTCGGCGGGGCCGCGGGTGGTGCCGCTGGGCGTGAGGGTCGTCATCGGTCGCTCCTTCGGGACGGGAATCTCGGAAACAAGGAATCCGATTTCCTGATCGTAGAGAGTCCGGCTCGTGCACGTCAAAGGTCTGGGGAGGATCTACGATGACGGTCTGGACGGAAACAGCGGAAACAAGAAGGTGGGTGCGGGATGGAGCGGGGACGGGTGGTGCGGATCACCGACGTGGCCGCCCTGGCGGGCGTGGCGCCCGGCACGGCGTCGAAGGCGCTGAACGGGACGGGGTCGCTGCGCGAGAGCACCCGGGAACGGGTCCGCGAGGCGGCGGAACGCCTGGGCTTCGTCCCGGACGTGACCGCGCGGTCACTCTCGGCGCGGCGCAGCTTCACCGTCGGGCTGCTCAGCACCGACTCGGCCGGCCGGTTCTCGCTGCCCGTGGTGCTCGGCGCGGAGAACGCGCTCGTCGGCGGCGAGCTGTCGGCGCTGCTGGCCACCGCCCGGCACGACCCGGTGCGCGAGCAGCACCACGTGCGTGCCCTGGTGGCCCGGCGGGTCGACGGCATCATCGTCACCGGCCGCACCACCGAACCGCGCGAACCCATCCGCGTGCCGATGCCGGTGGTGTACGCGTTCGCGCCGTCCGCCGACCCGGACGACGTCTCCGTGGTGCCCGACGACGCCCTCGGCATGCGACTGCTCGTGGAACACCTCGTGGGACTCGGCCGGCGCCGCATCGCCTACGTCGGAGGGCGGGCCGAGCAGGCGGCGTCGGTGGTGCGGCACGACGCCCTGGCCGCCGAGCTGGCAACCCGCGGCCTCGCCCTGGTGGGCCCGCCGCTGTACGGCGACTGGTCGGAGCAGTGGGGTCGACGTGCGGTGGACCTTGTTCTGGGCCTCGACGCCGCTGCCGGGGGTGACAGGCCGGCCGTCGACGCCATCGTCTTCGCCTCCGACCAGCTGGCGCGGGGCGGGTGCGACCGGCTGCGGGAGCTCGGGGTGCGGGTGCCCGACGAGGTGGCCGTCACCGGGTACGACGACTGGGAGGTCATGTCGCTGGCCAGCCGCCCCCCGCTGACCACCGTGGACATGCAGCTCGAACGGCTCGGCCAGCGCGCGGCGGAGCTGCTGATCGCGGCGATCGAAGGTGATCCTGGGCGAGGGGTCGAGCGGCTGGCGCCGCGGTTGGTGGTGCGGGCTTCTACGTTGGGGGATGCGTAGGCGGGGGTGCCCGGGGTGCCTGGGGTGCCTGGGGTGCCTGGGGTTTCGGTGGGTTGCGGTGTTCTCGGCCCGGGGCGGGCGTACCGGGGGTGCTGGGTGGTGCTTACCCGGGGGGCCGGGGTGTGCTGCTTGCCGGGGTGCCGGGGCGGGCGTGCTTGCCTGGGTGTGCTGGTGGCGCGGATGCATGCCGGGGCATGCCGATCGGGGCCGCGCTCGGACGGCCGCCGAAAGTCATGTTCTACCCAGTCATCAGGCCCAGAATCCCGCGTCATTGTGGGCCTGATGACTGGGTAGAACGCGACTTCGCGGCGGGCACGCCGGGCGGGAGGGGACAGGTGGGGCGGTGGTCAGCCAGCCGGGGAACGGGCACGACGCCGTGCCGCCTCTGCATCGTTGGTCAGCACGGTCAACGGCACAGCCCCAGCGCGGTCGCCAGCGCGGTCGCCAGGGCGGTCGCCAGCATGGCCACCAGCACGGCCACCCGGTGTATTTGGCTGGCGTCGCCGCCGTGCCGACCGGATATGATCGGTCCGTCGGCCGGGGCCGTCCGGGCGAAACCTCAGGTGGCGGCCGGTTTCCTCCGCCGACGGCGGGCTGTGGCGCAGCTTGGTAGCGCATCTGCTTTGGGAGCAGAGGGTCGCTGGTTCGAATCCAGTCAGCCCGACACGTCTGGCCTGGTGAACCTCTGGTTCGCCAGGCCAGAACGGACCCGAGATTTGAACTCCCCGACAGAAACCCGACACTTTGGTGTCCTGGACGCCCGTCCCACGACGGGCTTCGCAGAGCGTGACGGTCACCTCGCATCGTCGCCCATGGCGCCGGGTTGTCGGGTAGCTCCCCACGCCTTCCTCGGATACCTCAATGGCATGCGACAGGTGGGGCGCAGCCTCTCCGGGCAGCCACCATCATGACCAAGAAGCCGCTCCGAGGTCGATGAGGTCACCCCTGTTCCTGGTGTCGACCGGAGTGCCGAGCTCACGCTTTGCGCTCCCGCTGGAGGGTCCTTCGTCGACGGCAGGTCCCCGTCGTGGGTGCGAATGTGAGTCTGATGGGAGTCTCCGCTGTCCGCCGGATGCCAGGCCGCCGGTGGCTACTGCCGTCCCGCGTGTACGTCGGGGGAGGCGATCGACTCTCGCCAGATGATCTGGTTGAGGGGTTCTTCGTGCTCGGGTGGTGCTTCCTTGCGCAGAGCTGCTACGAGCCGGAGCATCGCTCGGCGCCCGGCCTCAGCTCGGTTGGTGTCTACCGTGGTCAGCGAGGGGAAAAGGAACGGGCCGACGTCGTAGTTGTCCCAGCCGGTGATGCTCAGGTCTGCGGGTACGGTCCAGCCGCGCTCGGCAGCGCCGCGCATCACTCCGACCGCCACGAGATCGTTGACGGCGATGACAGCGACCGGCGGAGTGCCATCGGGAAGGGCTCGCACCGCCTCGACGCCGGTCTCGCCGGTCCAGCCGTGGCCGACGACTCCGAGCGACTCGAGCCCGAGGTGTTCGATCGTCTCGGTGAACACGTGTTCTCGTGCTCGTGCAGAGAGGAAGTCGGAGGGCCCCGCGACGTGCAGGAAGCGCGTGTGGCCGAGGGATGCCAGGCGCTCGATGAACAGCCTCACCGGAGTGGCATCGGCGAGCTCACCGGCTGAATGCATCTCGTCGTTGAAGTTCGCCGACATGACGATCGGGACATCGGGCGGAGCCTTGGTCTCGAGGCCGGGCTCGACGGGGGCGAAGGACAGAACGCCCTCGAACTCTCCTGATCCGGCCAGTTCCAGCACGCGCTGGCTACGGAGCCCGATGTGGCCGTCGACGCTGTGGACCTCCATCGTGTAGCCGGCGTGCTCTGCCGCGGCACCGGCACCGGCGAGCATGCGTACGGGGTTGTAGATCGGGAGTCCCATCACCACGGCGACGCGGCCGGTGCGCCTCGTGCGCATCGCGCGCGCCACGAGGTTGGGCTGGTAGTTCAGCTCCTCGACGGCGCGTAGCACCCGCTTGCGAGTCTCGGCCGAGATCGACCCCTTGCCCGCGAGGACGTACGAAACCGTCGACTGCGCCACGCCCGCACGGCGTGCGACATCGCGGCTGGTGGCCCGCTCCGCCATGGTCCGTTCCTCTCGTCGTCGTCCCGGACGCACCAGTGTGCCCGCCCTGTCCGTCCGACAACGTTCTTGACACCGGTCGCCGGCGCAGACACTATACCGATACGTATCACTACCGATACGTATCACTGCCCGTGCCGCCGAAGCGGTCGCCACGGGCCTTGCGACCTCAAGGAGGAGGGAAAGTGTCGTGAGCGCGATCATTCCGCAACGCCGCCGTCGGCGATCCTGCAGTCGATTCCCCTGGAGCTACCTGTCGGGCGCGCGGCCCGGGACATGGCGGTGCCCGCGATGAGCGCACTCGGCGAGCTTCGTCAGCTGCGTGCCCACCGTGCGGGTGGAGCTGGCGGCAAGAGCGCGAAGGCTGACGGCCGGGCCGCGCTCGGGTTCCTCGCGCCGTGGCTCGTGGGGTTCGTGGGCATCACGCTCGGTCCGATGCTGGTGTCGCTCTATCTGGCGTTCACCAACTACAACCTGCTCCAGGACCCGGTCTTCACAGGTCTCGACAACATCGAGCGGATGCTCGGCGACGAGCGCCTCGCCCGGTCTCTCGGGGTGACGTTCGCCTATGTCCTCGTGTCGGTGCCGGTCCAGCTTGCTGTCGCGCTGGGTATCGCGGTCCTCCTTGACCGGGGCCTACGCGGTCTCCCGCTGTACCGGTCGGTGCTCTATCTGCCCTCCCTCCTAGGTGGGAGTGTGGCCATCGCGGTCCTGTGGCGCCTTGTCTTCGGGGCCGAGGGCCTTCTGAACTCGTTCCTGGCATTGTTCGGCATCCATGGACCGGCGTGGATCGCCGAACCGAGCACAGCGCTGGGCACCATCATGGTGCTTCACGTGTGGACCTTCGGCTCGCCCATGGTCATCTTTCTTGCGGGTCTTCGCCAGATTCCTACGGAGCTTCAGGAGGCGGCACAGGTCGACGGGGCGTCCCGATGGAGGCGGTTTCGCTCGATCACCCTGCCGCTGCTGAGCCCGATCATCTTCTTCAACCTGGTGCTCGGGATCATCGGATCGTTCCAGGCGTTCACGCAGGCCTTCATCATCTCGAACGGCAGCGGTGGACCGGCGGACTCGACCCTCTTCTTCTCCTTGTACCTCTACCAGGAGGGATTTGCCGGCCTGAGAATGGGCTACGCCTCGGCCCTCGCGTGGTTGCTGCTCATCATCATCGGAGCGTTCACGGCGATCAACTTCTGGCTCTCCAAGTATTGGGTCTTCTACAATGACTAATCGCCAGCGAAAGATCCGCTCGTCGATACGGAGCGTGACGACACACGGCGTACTCATCCTCGTCGTGCTGGTCATGTTGTATCCGCTCCTGTGGATGCTCGCGAGCTCGGTCCGGCCCAACAGCGAGATATTCACGAACTCGGGAATCTTCGTCGACACGTTCGACTTCTCGCACTACCCGGATGGCTGGAACGCCCTGCAGCGCCCTTTCGGCGCATATCTTGCGAATTCTGCGATCGTGGTGGCTGGTTCGGTCATCGGGAACGTGCTCTCGTGCTCGATGGCGGCATACGCTTTCGCGCGCCTGAACTTCTCGTGGCGGCCGGTCGCTTTCGTCGTCATGATCGTGACGATCATGCTGCCGGTCCACGTCCTGATCATTCCGCAGTACGTGCTCTACGCGCAGCTGGGCTGGATCAACACCTTCCTTCCGCTCATCGTGCCCAAGTTCCTCGCCACGGATGCGTTCTTCATATTCCTCATGGTGCAGTTCATCCGTGGAATTCCGCGCGAGCTGGACGAGGCGGCTCGTCTCGACGGTGCGGGGCACGTGCGGATCTATGTGCAGATCATGCTTCCGTTGATGGTGCCGGCGATCGCCACCACCGCGGTGTTCACGTTCATCTGGACCTGGAACGACTTCTTCTCCCAGCTCATCTTCCTCACCAAACCCGACGGGTACACCGTGCCTGTCGCCCTGCGCTCGTTCATCGACGCGCAGTCCCAGTCAGATTTCGGCGCGTTGTTCGCCATGAGCGTCGTATCGCTCGTCCCGGTGTTCTTCGTCTTCCTGTTCGGCCAGCGGTTCCTCCTGCGAGGGATCGCGACGACCGGCGGGAAGTAGACGCCGAACCATCGAGCACCACCCATTTCACGTCAAGCTGACACGGAAGGCAGTTTTCAATGCGACGGATACACAAGGGCGGGGGGCTGGCGGCGCTGGCAGCCGTCGGCATGCTCCTCGCGGGCTGCGGGATCGCTTCTACCGGAAGTGGCGATGTCGAGCTCTCTGAGCAGGACGTCACGATCTCCATGACCTGGTGGGGCGGGGATGCCCGGACGCAGGCCACGCTGGAGGCCATCGAGCTCTTCGAGGCAGACCATCCGAACATCACCGTCGAACCGCAGTTCGCCGACTGGAGCGGCTACTGGGACCGGCTGGCGACGACGACAGCCGGAGGCGAAGCCCCGGACGTGATGCAGTTCGACGAGGTCTACCTCGCCTCCTACGGGGCAAGGGGCGCCCTGACGGACCTGGAGTCTCTCTCCGGCGTCCTGAAGACGGACGACCTCGATGACTCGGTGCTCGACTCGGGTCGGGTGGGCGAGCAGCTGCTGGGCCTGCCGATCGGTGCGGCGCCGAACGGCGTCATCATCAACAAGAGCCTGTTCGAGAAGTACGACGTGCCGCTGCCCGACACCACGTCGTGGACGTGGGACGAGTTCAACGCCACAGCGGAGGCGCTCTCCGACGCCTCGGGCGGAGAGGTGCGCGGCGTCAACCTCTTCGGGGCCGACACGTTCAGCCTGCGGATCTGGGCGCGACAGCACGGTGACGAGCTGTTCGACGCCGACGGCAACGTCGCCATCAGCGCCAAGACCGTCGAGGACTACTTCAACCTCGAGCGGAGCTGGATCGACTCGGGCGCCTCGGCGTCCGCCACCGAGTGGGCCGAGACCAGCGGAGTTCCCCTCGACCAGAGCTCGATCGTCACCGGTGGTGTCGGCATGATGTTCATCGCGGCCGGCTCGTTCCCCTCCTACCAGGCGGCGGCACCGGACTTCGAGTACACGATCGCGAACTGGCCGACGGACGACTCGACCCAGGACGGATTTCAGTATCTGAAGCCGTCCATGTACTGGTCGGTCTCCTCCAGGAGCGAGCACCCGGCCGAGGCCGGTCTGCTCGTGAACTTCCTCAACAGCGACGAGCGCGTCGCCAAGCTGTTCGGGGTGGAGCGCGGCGTCCCGGTCAATCCGGCCATGAACGACGCCATCGCGGGCTCGCTCGACGAGGCGAATCAGCTGGTGGTCGACTTCACGGAGGACATGGGTCAGGAGTCCGGGCCGAGCTCCCCGGTCACACCGAACGGCGCCAGCGACGTCCAGACCGTCGTCGGCCGCTACAACGAGCAGGTGCTGCTGGGCCAGATGTCCGTCGAGGCGGCGGCGGCGGGCTTCATCGACGAGGTCCAGAACGCGATCGACGCCGCGTCCTGACCTCCCGCGGCAACCACCAGGCGAGGCGCTGTCCAGCGGTCACAGCTCACTGACCGCTGGACAGCGCCGGTATCGCCGTCGTCCCGGCGGACGACTTATCACGTTCCCCACGACAGGAGACAGAAGTGATCAAGGTTGCCATCATCGGCACCGGCAACATCTCGATACTCCACATGGAGGCCTACCAGGCCTTCCCGGACCGCTGCTCCGTCGTCGCGCTCGTCGACGAGTCGATCGACAGCGCCGAGGCGAAGCGGAAGCAGCTCGGCCTTCGCGACGCGCGTGTCTACGTCTCGCACGAGGAGCTCCTCGCGCAGGAGAACGTCGACCTCGTCAGCATCTGTACCCCGCCGTCCACCCACGAGCAGATCGCCGTCGACTGTCTCACCGCCGGCGTGAACGTCCTGTGCGAGAAGCCGATGGCGCCCTCGCTGGCCGCGTGCGATGCCATCCTCCGGGCAGAAGCCGCGAGCGGAGCACTGTTCTCCTCCGTGGCGCAGAACCGGTTCCGGGACGACGTCGTCACGCTGAAGTCGGCCGTCGACTCCGGCCTGATCGGTCCGGTCACGCGTGTGCAGGTGGACTCGGCGTGGTGGCGCGGGCTGTCGTACTACGACCTGTGGTGGCGCGGGACCTGGGAGCAGGAGGGCGGAGGCCCGACGCTCAACCACGCGGTGCACCACATCGACCTGCTCCTGTGGCTCCTGGGGGAGCCGGAGGCCGTGACGGCGGTCCTGACCAACGCCGCTCACGAGAACGCCGAGATCGAGGACCTGTCGGTCGCCGTCCTGCAGTACGAGCGCGCCCTGGCGACCGTCACGAGCTCCGTGGTCGACCACGGCGAGCGGCAGCAGATCGTCGTCCAGGGACGGGACGCCGGCGTAAGTCTCGACGGGGTCGTGGTCGCGGACGTCGCTCAGCCCAACGGCTTCCCCGCACCAGGGGGCAACACCACGTTGGTGGACCGCCTGCACGCGCTGGCCGACGAGCACGTCCCGCTGTCGCACCTGGGGCACCAGGGGCAGGTCGACGACGTCCTGAGAGCGATCGAGCAGGGCGGGCGTCCCGCCATCGACGGCCGGGCCGGGCGGCTGACCATCGAGGTCATCACCGCCATCTACCAGGCCGGCATCGAGCGTCGAACGGTCGAGCTGCCCCTGACCACCGATGATCCCTACTACCGCAGCGGCACCATCGCGGAGCGCGCGCCGAGGTACTTCACCAAGTCGGCGTCCGTACGGCATCAGGCCGGTGCGATCAGCGTGTCCGGCGAACATGGCGTCGACGTCGCCGGGCGAGCACGATGAACGCCGGCGACGGGGCGACGTACGCACCGGCACCCCTGCCTGCACCGGTCGTCGAGGGGGGAGAGTTCGTCTTCGCCGCGGTCGGGCTGGACCACGGTCACATCTACGGCATGTGCGAGGGCCTCATCGGGGCCGGCGCCACGCTCAAGTGGGTGTACGACCCCAGTGCCGCGCGAGTTGCGCAGTTCCGGGACCGGTTCCCGGACGTTCGCGTGGCTCGCCGGGCTCCCGTTCGTTGTTGCGCCAGTAGGTGCGTCTGCTGAGGTCCGCTTCGAGAACGCGATCTGGCATGGTTCGACACGGCGAGCATGCCAAGCCGCGTCTCAAAGCGGGCAAGGCACCTGGCTCGAAGCTCCGGGTTCCGTGCGGTGAGCGCGCTGCGGCCCAGTACTGGACGGACGAGAAGCACTGCGTCGTGCATCCCGGACCCGGCTACTCGTCGTCGGCTCGGGCCGGCGTGACGCGGACCTTGAGGTTCTTCATCAGGGGCTGGTTGCTCTGTGTGCTGTAGTCACTGATTCCGACCAGAGCGTTCATCTCCGGCATGTAGCCCGCGGCGCTGCCCCGGGGCAGGTCGTACGCCAGCGCACGATAGCCACGCAGCTCCCGGACGCTTCCGTCCTTGGAGGTGGCGACGATGTCGACCAGTGTGCCCTGGGGGATCCCGCGTGAGGTCATGTCCTCGGTGTTCATCAGGATCAGGGTGCGCAGGTTCTTGATCCCGCGGTAGCGGTCGTTGTCGGAGTAGATCGTGGTGTTCCACTGGTCGTGTGACCGCATGGTCTGCAGCACGAGCACGTCGTCCGACTCCGGGACGACGTCGGGCAGCGGGGCGCAGGAGAACTCGGCGCGTCGGGTCGGTGTGTGGAAGACGAGCTCGCGGGCGGGCTGCTCGATCCGGAACCCTCGGGGGCGGCGCACCCGGGTGTTGAAGTCCTCGAAGCCGACCAGAGCTCGGGCCATCACGTCGCGGATCCGGTCGTAGTCCTCGACGTACCACTCCCATGGGGTGGTGCTGTCGGGCAGCGTGGCCCTGGCCATCGCGGCGATGATCGCGGGTTCGGACAGGAGGTGGGGCGAGGGTGGTTTCCGGTGGCCGCGTGAGAGGTGCACCATGCTCATCGAGTCCTCGACGGAGACGGACTGAAGTCCGCTGCGCTGGGGGTCGCGTTCGGTGCGGCCCAGGCACGGCAGGATGAGCGCCTTGCGGCCGTGGTCGAGGTGGCTGCGGTTGAGCTTGGTGCTGACGTGGACGGTCAGCTCGCACCGGTGCATGCCGGCTGCCGTGTATACGGTGTCGGGAGCCGCGCGGACGAAGTTGCCGCCCATGCCGACGAAGACCTTGACCGCGCCGCGGTGCATCGCCTGCACGGTGGCCACCGTGTCGAGGCCGTGCTCAAGTGGCGGACGGATGTCGCAGGCCGCGGCGAGCCGGTCGAGGAACTCTCGCGACGGGCGGTGGTCGATGCCGCAGGTGCGGTTGCCCTGGACGTTGCTGTGGCCGCGCACGGGGGAGGGTCCGGTGCCTTCCCGGCCGAGGTTGCCGCGCAGGAGCAGGACGTTGACGATCTCGCGGACGGTGTCCACGCCGTGCTCGTGCTGGGTGAGGCCCAGGCACCAGCTCATCAGCGTGCGGTCGGACGCCAGGTAGATCTGACCGGCCTTGCGGATCTCCGACTCGCTCAGGCCGGACTGCGTGGTCAGATCCGCCCAGGTGGTGGCTTCGACCAGCCCGCGGTACCGGTCTGATCCATGGGTGTGCCGTGCGAGGAAGGCCTGGTCGACGGCGGCGGGGTGGGTGGCGTGGGCCTCGAAGACCGACTTGGCGATCCCTCGCAGGAGCGCGAGATCCCCGCCCGGGCGTACCTGGAGGTTGAGGGTGCTGGTCCTGGTTGCCTTGTTCAGGGCCATGTCGGCGACCTCGTGCGGGATGATGGCGCGCCGTGCTGCGGCTTCCACGAGCGGGTTGACGTGAACGATCTGAGCGCCCCGTTCGTATGCGTGGGTGAGCGCGGTCAGCATTCTCGGCGCGTTGGAGGCGGCGTTGACGCCGAAGATGAACAGCGCGTCGGCGGTCTCCCAGTCGTCGAGGTCGGCGGTGCCCTTGCCGGTGCCGAGGGCTGCCTGCAGGGCCAGGCCCGAGGCCTCGTGGCACATGTTGGAACAGTCCGGCAGGTTGTTGGTGCCGTACTCGCGGGCCATCAGCTGGTACAGGAACGTCGCCTCGTTGCTGAGCCGGCCAGATGTGTAGAAGGCGGCCTGGTCCGGGCTGTCCAGGCTGCGCAGCTCCTGCCCGATCATCGCGAACGCGGCCGCCCAGGTGATGGGTACGTACCGGTCGGTTGCTGCGTCGTACGACATGGGCTCGGTCAGGCGGCCCGCCGCCTCCAGGTCGGCGTCCCGCCAGCCGCGCAGCTCGTCGACGGCGTGAGCGGCGAAGAAGTGCCGGTCGGCGCGTCGGGCGGTCATCTCCCAGGCGACGTGCTTGACCCCGTTCTCGCACAGGTCGAGCGCCAGGCCTTTCAGGTCGTCCGGCCACGCGCAACCGGGGCAGTCGAAGCCGCCGTCGGAGTGGTTCATGCGGGCCATGGCGCGCGGGCCCGAGACGACGGCGCCCTCCTTGGCCAGGAACGTCCCGACCGACCGGGCAGCGCCCCACCCGGCCGCCGGATGGTGATAGTCCGCCTGCGACCACGACGGGTCCGGCGTCTGGTGTGCCTCGGGGTCGGTCATGCGTTGCTGCTCCTGTCGGGGACGCGGTTTCTCGGGCCTGTCCGGAGCCGTGCACGCCGGTGCGCCGGGCGCACCATGCTCGGGCGGGCTCGTCTCACGTGGCGGCGGGCAGTGGCGTCCGTACCCGCCCGACGGTCGTGACGTAGAGCAGCAGGCCGGCGCTGGTCAGGACGGCGCCGGCCCAGACGGTGGACAGGGTTCCCCAGCCGGCGCCGAGGGTGATGGCGCCGCCGATCGCGCCGAGGGAGTTGGCCAGGTTCAGGGCGGCGAGGTTGAGGGCGCCCATGAGGGTGGGGGCGTCGGGCGCGAAGCCGGTGAGCCGGACCTGGATGGTGGGGATGGCGAACATCATCGTGGCCCCGGTGCCGAAGAAGCAGAGCAGCAGGACGGTGAGGTTGTTGCCGGCGATGCCGATCAGGACCAGGAAGACGAGCACGCCGCCGTACCCGTAGAGCAGGCCGCGGCTCTCGTACCGGTCGGCGACGCGTCCGCCCAGGCCGTTGCCTACGGCCATGCCGATGCCGAACACGGCCAGTGCGAGGGGGATGAGAGCGGGGTCCTGGTGGGCGGCGTCGGTGATGAAGGGGCCGATGAAGGTGTAGACGGCGAAGATGCTGGAGATGCCGAGGGCGGCGACGGCGACCATGAGCCAGACGTTGAGGCGGCGCAGGGCGCTCAGCTCGTTGCGGATGGAGCCGCCGTGCAGGTCGCTGGTGCGCGGCAGCCAGGCGACCAGGGCGGCGCCGGCGAGCAGGCCGATGACGACGACGGCCCAGTACATGGCGCGCCAGCCGGCGTTCTGCCCGATGTAGGTGCCCAGGGGTGAGCCGACGATGGTGGCGACGGTCAGACCGCCCATGACGGTGGCGAAGGCTTTGCCGCCCCGCCCGGGACCGTAGACGTAGGCGGCGACCACGGCGCCGGCCCCGAAGAACGCGCCCTGGACGCTGCCCGCGATGAACCGGAACACGACCAGCAGGGCGAGGTTGGGTGCGATGGCCGACAGTCCGTTGCCGATCAGGAACAGTGCGACCAGGCCGAGCAGGAGGGTGCGGCGGTTGGTGCGTGCGGCGATCAGCGTGATGGCGGGGGAGCCGATCATGACGCCGAAGGCGTAGGCGGTGATGGCGTAGGTCGCTACGGGGATGGACACGTCCAGGTCGGCGGCGAAGAGCTGGATGATGCCGTTGCTGCCGAACTCGCCGGTACCGATCGCGAACGTGCCCAGCGCCAGCGCGAACAACGCCAGCCGCGGGTTGCGGCTGGGTGCGGTGGCGGCAGTGTGGCGCGGCTCCTCGGCTTCGCACTGCGCCTGGTAGGCATGCTCGTGCATGGGTTCCTCCGTCGTGAGGGTCAACGATCTCTGGCCGAGCCTGCCGGTTGCCGGTAGACGCCCTGTGAATCGATGTCTCAGTGCGCGACGGCGAAATCCACTCGTTGTCCACCGCGTCCTCGTAGCGTTGAGGCCTGGCCGGGCAGGCGCCCGACGGTCGTCAGGTGGCCTGGATGATCACCGCGCTGGAAGGTAGGGCGGAGCATGCCTCAGGAGAGCGAACCGGCAGCCGGCACAGAGGATGTCCGTGCCGAGGCTGTCGCCGCCCTGGCAGATGCGCCGTCCTTGAACCCGGAGCAGTTTCGCCGTCTCGCCTCGTACGGTGAGCGTGAGGACGTCGCTCAGGGCGATGTGCTGTACGCCACGGGTGACCGGCGCTACGACCTCTTCCTGATCGAGTCGGCGGTCGTCGACGTGGTGCGCGATGCCACGGCCACCGACTCCGAGTACGTGGTCTACTCCCGGCACCCAGGTGACTTCACGGGCGAGCTGAGCATGCTCACCGGGCAGTCGGTGTTTCTGACCGCCAGGGTCAGCCGCCCTGGTGTCGTGATCCGGATCGGTGGAGAACGGTTCCGTGCGGTGCTCCGTGAGCAGGTCGACATCGCCGACGTGATCGTCGAGGCGTTCAGCGTCCGCCGCCGCATCGTGCAACGGGCTGCCGGCAGCGTGCTGGAGATCGTCGGCGCACCGCACTCTGACCAGACGCGTGCTCTTCAGGCCTATGCGGCCCGGCTCCTGCTCCCGCACGAGGCCCTGGACGCCGACTCCGTTCCCGGACAGGCGCTCATGGCCGCCCATGGCCTGACGGCGGCGGACCTTCCGGTCGCGGTCGTCTCGGACCGCGCGCTCCGCAGGGCGGCGCCCCACGACGTCGCCGCGGCGATCGGCCTGACGTACGACGGCTCCCCGGGGTCCGGCGACTCGATGCGCGCGGTGGACCTCGTGGTCGTCGGAGCAGGCCCGGCCGGTTTGGCGGCGGCGGTCTACGGGGCGTCCGAAGGCCTGGCCACGGTGCTGCTCGACTCGGGTGGGGCAGGTGGGCAGGCTGCCACGAGCTCTCGGATCGAGAACTATCTCGGGTTTCCGCGTGGCGTCAGCGGGGAGG
This sequence comes from Promicromonospora sp. NPDC052451, assembly GCF_044547525.1. Classification (NCBI taxonomy): domain Bacteria; kingdom Bacillati; phylum Actinomycetota; class Actinomycetes; order Micrococcales; family Promicromonosporaceae; genus Promicromonospora; species Promicromonospora sp. NPDC052451. The sequence continues at coordinate 608,592 of NZ_JBIUAP010000002.1, forward strand.
AGCTGACGAGGCTGGCGCTGGTGCAGGCGCTGAAGTTCGGTGCGCAGCTGTACGCACCGTGCGACGTGGTGGCGCTGGACGTCGGCGACCCGCGCGGTCCCGCGGTGCGCCTTGCGGACGGCGTGCGTCTTCGGGCCCGGTCGCTGATCGTCGCCACCGGAGCGCGCTATCGTCGGCTGTCCGTTCCCCGGCTGGACGAGTTCGAGAAGCTCGGGCACGTGCGCTACTCGGCCACCGAGCTCGACGCGCGCGACTGCGTCACCCGGCCCGTCACAGTGGTCGGTGGAGCGAACTCCGCTGGTCAGGCGGCCCTGTTCCTGGCGGCCCGGGGTGCACGTGTCGATCTCGTGGTCAGGGGCGAGGAGATCCGGCAGAGCATGTCGGACTACCTGTGCAGGCGGCTGGAGGCGGATCCCAAGATCCACCTCCACCACCGCACGCAGGTCGTGGGGTTGACCGGCGACGGCGCGCTCAGCGGCGTCGTCCTGGCGCATGGCGATGCCCCCGGCCGTGAAGTTCCCAGCAGTGCGGTGTTCTGCTTCATCGGTGCCGACCCCGACACGGACTGGCTCGCCTGCCTGGAGCGCGACCCGCACGGGTTCCTGCTCACCGGGACCCGGACGTCCGCACGGACGGCAGGGCCGGGCAGGCCGGCCCTGCCGTATCAGACGAGCCACCCACGGGTGTTCGCCGCGGGTGACGTCCGCGCAGGGTCGGTCAAGCGGGTGGCCTCGGCTGTCGGTGAGGGGGCCGGGGCTGTCGCATCCGTGCACCAGATGCTGGCTCAGGAGCACGACGGAGCACTGCGGAGCCTCCGGCTCTGAGGGTCAGTGCAGGAGCTCCGTCCAGTTGTGCGGGAGACGTTCGACGGGACCAGGGCTGGGCTGGCCGAGGGGGCGGCTGCGCGGCGGAGCCAGGACCGGCCCGTCCATGGACAGCTCGGTGCGGTAGTCGTAGAACCAGTCCTCACCTGGTTCGAAGCTCTGGATGATCGGGTGCCCGGCCTGTCGGGCATGCCGGGACGCATGCCCGGCCGGCGAGCTGTCGCAGCACCCCACGACACCACAGGTCGCGCACCGCCTGAGGTGCAGCCACCAGCCCGTGCCGCTGGACAGACACTCGCGGCAGCCCAGGCCGCTCGGTGGCTTGTCGGTGTCGATCAGCGGGTCGATGTCGCTCGTCATCGTGCTGGCTCCTCGTGTCGTTGCTGAGACGTTCTGATGGCGCCCCGGGGATGGTCGCCGCCGCCGGGACTCACTGCCGCACGGCGTTCTCGAGCGCGTGCGCGATCCGCACCAGCGTGGCCTCACCCCAGCGTGGGCCGACGAGCTGCACTCCGACGGGCAAGCCCGCGGCATCGGTGCCCGCTGGCAGGGAGACCGCCGGTAGGCCTGCCATCGAGATCCCGTAGGTGTACCTGACGAAGGTCTCGAAGGTGCCGGCGGACCGTCCGTTGTGTCGCATGGTGGTGTCCTGGGTGATCGGGACAGCGGTCGCCGGCGTGGTGGCCGTGAGCAGCACGTCCACCGTGGTGAACGTGTCCGCGAACGCCCGGCGGAGCGCGGGCAGCGTGGCGGCCTGGACCTTCGCGTACTGGAATGCGGGTACGGGCTCCGGCTCAGGTCCGACCTGCGCACCCAGAGCGGCCCGGACGTCCGCGCCGAAGCGGTCGAGGTGCGCGACGATCCCGCCGTCGATGCCCGCGGTTCGTAGTGCGCGCTCGGTGAGCACGACGGCTTCCGGAACTACCGTGACGAAGCCCTGTGCGGTCGCCGCCTCGACACCTTCGACCGTCACCGGCACGAGGACGGCGCCCGCGTCTTCGAGCGTGCGGTACGTACGGGCCAGGACACGGTCGACGTCGGGCGTGTTGTCCGCCGCGAAGAAACCGTCGGGAATCCCGATGCGCGCTCCGCGCAGGCACCCGATGGCCGTCGCGAGGGACTCGGGTACGTCCGTGCCGGGCGGCCCGTGTCTCGCATCCGGGTCCAGCGTGTCCGGGCCGGAGGAGATGACCCGAAGGAGCGCCACTGCGTCGGCCACGGTGCGGGCGATCGGCCCCACGACGTCGCACGTCCATGACAGGCCGAACATGCGTCCCCGGCTGACCCGGCCGAGCGTCGGCTTGAGACCGACGACCCCGCACAGCGCCGCCGGGATCCGCACCGATCCACCGGTGTCGCTGCCGATGGCCGCCGAGCACAGGCGTGCGGCGACCGCGGCAGCCGACCCGCCGCTGGAACCTCCGGGGATCCGCAGCGGGTCGTAGGGGTTGCGCACCGCACCGTAGTGGGGGTTGTTGCTCGTGATGCCGAACGAGCTCTCGTGCAGGTTGGTCTTGCCCAGGACGACCGCGCCGGCCCGGCGCAGCTGCCGTACTGCTGTGGCGTCGTGGTCGGGGATGAATGACTCGAGCAGCGCGGTGCCGTTGGACGTGGTGGTGCCGGCGGTGAACAGGTTGTCCTTGACGGCCAGCGGGACACCGTGCAGCGGACCCAGCGGACCCCCCTGGGCACGGAGGCGGTCGAGCCGGGTGGCCTCCGCCAGGGCGTCCTGCCCACGCGAGAGGATGAACGCGTTGAGCCCGTCCGGTCCGTCCAGTGCGTCGATTCGTTCCAGGTACGCCCGCGTGAGCTCGAGGCTGGACAGGTCGCCACGGCCTATCGCGGCGGCCTGGTCGAGCATCGCTCCGGACACCTCCGACACGTACGGGCCCGACACGGCGGCCGGTGGGGGCGGGACGGTTCGAGAACGGCTGGGGGACGTGACCATCGCGTCACGCCCCGGTGTTCCGGACCATCGAGATCAGCTCCATGGCAGCGGGACCCGACGACGCCGGGTTCTGCCCGGTGACGAGCATCCCGTCGACCACGACGTGGGGCTCGAAGTTGCGCACCCTGGAGAACACGGCCCCGCGCGCGACGAGGTCGTCCTCCACGAGGAACGGCACAACCTCGGTCAGGCCCATCGCGTCTTCCTCGCTGTCGGTAAATCCGGTGACCTGTCGGCCTGCCACGAGCGGCTCACCATCCGGGGTGGTGGCGTGGCGCAGCGCACCAGGCGCATGGCACACCAGCGCGAGAGGCCGGCCGGCCCGCACCATCCGTTCGATCAGCGCGATCGAGGCCGGGTCCTCGGCCAGATCCCACAGCGGGCCGTGCCCACCCGGGTAGAACACCGCGTCGAAGTCGTCGACGGAGACCGAGTCCAGCCGGGCCGTCGCGCCGAGCAAGGCTTCCGCATCCACGTCGGCCTCGAACCGCCGCGTTCGTTCGGTCTGGAACTGCGGCTCGTTGCTCTTGGGGTCCAAGGGCGGACGTCCGCCCTGTGGCGAGGCGAGGGTGATGTCCCATCCCACATCGCGGAAGTGGTAGTAGGGCGTCGCGAGCTCCTCGAGCCAGAACCCGGTCTTGCGTCCCGTGTCGCCCAGCTCACCGTGCGAGGTCAGTACGATCAGGATCTTCATGGACGCGACGCTATGGCGCTGCACTGGACACCCTGTTGACGGGGCGTGGACGGTCGATGGATCGCTCTACGGCAACAGACTGCCGCACGTGCCAGGGTGAAACCACCCCCTGTGGGATGGCGGACCTTGTTCCACGGCGTTGAGATTGACTCGTGGCGTCGTCTGATCCGTATGCAAGTATCGCCGCCCTGCCCCGGGCGACCCGGGACCTGCTGCTTGCCGCGGCGGCAGCGGCACCGGAAGACCTCCCGTTGTTCCTCGGATCGCTGCCGGACGACGCGCTCGCGGACCTGGAGCCGGCAGAGGATGCAGGGCTCGTCCACCTGGGTGGCACCGAAGCTCAGCCGCTGGTCTGGTCCAGTCCCGAGGTCCCGAAGGGCCTCTACGGCGCAGCGCGGTACAGCGACCGCCGACGCGCCCACCGAAGACTTGCCGACGCGCTCGCGGGACGCGCAGACCGGCAGGCCTGGCATCTGGCCGCCGCCTCGCTCGGACCGAACGACGACGTGGCCACCGCGCTCGAAGACGGCGCGGAGGTAGCGCGTGTGCACTCGGGCTGGGCAGCCGCGGCAGAGATGCTGGAACGGGCCGCCGAGCTGTCGACCCAGCAGCGTGCCGCTGCCCGGCGCTACCTGCTGGCGATGCGAGCAGCCATCTTCGCCGGCGACGGTCCGTGGGTACGACGGCTGGGCGTCCGGGCCGGTGAGCTCACCGACGACCCGGACGACGCCCTCGAAGCCGCGCTGGCATCCGGTTGGGCCCTGGCGCGCACTGACCGGCACGGGGAGGCCGTCGCCATGCTGACCGCAGTGGCGGTCCGTGCGGCCGGTACCGGCAATAGCCGTCTCGCCTGGTCGGCCCTGTCGCCTGCCGCCGTGGCGGCCTTCTATTCCGGAGCCGTCGCACACCGCGAGCAGCTGACGAGAGCACTCGACGTCGTGGTCCGGCGGTTCTCGCGCCCCCCGCCCGATGCGGTTGCCTCCACGGACGACTCGCCCCTCCTGAAGCCCGCGGCAACCGCGCCCCCGGCCTTCGTCACCGCCGCCGGAGGAGAGAACGCGCCGGACCTGTCCGACCTACCGCAAGCGGCATGGCTGACGGCCTCGCTCGACCCCGTCGGTTCCGTGAAGCAGATCGAGGCGGTCCTGACCGCCAAGGGGCACCCCACCGGCCTGGACCAGGTCACGCTGAACCAGCTCGGCGGCGCCGCGTGGGCCATCGACCAGACGCAGTACGCCGTCACAGCACTGCGCACGTTCCTGGACCGGCAGGAGGACACCGCGCTGGGGGGCGTCAACGCCCTGGTCTCGAACACTCTCGGCACCGTGCTGCGCGACAGCGGTGCCTGGGATGCCGCCGCCGCGGCGTACGGCGACGCCCTCCGGGTGGCTGAAGGGACCGGGATGGAGATGATCCGCCGGACCGCCGAAGCCGACCTCGCGATCATCGCCGCCATGCGCGGCGATGCAGACCAGGCGCACACGCTGGTAGCGACGTCGTTGTCCGGCCTCGACCTGGACACCAGCCGCGCCGTCGCCGTGCTCACCCGCCGCGCGCTGGGCCTGGCGGCCCTGGCCGGCGGCGACCACGAACGGGCCCACGACGTGCTCCGCCTGATCCTGGACGACACCGGCCAGCCGCTGCACCCGCACCTTTCGCTGTACGGCATGGTCGACCTGGTGACCGCAAGCCTGCGCACAGGCCGCCACGTCGCGGCACAGGAGGCGGCGGCAACCTTTGAGCAGGTGGCCGGGCACGGATCCGCCCGGCTGCAGATGCTGGTGGCGCATGCCGCGGCACTGGTCGCCACCGCGGGAGACGAGCACACCGACCAGGCCCAGGGCGAGACTCACTTCGCCCGGGCACTCGCAGACTCGCGGAGCACGACGTGGCCGTTCGAACGTGCTCGTGTTCAGCTCGACCTCGGCGCCTGGCTGCGACGGCAGCGCCGGGTGACGGAGGCGCGCCCGCACCTCGTGGATGCCCACAACACGTTCGAGCGCCTCGGTGCGGCACCTTTCGCCCGCCGCGCCGGGGCTGAGCTGCGCGCGGCGGGCGTCCGGGCCGATCTTGCTTCGGGCGGCTGGTCGACACCGAGGGATTCCGCCTCCAGCGGTACGGGGCAGCTCTCCGTGCTCACCCCGCAGCAGCGCCAGATCGTGCTGCTGGCCGCCGAGGGGCTCACGAACCGGGAGATCGCCGAGCGGCTGTACCTGTCACCGCGGACGGTGGGTATGCACCTGTACCGGGTGTTCCCGTTGCTCGGCGTGACCAGTCGCAACCAGCTGCGGGACGTCGTCGACCGGTCTTCGGCAGGCCCTGAGCAAGACTGACCGGCCCACGTGCTGTCGACGAGCCAGGTGTAGTCATCTGACAGAAGCCCTGCCGCCGTCTCCCGGCCGAGACTGTTGCTCAGGAGCACGGCGACCGCGGAGGAACGGATGAGTACTGTGGTCTTCGTCCACGGGTTGTGGCTGCACGCCACGTCCTGGACCGCATGGTTGGAACACTTCACGGCGTCCGGGCACACGGCGCAGGCGCCGGGCTGGCCCGGCGACTCGCCGACCGTGGCCGAGGCGCGCGCCAACCCCGACCGTGCAGCCGGGTTCGGTCTCGATGACGTCGTGCGGCACTACGGGCATCTGGTGGCCGGCACAAGCAGGCCCGTCGTGGCGGTCGGCCACTCGTCCGGTGGCCTGGTCGTCCAACGGCTGCTGGCCCGCGGCGGGGCCGACGCCGCCGTCGCGATCAGCTCGGCACCCGTCCACGGCGAGGCCCTGCTGCCCTCGTCCCGGTCCGTGGCGGCCCCGGTGGCACCGTGCGGTCGGGTCAGCTTCCGGGGCTCGGTCACGTTGACCCCACATGAGTTCGCCACCGGCCTGGGCAACACCCTGCCCGCGGAGGAGTGCGCCGATCTGTACGAGCGCTGGACCGTGCCCGCACCGGGCCGCATCCTGCTCGAGGACGCGGCGAACCTGAGGGCCGGCTCGCCGACCGCGATCGACGTGGACGTCGATCGAGGGCCCCTGCTGCTGATCACCGGCGGCATGGACCGCGCGGTCCCGCCGGCACAGGCCCGCACCGTGCACGAGCTGTGCTCCCGCAACCCACGCGTGGTCACCGACCTGATCGAGCTTTCCGACCGGGGGCACACTCTCACCGTCGACCACGGGTGGAGCGAGGTGGCCGACGTGGCCCTGTCCTGGATGAAGCACAATGGCCTCTGAGATCGACCGCCCCCCGGCCGCCCCGGCCGTACGTGGTGGCGCACTGCGCATCCAGATCCTCGGACCGCTGCGGCTGTGGCGGGGCCAGACCGAGCTGGACACCGGTCCACGGCAGCAGGCCTACCTCCTGGCCCTGCTGGCGGCGCACCCAGGGCTGCCGGTCAGCAAGTCGGAGCTGGTCGACCTCATCTGGGGGGACGCGGCACCGGACAGCGCGCTCAACGTCATCCACAAGTACGTCGGCGTACTGCGGCGGCTGCTCGAGCCGACACTGCCCAGCCGAGGGCAGAGCTCCTACCTCGTGCGGCGGGGAGGCAGCTACCTGTGCACGGCGGGATCTGGGACGCTTGACCTCGCGACCTTCAGGGATCTGGTGGCCTCGGCTCAGAGCGACTCGGGCGACGGCCGGCCCGAGGACGCGCTGGACGCCTTCGAACGCGCACTGAGGCTGTGGCACGGCTCCGCGGGCGACGGGCTGGCCCTGCGGCCTGACGCCGTGCCCGTGTTCGCGGGGTTGAACAACGAGTTCTTCGGGGCGTGCACCGCCGCAGCCGACCTCGCGGTGGCCGTCGGCCAGCCTGAGCGGGTGCTTGCTCCCCTCCGGCTGGCGGCGTCCATGGGTCCGCTGCACGAACCCGTCCATGCCAGCCTGATCACCATTCTCGGGGCCGCCGGCCAGCAGGCCGAGGCACTGTCCGTCTACCAGTCCGTGCGGACCCGTCTGGTCGAGGAGCTCGGTATCGATCCGGGCCCTCTGCTGGAGCTGGCTCATCAGCAGGTGCTGCGGCAGGATCTCCCGGCCGGACATCCGACGTCGCCGGATCATGCTCCGCCGGCTCGTGCCGAGCTCGTGCCACCGCTGCGACCTGTCGACGTCGAACCGGTAGGCCGCGCGGTCGAGCTCACGGCCTTGCGGGACACCGTGAGCCGCGTCGCCGGTGGCGCGACAGGCCTGGTCGTCCTCGAGGGAGAGCCGGGCGTCGGCAAGACCCGGCTCCTGGAGCAGGTCGCAGGGGAGGCGGGCGCGAAGGGCTGCCTGGTGGCGTGGGGCCGGTCCGCCGACAGAGAGGGTGCTCCCTCCATGTGGCCGTGGCTGCAGACCGTCCGCGCGATCCTGGAGGACCTGCCCGAGGCGGAGCAGCGGCCCTGGCTCACCGGCGCGCTCGGTGAGCTCCTGGAACCCCACGATGCCGCCCCCGCGGGCCGGCTCCTGCCCGGCGGCAGCGGCCAGTTCCGGTTGTTCGAGAACGTCGTGGCGTTGTTCTCTCAGGTGTCGGCGCGGCGCCCCGTCATCGTCGTCCTCGACGACCTGCAGTGGGCCGACACCGCCTCGCTGCACCTCTTCGCCCATCTTGCCACCCGCATGCCGTCCAGCAGCGCGATCCTCGCGGCCGTCCGCGACCACGCGCCCGTGCACGACCCGCACCTGGCGCGGGCCCTCGCGACAGCGAGCCGGTCGTCGGCGCACCGCAGGCTCCGCCTCGGCCCACTGGGCGTGGACGACGTCGCTGAGCTGGTGCGCCGCGAGATCGGAAGGCCTCTGGACCCCCAGGCAGTCCGCACTCTGCACACGCGTACCGCCGGCAACCCGTTCTTCGTCCGGGAGGTCGCGCGGCTGCTCGGAGACGACCAGCCCGTCGGCAAGCCGCGGTGGCGCGAAGGGGTACCCACATCGGTCCGCGACGTGGTTCGCGACCGGCTGACCGACCTGGACGCCGACGCCACCGTGCTGCTCGAGACCGCAGCGCTGATCGGCCGAGACGTGGACCTCAACCTCCTGGCCCGCGTCGCCGACCTCGACCTGGGCACCTGTATGACGAGGCTCGAGCCCGCCGAGGCGCTGAGCCTGCTGACACCCACCCCGAGCGACCCCTGCTCGGTGCGCTTCGTGCACGACCTCGTGCGGGAGTCGATCTCCGAGGCGATCTCACCTCGGCACGCCACCCGCCTCCACCTGCGGGTCGCCGACGCGCTGGAGCACATGGCGGCGGACGGCGAGGTCGTGCCCGAACGGGTGGCGCACCACCTGTGGGCGGCCGGACCGTTGGCGGAGCCGGGCCGCACGGCCGACGCCCTGGTGCGGTCCGGGCGCAGGGCGGCCGCGCGATCGGCCCTGGAGGCTGCGGAGCAGCAGCTGCGGCTCGCCGCACAGGTGTCCCGCAGTGCTGGGCTGACCGAGGCAGAGCTTGCCGCGCTCACGGAGCTCACGGCTGTCATCGGGATGCGTTCGATGTACGCCGGCGCAGAGCGGGGACTGCTGGAACGGGCCGAACACCTGGCCCGCACGCTGGGGCGCGAGGTGGAAGCCGCAGGCATCCTCTACTCCCGCTGGGCTTCCTTCGCCCAGGGCATCCACCTGGACCAGACGGGTCCCCTCGCGAGGCAGCTGCTCATGCTCGGCGAGTCGTCCGACTACCCGATCGTGCGCACCTACGGCCTGCAGGCATGGGGCATCCACCAGTGGGACATCGGCAACATCGGAGAGGCGTTCCGGTACCTGAGCCGGTCCGAGGAGACCCTCCGGGCCGACTGGGTCGGCCGCGAGGAGAACCCCGTCCAGTACGACCTGCAGCTGCTCATGACAGGCCTGCATGCCGAGACGACGGTCCTGCACGGCAACCGTGAGCAAGGGCTGGCACTCCTGGACCGGTTGGAGACCGCCGGCCCGGACCCCTACACGGTCACCGTGTGGGCCACCATGTCGGCGAGGATCGCCGTGCTCATCGGGGACCCGGTCATGGCCCTCGACGCGGCCGAGCGGGGCATCACTGCCGATCCCGACTACTCCTACGCGTTCCTGGGCACCTACCAGCGGCTGGCCCGCTGCTGGGCGCGAGCGGTCGCCGCGACAGAACCCGCTGCAGCGGCCGGCGCTGCCGAGGAAGCCGAACGGATCATCGAGACGAGGTTGTGCAACCCGGTGCGTTCGTGCGTCTCCACCTGGTACGGGTTGCTGGCCGAGATGCTGCTCGCCGCAGGCGACGTCCGCGGCGCCGCGGAGGCTCTGGACCGCGCCGACCACTACCTGCATGACTATGGCCAGCGTTACGCGGAAGGTCTGCTCCTGCTCCTGCGCGCGCGACTGCTACGGGCCGAGGGGAAGCCCGCTGGGAAGGTGCGAGCGGCCGTGCTCAGGGCCCGAGACGTCGCCCTCGCGCAGGAGGCGTACCTGTTCGTCCAGCGGGCCGACGACCTCCTTGCGCGATGGGACTCGACGGCTGCGTGATGGACGCTCCACTCGTGTTCCACCGCTGGTCAACAACATGTGCCTAGGTTGACGAGCGTCGGAAAGCCCCTTCTGCACGGATGAGGTCAGTGATGAGACGGCGCGTCGTGTTCATCCACGGTCTGTGGATCCACTCCACGTCCTGGACGCCATGGCAAGACCACTTCGCCAAAGAAGGCTATGAGACGCTCGCGCCGGGCTGGCCGGGCGACGCGGACACACCCGAGGCCACACGGTCCGACCCGTCCGGGATGATCGACGTGGGCGTGGACCGCATCACCGAGGCCTACGCCGAGACGATCGCCGGCCTGGAGGCGCCGCCCATCGTGGTCGGACACTCCTTCGGCGGGCTGGTGGCACAGAAGCTTCTCGAACGTGGTCATGCCGCGGCTGCCGTCGCGATCTCACCCGCGCCGGTCAAGGGTGTGCGGGTCGTGCCGCTGAGCCTGCTCCGGTCGAGCTTCCCGGTGCTGTCCAACCCGCGCAACAGGCACAGGACGGTCGCCCTCACTGCCGACCAGTTCGCGTACGGTTTCGGCAATGCCCTGTCGCGTGCGGAGTCGGACGAGCTCCACCGGCGCATCGCGATCCCTGGGCCGGGCCGGCCGCTGTTCGAGGCGTCGTCGGCCAACTTCACGCCCCGTGCGGCCACGACGGTCGACACACGGCGCAGTGACCGAGGGCCCTTGCTGCTGATGGCCGCAGGCAGGGACCACACCGTGCCCGCCGTCGTGGTCCGGGCGGCGTACAAGCTCTATTCCGCCTCGGGTGCGGATACCGAACTGCTCGAGTACCCCGACCGCGGGCACAGCGGGGTCTTCGACGCGGGCTGGCGCACCCTGGCGGACGCCACGCTGGACTGGCTCACCCGGCGGGGGCTCTAGCCGCGATGAGCTTCCAGGACCAGGTCCGCGCCACCTTCCGCCGGGGTGAGACCGCCGAGGTGCGCCGTCTTGCGGAAGCCGGTGTGCGGCGCGCCAGAGCCGCGGGGGAGCCGGGGGACGAGGTCGAGGGACTCTATGCCCTGGCGCGGCTCGCGCTGCGCCAGGGTGAGCTCGGGGAGGCTGAACGGCTTGCCGGGCAGGCTCTCGAGGTCGCGGTGCGAGCGGCCGACCGGCGACTGGAGGAGCGGCCCCGGCACGTGCTGGCCGCTGTCGCCCGCATGAAGGGAGACCATGCCCTGGCGCGCGAGCGTTACCTGGCGAGCATCGAGCTGAACCGGGACCTGGGGCGGCCAGAGCAGGTGAGTTCCGAGACCTACAACCTGGCGCTCAGCGAGCTGCACCTCGGAAACCTGGGCCGGGCCCGTGACCTGCTGCGCACCGTCCAGGAGCGGGTCTTCCGAGTGGGGGACCACACGTTCGTGCCGTACCTGGGCGTCGCGGCGGCCACCCTCGCCGCGGCCGAGGGTGACGCCGAGACGGCTGCGTCGATGATCGGGTTCACGGACAGCGCCTTCGACGGCCTCGGGCAGGTTCCCGACCCCGACGACGCCGAGGAGCTGGCCGCCGCCCGCACCTTCGCGACCGTGGCCCTGCACCCCGAGCGGTTCGCCGCGCTGTACGCCGTGGGCACCGGCTGGGACGCGCCCACGGCCTTCGGACTCTCCTGGGGCACCTGATGGACCACGGCAGGACGCCCGGCCTTGCCGGGCGCGTCCATCAACGGTCCACCAGCCGTCAACCGCTGCCCGGAACGCTGGGTGGACACCCAGCGGATCGACGGAGGGCACGACGATGAGCACGTTCACGACCTCGGACGGCACCGAGATCTTCTACAGGGACTGGGGATCAGGCCAACCGGTCATCTTCAGCCACGGCTGGCCGCTGTCGGCGGACGACTGGGACAGTCAGATGCTGTTCTTCCGGGACCACGGGTACCGGGTGATCGCCCACGACCGGCGTGGTCACGGGCGGTCGGCACAGCCCTCGGGCGGGCACGACATGGACCACTACGCCGACGACCTGGCCGCGCTCGCTGAGCACCTCGACGTCCGCGACGCCATCCACGTCGGACACTCGGCCGGTGGCGGCGAGGTGACGCGATACCTCGGCCGCCACGGGCAGGGCCGCGTGGAGAAGGCCGTGCTGATCAGCGCCGTCACCCCCTCGACCGTGCAGTCGGAGGCCAACCCGGACGGTCTGCCTCGGTCGGCGTTCGACGGGCTGCAGGCCCAGCTCGCGGCCAGCAGGACAACGTTCTTCCGGGACCTGCCTGCCGGGCCGTTCTACGGGTTCGACCGTCCCGGTGCGGAACGTGTCGACGCCGTCGTGGACAACTGGTGGCGCCAGGCGATGATGGGGGCCGCCAACGCCCAGTACGACTGCGTCAACGCCTTCGCGCACGAGGACTACACCGCGGACCTGGCCAAGATCACGGTGCCGGTCCTGGTCATGCACGGGCTGGACGACCAGATCGTTCCCTACGCCGCCACCGCGCCCCGGACCGCACAGCTCCTCCACGACGGCACGCTGCTGTCCTACCCCGGCTACCCGCACGGTATGCCGACCACTCAGGCCGACACGATCAACGCCGACCTGCTGGCGTTCTTCCGGTCATGAGCTCGGCTGCGCACAACCCCGCCGCCAGGACGCACCACCGGTACGCCACCGTCGACGGCCACCGGCTGTTCTACCGCGAGGCGGGACCTCCGGACGCCCCGGTGGTCGTGCTGCTGCACGGGTTCCCCGCCAGCTCGTTCATGTTCCGTGACCTGATCCCGCGGCTGGCCGACCAGTTCCACGTCGTGGCGCCCGACCTGCTGGGCTTCGGCCTGTCCGACGCACCGCCGGCCGACCGGTTCACCTACACCTTCGACAGCCTCACCGATGTGACGGCCGGCCTGCTCGACCAGCTCGGTATCAGCCGGTACGCCATCTACGTCCAGGACTACGGTGCGCCGATCGGATGGCGCTTGGCACTCCGGGACCGGTCAGCGGTCACCGCAGTGGTCAGCCAGAGCGGCAACGCCTACGAGGAAGGCTTCCAGCCACAGTTCTTCTCGACGGTGCGCGCCTTCTGGGAGAAGGAGACACCCGAGACCGAGGCCGGTGTCCGGCAGGCCCTGACCCTGGACCTCACGCGCTGGCAGTACCTCGCCGGCGTGGTTGACGAGTCCCTGGTGGACCCCGTCACCTGGATGCACGACCATGCACTGCTGTCCCGGCCGGGGAACGACCTCGTGCAGATCGCGCTGTTCCGGGACTACGCCACCAACCCGGCGCTCTATCCCGAGGTCCACCGCTGGTTCCGGGAGAGCCAGGTGCCCCTGCTGGCAGTCTGGGGACGCGGCGACCCGGTCTTCGGCCCCGACGGTGCACGCGCCTTCACCACCGACCTGCCCCACGCCCAGGTCCACCTCCTGGACGGCGGCCACTTCCTGCTCGAGAGCGCCCTGGACGACGCAGCCCCTCTCATCCGTGACTTCCTCACCACGCAGGCCGGCCATCTCGACCTGAGCACCTCGACCTGACCACCTCGCTACAGCCGCATGGAGCCACGATGTCTCTGCCCGTCGTCATCGACACGTCGCCCGACCCCGAGCGTGCCGACCCGGAACGCCAACGGGGTCCCTCCATCGCCGCCTGGATCCGGTCGATGGGCCCCAGCCGGACGGGCGCACTGCTGCTGGTGGCGGGCACGCTGCTGGCCATCGTCTGGGCGAACGCATCCCACGAGACGTACGAGACGTTCTGGGACACCCGCCTGACGATCGGCGTCGCCGACCTGAACCTCGACTTCACCCTGCACGCCCTCGTCAACGACGCCCTCATGGCGGTGTTCTTCTTCACGGTGGGCCTCGAGGTGCGCCGTGAGTTCTCGATCGGCGAGCTGACCAGCTGGTCGAGAGGCGTGGTACCGGTCGTGGCCGCACTCTGCGGCCTGCTGGTGCCGAGCCTGCTGTACGTGCTGATCGCCCGAGGGTCCGGCTGGGAAGGCGCCTGGGGCGTCGTCATCTCCACCGATACCGCCTTCCTCGTCGGTGGTCTGGCCCTGGTAGGGCCGAAGGCCGCCGGCCGCCTGCGGATCTTCCTGCTGGCGCTCGCCGTGGTCGACGACATCGGGGCGCTGAGCATCATCGCCCTGGTCTATACGGAGGACTTCAACCCGCAGCCGCTCCTGGTCGCCGCGGTGGGACTCACGGGGATCTGGTTCACCCGCTACGTGCCCACGGGGCGCGGCCCGATCTACGCCACGCTCGCGATCATCGTCTGGTTCGCGTTCCTGGCATCCGGGGTGCATCCCACCCTCGCAGGGGTGGCGGTGGCGCTGCTGGTGCCGGTCTACCGTCCGAGCCGGCGCGATGTCGAGCACGCACTGGCCTTGGCGCGCACGTTCCGGCAGTCGCCCACCACCCAGTATGCGCGCGCGGCTGCCAACAGCCTGCGGGAGTCGATCTCGATCAACGAGCGCTTGCAGTCCGCGTACGCGCCCTACGTCTCCTTCGTGATCCTGCCGGTCTTCGCCGTCGCCAACGCCGGTGTACAGATCTCCCGGGACGTCCTCGTCGAGGCTGCGACCTCGCCGGTGACCTGGGGAGTAGTGGTCGCGCTGGTCGCGGGCAAGTTCCTGGGTGTGTTCGGGTCGACGACGCTCGTGCGGGTCTTGAAGCTGGGTGAGCTCGGGGCAGGTCTCACCACCGGTCGGGTCGCCGGCGGCGCCGCGCTGTGCGGCGTCGGGTTCACGTTGTCGCTGTTCATCGTCGACCTGGCGATCCCCGATCCGTCGGTCCAGAACCAGGCGCGCGTCGGGGTCCTGCTCGCCTCGGTCCTGGCCTTCGGGATCGCGGCGCTGATCTTCCGGGCGACCGAACACTCCCCACGCGAGATGGAGATCGGGCAGGTCCTGCAGCGCCCGGTCGATCCCGCCCGTGACCACATCTACGGACCGGTCGACGCGCCCTTGACGCTGGTGGAGTACGGCGACTTCCAGTGCGGGTTCTGCCTCAAGACGGCCGGCACCATCCAGGAGGTCGTCCAGGAGCTCGGTGGACGCCTGCGCTATGTCTGGCGGCACGCGCCGTTGCTGCACTACCACCCGAACGCGGTCGCGGCGGCGGAGGCGTCCGAGGCCGCGGCGATGCAGGGCAAGTTCTTCGAGTTCGAACGCTCTCTGTTCATCGATCAGGACCATCAGCAGCCGGCGGACATCCTGCGTCGTGCCGAGCAGCTCGGTCTCGACCTCGAACGGTTCGAGAGAGACCTCACCTCGGCCTCCGTCGCAGCCAGGGTGCGTGACGACATGCTGGACGCTGAAGCCATGGACATCACCGCGGTGCCGACCCTCTTCGTCAACGGTCGCCGCCACACCGCCCCGCACGACGCCGCGTCGCTGATCGCCGCCCTCACATCGGACAGGTCCCCGTTCCGCGCCGAGGAGAGTGACGGGCAGGGATGAGGAAACCGGGATCCGGAACGTCGGGCGGAGCACGCCGAGACCCCGCAAGGCAGGATGCCTGCGGGGCCTCGGCGCACGTCACTCATCAGGGACGAGGGTGTACTTCGTGGACAGGTACTCGTGGATGCCCTCGCTCCCACCCTCGCGACCCAGCCCTGAGTGCTTCACGCCTCCGAACGGCGCCGCTGCGTTCGAGACGACGCCCACGTTCAGGCCCATCATCCCGGTGTCCAGCCGGTCCATCATCCTCTGACCCCGGGCGAGGTCGGTCGTGAACACGTACGAGACCAGGCCGTACTCGGTGCCGTTGGCCAGACGTACGGCCTCGTCCTCGGTGTCGAACTCGACGATCGAGACCACGGGACCGAAGATCTCCTCGTGCAGGATGTCGGCATCCCCGGGCACCGCCGAGACCACCGTGGGTTCGTAGAAGGTGCCCGGCCGGTCGATGGCTCGGCCACCGACCAGCACGGCGGCGCCCTTGCTCACTGCGTCCCGGACCAGCGAGTCCGCCTTCGCCACGGCGTCCTGGTCGATGAGGGGGCCGATCGTCACACCGTCCTCGGTACCGCGACCGATCTTCATCGCGCGGACTCGCTGGGCCACGCGGTCGGCGAACTCGGCTGCGACCGAGCCGTGCACGATGAATCTGTTGGCCGCCGTGCAGGCCTGCCCGGTGTTGCGGAACTTCGCCAGCATCGCACCTTCGACCGCTCGGTCCAGGTCCGCGTCCTCGAACACCACGAACGGTGCGTTGCCGCCCAGTTCCATCGACGTGCGCAGGACCCCGTCCGCGGCCTGCCGCAGCAGCGTCCGGCCCACCTCCGTCGACCCGGTGAAGCTCACCTTGCGCAACCGCGGGTCCGCGAACACCGCCTCGGACAGGGCGCCTGAGCGGGATGTGGGCACTACGTTGAGGACACCGTCCGGCAGGCCCGCTTCCTGCAGCACCGCAGCCAAGTACATCGTCGTCAGCGGTGTCGCACCAGCCGGTTTGACGACGGCGGTGCACCCCGCCGCGAGGGCCGGGCCGATCTTGCGGGTCGCCATCGCCAGCGGGAAGTTCCACGGCGTGATCAGGAAGCAGGGGCCGACCGGACGCTGGGACACGACCATCGATCCTGTGCCCTCTGGGCTGCGGCCGTACCGTCCGGTGATGCGGACCGCTTCCTCGCTGAACCAGCGCAGGAACTCGCCCCCGTAGGCGACCTCGGCGTAGGAGTCGGCGAGCGGCTTGCCCATCTCGAGGGCCATCAGCAGCGCGAACTCGTCCTTGCGTTCCTGCACCAGGTCGAAGGCCCGGCGCAGGATCTCGCCCCGGTCACGCGGCGGGGTAGCAGCCCAGCGGTCCTGGGCTCGTGCGGCGGCGTCCAGCGCGCGGACACCGTCGGCAGGCGTGGCATCGGCGACGGTCTTGATCGGCTGACCCGTCGACGGATCGTCGACGGCGAATGTCGTGCCGGACGAGGACGGTACCCACTGACCTGCGATCAACAGGCCGCCGGGCACCCTGGTCAAGAGATCGGACTCAAGGCTCATGGTGTTCCTCCCAGGTTCGTGTCGCTGTTGGGGCGCCGCGCGGACGGGGACGCCCGGACTGGGCTCTTCGTCGGCGCGGTCGGCCTCGGGTGGGCAGCGAAGGCGGTCGTGGCAGCGAGAGCATGTCCGCCGCCACGACCGCCTTCGGTGCCGCCCCGTAGGTGCGTTGCCGCCGCTGTCGGGCCGGATCAGTAGGTCACGACAGCCTTGAACCGCAGCTGTCCGTTGATCATCCGCTGGTACGCCTCGTCGACCCGTTCCTTGGGGAAGACCTCGATCATGGGCTTGACGTCACCCCTGGCGACGATCTCCAGGGCCTCCGCCAGGTACTCCGGGCCGTTGTGCGCGGAGCCGATGATCTCGAAGCTGTGCCCCGTCAGAGACAGGGCGGGGAACGAGAACGAGTCGTTCGCCGAGATGCCCATCAAGATGATCTTCGCCCAGGGCCGGAGCCCCTTGAGCGCGTCGATCGCCGGGGCGTGGGTGGGCGCGGTGTGCAGGAGCACATCGGCGCCACCGACCTCGCGCAGCTCGTCACCGTTGGACACCACGTCGTCCGCGCCCAGCTGCTTGGCCAGGTCGTGCTTGTCAGGGGAGTGGGTCACCGCGATCACGTGGTACCCGGCGGCCTTGGCGAACTGGACCCCGAGGTGGCCGACGCCGCCCACGCCCACGACCGCGATGCGCGCGCCCGGCTTCGCGTTGGCCCGCCGCAGGGCGGCCCACACGGTGTAGCCGGCACACACCGTCGGTGCGGCGAGCTCGTACGGAAGGCCGTCGGGGAGCAGGACGGTGCCGTTGGCGTCCGCAGCGATGTACTCGGCCTGCCCGCCGTCGACGTTCACTCCGGTGAGGATGGGCGCGACGCAGTTGTTCGCGGTGACGAAGCTGTACGGGTGCCGTTCACGACAGAAGTCGCACCGACCGCAGGGCTTCTGCGTGATGGGCAGCCCCACCCGGTCGCCCACCTTGCGGGTGGTGACGCCGTCACCGACCGCGACGACCTCGCCCACGCCCTCGTGTCCCAGGACCAGGGGGAACGGCCGGAACGAGAGGACGTTCTGCGCCAGGAGCGCGTCGGTGTAGCACAGGCCACAGGCATGGATCTTCACGAGTACCTGGTGCGGGCCTGCTTCGGGCTGTGGCACGTCTTCGAGTGACCAGGGGGCGTTTGCCGCTGGAACTACCGCCGCCTTCATGGTTGTCATCGCTCTTCCTTACCTTTCGCGGAACGCAGGCCCCGGTCAGGAGGACCAAGGGTCCTGACACTGCGACGGCCGTCGTCTGACCGAGCGGACCGCCACTCCTGCAAGCTATGCGGGGGAAGTTGAGGACCAGTTGACGGTCGGTGTACTGCATCGAATGCGGGTCCGCGGGCGAGGACGCTGCCCTGTACCAAGGCCGGTCTGGGTGCTGGACTCGCTCGAGAGGCAGCACCTGGGCCACTGCCCGCATTCGCTCAGGGCGATCCGGACGTTCGGCATCACGGCACATCACTCGCTTCATGTCGGCCGTGTAAATACTTGCGGCCGGTATCGGCCAGTGGCCGAATGCGGTCATCGTGCTCATTGCTCTCACGGGTCGGCAAAGACTAGACAGCCCCCATGCAACCTTCGTTCGCCGGCCGCCACTGGGGCGCTCTCGTGATGGGCGCCCTCGTCTCGGCCTCAGTGATCCTCTCTCCCGGTGCCGCCATCGCAGCTCCGGAAGCCGATCCTGTACGGGTCATCATCGAGCTCGACGCTCCTAGCGCCGCCGACATCGTCGGCACCGAGGAAGTAGCAGCGGCTCGCGCCCGGCAGGTCACAGCACGTAGTGCGTTCGCTGCCGACTACCGCGCGGCCGTGGTGACGGTCGAGGACGCGCAGGAGGACGTCACGTCCTGGGCCGTACGCGAGGGCGTCGACTTGGGCGACGCCGAGTCGGTCACCGGGCTGCTGTCCGCCGTCGTGGCGACCGTGGACCCCGCGGACCTGGCCGAGCTGCGCTCCGCCCCCGGCGTTGCGCGGGTCACCGAGGACGCGCCCGTGCGGATCCTGGGCCAGGAGGC